>DAVZID010000006.1:0-76242 GCA_052273485.1 Lachnospiraceae bacterium
CTCAAGGAGTTTCAGGTATTTTTCCTTTGGAGCAGTGTCACGCACTCTACATGTGCACTCCAAGGGAACATATCAACCGGCTGCACCTTTTCGACGCGATAACGGTACTCGCCGCATTTGCCATTACTTTCTTCGGCCTTATTGTCCTCACCGCACACCTTCTCGGTCAGATACTTTAAATCTCTGGCAAGTGTCGCGCTGTCACAGCTGACATACACGATGCGGTCTGGATGCATGGCGGTGATGGTGTCAAGAAGTGCGCTGTCGCATCCCTTTCGCGGCGGATCTACGACAATGACATCGGCATGGCGTTCCTCGTCGCTTCCGCGCTTTTCATACCACTCTGGGAGCACCTCCTCTGCCTTTCCAACAAAAAACTCGGTATTGTCGAGACCATTTCGCGCTGCATTTCCGCGCGCATCGTCAATGGCCGCTGGAATGATCTCGACTCCGTACACCTTCTTTGCACTGCGCGCCAAAAAGAGGGAAATGGTTCCGATGCCACAGTACAGATCCCACACAGTCTCTTTTCCGGTAAGACCAGCAAACTCGAGTGCCTTGCCGTAGAGAACTTCTGTCTGAGACGGATTGACTTGGAAGAAGCTCTGCGGAGAAATCTGGAAGGTGACCTCACCAATCTTATCTTCCAAATAGCCTGGTCCGAATAGATTTACAACTTTTTCTCCAAGAATGACATTTGTCTTTTTCTTATTGATATTCAAGCAGATCGAAGTCATACCCGGAATGCGCTGCAAGCGCTCGCAAAGTGCATCTGCATGCGGCAGGTTATCCGCATTGATGACAAGACAGACAAGAATCTGACCCGTATGAAAGCCCACACGAATCAGCGCATGGCGCACAATGCCAATGCCAGCCTCCTCGTCATACGGTGCGATATGATACTCCTCCATGAATGACTTGATCTCTTTTATAATGGTCTGATTGATTTCAGGCGCGATTAAACAATCCTCGCTGTCAATGATCGTGTGCGTGCGGCCTGCGTAAAATCCAGCGCAGATGCGTCCTTTGTCTAAGCCAAACGGCACCTGTGCCTTATTGCGATAGCGCCACGGTTCTTTCATGCCGAGTGTCATTGGCACCTCGATATCCTTTAATCCGCCGATTCGGCGCAGATTGTTCTCCACCTTGCGGCGCTTAAATTCCAGCTGCTCGTCATAGGTCATGCACTGGAGCGTGCAGCCTCCGCACTGACGTGCAACCGGGCACGGCGGCTGTACACGCTTTGGCGATGGCGTGATGATTTCCATCAGGCGTCCATAGCCATACTTCTTTTTGACCTTAATGACACGGACCTTTGCAACATCTCCGATTACCGTATCCTTGATAAACAAAGGAAATTCAGTTTCCTCGCCCTCGCTTATCTTACCGATGCCTTCACCTTCCACGCTTAAATCTTCGATTGTTACAATGTAGTCCTGATTTTTCTTCACTTCCATACGTCTCCAACTCCGGTTCTATTCTTTGTTACTTTTTGTCTCACAAACCGTACCTTTTTTATTTTCTGTAATTCGTTACTGTAATTCGTTACTGTAATACGGTCTTCTTAATATTGCTATCCATCAGGCGGTTAAAGCCAAGCCACTCGCCCGGTGTCGCATTCTCGAGCTGTTCCTTCATAATCTCAAGCTTTGCATCTGCATTATCTGCAAAGTTAAGCGCTGCTGCCTCAATGATAGCAGGCTTTTTCGGTGAACCATACTCAAACTCACCGTGATGAGCAAGAATGCAGTGCTTTAACTCCGATGCGAGTGCTGGCGGGAAGCCTGGAATCTCGCGGATGTGACTTCCAATCATCTCAACACCCATTACGATATGACCAAGCAGCTGACCATCATCGGTGTAATCGTTCTCTGGGAAATCGGACAGCTCCTTTACCTTTCCGATATCGTGGAACATTGCTGCAGTCAACAGCAGGTCACGGTTGATGATCGGGTATAAGGTGCAGAAGAAATCACAAATCTTTGTAACAGACAGCGTATGCTCAAGAAGACCACCGATAAATCCATGGTGTACGGACTTTGCAGCGGAGTGCTGGCAGAAGTTCTTGGCAAATTCCTTATCATCGAAGAAGCTGACAAGAAGCGCATGAAGATGTGGCTCCTTTACTTTCTGAATATAGCTTTGAAGCTCCTTGAACATCACAGCCGGGTCCTTCTGAGAAACCGGGAAGTAATCCTTCTGATCATACTCGCCCTCTTTTGCCTTGCGGATGCGACGGCAATTTAGCTGTAAGCTTCCATTAAATAACGTAACATCACCATCAATCTTGATAAAGTCAAGATTTTCAAAATGCTCAATCGCACCGGATAACTCCCATACCTTTCCGTCAAGCACACCGGTCTTATCCTGCAGCGTCAGGGAATAATAGGTCTTTCCTGCCTTTGTGGTGGCAATGGTCTTATTTTTACAGAAAAAAATCTGCGACAGGCGTTCTCCCTCACGCAGCTCTTGAATATATTTCATCTCTTTCTACCTCTCTCGCTTTAAATAGATACTCTTAAAAAGGAAAATCTTCCCCCTTTTACCTTATTATAAACAACTTCGCAACGCTTGTAAATGCTTTTTCTGACGCAAACTTTTTTAAAAAATAATAAATGTATGGTTTTTCTTTTTTTCATGTAGTATACTAGGATTGCCTGTACAACAGGATCAGCGAATATTTATATTGTATTTTGTGATTTTATTAAAGGGGAATTATTTTTATGAATCAAAAAGCTTTATCAACACTTGAATATACAAAAATTATTGCCCAGCTCGAGGAATATGCTTCTACTTCTATGGGAAAAAAGAAATGCCGCGAACTGGTTCCAATGGATAACCTACAGGAAATAAAAACTGCGCAGGCACAGACAAGCGATGCACTGGCGCGCGTTCTTCGCAAAGGAAGCATCTCCTTCTCTGGTGCGAAGGATATCCGCGACTCCCTCCTTCGTTTAAAGGTTGGCTCATCCTTAAGTATCACCGAACTTTTAAATGTCAGCGCACTGCTTCGCGTGGCACTTCGCGCAAGCGACTATGGAAAACGCGACCATGAGCCGGGTGAAGAGGATGATGCACTCGACGCCATGTTTCGCGAGCTGGCGCCTGTCGTATCTCTTGCGAAAGAGATTGACCGATGCATTCTTTCTGAGGAGGAGATCGCCGATGATGCAAGCAATGGTCTTCGCTCGGTGCGCCGTGCAATGAAAACCGCTGCCGAGAAGATCCGTACGCAGTTAAACAGTCTTGTTGTGAACTCTCGCACGTATCTGCAGGACGGCGTGATCACAATGCGAAACGGCCGTTACTGTGTCCCAGTCAAGGCCGAGCATAAGTCCAACGTGCCTGGTATGGTCCATGACCAAAGCTCAAGTGGTTCCACAATCTTTGTTGAACCATTAAGCGTCGTTAAGTTAAACAATGAGCTGCGCGAGTTAGAGATTCGTGAGCAGAAGGAAATCGAAGCGATTCTTGCCGATCTGAGCAATCAAACCTGTGCTCATTTGGATGAGTTGACACTCGATTTGGAGTTAATCAGCGAATTCGACTTTATTTTTGCAAAGGCTGCTCTCTCTCGCCACTATCGTGGCTGTGAACCAAGACTAAATCGAGATGGCATCATTCGCCTCAAAAACGCGCGTCATCCGCTGCTTGACCCACACCGCGTTGTGCCGATCACACTGACACTTGGCGAAGATTTTGATTTGTTGATCGTAACAGGACCAAACACTGGTGGTAAAACCGTATCGTTAAAGACAGTTGGTCTTCTGACACTGATGGGACTTGCCGGTCTTCACGTTCCGGCTGCCGAGGGTACAACGCTCAGCCTCTTTACTGAAGTTTACGCCGATATCGGTGATGAACAAAGCATTGAACAGAATTTAAGTACCTTCTCCTCCCACATGACAAACACCGTTCAGTTTTTGGAGAAGGCAGACAAAGATTCACTCGTCTTGTTTGATGAACTTGGTGCCGGTACGGACCCAGTCGAGGGTGCTGCACTAGCAATGGCGATTTTATCGTTCCTTCATAACATGAAGGTTCGCACGATGGCGACAACCCATTACAGCGAGTTAAAGCTATTTGCACTCTCCACACCAGGCGTAGAAAACGCTAGCTGTGAATTCGATGTGGAAACACTTCGCCCGACCTACCGTCTGCTTGTCGGCATTCCTGGAAAGAGCAATGCATTTGCAATTTCCAGAAAGCTTGGTCTTCCGGAGTTTATCATTGACGATGCGAAAAAGCATATCGACAGCCAGGATGAAAGCTTTGAGGATGTCATTTCGAACTTGGAGGCCTCCCGTGTTCAGATGGAAAAGGATCAGGCGCAGATTGCTGCTTATAAAGCGGAGATGGAATCACTTCGCAAGCAGCTTGAACAGCAGAAAGAGAAACTTGAACAGCAAAAATCAAAGATCTTACAGGATGCAAATGAAAAGGCCCGCAAGGTGCTTCAGGATGCCAAGGATTACGCCGATGAGACGATCCGTATCATCAACAAGAAAACGGACGGCGGTGAGGTAAGTCGCCTTCTTGAAGAGGAACGCACCAAACTTCGCACCAAACTTGACAAGACTGCTGCTAAGGCCCAGATCAAACAGCCAAAAGCCGCACCGTCCAAAAAGCTAGATGCAAAGAAGCTAAAGCTCGGCGATGCCGTCAAGGTACTTTCCCTGAATCTGCGCGGTATTGTAAGCTCTCTGCCAAACGCAAGAGGCGATCTGTATGTCCAAATGGGTATTCTTCGTTCTCAGGTCAATATCAATGACCTTGAACTGATCGACGAACAAACGATCTCTGGTGACGGTGTTCCTACCATGCACAAGGCAAAAGGCAACGGAAGCGGAAAGATTCGCATGTCCAAGTCTGCCACGGTTTCTCCTGAGATCAATCTGATTGGAAAAACCGTCGATGAAGCGATCCCTGAGCTTGACAAATATCTGGACGATGCTTATCTGGCGCATCTTGAAAAGGTCCGCGTCGTACACGGCCGTGGCACTGGCGCTCTTCGAAACGGTGTGCATCAGCACTTAAAAAAACTCAAATATGTAAAGTCCTTCCATTTAGGGGAATTTGGCGAGGGCGACAGTGGTGTTACCATTGTTACATTCAAATAATTGGAAAAGAGGGGAATAAATATGATTAATCAGGAATTCGATATTATTCGTGTCTTAATTGTAAGTCAGGATCAGGAAATGATCAAAAAACTCACCTCCTGCCTGAATGAAAATGCTTACGAAACAGTCACAGTAGATAACCGGACAGCTGCGAGAAAAAATCTGCTTTCTTTTCAGCCACACATTCTGCTGTTAGACCGTCAGATTACCTCACTAAACAGTCTGGATCTATGTCGTGAGTTTCACAACGCATGCAATATACCAATCATAATGTTGTCTAACGACGCGAACATCGTCGATACCGTGCTCTCACTCGAGATTGGATGCGATGATTTTATGAAAAAGGATTTTGATTCGCGCGAGCTGATTGCCCGCATTCGTGCAGTCGTGCGCCGCACGCATTCTAATATGCCAGACTTTTCTGCGCTATCTGGTACACCGTCCTCATCTGAGAACGATTCTGCCACTAAATGCATCACCTTCCCTGGTCTTGTCATTAACCTGACCAATTATTCGGTCAGCTACCGCGGCGCTACCATTGAGATGCCTCCGCGCGAATTGGAGCTTTTGTATTTTCTTGCTTCCTCGCCGAATCAGGTTTTCACAAGAGAACAGCTACTTGATCACGTATGGGGGTATGAGTATGTCGGCGATACCCGAACGGTAGACGTCCATATCAAACGTCTGCGCGCAAAGCTTCCTGGAAAAAATAGTTGGTCCATCGCTACCGTATGGGGTGTTGGCTACAAGTTCCAGACAAAGCCAGCAAAAAGTGACGAATAAAGGAAATCCTACTTAAAACGTAATAAAAAAACCAGCAGTGCCAATGGGATGACCCGATAGCCTACTGGTTTTTTGATGTTATTTTTTGATGTTATTTTTTAATGTTACTTCTTAATGTTACTTCTTAATCATTTGGATGATTCCAATGAAGACGATGAAGCTCACCGCTTAACTGCATACTTGCAAAATTATTCTGACGAAGTGCCTCATACACAACGATTGCTACTGAGTTCGACAAATTCAAGGAACGAATCTGCGGATTCATCGGAATGCGGAAACACTGATCCTCATAGTCAAGAAGAATCTCCTCTGGAATTCCGGCACTCTCCTTTCCAAACATCAGATAGGCATCCTCATCATAATGGGCATCACTATATACGTGATGTCCTTTTGTTGTTGCCAGATACAGCTTCTTTGGCGCGTCCGGATTTTTCTCCAGAAAATCATTAAAATTCTCATAAACACGCACATCAAGATGCTGCCAGTAATCTAGTCCAGCGCGCTTTAATGCCTTCTCATCAAGTGAAAAGCCAAGTGGCTTGATCAGATGAAGGGTGGTTCCTGTTGCGACACAGGTTCTTCCGATATTTCCAGTGTTTGCCGGAATCTCCGGCTCCAGTAATACTACATTCATGTCTGTCTTCTGCCTTTCTATCTGCCTTTTGTTTATCTGCCTTTTGTTTATCTGTTTTTTGTCTTTGTTACTCTTTTTGCATCTTTTGCGTTATCGTTTCTGGTCAAGTCCGCTTCGTTTTAACTCGTCCTGTGCTGGCTTGTCCAGATAGCGCACCTCATCATCTCTGCGGATAATACGCGCGTGCTCACCCGTAATCTGTCCGATGATACAACAAGAAATTCCTTTCTGTGCCAGCGCTGCGCACACCTTTTCTGGCTGTGTGGATGCGATCAGACAAGCACCATCACCCATCAATTGATAGGGATTGATGCCATAAAACTCACTGATCTCAACCGCCTCCTGGCGAATCGGAATCTTTCTCATATCAATGTCAAGACCAACCCCTGCACCATCTGCATAATTCCAAAGTGCTGTCAACACACCGCCCTCCTGCACTGGATAAATACATGCATCCATCTCTGCCAATGCTTCCTTTACCGGACGCAGACTAAGCTGTGTCAAAAAGTTTTGTGCCTGACGGATAAAGCCCTGTGTATACTGCTTTGTGAGTGCTTCCTCACCAGCTGATGCCAATAACCCGATTCCTGCGAGTCCCGCATGGCCTGCCATGCAAAGCGTACTTCCTGCCGGCACCGTTTTCTCTGTGTGCAAAGTGGCCTCTCCTACTGCAAAAATCGTCACGAATCCTTTCTGCGCAAAGCTGCTGACACTCGCCGTAACCGCGCCCAGCTGAATGCCCTCACATTTACACAATGCAGCAAGATGAGCCGTCATCTCTGCCATAAGCGATTCCTCACTGTTTTCCTGCCATACAAAAGATGCATTTATAAGCTGTGGCTGTCCGTGCTGCGAAAAAATCACATTGCATGCCCGGTAAAATACAAGCGCTATATCTTCCTTTTTCTGAACTGCCATTACTGCTGAGGAGACAATCGTATTTTTGTTGCTTTGTTGATTGCTTTGTTGATTGCTTTGTTGATTGTTTTCTTCCACATTTTCAGCTCGTTTCATCACCGCGCCATCATAATTTTGTGCAAATCCCTCTGCCAGCTTCTGAACCTTTTGAATTGGCCTTTTGATACTTCTTTGCTGTGCATTGTACGAATATCTTCCTGTTCGCATATAGTTTCCGTTTGCCCTTCCTCATACCTTATTGGGTATTGCATTTGATGCTTTCTTCAATACGTTATTTCGATTCTTTTATTTCTACTTCATTTGTACATTACTCGTAGTACGGCCATTCGGCACCGCTAAGCGTCGTTATCGAGAGATCAATGGTCCAACCAATATACGGAAATACAACCGACTCACCCGGATTTCCAGGACGAACCGATGCGCTTACATTACAATCGGACGCACGATAAATGAGTCCTGGGGATTCTTTATACGTATCACGGTTTAGCTCTTTTTCCTCCACCAGCTGCCCATCAATGTACACTTGCTTGTAGGATACGCATGACACCGCTGGATGAACCTCAACCTCAACCTTATGCTTATAGTTAACGCGTACCTCTCCTGTCTGGCATTCCTGATCGTTCACCACAATGTTATAAAGCGTGGAAGGCCATGAAATGGAAAGAATTTCCGTGCGGAACCGAACCGACCGATTCTCTGCACGCTCTTCTATACCCCAGATATTGATACAAATACGATCTCCGATAACATACGCCTCAATATAAATCGGATGATTGGAGCTATTCACAAACTTAAAATCGGCATTGTCCTGAGGCGCTACCATTGCATCCATACCCGGATACACATAGTTGACCATCATAGAATGATTCTTACGGTAAGCCACATCAAGCTCGGCGCGAAGCACGGCATTGTAAAGTGTTGTCGTTACCTGACAAACACCACCACCAACTACCATCTCGACTTTTCCCTGATTATAGCCTGGTGCCTCCGCATATCCGTTCTCTACTGTAACCGCACCATATAAATCAAGCGCAGAGATGGTTTCTCCCGGATAAAAGACACGACCATTCATTCCCTGTGCTGCACGTATGATATTATTGCGTCTATTATCATCGCCAAGACCATCTGTATAGAAGCTTCCAAGTGGCAGTTCGCTAAATGCAAAATCGGCACTCGTATACGTCGCAGGTGTCTCTGTATATGGGAATGTATAACTGATTGGATCGGCGGTTGAATAATCGCTGAGCTGTGCAAGCAACTCATTGTAGATTGCCTCTGTGTCAAACGCGATACCATTTACCGCATCTGTTACGACAAATTGAGCATTTTCACGCTTTACACTTGCATTTGAGACATTACGCGACAATGATGCCGTATACTGACTTACCGTGTCATGAAGTGTCTGCGTATCCATTGAAAACTGTAGGTCAAGATTAACCGGACTTACATCGAGATCCTTCTGCTTTTTGTACTGCTCCACGATATTGCCACTCATCGTTAGATCGTCTAGCTGGCTTACAATATCGGAGTTTGTGCAGGACACACCAAAAGAAGCAGCACTATATTCATATACATTGCCCAGAATATTCCATGCCATATATCGTGTCTCACGGTCTGTAATATAATCGGCAATCTCGCTTTTTCCCTCATCGAGCGTCTTTCCCTCCAGACTGATGCCTGCATAGCTGACGCCCCTTGGAAAGACGCCGACTGTGCTGGTATTAAGCGATAATGTAAATACCTGTGACTGATTTGTTTCTGTCTGCGTTGTCTGGGTCTGAACGGTTTGCGCTTCTGTCGCTGCTGTCTGTGACTCTGCCTCGGATGCATAGGAAACTACCCCTGCTGTCCCAATCAATAGAAACGTTGCAGCCACTATCTTTCCTGCTCTTTTTCCCATGGTTTTCAATGATCTCATGTTCTGAAACTCCTTCTTACGTAGAAACATGCGCCCCTTGACTAAGTGGCGCATGTGTGAAAGCAAAATTTAAATACAATATTTTAGTTTGGATAATATGGCCACTGCTCACCAGACAGTGTGTATGTGTCGATTGTAAATGCAATGCCAAGATTTGGCAGTGTTGCCCAGGAAGAACCAATTGGAACCTCATGATAAGATGCCTGAACCGTACAATCAGATGCATGAATCAACTCACCAGAGGCTGCTTCATAAACAGATGTATTCATTTCCTCTACTGATTGCTCAACCCCATCAATATACACATGCTTGTAAGACTTTGCCGTAAAACCAGGATGGGGGTCAACGGTTGTCTTCTGCTTATATGCTACATTAACTGCTCCTACCTTGCAGTTGACATCATCCACGGTCTGAATATATAGTGGATCTTTCCATGTGAAATCAGTCGTTCTTGTACTTGTAAATTCAATCGTGCGATTTGCAGGACGTTCCTCCACACCCCAGATATTAACCGTTACACTATCGCCATTTACATAAGACTCAATGTAAATTGGATAATTCAAGGAATTTGTAAAAGTAAAGTCCAAACCAGACGGATAATCAACAGTTGCATCCAGTGCCGGTGGTACATAGCTTACAATCATGGAATGAGATCTTCTCGAGACAACCGTAAGCTCGGCGCGAATAACAGCATTGTACAGCGTCGTCGTGGTCTGGCAGATTCCTCCACCCATAGACGGAACACTCTTTCCTTTCTCATAACCAATACCCATCACATAGCCATTGTCTGCTGTAACATCATGGAACATTTTAAGTGTAGAAGCGGTTTCACCCGGATAAATCACATTTCCATTCAGATTATTGGCTGAGACAGTGATATTTTGGGTTCTCGCTGAATCACCCAAACGATTGGTTGTGTAGCTTCCAAGCGGATTCGGTGAAAAGTTAAAACTAGAACTGTCATATGCTGGTGCAGTTTCCGTAAATGGGAAGCTGTACTGAATCGCATCGGCTGTTGAAAAGTCCTCAATTTGTGCGAGTAACTCGTTTGCAATCGCATCGGTATCAAAAGAAACACCAGTCACACCTTCCGTTACAATAAACTGCCCATTCTCACGTGTCACCGTAGCATTCTTTGGCTCCTGATAAAAATGCTCTGTATATTCAGCAACTGTACTTCTCACCGCATTTTCATCAACTGCAAATTGCAAATCCAGATCCACTGGAGCGTTGTCCAGGTCCTTTTGCTTCTTGTACTGTTCTACAAGATTTCCCTTTAATGTGCGATCCTGTAACTGATCAACTGCCTCTGGATTTGTCCACGTAGTAGAGAAAGTGCTTCCATCATACTCATACTGATATCCTAGCACATCCCACTGCATGTATCTTTTCAAACGGGCATTGACATACTCATTAATTTCTGCCACTGCCTCATCGTAAGTCTTTCCTTCGAGACTGATGCCTTCATAGCTGACGCCACGTCCAAACACACCAGTTGTATTTTTATTGAGCGTCAGGTTGTAAGATTTGGCCTGAACCGGAGCTGACTCATCTGCAAATGCAGAGACCACCATGGATGCAACCATTGCTAATACAATAATTACTGCGACTGCCCCCGCAAAGATGCGCTTTTTCTTATCGTTTTTGTTTTTGTAGTAAAACATCCACCTTTTTCCTTTCTATTTCTATTCATGCACCCAGAATCCTATTATACAAAATTTTTATACATTTTGGCAAGACCTTTTCAAACTTTCTTGATAGCAGAAGCGTCTGAATCAGCACATCTCATCAGAATCACATGAATACTTATTTTTTTTATCATATCATATTTACAAGAAAAATCCTATTTCAATTTTCTTACGGTTTTGTAAAGAATCCTCGTCAGTATTCCTACCTCATCCGATTGTACCCGAACTTAGGACAATATTCACCTTTACTTTTTTTAAACTCTGTGTTATCGTAAGGATACACATACGCAGGATCTATCCTGTATTCTGCCGTTAGGCGCCGGCAGCTTTGAAATGCGTCTCAAATTTTTTAAATTTAAAAAGAAAGGTTCGGAAACTTTTATGACAAAGCAAGAAGCTATTACATTATTAACCGAAAAAAATCAGTTACAGTTACTCTCTTTTTATGACACACTTACCCCAGAGCAGCAAAAAAGCCTGCTCTCCCAGATTGAAAACATTGATTGGTCATTACTTGACGTTTTGGAAACTCATGAAACCGTAAATGCACGCGGCACATTCGCACCATTATCCGCTATGGAATTGTCCCAGATCAACGCAAATCGCGCTCATCTTGAAGAAGTTGGCTTACAGGCCATCCGCGAGGGAAAGGTTGCCGCTGTTCTTCTTGCCGGTGGTCAGGGAACCCGTCTTGGCTTTGATAAGCCAAAGGGCATGTACAACATCGGTGTGACAAGAGAACTCTATATCTTCGAGTGCCTGATCAATAACCTGATGAAGGTTGTTAAAAAAGCAGGTGCCTGGGTTCCTTTCTACATCATGACAAGTGATAAAAACTATGATGATACGACTGCTTTCTTAAAGGAAAAGAACTACTTTGGCTACAATGCAGAGTACATTCATTTCTTCAAACAGGAGATGGCCCCAAGCGTAGACTATGACGGAAAGCTTTTGATGGAGGCTCCAGATCGTCTGTCTCTGTCTCCAAACGGAAATGGCGGTTGGTACTCTTCTCTTTGTCGCTATGGCTATGACAAGCAAATGAAGGAAGCTGGCGTTGAATGGCTGACTGCTTTCGCTGTTGACAACGTGCTTCAGCAGATCAATGACCCTGCCTTTGTTGGTGCGGTTATCGACTCTGGTTGCGACTGCGGCGGCATGGTTGTAAGAAAGGCCGACCCACACGAGCGTGTTGGTGTTCTGTGCACTGAGGATGGCAAGCCTTCTATCGTAGAATATTATGAGATGACCGACGATATGATCCATCTGAAGGATGCGAATGGAAATCTGCTGTACAACTTCGGTGTTATCTTAAACTACATGTTCCGTTTGGATCGTCTTGACGAAATCAGAAGCAAGCGTCTTCCGTTACATATCGTTGAGAAGAAAATTCCACACATTGACCGTGACGGCAACCTGATTAAACCAACTACACCAAACGGCTATAAGTTCGAGTCTCTGATTCTTGATATGATCCACATGATGGATAGCTGCTGCCCGTTTGAGGTTGAACGTGAGAAGGCATTTGCTCCGGTTAAAAATCCAACCGGCGTGGACTCCGTTGAATCTGCTAGAAAACTGCTTGAAGCCAATGGCGTAACCTTATAAAAAGAGAAAAACAAGCGATTGGAGACGAGAAATATGGCACTTCCGTGCTGCTTTCCCCGTCTCCAATCATTTTCTCACATAGCTTTATTAATTCAATTCATCAAACAAACCCGCTGCTGCCCATTCCTTTAGCAAATCCGTCAGCCACAAAACACCATCCTGTGGCTCCTCGATCTCGATCGATTCCTCTGACGGTTCAATACTGACAACAAAGCTAAATAACGCATTCTTCGTATCTGGCTCGTCCTCCTCGGATGTCAGCCCTTCTGTTTCACCTACTAGTGGCTCTAAATCTTCCATTCCCCACTCTTTTTGAAGTGTCTGGGGAATGTCTGCCTCTATCGTCACCTCAAACGCATACGTTCCTGCTGCGCCATCCTTTCCCACACAAATCGACGCATTCGCATTTAACCCCTTTGAAACCGCATCATTAAACTGTGTAGAAAGGCTCTCTGTCTCACCGTCTAAAAAAGAAGAAGCTTCGCTGCTAATCTCATCAATCAGCTGATTTCGCTCTTTATCCACATCGGATACGGAATCCGACTTTGCCTCTTTTCTTCCCTCTAGGACAGCATCTACATACGGTGTAAGAAATGCATCTAGATCAAATGGAAGTGCCCCCTCAAACATTCCTTCCTCGGCCTGTGCATCTAACCGCTCAAGGACTTGTGAAATCTGTTCATTGCCCAGATTGATCCTATAGGATCCTGCATCATGTGCTGCCGCAAAGCCAGAAAACAGCTGTGTCCATCCACTGTAACCTGGTTCTTTTTGCGCCTCCACGCCTGTCAACCCAATCCAATCTTCCGTCAATGAATCCACCGCTTGTGCGGTATTCTCATCTTCCTCAATATGTTCCTCCTCAGACAATGCAGAGACGATATCATCTACCAGCCCAGTATTTAGATACGCCTTTGTACCAAAGATACGAAGCACATCCTCTGATACAAAATCAAAAAATGTTCCATCGTCATTCGGTGCACTTAAGTACAGCATGTCCACAGACGCACTGTCTGGTGTCATACGGATCGTTGTTCCCGCTGAAAACTCAGTGCTTCCAAGCGACATGGACACAGAAAACATCATTGTTCTCTCATCGATTTCCTGTGCCTCTGTAATCATATCCGCAATCTTTTTGATTCCGCCAGTTTCCTCTTCTGCAAAAACATTCTGTGCCATACCCGCAAAAAACACCGTTCCTGCCGCAAACAGCATCATTCTTTTTTTCATGCAGTTCTCCTCTATTTTCTTATTCTCAATATTCTTTCTGCTTCCAATGCACAATCTCCAATCCTCAAAATCATTATTCACAAGGGGGCGATTCTTATGGTGATCACTCCCATACTACCATACTACTTATCATTTTGCAAAGATATTCCTCTAAAAAAAATCTTACAGTTTGTAAGATACGTGAACTTAAGATCAAAAATGCATAGATATCGAACTGTATCGCAGTTGACTGAGGTGTTTTGATATGGTATACTATACACAACTAGGCAGACATATTTTTGTATGTTCTGTCAAAAAATTTAAGGAGGTTTTTTTTACCATGGATATGTCTTCATTTTCTCTGGAAGGTAAGATTGCGCTGGTCACTGGCGCTTCCTACGGTATCGGCATGGCGATCGCTAAGGGTATGGCTGCAGCTGGTGCTACAATCGTATTCAACGATATTAAGCAGGAGTTAGTTGACAAGGGACTTGCAGCTTACGAGGAGGCTGGTATCAAGGCTCACGGTTATGTTTGTGACGTTACAAACGAGGATGCTGTAAATGAGCTGGTTGCTAAGATCGAGGCTGAGGTTGGTGTTATCGACATTCTCGTAAACAATGCTGGTATCATCAAGAGAATCCCAATGTGCGAGATGACCGCTGCTCAGTTCAGACAGGTTATCGACGTTGACTTAAACGCTCCGTTTATCGTAGCAAAGGCTGTTATCCCGAGCATGATCAAGAAGGGTCATGGAAAGATCATCAACATCTGCTCCATGATGTCTGAGCTTGGACGTGAGACCGTATCTGCTTATGCTGCAGCTAAGGGTGGTCTGAAGATGCTGACCAGAAACATCTGCTCTGAGTACGGTGAGTACAACATTCAGTGTAACGGTATCGGACCTGGCTACATCGCTACTCCGCAGACCGCTCCGCTTCGTGAGATTCAGCCAGATGGCTCCCGTCATCCATTTGACCAGTTCATCATCGCTAAGACTCCAGCAGCTCGTTGGGGAGAGGCTGAGGACCTGGCAGGCCCGGCAGTATTCCTGGCTTCTGATGCTTCTAACTTCGTAAATGGACACGTTCTGTACGTAGATGGTGGTATCTTAGCTTACATTGGAAAGCAGCCACAGTAATTACGAAGCAGCAATTGTTGCGATACATAATCAGAGAGCTCTGCGATGCATGCGCATACGTGGAGTTCTCTTTTTTTTTGCTTTTGGTCATTTTTGTTACTTTTTCTGCGTTTTTCCATTGTTTTTCTTTTATTTTTGTGTTCGGTTTTCGGTTGCAAAAAAGTAGTATTTCCATTATATTAAACGATGAAAAAGTATGAGCTTAAAATATGTGAACCACAGAAAGGTATGGATACTATATGCGCATTGCACTGGTAGATGATTCGGATATTGAGCGTGGGATACTCTTATCTTTGCTCAGTGATTTTACCTGCGAAAAGCAGATTTCATTTGAATCAGATTGTTTTAAAAGCGGAGATGAATTTTTGTCAGCTTTCTCACCGAATAAATACGACATTGTTTTTATGGATATTTTCATGAGTGGCATGAGCGGTGTCGAAACAGCACAGAAGATCCGAGAGACAGACAGCCGCGTGATTTTGATTTTTCTGACATCATCTGCTGATTTTATGCCGGATGCCTTCAGTGTTCATGCCTTTCATTACATCTTAAAGCCTTACCAGAAAGATTCCATTTTCACTTGTCTGGAGGATGCTTTTTTGCAGCTTCCTGCCCCGGAAACCATCATTTCTTTCTCGGTCAATGCAATTGAACTGCGCATTCCAGCCTCACAAATTGTATGTGTTATGGCTGATTCGCACTATACATGGATTATGGAACGTGATGGACAGACTCATCATCCATGCTTATCCTTCGGTACTTTTTCAAAGCAGCTTGCAAATGACAATCATTTTCTGCTTGTCAGCCGCGGAGTCCTATGCAACATGGATGATATTAAAGCTTTTACACCAGATGGCTGCCTTTTGTCAAATGGAAAAACCGTCCCAGTCACAATGCGAAATGCCAGACGGCTTGAACAGACCTGGCGCGATTACTGTTTTACAAAGACACGCGATGCTTCATCGTCCAAATGAGTTTCAATAAACTTTCTTCTGTATTTTTTGCTTTTCATTCATAAATTCTGCTTTTCGTTCAGGTTATATTGACTTTTCCACATAAAAGCGATAAATTTTCAGTACTACACCAGCATTGCTTCACCAAGGCTTGGTTAGTTTTCACATTTTTACACACATTTTTTCACACACTTTCACACAAAAAAGAACCGGCTCACACACCGGTTCTTTTTTGTGATTCGATTCTTCGCATTCTATCAAAGTAGGCAGAGTACCACGTCCATAAAAGTTACGCACCGCATGGGCGTGGAGACTTCATAAAGGTTGAGAACTCATGATACAGACGGGAGACTGGGAGACCAACGACGTTAAAATAATCACCCTCAATACCGGAAACGTAAATAGAGAATGCCCCTTGAATTCCGTAAGCACCTGCCTTGTCGAGTGGCTCGCCTGTCGCAACGTAATCAGCAATTTCATCCTCGCTCATCGGGCAGACATGAACATTTGTCTCCTCATAAAAAGTCTTTTCACGGAAAGTACCATCTTCGCAAACCTCAATCAGTGTAACGCCGGTATAAACCTGATGGGTATTGCCCTGAAGCATGGAGATCATACGCATGGCATCGTCAGGATCCTTTGGCTTTCCAAGAATGCGATTTTCGAAGGCAACGATGGTATCAGCCCCGATCACGTAGCAAGTGTTTTTCTGGATCTGTGCGATTTCAAGCGCTTTCTGGTGCGACAGTTCGCATACGATATCACAGGGAATCGTCTTTGTTGTGCGTTCTTCGCCTTTTGCTGGGCAGACAGTAAAGGAAAAGCCAGCTTGAGCCAGAAGCTCTTTGCGGCGTGGAGAGCCAGATGCTAAAATAACAGGTTTCTTTTGTTTCACGATAAGTACCATGCCTTTCTTTTTTCATATAGTTCGCTGATACTATACCTTTTTTTAACAGAAAAGTAAACAGCAAAAATAGACAGTTTATGCAGAAAAATCAAGTTGTTTAAAGGCAGGGAGTGTGATACAATAGGAGTGTGATACAATAAAAGAAATAATGAGAAAGGTTTTATGAATATGAGTCAACAGAGAAAGAGTATGCAGAATTATCTGCTGATCTGGATTGATGCTGTCTGCCTTGTGGTAAGCTTTATTGCTGCCTGTTTTTTTGCGTCAATTTTTCGGAAGTTTGTATTTGATTTTGCTTCTGTAATATCATCGCTGTGGATGATATTAATCAGTTATTTCTTGGTATTTCTGTCATTTAATATGAATCGCTATTTTATGAAGCGAAGTAAGTATGAAGAGATTACATACACGATCAAGCTCAATATTATCATGGGTGCTGTGCTGATCGCTGTATTCTATATCACCAAAAATACCGAGTTGATTAGCAGAAGTGTATGGGCATTGACGGTCCTTATCAATATGGTTTTGATGTCTGTAATGCATTTGGTTTGTAAGCGAGTGCTGCGTTCTATTTTTAAAGCAAGAAAGGCGGATCATTTGCTGGTGCTGACAACAGAGGATCGTGTGAAACTGCTTACCGAGGATTTAAAGCGCTACAACACTTATGAGAATTATTTGATTACATTGGCGATTATAGACCGTGATATGGTTGGCAAAGAGATTGAAGGTTACCGTGTGGTGGCAAATCGTGATAATTTGATTGAGGTGGCAAGTCGCGAGATTGTCGATGAAGTCTTCTTGGTATTGGATGACCAACAAAGAGCAGAGATTGCTGATTATGCGGAGCAGTTTGCCCAGATGGGTATTATCGCGCATGTTAACATTGACCTGCTTGACCGCCTTGGCGCAGGCTATCAGAGAGAAGTTACTCAGATTGGAAATCATTATGCTCTTAGTGTAGCACCGAGATTTTTCGATTTTAATAAACTTGTCATGAAGCGTATCATTGATATTGTTGGAGCACTTGTCGGTCTAGTGATCACAGCAGTTGTCATGCTGTTTGTTGCACCTGCTGTCAAGCTTGAGTCGCCAGGACCACTGATCTTTAAGCAAAAGCGCGTTGGAAAAAATGGTCGTTACTTCTACATTTATAAGATACGTTCTATGTATCAGGATGCTGAGGCACGTAAGGCGGATCTGATGGCGAAAAATGAAATGAAGGGTTTTATGTTCAAGATGACAGATGACCCAAGAATCACAAAGGTGGGAAAATTCATTCGCTCCACGAGTATTGATGAGCTTCCACAGTTTTGGAATGTATTAAAGGGTGATATGAGCCTTGTTGGAACGAGACCACCGACAGTCGATGAGTTTAAACAGTATGAGGCACGCCACAAGAGACGCCTAAGCATGAAGCCAGGTCTAACCGGCTTGTGGCAGGTTAGTGGGAGAAGCAACATCGAGGATTTCGAGGAGGTTGTTCGTCTAGACTGTGAGTATATCGACAATTGGAGCATTCAGTTAGATATTCAGATTATTTTAAAGACTGTTGTAGTCATATTTAAGAAGGTTGGATCAAAGTAAAAACAGAATAAAAGTCGAAGCGTCAAATAGAAAAATAATTATACGATACTACTATATAGCAAAGAAAAAAGGCGGTCCATCGTTTGGTGGATACCGCCTTTTTCTATCATTTATTGTTTTGTTCTTCGTTTATCAAAACTGCTTTCCTACTGCAAATCACTCATTTACTTCTTGCTGCGCTTTGCCAGAATGATCATTGCAATTACCGCTGCGGCAAGAATAATTCCGATCACAACAAGGATAATACCTATTATACTGCTGGCATCGTTGATACCAAGAATCTGATTGATCTGTCCTGACTGCGTTGTTGGCATCGGCAATGTACTGCTAGAAGCGTTTGCTGATGAGGAGGACGGTGTAGTGCTTGGCGCCGTACTTGGTGACGTCGATGGTGATGTGCTCGGTGCGGTACTTGGCGCAGTTGACGGGGCTGTACTCGGTGACGTGGACGGCTGTGTCTCAGAGGACGATGGAGCCGTTGTGCTCGTGGTTGCTTCCTGTGTCGTCGTAGTTTCTGGTGTCTGTGTGGTAGGCTCTTGTGTCGTAGTCGTCGGCTCCGGTGTCGTTTGCTCTGGTGTCGTAGCCTCAGTCGTTACCATCGGAATCTCTTCCGTCTTTGTCTCGCCACATATTGTACAAGTATACAGCTTTGTTCCGGTCGTAGTGGTTGTTGGCTCGGTCTGAATCACACCATTATCCCAGGTATGATTCTCATTTACGGTAAGACGCATGCTTGCAAGATTGCCCGCTGCATCGGATGCAGTAAGGACATAGGCACCTGCCTTTGTAATCTCGTAGCTAAAAGTATCCGTTCCATTTAAGCTGTTTGCAGAAGCAATCTCTTGATTGTTTACCTTAACGGAATACAAATTTGCATCTGATACCGTCAAGGTAATCTTCTGGTCCAGACAATAGGTCTTATCCGACTCTGCTCCACTTATTACTGGTGCTGTCTTGTCAAGCTTAATGCTGATCTGCTTTTGCTGGCTGACTGCTTTGCTCGACATATTCATCAGATAATAGTTCATTGTGTAGCTGCCTTCTTCTGTGATCACAATGCTTGTGTTCGTTCCAAAATTAGCTTTATCATTTGTAAAGGAGATATAGAAACCATCCGGTGCCTGAAGCGTTGCATTCGCACGATACCAGCCATTGCTTCCCATTCCCTGCGTTAAAAACTGAGCATCTACATTTACTGTATAGTTCGGATCATCCTGTCCACATACGGTACAAATACCGTTCGCATAGCTGTGTCCGTTGTTTACTGTAATCGTAATCGAAGCTTCATTTCCTGCTGCATCGACCGCCTTGATTGTCTGTGCCTCAGTTGCCGGTGCCACAGTAAGTGTTCCCTCTGATGTGAGAGAAACTGGTGTGCCATTTACTGTAACCTGTGCAAGATTTGCATCGCTGATTTTCAGTGTCGGTGCATCACAATACGTCTTTCCATTTTCCACTCCGCTGATCACAGGTGCGGTCTGATCGAAGTAAGCCGTAAACGTCTTTAAGGTACTGATGACTTTACCATCTGTGCTGAGCAGGTAATAACTGATTTGATTTTCACCCTCCTGAAGTGTTACCATCAGGCGGTCTTGCGTTCCAAAGTTTGCTTCATCTCCATTCTGACTGATATAGTAGCCAGTCGGTGCTGTCAGCGTAATTGTGTTGGTTGTGCGGTACCAGTTTCCATCTGCGTCCGGTGTCGTAGCTACTGCATCAGACACTTCGGCTGATTCACTCGCAGGTTCCTTATAATCTGGATCAGTTGCTCCACAATAAATACAGCTACCCTTATCAAAGGTATGTCCATCATTTACTGTATAATGAACAGTGGTTTCATTTCCTGCCTTATCGCGAAGAACAATTGTCTGCTCTCCTTCTGCTGCATTTGCAGTAAAAGTGCCATCTCCATTCTCTGTTACGGATGCTGGAAATTCACAGGCTTCACGATTTAGATTATCCTCAACGATCGTAAAGGATACCGGGCCACAGTAAACCTTTCCTTCTTCAATGCCATTTTCCTGTGGAGCGGTGGTATCCAGATACAGCTTTACAGTTCGCTGATCACTAACCGTCGTGTTATCCTCTTTGATTAAATAGTAAGAAATCTGGTTCTCACCTTCCGTCAGTTCCACTTCCATCGTCGGCATTCTGCGCGATCTTGCGTACAAATTGTCAACAATGTTGTAGCCCTCTGGTGCGGTGAGTGTAATATATTTGGTGCGGTACCAGCCGTCCGTTCCCTGACCTTGTGCTGCTCTGCCATCTTCGTTTTTCGCATCAAGCGTCGCATCTGAAATACTCGTATCTTCAGTCGGCTCTGGCACGTAATCTGGGTCTTCTGCACCACAGATGACACATTTTCCTTCTGAGAAGGTGTGACCATTATTGACAATCACATTCACGGTAGTCATGTTTCCTGCTTCATCGACTGCCGATACGCTTAGCTGGTTCTCACCTGGCTCTAATGTGAAGCTGCCATTCTCATCAAGTGTCACTGGCTGTCCGTTTACCGTCACAGTAAATGCACTGTCATCGGTTACGGTTATGGTCTGTGCCTCGCAATACGTCTTACCATTCTCTATTCCAGTGATTACTGGTGCTGTCGTATCGGCCGGCTTTGTCGGATTTACCGTAACCGTTACAGACTGACTTACTGTATTGTAGATGGAGGTGTCATCTGGTGTATAAACTGCTGTATAAACGCCATTTTCTGGGATGATTCTTTCATCCAGCCAACTCCATCCCTGTGGAAGGGTAGCCTCAGAAAGTGCCTGCCCTTCATCTAAGCTGACACTTTCTGGACACTGTGTCTGCGGTGTTGGATCTAGCTTGTTAATTTTAATTGTAACAACTATTTTTTCTACGATATTGTACTTTTCAGTATCATTTGGAACATAGCGCACTTCTGCCGGTGCTTCTTCCTGTGCTGGAAGCGTTGTCGCCGGATCCGTCTGCCACTCAAAATGGCCATTGTCATCACTTGGAAGTGCGATATCCGATAATGGCTTTGTCACATAGCCTTCCAGTCCCTGCGGCACCTTATATGGTGGATCAACCTTCTGGATGGTTGTCGGTTCTGGTGTTGTCGACTCTGGCGTGGTACTCTCCGGCTGTGCAGTCGTAGGCTCGGTCGATGGTTCTGGTGTCTCACTCTCGGATGGCTCGGTCGGTGTCTCTGTCTTCTCAATTAAGGTCACATCATTTTCAATCACCATGCCAGCGGTCACATCAGTAAGTGCGCCATCTCCTCCTACCATCTGCCACTGACGACCATCTGCGTAAAGGCTGTCCGGTACGGTACCATTTGTGTAAATGGCGCTATCCGCTGTCGCCTCATCGGCATAGTCAAGCGTCCACTTATAGATACGAGAGACATTGGTATCGGCCTTTATTAACATCGGAACACGATCCGTTCCAATCAGCTGTGAAAATCTCGGATCAGTGAAATTGGAATTGAGTGCCCATGCGACCGTGCCATCTGCAAACTGGGACGAATCAAGCATCGTCACACCTGCAGGTGCCTCTGCAACAAAAAGACTGCCATCAACAGTCTGCTTATTTTCTGTAAAGGCTGCAGACACGCTTCCATTTCCAGTTGTGGAAAAATAACCTGGTGCATAGTTTAAAAGAACCGGTGTTGTCTGATCCTCTGCGAACCAATTCGTAATGCTTAATCCAGTTGAATAAACCGATTCGATCACATTTTCATTGTCTGCTGCAAAGTCACTGACAACTGCTTTCTGCTTGGAAGAAGTAAGATTTGCTCCTTCTGTCACGCATGCGCTAATCTTACCATCGTTTCGTCCGGCAAGAACAGCGACGTCATTATTTGATGTGATGGAGGTATTCTCCAATTTGAGTTCGGTCACATAACCACTGTTTCCAATATACCCAAATACTGCTGCTAATGCATTCTGTGTCAAATTTTCAATAATCGGTGTCTGCAAAGTTTCCGACTGTGCAGTAGAGACGCTGCTAACCAGATCGTTTCCATTTATTTGGTTCATCGTAATGCCACTTATGCTGTAACCATTTCCATCAAATACACCGTCATAGCTTTTTCCTAACTGCGCGTTCGTATCAAAATATCCGATCGGTGTCCATGAATAGGCAGCTAGATCACTCATGTTAATGTTATCCGATAAGCTAACATTTTGTGTCTCCAAATCACCTGCGTAAAAATGCTGAACAAACCATGCCAGCTCTCCTGCATTTCCGATCTCATACGCGCGAATGTTCTCACTTGTGTAACCAAGCTGCAGCATATCCTGATTGTCAACTAACTGCGGCTGTTCAAACTCTGTATAGCCGTTTGCGGTGCTGATTCCGTTCGTGTACGAACTTGGCGCTGCCTCCTCTGCTGATACCGGAATATTTATCATAAGCATAGCTGCCGATGTCAGCACGGCGCTCCATTTTGCTTTTTGTCGTTTCAGTTTCATCATATGCGGACCTCCTGTCCGGTCAGGGTTATACCCCTTCACCTTTTTCTTTGATTTTAGTATAGCATCCTGCCCGCACAATGTCACCTTAATAAAACGCGTCAATTTTTACAAATTCCTTACGTTACTGTTCTTCATCGAAATTCTATCAAATCTGGCAGAGTACCACATCCATAGGAGCCATGCACCGCATGAGCGTGGAGACTTCATTTATAGTAATTCTGCAATCCTCTTACAAAAACTAGAAGATCGCTCTCATTTCTTAGTAGCGCTCCTTTAAAAATTCAGATACATTGGTATGACCGTAGTGCACGAGCTTGGCATCAAACTCGGACATTCTCTTTTGAATCTGGTCAATATCCTTTTGCTTTAGCACACCGCTCTGCTTATGCTTTTCCACAACTTCCTTTGCTTCTTTATAGGACTGAAGCGTGAGATCCTTATAATTATTTTCCAAATACATCTGGACTGCATTTAATTTTTCTTCAATTTCCTTTACTGCTTTCTTTCGCTCAAACATGGTTGTTTCTCCTTCTCTATTTTCTTTTTGCACAAGTTTTTGTTGGCATACTGCCTAATTTATGGTATACTTCATATAGTATAACACTTTTTTGAAGAGACAGGAGGTTTTTTTATGCCAACACCACATAATAATGCACAAAAAGGTCAGATCGCAAAGACTGTTTTAATGCCGGGCGATCCGCTTCGCGCAAAGTTTATCGCTGAGACATTCCTTCAGGATGCTGTACTTGTAAATGAAGTACGCGGTATGCTCGCTTACACCGGAACCTACAATGGAAAACCAGTTACCGTCATGGGTAGCGGAATGGGTATGCCAAGCATCGGTATCTACTCCTATGAGTTATTTAAAAAGTACGATGTAGATCGTATCATCCGTATCGGAAGTGCCGGAAGCTACAGCCCGGACGCAAAAATTTACGACGTTGTTCTTGCAACTTCCGCAGTCAGCGAGTCCACCTATGCAAAAGTTCAGTCCGGTTATGATAAGGACGAGACCTATCCGTCCGAAGCACTCAATGCTTCCATGCGCGCTACCGCAAAGCGTCTTGGCATCAAGATGATTGAAGGTGCCATTCATTCAAGTGATGTATTTTATCGTCAGCCATCCGATGCAAAGCCAACCTACTGGGAGAAGCTTCGCGATGAGCGCGGTTGTCTGGCTGTTGAGATGGAAAGCTTTGCACTGTTTGCAAATGCTGCCGTACTTGGCAAAGAGGCTGCCTGCCTGCTTACCATCTCTGACAGTTTTGTAAGCCCGGAGATTACCACCGCTGAGGAGCGTCAGACTTGCTTCACCAATATGATGAAGATTGCACTGGAAAATCTGTAATTTCGAATTTGTAATTTATTTTAAAAAATTTATCTACACATCCAACTGGCCAGAAACACACTTGCCACGATTCCTACTGTTGTTGACAGCAGGGCTCCGGCGAGTGTCCATCTGGTCTTTGTTATTTTCACGGACAAAAAATAGACAGACATTGTGTAAAAGCACGTCTCTGTACAACTCATCAAAATGGAAGACAACAGTCCGATATAGGAATCCGTCCCGTATTGCTCAAACAATTCAAGTACAAGTCCCGTCGCTGCTGATGCTGAAAAAAGGCGCACAAATATGATCGGCACAACTGGAGCTGGAATGCCAATCACTGCCATTGGACGCGAAAGAATCATCGCAAGCATATCCAAAAATCCACTCGCGCGAAGCACACGCACACCAATCATCAAGCCAACAAGTGTCGGTGTGATCTGTAAGGCTGTCTTTAATCCATCCTTTGCGCCTTCTGTAAACGCATCATACACCGGTACCTTTCGATAAAGCCCAATAACAATTACAAAAAGAAACAATATCGGTATACTAAGCTGCGAAAATGATGCCGCAATCGCCATAGGCACCTCGTATCTGTCTGTTACCGATATTGTATTCATATACTATATTCTTATACTATATTTCTTGTTACTGGAGTAACTCCTTATCAATGATCTGGAAATTCGCTCTGTGAATATAAAGCGCTTTTCCATCAATCATAAGCTTTGTCATCTTCGGCAAATCCTCTGGAATCTCCCAGTAGACACTATCGCCTGAAAATGCCATAATCGGATTTCCCAGCTGCGACTTGATGACAACGACACGCGCTTTTCCAAATCGATTCTTGTACTGATTCAGCTTTGCAGACAGCGACGTGATATCAAAAATCGTGCTTGAACCCGTCTGAATGGTTTGGGTCATAAAATCAACATCTGGTGTCAATCCCTTTTGTACAAAGATACAAGTATCGCCGCAGGACTCGATCTCATTTCCATCAATCGTAATCGTGATAACAGAGGACAACTCGTATCCGGTAATGACTTTTCCATTCTCATCGTAGCTTGTCGTCTTGACTGGATTTCCGGCGATATCAATCTTCTTTCCGCTTGTCTCTAACACAAGGTTTCCGAAGTTATCATACGTGTAGATCGTATACTGGTTTCCGATCAGACTGCCCTTGATATCGTTAATCGCGGATGCAAGCTTTGCGCATCCGCTAAAAACGAAAAGTGACAATGCTGCAACGGCTGCCAATACCGTCAGAAGCCATACCCTTTTCTTTTGTCTTTTGTTCATATGTCCTCTCACTTTCTTTGCAGTGTAAACACGTAGCTATAAATACACAACTATGCAAATCAAATTTCTTATTCCAACCTTTTCTTCCGATTATTCCGATTTCTTTTCTGGCTTTGCCGCCTCTGGTGCAGGTGCCTTTGCATCGCGCTCCTCCAAAAACTCAAGCATCTGCTTGTACTCACTCTGCGTTGCAGATGGGAACGGTGCATTTTTCTTATTCATCGCAACATTTGCCGCAGACTTCTTGATCGGCTGAATCGTTCCGGCACCGCCTACGCAGCCTCCCGGACACGCCATACCCTCGAGCAGATAACCGTTGTATTTTCCAGCCTTTGCCATCTGCATCATCTTACGACACTCATCAAGTCCTTGTGCGCAAACTACGTTGACTTCGCGGTCTGGATCAATCTGGTGAATTGCATTGACAACGGCATTCGCAACACCGCCCGCAACGGCAAAGTTTCTTCCGTCGCCGCTGGCATGATGGAGAGAATCACCCGGCTGAATATCATCAAAGGACACACCCTTTGCCTCGAACATACCCATGACTTCCTCAAAGGTGAGGACAAAATCGACATCACTTCGCACGCTTCTTCGGCTTGCCTCAAGCTTCTTTGCTGCACACGGTCCAATGAAGGCCACCTTGCAGCCCGGATCTGCCTTCTTGATCATACGTCCGGTAAATACCATCGGTGTCAGCGCCATGGAAATGCAATTTGCATACTTTGGAAACTCCGTCTTTGCCATAACAGACCAGGATGGACAGCAGGAAGTTCCCATAAATGGAATCTTATCTGGCACTTCATCAAGGAAATCCTTTGCCTCCTGAATCGTACAAAGATCGGCTCCAGCCGCAACCTCTACGACATCAGCAAAGCCAAGCTCCTTCATGGCAGCACGGAAACGCTCTGGTGTCAGCTTCGGTCCAAACTGTCCGATAAACGCCGGCGCTACGGCCGCATATACTCTCGTACCAGCCTTCATTGCAAGGATGGTCTGGAAAATCTGTCCCTTATCGGCAATCGCGCCAAATGGGCAGTTTACAAGACACATACCGCAGGATACGCACTTGTCGTAATTGATATCGGCTCTGCCATACTCATCACTGTGAATCGCATGCATACCGCAGGCCTTTGCACACGGACGCTCCATTTTCACAATTGCGCCATATGGACAGGCATCGCGGCAGCGTCCACAATTAATACACTTCTCTGGATCAATCTTTGACTTTCCACCCTGCTTGACAACAACGGCTCCCTTCGGGCAAACCTCCTCACACGGATGCGCGGTACAGCCCTGACACATATTAGTAACAACAGTCTGATTATCCAGACACTTATGGCAGGCAAACTTGATAATGTTAATCAGCGGCGGCTCATAGTAGCGCTCTGTGATCGCACTGTCATTTACACCATCTGCTACCGGCGCATGCTCGGCAAGTGTACGGTTTGGAAGACCAATCGCAAGTCTTAAACGCTCACCAACGATGGCGCGCTCCGTAAATACGCTCTCGCGAAAGCTTGCCAGCTCTCCCGGTACAATCTTATATGGAAGTTCTTCCAGACGAGAATAATCGCCGCCCTCGTAAGCGAGTCTTGCTACTTCGGTGAATATTTTTTCACGCATATCTGTTACATCGGTGTGAATTCCTCTGACGCTCATTGCATCCTCCTTCTTCTTTACCTTTTCTATTTTTTCTTAGCTTGTTTACGTTTTCAGTATACCCGATCAATCCATTAAATTCAAGAAAAAATCGAGTGTACTTGTAAATACAGTCATTTGGTGCTATACTTATCTTATATAAACGCAGCACTTGAAACCTGTCAATTCAAATTGCTGCTAAATACATTCTAAGAGAAAGGTTTGGGTATCTTTATGGCAAAAACATTATCCAGGCGTTATTCTGGTGTGCTTGCACACCCGACAAGCTTCCCGTCCCCATACGGAATCGGTGATTTCGGAAAGGGCGCTTACGATTTCATTAATTTTCTGACGGGAGCCGGTCAGAGCCTTTGGCAGATTCTGCCGCTCGGCCACACAGGATACGGCGATTCCCCGTATCAGGCATTCTCTGCATTTGCAGGACAGCCACTTTTAATCAGCCCGGATGAGCTGATCAAGGACGGTCTTCTCTACGGCGAAGATTTAAACGGTTATCCGCATTTCAATCCAGATCACATCTACTATGGCGATGTCATTCCGGCAAAGCTGCGCGTTCTGCATCGTTCCTATGAGATCTTCAAGGAGTCCGCAGATCTTTGTATGCTTAAAGAATTTGATGTGTTCTGTGAGCAGGAAAAGGATTGGTTGGACGATTATGCACTGTTCATGGCAGGCAAAGACGCACACGGCGGTGCATGCTGGCTAGAGTGGGAAGACGATCTGCGTGACCCGGATGAGAACATCAAAGCTGCATGGCGCGAGCGTCTGTCTGATTCCATCGGCTACTATAAGTACATCCAGTTTATCTTCTTCCGTCAGTGGAACGCTCTTCGTGATTATGCACATGTAAACGGCATCAAGATCGTCGGCGATATCCCGATCTTTGTTGCGCTTGACAGTGCCGATGTATGGGCAAACCGTGAGCTGTTCCAGCTCGAAAAAGATGGCTACCCAACCGTAGTTGCTGGAGTTCCGCCGGATTATTTCTCTGCTACCGGACAGCTGTGGGGCAATCCGCTGTATGACTGGGATTACCACAAGAAGACACACTATGACTGGTGGATGCGCCGTATCAAGGGCCAGTTAAACATGGTTGACTACATCCGTATCGATCACTTCCGTGGCTTTGAGCAGTATTACGCAATCCCATACGGTGAGGAAACTGCAATGCATGGAAAGTGGAAGAAGGGACCAAACGAAGACCTGTTTTGCCGCATGCAGGAGGTATTTGGCAAAGATCTTCCGATCTGGGCTGAGGACCTTGGCATCATCACTCCTCGCGTTGAGAAGCTGCGTGATGACTTTAACCTGCCAGGCATGAAGGTATTACAGTTTGCATTTGGCGATCCGAAGGACAATGACATCCTTCCGCACCGCTTTACCACAGAAAACTGCATCTGCTATACTGGAACTCACGACAATGACACGACTATGGGCTGGTATCAGTCTCTGAAGCCGTCTTTACAGGATCGTGTACGCCGCTATTTAAACACCGACGGAAATATCATTCACTACGATATGATCCGTGCAGCAATGGGCTCTATCGCACGCTATGCCATTTATCCGGTTCAGGATCTTCTTGGATTTGGAAGTGACTGTCGTATGAATACGCCATCCGTTGCAAGCGGCAACTGGGCATTCCGTTTCCGCAAGGATCATTTAACTCCTGAGTTATCAGCAAACCTTCGCAAGATGACTGAGCTGTTTGGCAGATGCGAGCCGCTTGAGCCAATCGAGGAAGAAGGACCAGAAGGCTCCATCCAGCCAGGTGAGACTGCACCTGGTCTTGCTCCTGAAGAGTAAATTGTAATTACAGTTCACGCTTCATGATTTGAATAAGGCCCCGAGGCGAGTGGACTTAAAAAGCCATCGCCGAGTGGGCTTTTTCATTCCTGTAGAAAGCGTAAGCTGTGCCATAGAAATTGAAATCGAGGTTTTCATGATAAGACTTATACTCGTTTTACTTGTTGCCGTCCTCTACCTGGTGATCGGATGCATCCCGGCATTTGTCCTGTGGTTGATTGGCAAAAAAAATCCCGATCTGAAAGACCGGGTATCCATGCGCATGATTCAGTGGATTTTTGGTGTGTTGCTTTGCATAAGCGGAACAAAAGTAAAGGCCGAAGGTCTTGAAAACATCCCGAAGGATCGCGCTGTACTCTACGTAGGCAATCACAGAAGCTACTTTGATATCATCGCCTCCTATCGCCTGCTTCCGGGCATCACCGGATATGTTGCAAAAAAGGAGATGGAAAAGGTTCCGCTTCTTCGCCTGTGGATGCGCTATATCCACTGTCTGTTCTTAGACAGAAGTAACGTAAAGGAAGGCTTAAAGACCATCCTTGCCGGTGCTGAGGAGATCAAAAATGGTCATTCTATGTGGATCTTCCCGGAGGGAACAAGAAACCGCGGTGTGGAAGGCACACTGCTTGACTTTAAGGAGGGCAGCTTAAAAATGGCCGATAAAGCCGGATGCCCGGTGATTCCAGTTGCGATCGCACACTCTGCCGATGTTTTGGAAAGTCATTTCCCATTCATTCACGCAGCGACTATCACGATTCGCTTTGGAGAGCCGATCGACTTAAAGAGCCTTCCGCGCGAACAGAAAAAACTCGCTGGTGCTTACACCCGCACTCAGATTCAGGGGATGCTCGATGATATCCTGAAGAATGGATGAAGCATCTGAAAAAGCGTCACAAACGACATTGTTCGAGGCATCGCGAAAGGCGTTAAAAGCATCTTCTGAAGGATCATTTAAAACGTCGTTCGAAATGGTTCGTATGTGAGAAAAGCCACACGCAATTGCCGTTTTTATCGAAGCAATGTTTTCGCAGCTGCATAAAAGGTATACTTCATCCAGCTGCCAATAATCAAAACAATATTCAAGAAGCTGACTGGCTGCCTGTGCGGCCAGTCCTTTTTTTCGCCATTTCGGAAGCAATGCATAACCTACGTAGTAGCCGATTGGAAGGTCGGGTTCTCTGTTTTGGGCCTGATTCATGTCCTTGTCGAAAATTGCATCGCATTTTGCGCTATCACTGCTGTATGAACCATCTCTGTATTCCAACCCAATCCTTCCGATAAATTCATCGTGTTCATCTGCAAGCACCCACATAGACGGCTCTTCAGACGGATACACATAGCGATGCAAGCTTTCGATCCACTCTTCCCAGTCTGAAAGCGACTCTGCCTGCTTGCGTAACGGATAATCAAGAAATTGTTTTACCTGTTCATCCTCATAGAGCGCCGCAAAGCCTGCCGCATCCTTACGCGCTGCCTCACGGATTTTCCAGAAAATGTGATGCACGTTTGTTTTCCTACTGTCTACTCCATCGACTCTGTCAGCTGTATCTACTACTATTTTGTTAGCTGTATCGGTGCTTAATTGGTCATCCACGCAAAGTAGTGTCCTCGGCAAATGATAATACCTGCAATAGGCCAGCTCGACATACGCCTCATCCACATCATCCCAATCCTCGGCTAAAAAAGAAATCCCGGACCAAGACTTGCCTGACCCAGGACTGCATATGCCGATGACAGGACCGTTCTTTTGAGAAAGGCTGGCTTCTTCAGGCGAATCCGTAAGGAGTACCTTGTGGCCGTCTGCTGTCATTCTGATTTTTTGCATATTTTTATTTTAATTATTTTAATCTACAGTTGATCGGATCGTTTCAGTTGCTACTGATATTAGCACTTTTCTGGCTCTGGATATTCCTCACCAAAAGTCTCAACGGTAACTTTCTTCATGCGCTGTGTCTCAAGCGGTCTGTCGTTGTAGTTGGTCGGTACTGCTGCGATTGCATTTACTACGTCCATACCCTCTGTTACCTTACCAAATGCTGCATATGCACCGTCTAAGTGCGGAGCTGCCTGATGCATGATAAAGAACTGACTGCCTGCACTGTTTGGCATCATCGTTCTTGCCATGGAAAGAACACCCGGCTCGTGCTTTAAATCATTCTTGAAGCCATTCTGAGTGAACTCACCCTTAATGCTGTAGCCCGGGCCACCCATACCGGTGCCATCCGGATCTCCACCCTGCAGCATGAAGCCACTGATTACTCGATGAAAGATTACACCGTCATAAAAGCCCTTCTTTACGAGGCTGATGAAGTTGTTTACCGTGTTCGGGGCAACCTGCGGATACAGCTCTGCCTTGATCACACTGCCATTTTCCATTTCAATTGTAACTACTGGATTCTGTGCCATTTTAATAACCAAACCTTTCTATTCACCTGTTCTGTTTTGCCACACAGGCGTAAATTTGTCTCTAAGCTGAAAAAGACATAACAGCGAACTGTTATGTCTTTTGCTTTTAATCTCACTACCTAATACGATATTGCATTTATTAAAAAAAGAATAGGTACATGGTAAAATTGAAATTAATCGCGGCGGTCTGTTTCAATTACAGCTTTGTAACATTAACAGCCTGCGGTCCCTTAGCTCCGTCGATTACATCGAACTCTACAGAAGCGCCCTCGTCCAGAGACTTGAAACCTTCCATGTTCAGTCCGGAGTAGTGTACGAATACATCCTTACCAGACTCATCAGAAATGAAACCATAACCCTTCTGATTGTTGAACCACTTAACTGTACCCTTCATGGTGATACCTCCAAAAAATAAATTGAGACGTAGCATCTTCTACTAACGCCAACATGGTTAGCATAACACATTGCCCCCTCATTGTCAATGAAATCCTAAAAAAATAATGAAGTATAAACAGCTTATATTGACACTGTTTTTTATCTCTGTTATAGTTAAATTTATACGCTTCTGTGCTGAAAACAGGAGTTTTTAAGGAGGTATTATGAGTTTCTTATCTATCATCACAGCGGCCTCTACTGCTGCTGAATCTGTAGCGGAAACAGTGGCTGAGACGGTCGCTGAATCTGCTGCTGAGGGTGGAGCTGTCGCATCCATGGTGCCGGAGGATTTTGCCTTCGACTATACCATGCGCGTACCGGTTCTCTCCATTATTCTTATGGCGGTCTCTCTTATCATCATGATCGCTGTTCCGGTGTATCTGCTTATGCGCATGAAAAACCGCTTTCGCTTTGACGTGTATGCAATGACCTTTGGTCTTCTCGCTTACATGGTCGGTGTCGGCATCCTGCCATCCGTTGTCGAGCTTTTAGTTGCACAGATCGCACCAGCAAAGGATTTTCTTTCTGCAAACACAGTTGCCGCAGATATCCTGCATGTAACACTATTGATTGTATTTAGCTTTGCAGCGATCTTTTTCTTCTCCCGTTTTTCTCTTCGTCATTCTTTCCAGAAAAACGCAGATCCAGATGCACCTGCTGAGGCAAAAAATGCATTTGCCAGCTCCGCAATCTTCGGTATCGGTGTTGGTCTTCTCCCGATCGTAACACAGGGTCTTTCCTATGTAATGAGCTATCTTTCCGCTGCTATCTCGATCAATCAGGGACAGCTCTCCTCAAGCGTTACTTCCATGATCAATGAAGGGATGGATGCGACTGAGATTCAGTCTGGACTTGATTCCATGGCAAATTTCATCAAAACACCATCACAGGAATTTTTATTTCTCGGCACTGATCTGATTTTCCAGATGGCAACCTTCCTTGGTGTTTCCATTCTGATCGGTATCTTCTTAAGCCGCAAGGCAAAGACAAGCATGCTTAAGGCAGTCGGCGTTCAGCTGATTTTCGGAATCTTCTTTGCTGTACGTGCAACTGGTGTGATCGAAAGCAGTGCTATCTGTGAGCTGATCTACATTGTCATTGCAATTCTTTCTCTTGTCGCTGCATGGAGTGAGCTTAAAACCTACATGCCAGACGACCTGAAAAAGTTTCTTGGCAAGCCGGATCCAAAGCGTCAGAGTGGCGGCCCGAAGAATCAGCCTCCGCACAAGATGCCAAAGATCGTTATGCCGAAGGACTGAGAATACAGCACATTGATGTGTATTAAAATGCGTTACTGTATATCCCGAAAGTTCTATAAAAATTTAAAAGCTACAAAAAACGCTGTGTATATCGTTACTTGATATACACAGCGTCTTTCTTTGTTTCCATGACTTATTTATCGTTTGATTTGCTCTAAGACAGGCTCTGCCTCCGGCGCCTCTGACAGCTGCACCAGATAAAACAGTACTGCACTTAACATCATGCCGCACACCGCATCAACTACGGAATGCTGGTCAATGACTACAGTAGAGATACAGATAAAGGTTCCTAGTACGAGCATAGCAGCCTTAAGTTTACGATATGATTTTAATTTCTCCGAGTGAAAAAGGACAAACAAAATACCGATCGTGCTGGAGACATGAATGCTCGGGCAAACATTGGTCGGTGTATCTGCACTTCTTAACTGATTAACAATCCAGCAGCAAAAATTTTTGTTTTCAAGTGACTCGCGCAAGGAAAGACCGTTTGGAAACAGATAATAAATCAAAAGGCAGATCGACATGCCACCGTAGATTACCTTACAGCACTTGATGTAGTCTTCTTTGCTTTTCCGCAAGAAAAACAAAACCATCCCTGGCACAAACAAAAACCATATCACATACGGAATGACAAACCATTCATTAAATGGAATCATATCATCTAACGCACAGTGAATCACATACCTCGGCTCGCAAAATTGCTCTAGCAAAGAGAAAATCGGAAAATAAATACACATATATCCAATTGATATCATCAATGGATATTTTTTTAAAAATATATAAGCGCGTTCATACAGTTTTTTCATTCAGACACCTCACTAACATCCCTTTAATGTCTCTTTTGCTTACAGCCACTCGTAGTCACCGCCAGTAATCGCAAGACTAAGCAATCGGTCCATACGCTCTACATCCTCGCCCTCGACGATCTCCTGAAGCTCTGCCGTGTCCGTTAGTTCCTCCATAGACTCGTCTGGTCCGATCTCCATATCAGCATCCTGCTCGCAGTACGGGCATGGAATTTTTTTCATTGTCTGCAGCGACAGAAAACGGCTCTTACAGCTCTTACACTCATAGAAACCACACTTTGTCGTGCCGTCTGGTACATAATACATAATGCTACCTCTTATCCACTTATGATTTTTCGTATGGTAAAAGTCCTGAGGTGAATGTGCTTTGCCAACTGTCAAATAATAAAGTCACTTCACCGAATAGGCGCAGGAAACAAAACTCAGATATTTGCGCCATTTTCTTTTACGGCCTGCGCATACCAGTACGCGGAATCTTTCCAGATCCGTTTCTGGGTGGCAAAGTCCACATACACCAGTCCAAAACGCTCGGCAGATCCATCTCGGACGCTGCGCGCTTTACCTGCTTTAGATAGCGAGCAAGAAAATCAATACGATTTGGATCGTGTACCTTGCCGTCAAGTGAGATGCAGTCATGACACGCCATGCCGTTCTCAGTCAAATACATTGGCATATGGTAGCGCTCATCAAGGTATTTCAATCCCCAGTAGATGCATTCCGGCGTTACCGGCCAGCCTACTGCTGTCTTTGGCGCGCCAAACGGACGTGTAACCTCCTGCGGCTTGCCGTCAGGTCCCATACGAAAGCACCTGCCATTATAAATATTCTGGCCGTAAATGTCAAGCGGTTCAGAAATAAGCTTCATATTCGCATCCGTAATTTTCGGAAGATAACGTTCATAAAAAATTCTTTGGAAACTCCATCGATAATCACCATGCCCTTTCTGCGCTTGCATTCATATTTTACTCGTACCCTTCAATATTCAAGCTGCGAATGTGATGGCAAAGTTCCTCTGCCATCTCCTGTGCCTCTGGAATGCGAAGATGTCCTGGCGTTGCCTTTCCGTTTCGCTGGAATACGCAATGGGAAACCTTATTGTCTGCCATATCCTGAACTGCTTGACTGATCGACATATCCCAGCCGATATCATGCTGCAAAAGTGTCGTACAGCAAATGATCCACGCATCTGGATAGGTCTGTCTGATTTTCTTTAAAAACTGGACATAATGCGTTCTCCAATTTTGTGCCTTCTCGCCCTGATAATCCTTCTTCATGTAATCGTCTGGATTCGAATCATTTTGTCCAATCGCTACGATTACAATCTCTGGTGTATACTGTGAAAAATCCCATTTTGTCACCGTTCCATAATCTGGATTATAGCGCATCTTATCCCAGATCGTCTCCATTCCGATATAATCTGGTGCATGATACCAGCCAGTTTCATCAAGAAGTGCCGCACCGCCCTGTGCGATGTCATGAAGCTCAGCATCTAACATGCGAGCGGTCATCCATGCATAGGAATACCAACAGTTCGAATACTCACCGTGCTGATCGGTTGGGTCTGGCTTTCCGATATAGTCAAGTGCCTCTGACACTTCTCCTGCAGAGACAGAATCGCCATACACCTCGATGCGTCTTGGCGGCAGTGGAGAAGCTGGAAGGAGTACTGCGTCATCGTTACTATTTCCGTTGTGATTACGATTGTTAATTTCAAAGCCAAGAATCGTAAGCTCATGACAGGCATCCTGACGCTTAAAAATCATCACCTCATGAATCCCATCTTCTGTCTCCAAAAGTGGAACTTCAATCTCTGCCTCTCCTTCCCTTGGAAGCAAAACCTTTGTCTGCGCATCGCCCTCGACAATGCCCAGATAGTTATCCCAGTAATTATTTTTATTGCGCACATGAACGGATAAATGCGTTCCTTTGAATCGAATTTTTACAAATGTTCCCGGATACGTCCATACGATAGCAAAAGGATCGCTCCAGTCGATCCTTCCACTATAGATGAGACTGCTGTTGTTTGGCAGTATCTTCATAATTCTTCTTTTTCCTCACATTTTATGAATCGCAGGCCGGCATGTTTTCCAGCCTGCAATGTGTTGGCTATGTTTTTAATACGTGTGAATACTTATTATTTCATGCTTATTGTTTCATATCTATTTGATGTGCATTTCTTATGCGTTCTTGATTGCTTCCATCAGATCAGACAGCTTCTTTGCAGAATCTTCCAGACTTGTGCCCTTTACACCTGCATAGAACTTGATCTTCGGCTCGGTACCAGACGGACGAACGCAGAACCATGCATCATTCTCAAGCTCGAAGTACAGTACGTTTGACTTCGGCAGTCCGGTCGGTGTGGTCTCGCCTGTTGCAAGATCGGTGATCACGTCGTTCTTGTAGTCACGAAGACGCAATACCTTGTATGCGCCAACCTGCTTTGGTGTGTTCTTGCGGTATGCATCCATCATATCCTGCATCTTCTTTGCACCGTCTGCACCCTTGAAGGTCATGGTGAACAGGTCTTCCTTGTAGTAGCCATACTTGTTGTAGATGTTTAACATCTGATCCCACAGTGTGATGCCCTGAGTCTTGTAGTAAGCAGCAGCCTCGCACAGTGCCATAACAGCAACAACGGCGTCCTTATCTCTTGCATGGGTACCAACCAGGCAGCCATAGCTCTCCTCGAAACCAAATACATACTCATTGCTTCCGGTCTGCTCAAAGAACTTAATCTGCTCGCCGATGTACTTAAATCCAGTCAGGCACTCGATGAACTTCATGCCATATTCCTTTGCAACAGCCTGAGCCATGTTGGAGGATACGATTGTGGTAACAAGTGCACCATTTGCTGGCAGGATGCCAAGTGCCTTCTTCTGAGACATCTCATACTCGCAGATTAACATACCAGACATATTTCCGGTAAATACCTTGTACTCGCCAGTCTTTGTATCCTTTGCATATACGCCAAGACGGTCTGCATCTGGGTCAGTTGCCAGAACGAGGTCTGCATCAACCTTCTTTGCCAGATCAAGTGCCAGTGCGAATGCCTTCTTGTCCTCTGGGTTTGGATACGATACGGTTGGGAAGTTTCCATCCGGCAGCTCCTGCTCTGGGACAACAGTTACATGCTCAAAACCAAGCTCTTTTAATACGCGGCGTACCGGAATATTTCCAGTTCCGTGAAGTGGAGTGTAAACGATCTTTAAGGAGGATGCCATCTGCTTGATTGCCTCTGGATGAAGAACCAACTTCTTTAATGCCTCCATGTACTTGTCATCGATCTCTTTTCCGATTACCTGATACAGTCCTGCAGCCTTTGCTTCCTCGGTGGTCATCTTCTTGATTTCTGCGTAATCCTTGATCGCATTTACTTCACCGATGATCTGTGCATCCTTTGGAGCGGTGATCTGTGCGCCATCCTCCCAGTATACCTTGTAACCATTGTATTCCGGCGGATTGTGGCTGGCGGTTACAACGATACCTGCTGTGCAGCCAAGTGTACGAAGTGCAAAGGACAGCTCTGGTGTCGGACGCAGACTGTCAAAAATATACGCCTTGATGCCATTTGCAGCTAATACGCATGCAGCGGTATCTGCAAACTCTGGAGACATATGGCGGGAGTCAAATGCGATTGCAACACCCTTTGCGGCAGCACCCTGCTTGTTGATAAAGTTTGCAAGACCCTGCGTAGCCTTTCCTACGGTGTAGAAGTTCATACGATTTGTACCAGCACCGATTACACCGCGCAGACCACCGGTACCAAACTCTAACTCTCTGTAAAAGCGATCGAAGATCTCGTCCTCATTGTCTGCGATTGACTTTAACTCAGCCTTTGTTGCATCATCAAAAATCGGGGATGTGCACCAATACTCATAGCTTTTCTTACTATTCTCATCCATGTTCCTATCCAATCCTTTCTAAATTAACTTCTCGAATGCGCTTAGATTCTTCCCCTCTACGTTATGAAGGATGCTTCGGCGAAGTGTTTGTCGGCCTCAGCACCCGTTTCCATTACGACACAATCAGCGACACCAGATAAAACGGCCGAACGATATTCTCGGCATCTGTTACTGTTATCTCAATCCTATGAACCTTCTTTTCTGCGTGATGAAGAAGTGGTTCCAAGTACAGGCAATCTCCCCAGTCCTCTGTGAAATTCCCATCCAGAATCACTGCATGTTCCTCGTCACCGTCGATTACGGCCTTTGCCTTTGGCACGGGCTTTTGTACGGATTTGCGATACTGAACAGCCAGGCAGCTGCATTCGATCTCAAAACTAATTTTATCATTTGTATGCATTGCTGTCCATCCATTTTTGAAAATATCAAGCATTCCTTTTTTCTCAATTGGATCGACCTGAAAGCCTTCCAGAATTGCTTCATTGTCTTGAATCTGAATCAGACGGCTGTGCTCATAGGCGTTTGCTGTAAGTGGGATTGGGAAGTCGGTTTTTGTATTCTCTTTTGCTGATTTTTCTTCTTTTTCTACTTCTGCCTTGATGGATTCAAGAAGCTTACAAATCTCATCTGCAACAAGACGATGTCCTTTGTCATTTGGATGAAGATTATCGGGTGTGATGTCGGCACGCACAATCTCGCCACTTTCTACGTGTGGATAAATCGTATCTTTAATGCTGACATGTGGAATGCCATAGTGTGATGCAATGCGGTTGTGGTAGTCCTGTGCGTTCTTTCCAGTATCGTAAAATACGTTATTTAATACAACGACCGCCGGGGCTGATGGTGCCGTGAGCAGACGGCGAAGTGTTCCCTCGTAGGTCTCCTCAAAAAACTCGTTTGCATCATCATTGACTGAAAAATCAACGGCCACAAAATCAGGACGATAGCAAAGAACATCCTTCCATGCGCGTGCGCCGCCATAATGAGAAGTTGTTCCACCGATTCCTCCATTTACAAAAGAAAACGTAGCATTTGGAAATGATTGCTTCCACCACTCATAGACCAGATACGCATAACAGGTCTCTGGCGTTGAGGAGAGACTTCCCTGTGTGATGGAACCACCTAGAAAACCGATCACTAGCGATTCGCCACAAGCAGCGCGCTTCATCAGATTTTTTAATCGTGTCATGTTGTCCATAGCAATATTTGTTCCTTTCTTAAAAAAGAAGAGGGACGGCTAGCCATCCCCCTCACCTTTACTCTTCTTCTTTGCACTTATTGATATATTCTAAGTTCTTTCTAATCAGTTCGCAGCGCTGCTGTACACACAGAACGCTTCTTCCCGGGTCAGACGGAGTGGAGAATACATAGTCAACCAGCTTGTCCACGGTTGTGGATGCGACATGAAGTCTTGTATCACTTGCTGCGTAATAAATATAGACGTTTCCATCCTTCTCGATTGCTCCGTTTGTGAAGACTACATTTGATACGTCACCGACTCTCTCCCAGTCTCTCGGTCCGATTAACATGCCAGATGGCTCTGCAATTACCTTGGACGGATCATCCAGTGCGGTTGCAAATGCGTAGATTACATAACGAAGACCTGCTGCGGTGTTTCTTACGCCGTGTGCAATGTGAATCCAGCCGCGGTCTGTCTTGATCGGAACCGCACCTGCACCGTTCTTTGCCTCGGTGATCGTGTGATACTTTCTCTTGCTGGTGATGATTTCCTCATCAATTACTGCATGCTCGATATCCTCGCACAGACCAAATCCGATTCCGCCGCCGCTTCCAGTGTCGATAAAATCATCCATTGGACGAGTGTAGAATGCATACTTACCATGGATAAATTCTGGGTGAAGTACGACATTTCTCTGCTGCGGAGAATGAAGTGTCTTTAAATTATTCAAGCGCTCCCAATGCTTTAAATCCTTGGTGCGCACGATTCCTGCTGCCGCTACCGCTGCGGAAAGGTCGCTTGATTTGGTATCCTTGCTCTCGGAGCAGAACACACCATAAATCCAGCCGTCTGCATGCTTCGTCAGACGCATATCGTAAACATTTGTCTCGTCTGGGCAGATATCGTCCAGCAAAATCGGATAATCCCAGAAACAAAATCCGTCTACCGGGGAATCACTCTCTGCTACGCCAAAGAAGGACTTTCTGTCATTTCCCTCGATACGCGCAATCAGATAATATTTTCCGTTTAACTCGATTGCACCAGAGTTAAATACGGCATTCACACCAAGACGCTCCATAAAATATGGGTTTGTCTCTGGATTTACGTCATATCGCCACTCAACCGGGATATGCTCTCTTGTCAAAACTGGATCGATATAGCGATCATAAATACCATTATAAAAATCCGATTTCTGATTTTTCTTTGCAATCAGCTTCTCTACTTTTGCTTTCTCCACATAATACTGCTCATGAAGCTTCATTGTGTCATCTCCTCCTGTCATTTCGCTAAGCCCCGAGGCAACTGTACTTTACAACTCAAAGTCACTTTACCGAGTGGGCACCTTCTTACTCTCCAAGCCTCAGAATCATCTCGAAGCACATACGTCCGTTGTGATATGGGCACTTCCACGGCTCTACGATCGGCTTTCCACTTACAGGCTGCCCGTTCTTGTCAAGATCCCAGAACCACTCAGAACCTGGGCGCTTATCTGTCATCACATTTTGGATGTAATCCCAGATGTCCTGCACTGCCTTAAAGTACTCGGTCTTTTCCGGATGCTTTTGATAGTAGTTCATAAAGCCAAGCACCGACTCTGCCTGAATCCACCACACACGCGTGGTATCGTTGATTCCTCTCTCGCACTCATTGATTACAGAATGATCAATGTAAGCGATATGATAAATCTGCTCTGCTAATGTATCTGTGATCGGTGCAAGCTCCTCTGTCACCTTTGGATCGTCCAAAATTGAAAGTCCTTTGTCGATCAGCCATGATGTTTCAATATCGTGTCCATAGGAATACAGATCAATCAGTGTGTTCCAATTTTTATCAAAGAACACTTCCTGACGCTTCTTAGCTGGATTATACACCTTTTTTGCAAAGATGTCTAACATCCAGCGAAGATTCTGACCTACTCGAGTATCCTTTGTCACACGGTACAGCTCCGTATAGCCCTCGAATACGTGAAGCAGTGTATTCATTGTCTTTTCTGCCATGACGCCATTCTCGGAAAGCTTCTCATTGCTGACTGGCTGAAAATTGCGGTCAAATGCTTCGAGATATCCTTTATCATCTTTACAATACGTTTCAATCACATCATAAATGCTCCACGCAATGTCCAATGCTTCCTTATCGCCCGATGCATCGTAATAGGAGGAAAGTGCATAAATTGCAAATGCCTGATTGTAGGTATGTTTCATATCCTCCTCTGGCTTTCCATCAAATGTAACCGACCAGTAAACGCCGCCGTAGGTTTGATCCAGACACGCGTTTTTCAAAAATTCATATGCATGCTTTGCATAAGAAAGAAGCTCTGGGCGCTTTAAGGTCAGATACGCATTGGAAAAAAACCACAGAATGCGGTTATTTAAAATGCATCCCTTTACTGCCTTTTTGTCCAACTTCAAGTCGATATCCATGTAGCCGTAAAAGCCGCCGTACTCATCATCTTTTAGCTTTTCCCAAAATGGCAAAATCACCTGATCGAGATGCTTTTCTATCTGCTGCTTCATCAGCGCCTTTTCGGCGCTGATGGATGTTGTTTTTTGCATAGCACTAGCCTCCTAATTTGATTAGCGCTTTCCGATCTCAGTATCAGACTCTGTCACGCGGCTGTGTGTCTTAATATAATCAACGATCTCATCAACCGTCGTGAATGCCAGTCCGACATAGCTGTCTGCACAGCCGTAGTAAACAGCAATCTTTCCAGAAACACTGTCATGAATGGTCGCACATGGGAAGGTTACGTTCGGCACGAAGCCTCTCTCCTCATACCACTCCTCTGGTGTCAGAAGGAAGTTCTCGCAGCGATACTTTACGATGGACGGATTGTCGATATCAAGAATGGCACCACCGATGCTGTAGACAAAACCATTGCAGGTTCCGGAAACGCCATGGTAGAACAGTAACCATCCTTCGGAGGTTTCAATCGGAGCTGCTCCGCCGCCGATCTTTACGCTCTCCCACCATTCGCTGCTGCGTCCCATAACGTGGCGATGCTTGCCCCAGTAAACCATATCTGGACTCTCAGAAAGGAAGATATCGCCGAATGGGGTATGGCCGCTGTCACTTGGTCTGGACAGCATTACAAAGTTTCCATTGATCTTTCTTGGGAAGAGAACTGCATTTCTGTTAAACGGAATAAATGGATTTTCCAGACGAACGAAGGTCTTGAAATCGGTTGTCTTTGCCATTCCGATAGAGGCGCCGTAGAAATCCTGGCACCAGATAATGTAATAGGTATCCTCTACCTTTACAAGTCTTGGATCGTATGCATAGATCGGCATAAACGGCTTTCCGTCCTCATCGACAAATGGAATCTTGTTGGAATCAAACTCCCAGTGGATCGCATCTTTACTTCTGCCTAAATAAATATATGGAATCCCGTTTGTCTGCTCACCACGAAATACGCCGATAAATCCATCCCCATACGGCATTACAGCGCTGTTGAAAATTCGTGCAACACCCTCAATTGGATTTCTTCCAATAATCGGATTCTCGCTATATCTCCAAATCGGAGCCCCTTTTAACCCTTCTGGCTTTTCCTGCCATGGCACATTTTTTACTTCTGGACTAATCATTTTAACCTTGCTCATTTTTCCCTCATTTCTGCGCGCAGACTAGCTGCGCGCTCTTATATTTGTATCTAGCTGCCACCCCGAGGTGACAAAGTCACTCCACCGAGCGGGCTGCTTAGCTGTTCGCTACAGACATTACCCCTTTACAGAACCTGCGGCAAGTCCACCATAAATCTGCTTCTGGCACAAAATAAAGATAATCAGTGCTGGCAGCAAGGTGATAATAACACCGGCGCAAATGTAGTTATACTGGTTTCCAAGAGGACCTGTAAACTTGTAAAGTGAAGTTGCAACCGTTACGAGTCGTGATTTATCCTGCAGATACAGATTTGCCATATAGTACTCGTTGTAAGTACCAACACCCTTTAAGATCATAACGGTAACAATTGCCGGCTTTAACAGTGGCAGCAGAATCTTGAAAAATACACCAAAGTAGGTACAGCCATCCATGATTGCGGACTCATCCAGCGAATTTGGAAGGTTCTCAAAGAACTGGATGAAAATGGTTACGGAAATAATATCGGTTCCGCAAAGAAGAATGATGTAACCTGGAATGGAATTGATCAAATGCATGTTGTACATGATCTTGTAAACCGTAACCTGCATTGCAATACCAGGAAGAAGGCTGGCAAATAAGAACAGATTGCGGATCAATCCTCTGCCTGGAAAACGGAAACGGTTTAGGATATAGGCAAGCATTGCACCAAACATAATGGAGAAGAACAGTACAACAACAAGAATGATTACACTGTTAAGGAATGCAACACCCATATTTGCCTTTTGAAATGCTTCAATAAAATTTTTAAAATAAAACGCAGACGGAAGCTGCATAACATTCGTAGAAGCATATTCCTCTGGTGTCTTAAATGCGGTGATGGCGCAGCTGACAACCGGCAGCACGGCAATAAATCCTGCCAGAATCAGAGAAAAATACTTGATAAAGAGCCATACATACTTTCCGATACGATTTTTCACTGTCATGTCTATGCCTCCTTACTTAATGCCCTGCTTTTTTAACTGCTTTGCAATCTTTTTATTTCTGCGTTCCTCTTTCCAGTCCTCATCAATCAATTTCATAATGATCTGCTGGATAATCGTTGCAATAAAGATCAGACCCATCAAAACAACTGCCATGGCGGCTGCCAAACCGATCTTGCCCTTCTCATGAGCCAAGCTATTCATCATAACGAAATACGTTGCAGTTCCAAATGTACCACCAGTGATAACATATGGCGGCTCGAATGCACTCAGAGAACCTGAAATGGAAAGAATCATGTTGAGCACGATGACGGACTTAATGCTCGGAAGCATAATGTAACGGAACTTCGGCCATGCATTCGCACCGTCGATGGATGCTGCCTCGTACAGACATGGGTCAACGGACATCATTGCACCAAGGAAAAGTACCATGTTTTGTCCCATGTAACGCCATACAGATGTGGCAGCAAGAGAAGCATTGTTAATTCTGGTATCCTTCAGCCAATACGGAAGACTGTCTGGATTTAGACCGATCCAAGATAAAACCGTATCAAGTACGAAGCCTCTTGTATAGAAAAACTTGAAAATAAAACCGATTGCAATACCACTGATCAAATATGGAAAGAAAATCAAGCCCTTATATAAGGAACTTCCTCTTACCTTAAAGCACAGAATCGTTGCAAAATACAGTGCCAGACCTAACTGGATGAAAGATGCCACAATATAGTAACCAGCAAGCTTCAATGAACGAAAGCAATCATCTCTCGTAAACACATCAATATAGTTTTTAAATCCAACATATGTATTGTTTTTGCTGTCATAGGACTTCATCTTATACATACTGAACTCAAACATTTTGGCAAACGGTATATATGAGAAAACCATTAACAGCAAAATCGGCACAATCATAAAGGATATAATTACCAGCCATTGCTGTACCTTTCTGCTTCGGAACCACTGTCCAAATGTCTTTTTATTTTTTATACTCGCAGCAGAAGCAGCCATCACAATTCCTCCTTCTCTTAAGACACACCCTTATTATCATGCACGGCACATCCGAATACTCAGATGTGCCGCTTTGTAAGGGTTTCCCCTAACTTTTTACTTTTTCTTTGAAAGCGATTACTCAGCAGCCACACCAGATCCGTATACATACGGTACAGGCTCAATGCCATACTCTTCCTGAGCATCTGTCCAAGCTTCGTTCCACTCAGCTACGATATCTTCCATGGTCATATCACCAGAGAGTGCGTGTTCAAGAATGTTCTGTACGTGAGTATTGTCGTTATTCAGTGCAACCTCAGACTCGGTATTGATCTCGCCGAACAGATCCTCCTCACCTTCCGGTGCCGGATTATCAACAACCAGCTCTACGCCATCAAATGCGGATAATACATCCGGATACTCATCGCCTACACAGATCGGGATACCACCCTGATCATAAGAGAAGTTCGACTCCTCAGTCAGCCACTTCACATAAATCATAGATGCTAACTGATTGTCGTAATCGGAATGAACATTGATACCATAGCAATAATCTGGTCCTGCAGATGCGTACTGCTTTCCGTCTACGGTAATCGGGAATGGCATGTATCCGATATCATCTGCGTTGTCGCCTGCCTCCTGCATCTGAACAACTGCCCAAGAACCAAGTACCATGCAGCCGATCTCGCCGTTGTTGATCATGCCCTTGCAGCCTTCCCAGTCGGTAGTAGTCGGGTCATCCTCGATCAATCCCTGTGAAACTGCCTGATACAGAACGTTATAAACTGCAAATGGTCCTGTCTCCTCGCCGTTATCTGCGAATGGATTTTCACCGTGAACGATACCATAGTTCATGAAGTCCGGATCACCTGTTGCACATCCGCCGATATAAGCGTCCCATGCGCCCATGGTCCAGCCTGCTGCAAAGTTGGTGTACATTGGGATTGCATCGGTGTTGTCTTTAATCTTCTGCAGTGCCTCAATAAACTCAGTTGGAGTCTTTGGCAGCTCGGTAACACCTGCCTCCTCAAATACCTTCTTATTGTATACGATACCCTGTGCATTTCCGGTAGATGGGATACCATAAACATTTCCGTCATAAGCGAAGTTGTTTAACAGGACATACTGCTGATCCAATGTATCCTTGTCACCGTAGCTGATGAACTCATCTGCTAACTCGTTCTTCTGAAGGTTGGTCGGAATACCACAAACATCGCCCCAGTCATCGGTTGTCAGACGAATCTGAATATCCTGCGCGTAATCGGTAACGGCCTCATACTCAATCTTGATATTTGGATACAGTTCATTGAACTTTGCGATGTAATCCTGGAATGTCGTATCAACGATATCGGTTCTGTGTGTCAAAAACTTAATGGTTGCTTCCAGATCGGTGTAATCCTCGCCAAGCTTAATGGAATCAATTGTTGGCAGTTCCTTTGCCTCGTCTGCAAATGCTGCGGTTCCCATAGATGCGGTCATTGCGCCTGCCATAACCAGTGCGGTGAGCTTTCTTACTTTCATGTTTTTACCTCCACTTTTCCTTTTTGTTAAGTTAATTTAACTTAATTTTTATGGTTTTATAATAGCATGGTTTTTTGCATTTTACATCATTTAATCTTGTTTTTTATAAAAGGATCTTGCATATTTTTTCAAAAATAGCATAAGAAATAAAATCAATTTTGTTTTTTACTTATCATTTTTCACAAATGGGCTTTTGTTTCTGTTTGCAAGCACAATTTTTTCTATTGTTTGTTGATTGTCGTTTTGTTTTGTATTTTTCATTTATTTTAATTTATTTAAGTCATTTAATTAAGATGATTTTTTATATTTTTATGTTAAAGTAGTTGATTTTTAAAAAAAAAGCACGTATACTGAGCTTTGAACTCAAAAAAATTTATGATTCTTGCTGATGATATGATATTCTTGCGCAGTTCGATACGGGCTTTCATCGCCAAACTGCACTACTGGGAATTGCAGAAAAAGGGGGTTTTCTATGAGCACCACAAACTTTTTGTCTAATTTGTTAACAGGCATGTCGCCAGCTTCTAAGGCATCCGTCACCGCAATGCGCCGCTTAATTGAGCAGTCGAATCCACGCGTTTCACCTATTTTTGATATCGCGCCGCCCGTCTTTCTTTCTGCTGCGCTCTCACTCTCGGAGATTCGTCTTTTTGATGCTAGCTTTGCACCGGCTGAAGGATATGGTCTTATTTTTGTAGCGGAGGGACGTGGTTTTTTGGAAATTGCACAGGAGAATGACGGCGATGCTGACGATGCTGCGCTTACTCGTCATCCTCTTAAAAATCATTCCCTTTTCTTTTTTCCACTTTCCGGACGTTTTCGGCTCTGCATGGAAAATGGACCTTGGAAGCTGCTTCTATTTTTCCTCGGCGGAGCTTCTGCTTCCTATTATTATAAGCTTTTTTTGGATTCTGCACAGGAAGCATTTGTGGTCTCTGGCTCTTCTATGCTGCCTGTAACACTTGCTCATCTGTACGACGCTTTTCCGGACTGCAAGCATGACCCACTGTGGATTTGCGAACAGTTGACTAGCCTTCTTTGCCTTACCGTAAAAGAGGCTCGCTGCCATAAGCAGTCGAGCCTTTCGTATGTGGTTCCTTCTTATTTAATTTCAATCCGCAATGCGTTTCATAAGGACTTTGCGCGTCCGTTTTCTCTGGCAATGTTGGAGACAAAATATGCGATCAGCCGTTTTCGCATTGCACATGAGTTTACGGTGGCCTTCGGGCAATCGCCAATCGCGTATTTAAATTGGCTTCGCCTGCAGAAGGCATGTGAGCTTTTGACGTGTGGTGATGATCGAATTGGGGAGATCAGTGCCACGGTTGGGTTTGAGAGCACGAATCATTTTATTAATCTGTTTCGAAGGCAGTATGGGATGACACCGGGGGCGTATCGGAAGCGGTACCAAAATGCGAATGCAACCCGGTAGGATGCGATAGGGTGCAACCCGGTAGGTTATGAAGGCCCACTACAACGTCCTGTCTCGTAAAGCACATTCACCTCGGGGCCGTTTACGTTACTTACTATTTAAAATTCCATCCTTCACAAAAACGGTGCGGCTACACTGCTCTGCCAGTTGAGGATTGTGCGTCACCATCACAATTGTCCGACCTTCTTTCTGCAATCCCAAAAGCAAGTCCATCACCATCTGACCATTTTTTTGATCGAGTGCACCAGTTGGCTCATCAGCGAGCAGCAGCTTCGGCGCTTTTACTAACGCTCTTGCAAGTGCTGTTCGCTGCTTTTCTCCTCCTGAAAGTGTTGAAACATATGCTTTTTGCTTATGCTGCAGCCCAACTCGCTCCAGCGCTTCTAAAATCTTACATTTTCGGTCAGCCGCTCTCATTGAAGTCCCATATAGTAATGGAATTTCCACGTTTTGAAAAACTGTGTAATCCGAAACCAATGCAAAATCCTGCATAATATATCCAAATGACCTGTTCCGAAAGGCGCCCATTTGCTTTGCCGGAATTGCAAAAACATCCTCTTCCTGAAACCGATAGCTTCCAGATGTTGGCCGAAGGATTCCACCCATAATATGCAGCAGCGTGCTTTTTCCCGAGCCTGACGGTCCCATAATCGCTAAAAATTCGCCCTCCTCTACCGTCAAATCCACACCATTCAATACCGACTGCGTCGCTGACTTTCCTGTATAGCTATGACAGATCTGTCTTAATTCTACCATTATTCTTTCCTCATTGTTCATATTGATAATGAAGTCTCCACACCCATGCAGTGCGTAGCTCCTATGGACGTGGTACTCTGCATAATTTGATAAAAACACGTGTTTGCTTAATTTGCTGCATTTTCAATTATAAGCTGGGCCAAACAAGATTCCTTTACGATTCTTAATTGTGCCGCTATCATCCCATACAGCAACATTAAAATTCCGACAAGCACAGGCCAAAATGTCAGAATATCTGGGAAAATCGCCGCCGCTGTTGCCCATGACACCAAGAAAATCACCGAAAATGGGACAAAAAATCGAATCTGAAATAGCCATGTGCCTGCTCCATACAGAAGATGTATCGTCAACTCCTGCTTTCGGTTTTGAATCATCTGCGCTGTCATTGCAGCCATGCTGACTAATGCAAGCAAAAACAGCAGTCCTGATAACCACGCACAGATACCGACCATACGCACGCAGTCTCTCATAATCGTCTCAATTTGGTCGCTCATACTGCGAAAATAACCAGTCGAATTAAATCTCCGATATGCTTCCTGCACACGATCTGCCATTTCTTGAGTTCCTACACAATATAGTTGATTCAAAAAAGTATCCGACATCGGCACACATTCTTCTGACATCGGCAGGATTACCTGATCATTCAGCCAATATACCGTACCTTCCCATTTCGGATTCATCCAGAAGCAATCACTTTTTAAAATTCCGACCACCTGATACTTGTTATCAACCACATCACCCAGATTCATTTTTCCTGCATATGCTGCGCCAAGAAGCATCGGGATATATCCATCTTTTGTATGAACAGAATTGAATACTTCATCCTTTGTCAAAAAGCGACCGCTTTCACAGTTCCACTCAAAATAGGTCTGTAAATACTCCGTGATGTAAAGAACCGGATAAAACACAGTACCATTTTCAGCTCGCTCCAACGCTGCTTCATTTACAACTGGAAGCCCGTTTAATGAAATCCCACTTTTTGAAAAGGAAAAACATTGATCCTGCGTCAAAAGTCGAATTTCTTCCTCCAATGCTCGTCCACCAACGAACTCTGCCATTACATCTGAACCTGTCAAAAACCAGCTGTTTTCCAACTTATCGTGCAAACTGTTTGTTTTCTGCCAGAATTTATACTGTGGAATTGCAACCATAGAACTATAGCCAATCAATAAGACAATCACAATCGCCTGAATCAGAAAAATAAGATATCTTCCTACATGACCGGATATATCTCTAACTGCAAACAGCAGCTGTTTTCTAATTTTATGATTCATCGCAGCCTCCTTTTTGCTGTCTGATTCGTTTTTATTCGATTTAACTCAATTCGGTTCATCAAACTTCCAATTGCCGCAACTCCCAAATACAGCAGCAATTCCTCTTTCACAGAAAGATCAGCCGGAAATTGCATCCATACCAGAATACCATGCATCATACGAAATGGAATCCAACTGATTCCGAATGCAATCAGCAGCAAAAGCAGGAAATATTTTTCCATCTGAAAATAAATCTGCAATTCCGACGCCCCGTACAATCGTCTGACATTCCACTCTTCCTTTTTCTGTCTAATCCAATATTCCAGAATACTCCACACGTCAAGCGCCAACAGGAAGGCTGCCACTCCAAGGCTAATTGCCAAAGCCATCCCTCCGCCATTGTTCTCCACAACAATCTGCGCCATGTCTGCATTGCCCCCTGACTGCATGATTTGAATTTGCCGCACTTGCTCCATCTTTAACTGCTGAAAATATTGAACCAACACCAGCGCTCCCCGCAAAATAAGGAAGATGACGCTATAAAATAAAAGAAGAATCTGGGAACCTTTAAGAATATATTTTAGCTTCATAATTTTTGTATCCTTTTTTAATGCCGAAAATGAATTTTCTAATAGAATTTTAGCATGAAATTTTCACAAAATCAAGTTTTAATGAATTTTCTTCGTTTGAGAAATTTCAGTAAAACAGTTTTTAATGAAATTTCTCGCAGAAAAGCAACATAAAATTTTCAATTAACAAAAAAGCACTCTCGACAAATCTTGAGTGCTTTTACTATAATCCATTTTATCAATTTTTAAAAAAAATTTCCGGTGCCTGACCCCAATGTGGTCCGGCAATATATGGAGAAGTTGGAAGAGTATTTAACGAATTACATGGAATGACAAAGAAAGATCAAGGCGAATTTTCTAGTTCAGGTTCGTCTTGATCTTTTTCTTGCTATAACCTTACTTTTATAAATTCATGATTCACCGCTGGCAACACTTTTTCAATCAAATCCGATGTGTGAAAACGGATACTGGATGTGTTGATGCACGGATGACATCCGACAAATTCACTCCTTATTACATCTTCGTCAATTAAGAGCTGAACGTGATTTTCGGTATCGTTCATCAGTCCCAATACGCTGACAGAACCCGGTGTGATATCCAGAAATTTTTCCATGTATTCGGGCTTTGCAAAGGATAAGCGCGAAGAATTAATCTGGGCGGACAAATCCTTTGTGTGAAATACCTTTGTGTCTGGAATCATCAGCAAATAAAATTTGGTTTCCTGACGATTGCACAGAAAAAGATTTTTGCAGATCGTTGCCTGCAAGACCTTATCAATCTCCTGGCAGACTTCCATTGTCATGGCTGGCGCATGATCGACGCGCTCATATGCTACGCCTAGTTTATCTAATAAGTCATAGGTACGGATTTCTTTTTCTAGTCTGCCTGCCGTATCTTTCGGTCTTCCTTTTTGTAGTTCCATAATAGTTCCTTTCTCTCTTTCTGCCAAAATTACTTCGCGCCCTTCATTTTGAAAGCGCCCTTTCCATTTTGCTTTACTTCATACAGCGCGCTGTCTGCACTTCTGCACAGGGAAACAAAGTCTTCGCCCTGTGCCGGGAATGCTGCGCCTCCTGCACTGGCCGATACCGTAACTTGCTCGCCATTTGACAGCGTAAATTTTGAAATTATTTTCTGGAACTCATCCATATAGCGATGCACATCATCTGCCGTGGCATTCTTCACATAAGCGACGAACTCATCGCCGCCGTAACGACCTAAGATGCTGTCCTTTGGAAAGCTTTCTCTCATAGTCTTTGCAAAATGCTTTAAGCAAGATCACCGTTGTCATGGCCGTAAGTATCGTTATATTTTTTGAAATCATCCACATCAATAAAGACAAAAATGCCCGGTGTTTTCTTTTGAATCTCCTCGTCAACTTCCACCTGAAATGTTCTGCGGTTGAAAATCTCGGTTAATGCATCTATTGATGACAAGCCGATATAACGCTTTTTGTCCTTCTTTTCCATCAATAAGATGGTAAACATGTACAGAATCGTAAAGCCTACCAAAATACTGCCATACACACCGCCCCACGCGGAGAAATGTTGGGTAATATCGGAAATATTTTTATTGGCAAGCTCGACAACGACATACCAGCCCGGCATACTGGAAATGCTTCGATACGCAATCGTTGTCTCCTCGCCCCGAACTTCGGCAGAAAAACGTCCCTCCTTCATGCCGGAGCGCATATCCTTAATCCAGTCGCTGTATGTATAGTCTTCATAATACTTGAAATATTTCTGTTGAAGAAGCAAATTGTTCCAGTTTCCAGTAGCCGTTGTATCGCTGCTAATGCAGGTGATAAAGTTTTCGGAATCTGCCTTTAACAGATGGACACTGACCTTACCCTGAAGCAGCTCATAGATTCCAAGCCTTCTAAGATCTTCGATCATAATAGACACATAAAGGCTGCTGATCGTTTTTGAATCGTTCAGCGGCACAAATACACTCATCACCATCCTTCCAGTCTCACTGGACTGATAGGGATCCGAGACAAAGGACGCCGTTGCTGCTAATGCAAGTTTGTCTAAGGATTTTTTCTGAATGTCCCAAACGGCGCAGTCACTTCCAAAGATTTCGCCATCTTTTAAGAGAAATCCAATATCGTAAAAAACAGTCTGATCGAGATCTTTTCGCAGACGCTCCAATATCTCCTCCGGCTCTTTGTCTTCCATGTTTTGAATGATTTTCATATCCTCCTGCGCATAATTTTGCAGATAATTCATCGTATCATTCATTTTTTCTGCATACAGCCCAGTAATCAATTCCAAGTGCTCTGTATTATAGTTTCGCGCAATCCAACTCAAATGAAAATAAGCCACTACAATCACAGCCATACAGACCGCCAGATAGACAAGGAGCAGTCCTTTTTTCTTTTTTCTACTCTTTCTTCGATCTTTCATGGCTCACCCTTCCCCTCAAGATAATTGGAATCAATTAACACAATTCCAGTGTCAAAATATTTTTGCTTGGACGTTTCTCCTTTTATCTGCGAGTCCAACGAAAGAATCCCACGATAGCCCATCTGATCCTGCTTTTGAAGCAGCGATACGGCACTGTAGTCCGAATCTTGAATGATCTGTCTTGTCTCATCTGCAAGGTCAAAGCCCACCTTCACAACATCCGTTCTTTTTTCATTTAAAAGCGTGCTGGCAATGCCAATCGTTGATGTGTTATTGCATCCGAAAAGGCCCTTTATCGTTTCGTGCTCCTTTAACAGCGTCGATACATCAGACTGTGCCTGCAGCCGTTCGAATCAGGTAATCTGTCAGGCGGTTCTGTTTTACGGCGGCCAGCACTCCCAGAGGGATGGAAATCACGATGGTAAGCAGGATAGAAACCACTGTCAGAAGCAGCGTGGCGGGAAGCTTTGATATAAATGTGGGAAAAACTTCCTGCCCGGAAATATAGCTGGTTCCCATGTCTCCCTGCAACAGATTGCCCAGCCAGACAAAATATTGGGTCAGGAACGGTTTATCCAGCCCTAATTCCGCCCGAGCAGCGTCTATTACTTCCTGAGATACCACCATTCCAGTATTTTCCATTCTCTGAAGTACGGCGTCGCTTCCTGCCAGCCGCATCATGCCAAAGGAAAGGAAGGTTATAATCAGCAGAATGGGAATTAATTGTACAAGTCGGCGAAATACATATTTTTTCATAGCTGCTCCCTTCTCATGTGGTTCTGGAAGCCGTAATCAGAAACATGGGTGTGGAGGCATTATTAATCCACTCATCTCGCGTCCACACCTGTTTCCAGACCTCTGTATCCATTGATACCTTCATACCAAGACGGCCAAGAATATCCCGATCCCATTGGGGGCGGCGGCACCTGGAAAGCGGAGCCTGACGGGCAATCGCTTCCATGGCCTCAACGTCCGTCCCCGCAGTATCGTCCGCCGCCCCGGCAGTGTGTACATTCTCGCGGTCAGAATGGTGCCCCATTTCCGCCTGGGCATCATAAAGATAGCGATACCAGTTGGCATCAAAATTCAGCAACAGACCGCCTTTTTTCAGCACCCTGACCCACTGTGCGTAGGCCTGTTCCGGCCTTGAAAGGTTCCATGTCAGATTGCGGGATACAATAACATCAAAGCTGCCGCCGGGAAAAGACAGCTCTTCCGCATTCATCTGCTGAAAACAGATTTTTTCTGCCAGACTGCCGGCGTTTCTCTGGGCCCGCTCCAGCATGGCGCCGGTATAGTCCACTGCGGTGACACGGTAGCCCAGTTCTGTCAGAATAATGGCAAAAAAGCCAGGGCCGGTTCCCACATCCAGAACATGGATCTCATTTCGGCTTTTTCCTTTAAAGTGCAGCTGAATTCGGGTATCCAATGCATGGCTCCATACCTTTCGCTGTGCTGTGAGAAGTTCCGCCCGGTTTACATCAGAATAGCTGGGAGCCCGTTTTGTCCAGTACGCGATATTTTCATCTGTATAGTTCTGCAGTCGGTTCATATATCCTCCTCTCTATGCCGTTGCCGTAATGGCGAATCCCGGTGTAGGATCATAAAATTCATCCTCTTCCCTGTAGATTCTCTGCCATACGCATGTATCCACTGTGATGTGAGAAAAGCCTGCCAGAGCCAACAGCCTGACATCCCATTGGGGACGGGGGCGCTGAGTTGGACGGAGAACTTCTTTCATACGCTCATATTCTTTCATCAATTCTTCGCCTACACCCTGATGGGCGTGATGCTCCGGCAGCGATGTAGGCGGCTTCTCCCGGCAATAGTCGGCGTCAAAATTGATTAAGATTCCTCCCGGCTTTAAAAGCCTGTGCCAATTCCGGTATGTTCGGAGCAGATCGGGCAGCGCCCACGTCAGCTTCCGGGTAACAATGGCGTCAAAACTCCGGGGAGGAAAATCCGGATTTTCCCCGTCCATAATATAAAAATCCGGTGAAAGCGCCATCCTTCCGGCTGTTTTCTTTGCCTCCATTATCATATCAGGCGTCAAATCAATACCTGTTACATGATGCCCCCGTTCAGCAAGAAGAAAAGCAAAAAATCCTGTGCCCGTACCAATGTCCAGGATGTCCAGTTTTCGTCCCGGAGAAAGATACCGATCCAGTTCGGCAAGCCATTGTTCATGCTTTTCGCTGGCAAATTCCCTCTGCCGGAGCAGGGAAAATTTCTTCGCCCTCTGGGACCAGTAGTTTGTCATATCGTTTTTGATTGTGTTCATATCTTTTTTGTTTCCTTTTGTCAATCGTTCAGTTCTCCATAAGCAACCATCGGTGTTCCCGCTTCAATTCCCAGAGAGGCGGTCTGATAGAGAATAACGCCCGCTGTCTTTGCGAAAATTCGCTCCGACAGTTTTCCGTAGATGTTGCGTATTTCTCCCAGAAGTTCATTCTTTTCAACCATGTCTCCAGGCAGCTTTTGCGGATACCATCAGCCGTGGCAGGGAGCGTTTTCATAATAAGCATTGCAGATCAGGCGCTGGGAAAACGTCACGGCCTGTATGCCATCGCACAGAAATCCAAGCCCCCGCAGGATATTCCGTACATCCACAATATCTGCTTCTATTTCGTGACGTTCCACCAGACCGCAACCGCCCCGCTCAATAATTACGGCAGGAACACCCTTTTGGCCCACCCAGCTGGACCACATTGGTGCCTGACACCGTCTATTGGTTGGTCGGATCTTGCCTTCTTCTTTCTTCTATTGTTCGTTTTATGCTTGCTTTAATTAAAGGTTGTCCCGGCTGCACTTCAGCATCAATATAGGAATTTCCGTAACTATTCAACACCCCATTCGCAAAAAGAATCTTGCTGCAGCGATTCTTTTACAGAACTCACTGCAGCAGGATTACAGAATTGATCAGATTTTTTGTGTATGGCATGGTCGGATTCCGCAGCACATCCCGTACCGCTCCGCTCTCCGCAACCCTGCCCTCCTGCAGGACCAGAACGCTGTCACACACATTGCTGACCACGGCGATGTCGTGTGAGATAAACAGCATCGCCATCTGATATTCTTTTTGAAGGCTTTGAAGAATATTCAACACCTTTGCCTGGACAGAGACATCGAGCGCACTTGTCATCTCATCACAGATCAGAAAATCAGGATTTCTCATGAGGGCACGCGCAATGCATACTCGCTGACATTCTCCGCCGCTGATCTGCATCGGATGCTTCTTCAGATACGCTCGCGGCAGTTCCACCATTTCCATGACCTCTTCTGCCCTCCGCACTCTTTCTTCTTTTGTCGTCTTTTCATAATAGAGCAGCGCTTCCTCCAGATTTTTCCCGATCGTCATTCTCGGATTTAAAGAGGACAGGGGATTTTGAAAGATCATCTGCATATATCTGCGGTTCTCACGCGCATACTGTTTGTTGTGCAGCATCTCCCTTCCTTTTAAATAGAAATTCCCCTCATCCGTCCTCTGAAAACCGGAAAGGATACCGGCGATGGTACTTTTTCCGCTCCCGCTCTCACCGATCAGACCGAGACATTCCCCTTTTCGAATTGAAAAGCTCACATCATCCACGGCCAGCACGCTTTTTCGGTTTCGTTTAAATGCTTTTTTCAGGTGCTCCACCCTAACGATCTCTTCTGTCATACTTCCCTCCCCTGATCTGCATGTTCAAGCCGGATCCGCGGAACGGATGCGATCAGTTTTTTGGTATACTCCTCCTTCGGATGTTTTATGACATCCTCCGCACTTCCCCACTCGATCAGCTTTCCATCGTGCATGACACCGATAGAGTCCGACATAAGATAAGCCACGCCTATGTTGTGAGTCACCATCAAAACAGACATATTTTCTTTTCTTCTAAGTTCCATCAAAGTCTCTATCGTCATTTTCTGGGAGGCAACATCCAGAGCACTCGTCGGCTCGTCCGCCAGAAGCAGCTGCGGCCGATTGATCACAGCCAGAGCAGTCGCAACCCTCTGACACATGCCACCGCTCAGCTCGAACGGATAAGATTTCCATATTTTGTCTGGATCCGGAAAACGCAGGGTTTTCAAAAGCTCCTTCGCTTCCTCATAGATCTCTTTCCCGGATGCTTTTCTGTGTGCTCGAACAGTCTCACAAAACTGCTTTTCTATGGTCTGCAACGGGCTTAGAGACTGCTCCGGATTTTGAAAGATCATGCCTGTTTTTGCGCCGTGTATACGACTCCACTCCTTTTTTGTGATGCTGGAGAGCTTCTCCTGTCCCAGAAAAACCGTTCCCTCGCTCTGTCTGCCCTCCTTTGGCAGAAATCCGTTCAGACAGCGCAGTACCGTTGTCTTGCCCGAACCGCTCTCTCCGACGATCGATGCGATCTCTCCCTGCTTTAGCGTGAAGGAAACTCCCTGTACCACTGTTTTCTGACCATATGCAATTCCCAGATTTTCTACTCTAAGCACATATTCCATAATTTCTCCTGCTATTTCACTGCTATTTCACTTCTATTTCGTTCGTGATCAGATAATATTCGGTCGGATTGATTTTGATACCGCTTACTTTTTTGCTGTATGCAAAAATCAGCTGCTGATCTGCGACAAATGCAAATGCCTGATCATTCAGCACTTCCTGACAGATTTCTTTTGTGATGGAATCTCTCTTTTCCTTCTCCATGGTGACACCCAGCTCCTTCGCCAGCGTATCTACTTTTTCGTTTGTGTAGCTGCCGTAGTTGTTGCTTGCACCCGTTGTAAACATCATATTCACAAAATACTGGGAGGTTCCTATCGGAGCCATGGCATAATTCAGGATCGCAATATCAAATGCTCCGGACGTCAGTGAATCGTCCAGCACATCATAGGTTTCGATGTTTAACTGAATTCCGATATTGCCAAGCTCTGCCTGAAGCATATCAGCCAGCTGCATGCATGCCGTGTTGTAGCTGTAGGTGATTGTCGTGAAGGAAAGTGCTGTTCCGTCCTTATCGAGGATTCCGTCTCCATCCGAATCACTGTAACCTGCTTCTGTCAGCTTTGTTTTTGCTTTTTCTGCATCGTAGCTGTCCACAGTCAGCTCCAGTCCATCCGTTCCGCCAAAGGAAAGATTCTCCGGATAAATACCGTAGCTCGGCGCCGCATAGCCGTGGTATACGACATTTGCGAAGCTGTCTCTGTCGATGCACAAATTGATCGCTTCTCTGACAGCCGGATCATCGATTCCCTCTGATTTCAGGTTAAACATCAGGAAATTTGCTCTGGTTGTTGTGACCTTATCAATCGTATAATCATCATTGCCTTCAAACAGAGAAGCACCATTTGCACTCAGCTGAGCGATCATATCGATCTCTCCGTTCTGTAATGCCATATTCAGGGAGTCCTCGTCATCCATGATCTTCAGCTCCACAACATCCGTCTTAGGAGCGCCGCCCCAATAGTTTTCATTTGCTTTCATCTGCACATCCGTCATCGCCGTAAAGGAGGTTGCGATATATGGTCCCGTACAGGAAACGCCAAGCTGCTCATCCGGCTCCTGATCTGCATCATAAATGCCAAGAAGCGGGTCACAGAGATCATTTAACAGGGTCGGATTCGCCTCCGGCGTCACGATCGTAAAGGTCTGACCATCCGCCTCCATCGATGCGATCGCCAGCGTTGAATCTGCTCTTTCATTCTTTTCATAGGTTCTCTCAAAACATTTTTTTACTGCCTCAGCCGTAACCTTTGTCCCGTCTGAGAAGGTCACTCCATCACGTATGGTGAACGTCCAGGTCGTGTCATCTGTGTTTTCGTAGGATTCTGCGATCCACGGCTGCGGCTCATAATTCTCATCCAGACGGAACAGGTTCTCGCTGATGCCGTAGATCGACATGATCCAGCCGTCCCAGTTGTTCGCAACATCCAGACTCTCTGCTCCGAAAAATCCGGTCGTCGCACCTGCGATCAGCTTACTCTCTCCGTCCGAAGAGGTTTCCTGCGCCGAATCTGCCGCAGCTGTCTCTCCTGTTTCCTGTGCAAGATCTGTTTCTGTTGTCTTCTTTTCTGATGTGCTGCCGTAGCCTGCCACGCAGGAAGCTACCATAGCAACACCCAGCATACATGCCAATACTCGTTTCTTCATGTTCCTTACTCTCCCTTGTCTTGTTATTTGCAGCATTTTTCACTGCTGCCTTCCTTTATTTGATCTATTCATGAAATCCCGCAGCGAATCTCCCCAGAGCTGGAAAGCTGCCACAGTGACAAATAAAGCAATTCCATTGAATACGATAATCCACGGTGCTGTCTGAAGATAGTTCCGCGCCTCACTCATCACAGCGCCCCACTCTGCTGTCGGTCGAACCGCACCAAGTCCCAGAAAGGAAAGACCTGCCATGCTCAAAATGACACTTCCCACATCCATGGATGCCGTGACAACCATATTTCCCATGATATTTGGCAGTAAATATTTCAGCACAATGACCGGATGGGATGCGCCGTTCATTCTCGCCGCATACACATAATTTTGTTGCTTTTGCTGTATCATCAGGCTTCTCGCTAATTTTGCATAGGTTGTCCAGTACACCGCGCACAGGGACAAAATGCCATTGAACAGGCCAACACCCAGAATTCCTACAACGCAGACTGCCAGAATGAAGGATGGGAATGCCTGAAAGATCAGCGTGATCTTCATCAAAATCTCATCTGCAATGCCGCCCGCATACCCTGCCACACATCCGATCAGCGTTCCTGCGCAGAACACGACCACTACCACGAGCAGTGCCGAGAAGATCGATGTCCCTGCTCCTGCGATCATCCTGCAGAAGACACATCTTCCCAGATTGTCTGTGCCGCACAAAAACTCTCCGCAGGGCGCGGAAAATGCATTGGCCATATTGACCTGATACGGATCATGTTTCAGGAAAGAGGGCCCGATAAGTGCGATCAGAACCAGAATCGCCACAAAAATGCTTCTTATGATCATGTTTATTTTCTCTGACGTTTCTTTTTTCATTTTGATTCCTGTAATCCTTTTCTTATTCTTGGATCCATAATCTGGCTGATCCACTCTACCAGCGTATTGATGATGAGATATATGACCGCCATCCATACAACATAGGCCTGAATCACCGGATAATCTCTTGCACTGATCGAGGTTACGGCAAGCTTTCCGATGCCCGGCCAGGAAAAAATCGTTTCCACAATGGTCGAACCGCCCAGCATGACACCAAAGGATATGCCGAACAGGGTGATCAGCGGAAACATGCAGTTTTTCAAAACATGCCCAAATAAAATCTTCCACTCCGGTATTCCCCTCGACTGTAATCCCATGACATATCCTCTGTCCATCTCCTGCAAAACAATGCTCCGCACCTGACGGATATACCACGCTGACAGCGTGAGCGATAATACAAGCGCAGGCATAACGATCCCCTTCAGGCTGAGATTTCCAATCACCGGAAACCACCCGAGCTTCAGGGAAAAAAAATACATCATGATCAGCGCCAGAAAAAAGGACGGAATGGACGCAAAAACATAGGTAATGGCACGCATCAGATTATCGATCAGTCCATCCTTGTATTTTGCACATAAAATACCAAGCGGCGTGGATATCAATATCGTCAGAAGCATGGATACCAGCGTCAGAAGCATGGTTGCCGGTATCGTCTTTTTAAATTCCTCCAGTACCGGCCTTCCCGTTTTATAGGAGGTTCCAAGATTTCCCTTTGCCACATTTTTCAGCCAGGCAGCATACTGAACCAGCATCGGCTGATCCAATCCCATTTCCTTCTGTTTTGCCTGAAGGGCTTCCTCTGAAACCATCATGCCGGACTTTTTCAATGCGATCGATGCCGGATCGCCCGGTGAATAGTAGGTAAGCAGAAAGGAAAGAAAGGTGATTCCCACAAGAAGGAGCAATGCCTTTAAAATTGAGTTAAGCCATTTCTTTCTCATATCTTATTTCCTTTTCTGAATTTTTGTTTTTGATCAAATCTTTGTAATAGATCAGAAGCGCCGCTCCCCTTACCCCCATTCTGAACCAGATAATAAACAGCGCATTCATGATGATATTTCATGTTTTTTTGTTTCCCGCTAATAGTAGCACAAAAAAAAATCTCCCGCAAGCTCCCCAGGGGGATGTTTTTTTGTAACTATTCAGAGCCATGCAAATTTATATGGCGAGATAACCCCATTCGCAAAAGGAACGCTGCATCGCAGCGATTTTGCGAATGGGGTGCTGGCATCTTCTCCAAACCATTTGGAAAATTTTGCAGGCAGTTTGTAATCCTCAAGTACTTTTTTGATAACGGCATAGGCACCGATCTTCAGAGAACAGCTTCCTGATGCTTCTGGAAGTTCTTCCGGCATTACCGTATCAGGAAAGAATTCCTGGAATTTTTCATTGGGAAACATATGACTGGTATGGTCTGGATTGACCTTTCCAATAATGCTCCTCTGCGGAACTGCATATTGCTTTTCAGGATTATATTTATGTCCATACTGAAACAGAATGTATGTAGCATGTCCCTTTTTCTTGGCAATGATTTTACCTTTCATATTTGGAATTTCTACTTCAAAATCGTGATACATTTCTTACTCCTTTTAGTGTAACCGTTCTGCAAAGTTCAGATATAATCCATTTTACCAATTTAAAAATATTACTCATTCATTCCCAACTGCACCGCTAGCTCATCAAAAAACTCCTCGATGTCCTGAGCAGTATTTGCAAGGACACGAACACAAATTCCTTTACAGGCTTCCGATATGCCAATACGAACAGGCTTATTTTCACAAGAACTTTTTATATGATGGTGTTCTACTTTATTCTGCGTGTCCATATGCGTTTTATACCATTCAAGAATGAGGCTCTGCTTATCGTTCGACCCATAATAGTAGAAGGTCCCCTGATGCGTATACTGATCAAAAAAGAGTATTCCATTTGTATCCATGTGTTTTGGTTCTAGTAGACAATGATCCATCCAAACAAGTCGATTATTCACAAATACACGGACACGATTTCGATAATGCAAAAACTTGAAACGCTCGTTCATTGCAACTCGTCCGACCGTCATAATATCTGTCCAGGCAAATTCACTTATTTCATCCAGATATACATCTGTTTCTCCATCGAAAGTACTGTTCTGAAATGGAATAACCGCGCTGGGGCGATAATAAAGAGAGGCACTTCCATTTAAGATGATATGTTGCTTTCGGGCTGCACCTTCAACTCCCGTGTCAAAGATTTTTGTGTAGGACTGCTCGGTGAGCTTACTCTTTGTCCCTGCTTCACATTTAATATCATAAGAAAAATGATCACCTTTTAACACACCTGCCGATGCCATCATAAGAACAATATGGAGGCGATTTGCCGTAGTATGCGGCGTTCCAAGTTTCAGTGGACTGGTAAAGTAGCATTCTGTGATCGTACTTTTCTTATTTTGTATTCCAACTCTCAATCGTAGTTCTGTCTCTGTTTTTCCTACTACTCCCATACCATCACACTCCTAGTATTCGCGCATGCGCGCGGAGACTTCATTTTACAGATCTTCCATCAACACATTTTTCTTAATCCATGAAATAACGGCATCAATGCTGTTTCCTTCCATTAGATTCGTGAATAGAAAATCGCGTCCGTTTCTCATACGCTCTGAATCGCGCTTCATTACTTCCAGGCTAGCGCCTACCATCGGTGCCAAATCTGTTTTGTTGATAACAAGAAGATCGGATCTTGTGACACCTGGGCCACCCTTTCTTGGAATTTTTTCTCCCTGTGCTACGTCAATTACATAAATCGTGGAATCTGCCAAATCTGGACTAAAAGTTGCAGACAAATTGTCTCCACCACTCTCAATGAAAATAATCTGGACATCTGGAAAACGCTCTGCCATTTCATCGACCGCCTCCAGATTCATGCTGCAATCTTCACGAATCGCAGTATGAGGGCAGCCACCTGTCTCCACACCCATGATACGCTCAGGAGGAAGCGCCGAGTTTTTAATCAAAAATTCTGCATCTTCTTTTGTATAAATATCATTTGTAATGACGCAGATTGAGTATTCCTTTGACATTTTTCGGGTCAGTCGCTCAATTAACGCTGTCTTTCCAGAACCAACCGGACCTCCGACACCAATTTTTACATAGGACATATGCGTTCCTCCTTATTTAAATTAAGCTGAAGTTTTCTTACCTATAGGTGCGTAATTCTGCTTAATATAATCAATTATGACATATATTGTCTTGAGTACAAATATTCGTGATTCATACAATGAATCTCGTATGCACCGCCTGAAATACCAAGCAATTCTGGTGTAATGCTTTGTGCCATCTGTGCTGCTTCTTCAAGCTTTTCAAAATATTCATTTAATATGCGCTGACCTGCCATCTGGCTCAGTGGAACAAGCTTCACTGCATTGTTCACAATCGCTGAAATCACATTGTAGCCATACATAATAAGAAGCTGCTGTATTGGAAATTCCAATTCTGCTGCATAAATTCCAAGTGCAATCGGGTGACATCCTGCCGCTTCCTTTTCTTTTACCATCTTACTGTACCAACAAAGTCCCGGCGTACAATCTTTGATCGCTTCTCTAGCCTTAATATAGCGGCTACACATTCGGATACTTCCCTGACGAATCTCCTTTGCACTTTTCATAGCCACCGCAACCTGATCCAGATATAAAATCATTTCATGGTCAATAAAATACTGATACGATAACGCTAACAGGCCAAGATCATTGTATGGAAAGATTTGCAGAAAGCCTTCAAGATACTCACTTAATTCTTTCTCTGATCGAATACGATCTCGCACTACATAATCTTCGAGTCCATTCGACAGTGTGAATGCTCCGATTGGAAAAAATGCATCGACGGACTGCAATAATTTTAGGAAGCTGCTATTTTCCATACACATAATCCTCCTGCGCAATTGCTTTACTTACAATGCTTTATCCGCATGTGTATGCTCATGATGCAACTCATGCGCATGGTGATGTGTATGTTCATGATCATGATGCCCTTCATGTGCTTCCTCATGATGATGTTCTTCATGGTCATGCGAATGTCCATGTGCATGGCATACGGTAAAGTGCGTAAACTTTGCAAGTTTCTTTTCTGGTGCGAATCCAAGCTTTGCAAGGTAAGCAAATGTTGGCTCATCATATGGTACGCTTACTTCATTTTCACCAATGGATAAAGACAGATGGCGATTTCCAAGCTCAAAGCACAGCCGTCCCATTTCCTGCATTGTATGTACATGTACAACTGTGAGTTCACTCGGAAGAATCTCTGCTACAATCACACGACTGTCATCTACATACAATATATCTCCATCCTGAATGGAATCTGAAATGCGAATTCCAATCTCCTCGCCACTTGCTGTTGTCTTGCGAAGCAGCTTCTTTTCGGATTCATACCATTCGATTCCGACGGTGTCGATTTCTCTGTCCCCGATCGGATATGTTTTTCTATTTCCAAAGATTTTTTCTGTAATCATACAAGCCTCCTGTCATCTATTTGCAAAGCGATCACACATAACGTAAATGGCCCCGAGGTGAATGTGCTTTACGAGACGGGACGTTGTAGCGGGCCCGTTGTCAAAATACACTCTCGTTGAAAACGTGTAGTGGGGTCCCGCGGAACTGGGCCCGTCGACAAAGTCACTTCACCGAGTGGGCCTTCATAACCTTCCGGGCCACATCTCTTGTGCCTTTCAACACCCTTATGGGCAGCACACCTTCATAACCTCCCGGGTTGCACTTCTTCCGGGTTGCACTTCTTCCAGGTTGCACTTTAAAAGAGAAAGTACCTCTGCGCCATCGGCAGCTCCTCTGCCGCCTCGCACGTAATAAGCTTCCCATCGACGCGCACCTCATAATTTTCCGGGTTAACCTGAATATCCGCAATGACATCGTTATTCTTCATGTCCTTCTTTCCGATATTGCGGCAATTATGAACGGCAAGCACCTGTCTGTGCAGCGAAAGCTTCTCTTTGATACCACTATCGTAGGCAGCCTTTGACACGAAGGTGATGCAGCTGTTTGTTCTGGCGAGTCCATACGCGCCAAACATCTTTGTGTAGACAACTGGCTGCGGTGTCGGAATGGATGCGTTTGCATCGCCCATCTTAGAGGCAATGATAAAGCCGCCCTTTATGATCATGTCCGGTTTTACACCGAACATCGCCGGATTCCACAGCACCAGATCGGCTACCTTTCCGACCTCAATGGAACCCACATAATCGGCTACGCCGTGCGTGATCGCCGGGTTGATTGTGTACTTTGCAATGTAGCGCTTTACGCGGAAGTTGTCATTTCGCTCGCTGTCCTCTGGAAGTGGTCCTCTTTGCTTTTTCATCTTGTCTGCTGTCTGCCAGGTGCGAATAATGACCTCGCCGACACGTCCCATCGCCTGAGAGTCGGAGCTCATCATTGAAAAGATACCCATATCATGCAGCACATCCTCAGCTGCGATTGTTTCCGGACGGATTCTCGAATCGGCAAATGCGATATCCTCTGGTACCTTTTTGTCGAGGTGATGGCAAACCATCAGCATATCAAGATGCTCATCAAGCGTATTTTTTGTGAATGGCATCGTCGGATTCGTGGAAGATGGCAGGACATTTGGGAATGCCGCTGCGCGAATGATATCCGGTGCATGACCACCGCCTGCGCCCTCGGTGTGATAGGTGTGAATGGTGCGTCCCTTAAAGGCAGCAACAGTATCCTCGACAAATCCAGCTTCGTTTAACGTATCGGTGTGGATGGCAGCCTGCACATCATACTTGTCACACATCGTTAAACATGCGTCGATTGCTGCCGGTGTGGAGCCCCAGTCTTCGTGAAGCTTCATGCCACAGGCACCTGCCTCAATCTGCTCGGCAACGGTATCGATATTGGCAGAATTTCCTTTTCCTAAAAATCCAAGATTAACAGGAAGTTCTTCTGCCGCACAAAGCATCTGTTCAATATTGAAGCGACCCGGTGTGCAAGTTGTTGCATTTGTGCCGTCTGCCGGTCCAGTTCCGCCACCAATCATCGTGGTGACACCGCTGTAAAGCGCTGTCTCTGCCTGTGTTGGACTGATAAAATGAATGTGCGTGTCAAGGCCGCCTGCGGTCACGATAAGACCTTCTCCTGCAATGACTTCTGTGGAGGCTCCGATGATCAAATTCTCATCCACACCATCCATGATCTGCGGATTTCCAGCCTTTCCGATGCCACAAATCTTTCCATCCTTAATTCCGATATCGGCCTTTACAATGCCCCAGTAATCGACGATCACGGCACTCGTGATAACCGTGTCTGGGCAGTCCTTGTCCAATATTTTGCACGACTGACCCATGCCATCACGAATTGACTTTCCGCCGCCAAACTTGCTCTCATCGCCGTACACGGCATAATCCTTTTCCACTTCAATCAGAAGGGACGTGTCGGCAAGACGGATGCGGTCACCCACCGTTGCACCATACATATCGGCATATTTTGCTCTGCTGATCTTATTCATCGCACGTCACCTCCTTAAAGCCTCTGTCTTTTGCTGCCTGCAATGCCCGTTTCCTTACAGCCGGATCATCCATCTTTCCCTCAACGAGGCCGTTCAGTCCATGACCCTCACGGCTTCCGCCAATCTCGACTAAATTGACACGCTTTGTCTCACCTGGTTCAAAGCGAACCGCGGTTCCTGCCGGAATATCAAGACGCATTCCATATGCCAGATTTCGGTTAAACTCAAGTGCTTTATTTACCTCAAAGAAATGAAAATGGGAACCAACCTGAATCGGACGATCTGCTGTGTTGGACACTGCGATCTGCGCGGTATCCTTCCCTGCATTTAATTCAATCTCGCCCTTCTCGGTGATGATCTCGCCCGGAATTACGTTTCCATTTCCACAGATCGGATCGTGTACGGTAACAAGTTTTGTGCCATCTGGAAAAGTTGCCTCCAACTGAATCTCATGAATCATTTCTGGCACCCCGTCCATCACATCCTCACTTGTGAGCATCTGCGCGCCCATGCTCATTAACTCCGTTACGCTGTGACCATCCCTTGCCAGTTCAAGAAGCTCTGAACTGATATAGGCGATCGCTTCCGGATAATTTAATTTTAATCCGCGCTGCTTTCTTTCCTTGGCCAACTGCCCTGCTAGATGAAGCATGAGCTTATCGGTCTCTCTTGGTGTTAAACGCATAGTTTTCTCCTCCATAAATTCAACGGACCCTGAGACGACGTGCAGATTTGCATGACACCGTCAATCCGTCATCATTTTCTGAACTTCCTTCGGATCCATCTTAGAAGTCTGTCCCTTTAAGACAATCTCTCCCTTTTCCATTACATAGAGGAAATCTGAGATGCCAAGCACAAAATCAAGATACTGTTCAACGATTAAAACCGATATATCAAGTTCCTTGTTGACTCTGCGAATCGCATCACCGATATCTTCAATAATGGATGGCTGGATGCCCTCAGTCGGCTCGTCGAGAATCAAAATCTTTGGCTTTGCGACAAGCGCTCTGGCAATCGCAAGCTGCTGTTGTTGTCCACCGGAAAGATCGCCACCCTTTCTTTTTGCAAACTTTGGCAAAATCGGGAATAGATCGTAAATATAATCTGGCACCTTGTCCTTAATGCCCTGTGCCTGAAGACCAAGCTCAATGTTTTCCTGAACGGTCATCTGTGGGAAAATATCTCGTCCCTGTGGTACATAGCCGATTCCTAGGCGGACACGATCATAGGTTTTCATATGAATCATGTCGGTTCCATCCAAGAAAATCTTTCCTTTTGGTGTCTTGACGAGTCCCATAATGCTCTTTAAGGTGGTGCTTTTTCCTACACCATTTCGTCCAATCAGACAGGTAATCTCACCCTTTGCTGCGGTAAGATCAAGACCTTTGATCACGCAGCTCTCACCGTAATACGCATCCATCTGCTCGATTTTTAAGATACTTGGTTTTTCTATTTCTTTTGTTGTGTCATCTGCAAGTTCTTCCACAACCACTTCTTCCATTAACTCATCTGTCATCATCTGCTTATGCACTTCGCTCACCGCCCCTTCCAAGGTAAACCGCCTGAACGGTCTTGTCTGCTAATACATCATGAATGTCGCCTTCCATTAAAACCTTTCCCTCATGGAGTACGGTCACACAGTCTGCAATCTGCTTGACAAAATCCATGTCGTGCTCCACGACGATGATGGTACATTCCTTTTTGATCTCCTTTAACAGCTCACCTGTCTTGAAAGTTTCTGGCTTTCCCATGCCGGCTGCCGGCTCATCGAGCATGATAATTTCTGGCTTTTGCACAAACTGCATCGCAATCTCAAGCCACTGCTTCTCGCCATGTGCGAGCGATCCGGCAAGAACGTCCTTTCGCTCAAGAAGTCCTACTTTTTCAAGCGTCTCATTGATTAATGCATCCTCTTCCTTGCTCGTGCGATGGAAAATACTCTCCCATACACCCTTGTTTCCCCGTAGGGACAGCTCCATATTTTCATACACCGTAAGATTGACAAATATGGATGGCACCTGAAACTTTCTAGCAACACCTTCGCCTACAATCTTGTACTCCTTCATACCAGTCAGACGCACCTTTTCCCGATCCTTCGGGTAAAAATTTACGTTTCCCTGTGTTGGCTTTGTCTTTGCGCAGATGATATCAAGAAGGGTTGTCTTTCCTGCGCCGTTTGGGCCGATAAAGAAATGGATTGTGTTTCGCTTTACCTTTATATTCACATCAGTCAATGCCTGAAATCCATCAAACACGACTGAAACATTTTTTATTTTTAAAACGGTATCGTCTCCTGTCGCCATAGAAATCAACCTGCCTTTCCATTTTTCTATAATGACACTTCGCGAAGTGACTTTTTCTCATTCGTCTCGTGCTTACATTGCTTCCTTTGCTCTTGTCTGGCGCGATCTTGCCTTTCCTACTCTCTTTCTTTTACTAAGCAACGCCGGAATCTGATCTTTTACGATTCCTACGATTCCGCCCTTAAAGAACAAGATTGTAACGATAAACAGAAGGCCGATGATGTACTGCCAGCTCTCTGCCATGCTTCCGGAGCTTAAATTGTACTCACATAGATTGATCAAAAATGCACCGATCACGGCGCCGATTAAGGTTCCTCTGCCTCCAATCGCTACCCAAATTACCATCGTAATGGAGTAGGTGATGGACATCTGTGTCGGGGTGATGGATCCATTAAAGTTGACAAACAACGCACCTGCAATTGCTGCAAAGATGGCAGACAATACATAGATGAAATTTTTATAATTGCTGACACGATAGCCAGAAAAATAAGTACGGTTCTCGCCATCACGGATTGCTACAAGAATCTTTCCAAACTTGCTGTGAACAAGAAATGCTGAAACAATATAGATGACTGCGAGGACGGCAAGTGCAATATAAAACAGTGCGATTAAATTTCCCTGATGATCAGCACCACGCAAACTTCCAAGTACCGACTGAATCTGATTGATGCCGACATCTCCGTTTGTGTACGGGGACAGTGCGATAAAAATCGAATAAGCAGCCCAGGTAAGTGCCTGTGAGATGATGGAAAAATAAACACCTTTTACACGGTTTTTAAAGATGAAATAGCCGATCAGTCCAGATACAAGAATCGGAACAATCACAATCATAAGGAAGGTTCCAATCGGGGAAAGAAACGGTTTCCAAATCAAAGGAAGCCCGGTCAGTCCTCCAACCTGCATGAAATCGGTGAGCTGTCCATTTGTCTGAACGAGCTTTAAATACATGCCCATGCCGTATGCGCCGAGGCAAAAGTAAAGGCCATGTCCAAGACTAAGGATTCCGGTATAGCCCCAGATGAGGTCAAGACCAATTGCCACAATTGCAAAGGAAATACACTTTCCAAGGAATAAAACGGTCGTGCTCTTGACGGCTCCATTTATCAAAAGAAGCGGCATCGCTGCAAGCACAAGTACAATCAGTGTAAAGCAGATATGATAGCCATTTTTTCTGACCCATTCTGTCGGTTTTGTTATCGGTCTCATTGCCATGCCCTCCTATTCGTCTAATGCTCTGCTTCTTACGGTAAACAGGCCCTGTGGTTTCTTCTGTAAAAATACAATAATGATTAACAGTACAATTGCCTTGGCAATCGAAGACGAAGTGATCGTTTCAAAGCCGATACTGGAAAATCCGATTACAGAAGATCCAATTACGGTTCCGGCGAGCTTTCCGACACCGCCTAAAACAACTGCCATAAAGGTATTTACGATATAATTTTGTCCAACGGTGGAATCAACTGATCCCAAAAGGGCGATGGCACAACCTGCAATTCCTGCAAGACCAGAACCAAATGCGAAGGTAACATTGTCGATTTTTCTCGAATTGATTCCCATGCACTGTGCCATGGAGCGATTCTGCATAACGGCACGCATCTGACGGCCAAAATTGCTGCGGTACATCAGTACCCATACAAGAAACAGACAAAGTGCAACGAGTGCAATGATAAAGAGTCTCGTTACGGATAACGAAAAGGAACCAATGCGAATGCTTCCTGACAGAAGCTTTGGTGTTGTTACAAGAACGCCCTGTGTTCCAAAGATAGATCTCGCTGCCTGCTGCAAGATAAGACTCACGCCCCAGGTTGCAAGAAGGCTGTCGATCTCGCGCCCATACAGACGTGAGACAACTAGCTTTTCTAGCAGCGAGCCAAGTAAAAATGTAATACCAAATGCGGCGATAATCGAAACAAAATAGCCCAGATCAGAGGATACATATTGCTGCAAAAATCCCTGAACCATGTAGGTCACATATGCACCGATCATCATAAATTCTCCGTGTGCCATGTTGATGACACGCATAAGTCCAAACGTGATTGCCAGTCCAAGTGATGCCAGCAATATGATGGAAGATAAGCTCAGTCCATTAAAAAATATACTCATGAAGCTTCTCCTTTCTCTTGATCAGTAGCCAACTCATTATTTCATTTTATTACTCTAGTGGCTGTACGCCTGCCTTTACGGCCCAATCATAAGTGGTCAGATACGGATCTGGCTTTACCGGACTGTCAGTTGCGGATACCTCGTAGATTAAGCCATCGTCAGATACCTTTCCGATACGAACGGTCTTGTACAGATGCTGATTTTCACCATCTACCGTTATGGTTCCCTCCGGTGCGTCGATGCTCAGCCCATCGAGCGCCTTTCTGACATCATCGGTTGCGAAGCTTCCTGCCTTCTCACAGGCTGCCTTCCACATATAAACGGCATCGTAAGCGGCTTCTGCCGGGTCAGATGTCACGCGATCTTCGCCGTACTTTGCCTTGTATGCCTTAACAAATTCCTTGTTCTTTTCGGTATCGGTCGTCTGATAGTAGTTCCAGGAAACAAGATTTCCGCTTAAAATATCAGAACCGATTGTCTGAACTTCTTCCTCTGCAATGGAGAAGGACATCGTCATAATGTCATCTGAAGTAATATTCTTATCGGCTAACTGCTTGAAGAAGGAAACATTTCCGGTACCATTTAAGGTGTTGATAATCACATCCGGCTGTGCATCTTCGATCTTCGAAATGATGGAAGAAAATTCCGTCTGATCCATGGAAGCATATTCCTCGCCAACAACCTCTACACCGTCAACTGCATCAATCTGTGCATTGATGATCATGTTTGCGGTTCTCGGGAATACGTAATCAGAACCGAGTAAGAAAAACTTTGTATAGCCCTCATCAATCAAATATTCAATTGCCGGTACAATCTGCTGATTCGGTGCAGCGCCCATGTAGACGATGTTATCGGAAGACTCCATGCCTTCGTACTGAACCGGATACCATAAAAGATTGTTATAATCCTCAAAAATCTGCTTTACAGCCTTTCTGGAGGAAGATGTCCAGCAGCCAAATACGGTTGCTACCTCGTCCTCACCGAGAAGCTTTTCTGCCTTTGTCGCAAAGGTTGACGGCTGGGATGCGCCATCCTCCTCAATATATTTAATCTGCTTTCCGAGCACACCGCCCGCTGCATTGATCTCGTCGATTGCAAGCACCTCTGCATCTCGTACCGAGCCCTCGCTGATCGCCATTGAACCGGTCAGGGAATGGAGAAGTCCAACGGTTACAGTCTCCTGTGTACCGGATTTTCCGCCCTTTGAGCCACATCCTGCTAAAGATGTAATGGATACTGCTGCCACTGCTGCACATGTAAGTAACGCTGCTGTCTTCTTTCTCATAATCGTTCCTCTTTCTTTCTGTGTCTATGCTGGTTTCTGGTTCTTACAGTTTCTGCGCCATATAACGGCTGCGCCTAAAATGTGAATGACAATCAAACAATCCTAGTCAGATGCTTTCCTTCGGTCCCTCACCCGAATGAAGCTTTGCCATCTTCACATCCTTATAGTGGGCAATCAAATCGGCGCAGTCATCATAGCCGATTCGCTCACTGTTTAAGGTTATGTCGTATGCCACCGGATCGGTCCAGTAGCCGCCGCCTGTATAATAACTGTAATAATTGGCACGGTAGCGATCGGTCTGGTAAATCATCTGATCGGCCTCCTCCGCTGTGACATCGAGCCGTTCCATAATGGTTGCCCGACATGCACGCCTCGGTGCTTCGACATAGACGCTTACCACGTTGTCATAATCCTTTAAAAGGTAATTCGCGCATTTTCCAATGATAATGCAGGATTCGGTCTTGGCAAGCTCACGTATGATTTTCGCTTGAATATTAAACAGATTCACATCCGATACAAAATCCTTCTGTGACGGCTCCGCCAGCCGGTTAATCTTTGGAAATTTCTTTAATGCCATCGCAATCTTTTTGCCGTTTAGCTTTTCATCCGACTTGACGAACAGCGATTTGCTAATTCCGCTGTAATCTGATGCCATCTGCAAAATCTGCTTTTCATAGCACGGAATCCCAAGCTTTTTTGATAACCGAAGTCCAATCTGCTTTCCGCCGCTTCCAAAGCCTCTGGCAATGGTAATCACATAATTATCCATCCAAACCTCCTTTCAAAATCAGGAAAATTGCTTTTCAAACCAAAAGAGAAGAGGCCATTTTCCTTTTTGGAAAACAGCCCCTTTGCTATCATTCTCGCTTTGTTTTGATGCGATTATGATAGCATATGTTATTTTTATGGACAACCTGACAAATCCGCCTTTTCCCCCTAAAATTTCCGTCATGGTGCCGACAAACCAATCGTCGAACCGCTTGTGTAACCTTCCTCGCGAATGTCAGCCATTGTCAGTTCCACTTTTTCGGTACTGCGCGGGTGTCTCCCCCGTATACTCCTTAAAAAGCTTCGTAAAATAATCCGTTGTCTTGTATCCGAGACGATCACTGATCTCGTAGATTCGGTCATCCGTGTGTGCTAGCAGATATTTTGCGTATTCCATCTTATAGCGCATTGCAAATGTATTGAAATTTTCGTTCATCTGACGCTTAAACAGCTTTCCAAAATAATCATGGCTTAACAAAAATTCATCGGAAATATCCTTTAAATTCAAATCAACATGCTCGGAAAAATAAGCCATCACCTTTCGCGCAAAACCAGACGATGTGTCTGCACCGCAGATGCGAAAGATTTCCTCCGTGATGTTCTGCTCTTTTTCCTCGTCAAGCTCCTCACGCACATTTTGCAGGCATTCTCGAAGTTCTCCTTCTGTAACCGGCTTTAGCAGATAATCCATCGCGCCAAGCTTCATTCCCTGTCTGACATAATCAAATTCATTGTAATTGCTGACAATGATGCGCGGTGCTGTAATGCCACGCTCTTTTAGTTCCTTTAAAAAGTCAAGACCATTCATTATTGGCATCATCACATCCACCAAATACAAATCAAACTGCTTTGTCTGCATCAGCAACAGCGCCTCTCTTCCATTAAATGCCTGCCCTGCAATCACAAAGCCTTCCTCCTCCCAGACCTTCATTTTTTGATAAAGACTCTGGTTCGTCCGGTCATCCTCTACAATTAAAATGCGATACATACGCACTCACCTCCTGCATTGTCTGTTCAAATATTGAAAAAAGCTGTGCTCCGTGCTCCTCGTTCCACTTGTGCTTTTTGATATCCATCAAGCACATCTTGGCCGCTGCCTCAAGCGAATAGCACATCAAATTGCCGCTGACACCTTTGATGCGATGTACCTGCATCTCGGCTGCGTCCCAATCTGCCCGCCCGATATTTGCTTTTAAGCTCTCGCAGAAGGACACATTGTCCTCCATGAAAATGGTAAGCAGCTCTGCTACCGCTTCCTTGTCCCCATAAAATTGATCCTCCAGTCCCTGTAATGCAATCAATTCATCTGTCTTGGCAGTTGTTTTGCTTTCAATAAATTGCGGCGCATGAAGCATCTGAATGGTCTGCGCAGTATACGTTTCGAGAAGTGATTTTAACTGCTCCATCGGAATCGGCTTTGGAAGATAGTCATTCATTCCTGCTTCCTTTACCTTTTTTCTTACGTCCTCGCCAATATTTGCAGTGAGCGCAATGAGAATCGTATTTTGAAAAGCTGCGTCTTTTCGAATCTGCATACTCAGCTCATAACCACTAATCTTTGGCATCGAGATATCAAGAAATACAATGTCATAGGCAGTCTCATGCATACGCGAAAGAACGGCCTTTGGATCGCCCTCGGTGTCTGCGATATAGCCAAACTTGTGAAGCACCTCTGCCTCAAGGATTCGATTTACCTTATTGTCATCCACAATCAGTATGGATAAACTGCGCTTGCTTCTCTTATCAGACAGCGTTTCCTTCTTTCGCTTTTTCTCTTCCTTTCCATATTCAAAGTCCATATCAAAATAGAAACAACTGCCTACCCCCTCCTCACTCTCAAGAAGAAGTGTATATTTTCCCTTGCTCATCTCCTGCACAATTTTTTGACAAATCGGAAGACCAAGTCCGGTGCCGCCATATTTTCTAGTGATGCTGGCATCTGCCTGTGCAAACGCGTCAAAAATTCGCTGACGCTGTTCTTTTTTTACACCGATTCCGGTATCCTCAACTCGAAACTCAAGGACACATTGTTTGACCGAAAAATGAAGGCTCTTAATGCGCAGCGTTACGCCACCTTCTTTTGTAAACTTAAAGCCATTGTAAAGTAAATTGGTCAATACCTGCTTTAATTTGAGTGGATCACCGTGGACGTACTCTGGCACGTTCTCGTCAATGTCAACCGTGAAGGTTAAATTTCGCTGCTCTGCCTCATTTTCCAAAATACCTTTTAATGCATCCGTCAGCTGGCACAGACTAAAATTTTTGCTTTCAAACGTCATTCGACCGGATTCGAGCTTGGAATAATCGAGAATCTCGTTGATCTCCTCAAGCAAAATGTCTGCGGCCAAATGAATATTTTCCATGTAACGGCGCTGCTCACCTGACATTCTGGTGTCCTCAAGCAAAAACAGATAGCCCGATATCGTGCTTAGCGGCGTGCGAAGTTCATGCGACATCTGCGTAAGAAATTGTGTCTTGACCTGATTTGCCTTTTCGGCCTGACGCTTCGCATCGGTCAATTCCTGTTTAATCTTTTCTGATTTGACAAGCTCAGAGAGCATATCGGTAGACAGTGCATTAAATTCCCGAGCAAATTCCTGAAGCTCCCAGACACCCTCCGGCTCGACAAACATCTTTCGCCGTCCATGCTGATGCTCGATCGTCTTTTTGTAGCAAATGACAGGCTTGATGTACCAACGCTGAAAGATGATGAGAATCAGCACTAACACCACAATTTCTCCGATGCCAAAAAAGATTTGCAAAAATACGGCCTGTCCTGATTTGCGGCGCGCATCAAGAACCTCGCGCGCAAGCCGTACGTTCATAGCTTTCTGGAAGTTTTCAATATTGCTATCAATCAGATTTTTGTAGATGTCATAGGCACTTCCATAAAGAATCAGTTCTGCTTGATGCGCTTTTTCTTTGTTCAATTCATTCTCATCCGATTCACTATTCAGTCTGCTCTTTTGTTCACTATCAAATTCGTTATCGTCAGACTTATTCTCATCAAATTGATAATCGTTCTCAAGCGGATATTGTTTCACATAGCGCATGCACTCCAAAAGAAATGCGTTTTGGTCGTTTTGGTCGTTCTGATTCTTATCTTTTCCATCCATGTTATCCAATCCAGTCAAATCCATCGTCTCTAATACAAGGCGCATGGAGCTAATCTCGATATGCATCAATGTATCCGAATAATATTTTGCCAGCTCCAAACTGCGCTCCTCAGATGCCGGAATATCTGCCGCCTCGATCTGATCAATGATCTTTTCACGATGCTTTTGAAGCTTTGCCTCATCCCAATAATTTTCAAAATATTGTAAGTCCTGCGTTACCGCAAATTTGCGCACCTCATTTGTCAGATAATCGGAATAGTTTCCTAGATCGGCTGCAAGTGTACGATATGTAATCTGATTACTATAGGCCTCCTGAAGGGTCTCGTTGCTCGATTTTTGCAGCCACACACCGTCAAAGATCATCGCCATCTGAACGATTGCCAGAATCAAAACAATCCCGGTAATATATTTTGATTTTTTCCATTTCTCATTTAATTTCCATTTCTTTTTTAACTTCAACCTGAAATGCTTCTGCATTAGATGTCCTCCTAAAACGACAAGAAGAGCAGTACGTATCACCATTGATACATCTGCTCTTCTTTGTTTTTCAGCGTTTGATGCTGTTGTTACCTTCGCATTTGCTGTTATTTTTTATTGTCCTGCATTTTAACATAATTTTTTTCAGATTGCAAGCGCTGGACTATTGTTATTTTATTTTTCTGGAAGCGCACGCACGCTCTCTCCGGGTCTTTGACACCTCGTCTATCATGTAATCGTCTATAATCCGCATAAAATCT
>DAVZID010000007.1:0-73054 GCA_052273485.1 Lachnospiraceae bacterium
TTTCAAAGGGGCGATTATTGAATGATCGGTATCCAAAGGAAACTTTGGATGCTCGACCATTCAATGACCGAGTAGGTCACTTAGTCCTTAGATAATTCTATTTTTTACACAAGCAATCTAATTGACAGCATGTTCAAGCAATGCCATGTTATCAGCAACGATAGAAAATATTGCTTTTTCGTTTTTCTCTGAATTTGAGATTGTAACTACACTTAATGCACGTGCCGAATATAATTTCACTAATTCGAATATTTCTTCCTGTGTCTTCTCATTTGTGAAGTTCAGCAAATCCAGCGCACTGACTAATTCAGCTGTGGAGTAGACGGTTCCTATACTGGCACTGATATGACTCTGTGCCGCGGTTCCGTACATATCATAAATTTCTTCTAATGCGTCGTTGTAAGTATTTTTTTCAAATTCCGCATATACCCCAACCAAACCGAGATCATATTGTGTATTAAAATATAGGCATACAACCATTTCCTGATCAAGCAAGATCTGTGTATCCTTCAATTGATATTTTGCACATCCCTCCTTATCACTTTCTATCTCTGTCATATCGAAACTTTCTGATACTTGCTCAAATGGATCCCCCCACTCAAGATTACCTATCATTGGCTGCCACTTTTCATCAGATATATCTATCGGCATATCTGATATCTCTTTTTTGTTCAGCAAAGCCTCTATCACATATGGCAACGCCTGGAATTCTACCTGTGTGCAGTCATCATTTTTTGTAAGGCATACACTCATATAGAAATCATTCAATGAAAGCTCTATCCATGACGTATCTTCTGCATATTCCAGTATATCAATATATGTCGCTGCAGGAATATTTTCCAATTTCCATGCTTCCTTTGACAATACAGATTTTTTTGCTGTTTCTTCTATTGTTTCCTCTTCAATATTCTCCTGTAATTTTATTCCGTACATATCTTCCAGAATCTGACTCACATCCTCTATTGAATCTTCTAAAAAAAGCCTTACAGTATATAAATAGTAATCTTCATTCCTTGAGGATACATCCTGTAAAAACAAAAGCTCTACATTATCAAGCGTTCCAAATACAGTTTCTATACCATCATATTTAAGCAAAGTAATTTCCTCATCTGATAATTCTCCCATTGCCTCGCCTAATATCTCCTCTGCTTCTTCCAGTGTTTTTCCCCATTCAAGCTCTGCTATACATGTCATGTTGCTTGAATAGTTTGTTATCTTTTCTTCTATTATCTCGTCACTAACTCCTTGTGCATAACAGTTTCCTACAATAGCACCAATCGAAAGAAGTAAACATAAACTTATACTCATCATTTTTCTCATAAGCACTCCTCCCTACAAAATATTTGCCATCTGAATACCTTCTGAGAAAGTCAATTTTGAATAACGCATAATTCTATGTGCTATTATACTACATTTCAAGTTAATAAAAGCTATGTTTATTCTTCATGTAATTTTTTGTTTCACCTAATAATATCTGCTTTTCAAAATGGATTTCCAGAGCTTCAACAGCACGACTGAATTCTGAATAATTACTTCATCAACTTACATTTACATCTTATATTCATATAATTATCATATTTTTTTATATTTTGTCAATCCTTAGTTGTAAACTAAGTAATAATTGCTGACATCACGGCTTGCAACACGGTTATTAAAATATGTGATTTGGTCCACCAATCCATATTGTGCCGAGATAGTCAACGGTAGGATGTATACTCAGGATAGCGGATCTGAACTGCCTGCCAGAAGTATGATGCATACTCACAGCAGAACAGTTCTTCCACGCTATACTGTCTGCATTCGTACAAACGTTCTTCTATTGTAGTATCTTCATCTACACTCGGTGTTCCGTTGCAATATAAGTTGAATAATGCCGCTTTCTTGTTTGCCTGTTGCACCTAACGCTGTACTGTTCATATTGAATTTCTCCTTATACTATATTTTTTTGACCACAACACAAAAAGGACACCTTTCCCCAAAATGCATTTAGGAAAAGTGTCCTCATATACTAATATGAACTTTCTCAAGTGAGACTTTAATTTAAAATCGCTTATTGCGACTCATTAAAGCCGACAAATTTGTCGTACTCTTGTCGTACTGTACAACTTAAGGTACAAAAAATTATATTTTTAATACAGTTTTGCGCCTGCCGGGATTCTGTCATTTACCATCAGAAGGTTCAGTCCTTCGTGACCGTCTTCCTCATGTACTGCTGAAATCAGCATACCCTCGGAATCGATTCCCATCATCTTTCTCGGTGGCAGATTTACGATAGCGATTGCTGTCTTACCAACCAGTTCTTCCGGCTCGTAATACTCGTGAATACCGCTTAAAATCACGCGATCCTTACGTTCTCCGTCGTCTAATGTGAACTTAAGAAGCTTCTTTGACTTCGGTACTGCTTCACATGCCAGGATCTTAACTGCACGGAAATCTGATTTTGCAAATGTCTCAAAATCAACCATTTCCTTGAAGATTGGCTCGATCTTTACGTTGGAAAAATCAACCTTTTCTTCTGCCTTTGGAGCCTCCTCGCTCTTTGTTTCAGCAGGCTTAGATGCCTTCTTATCGGAGTCGAGTGACTTCATCGTCGGAAACAGGAGAACATCTCTTATTGCTGCTGAATCTGTTAACAGCATTACAAGACGGTCGATACCATATCCGATACCACCTGTCGGCGGCATACCTACTTCAAGTGCATTTAAGAAATCTTCATCGGTGTGGTTTGCCTCCTCATCACCTGCATCAGCTGCTGCATCCTGTGCTTTAAAACGCTCTCTCTGATCAATCGGATCATTTAACTCAGAATATGCGTTGCACATCTCCCATGTATTGATGTACAGCTCGAAACGCTCTACCTTGGACGGATCAGACGGCTTCTTCTTGGTTAACGGGGAGATCTCGATCGGGTGATCCATGATGAAGGTCGGCTGAATCAGCTTCTCCTCACAATACTCCTCGAAGAACATGTTAATGATGTCGCCTCTCTTATGACGAGCCTCATATGCGATGTGATGTTCGTCTGCTAATGCCTTTGCTTCCTCATCAGTCTTAATCTGATCGAAGTCAATACCTGCATACTGCTTGATTGCATCGATCATGGTCAGACGTGCGAACGGCTTTCCTAAGTCAATCGGTGTTCCATTATAAGAAATTACGGTGCTGCCGCAAACCTTCTCAGCCAGGTAACGGAACATGCTTTCAGTCAGCTCCATCATACCCTCGTAATCAGTATATGCCTGATACAGCTCCATCAGGGTAAACTCTGGGTTATGACGAGTATCAACACCCTCATTTCTGAATACACGGCCAATCTCGTATACACGCTCAAGTCCGCCGACGATCAGTCTCTTTAAGTACAGCTCCAGAGAAATACGAAGCTTTACATCCTCGTCAAGTGCATTGTAATGGGTCTCGAATGGTCTGGCAGCTGCGCCACCTGCGTTGGAAACAAGCATTGGTGTCTCTACTTCCATGAAATCTCTTCCATCTAAGAAGTTACGGATCTCCTTGATGATCTTGGAACGCTTAATGAAGGTATCCTTTACCTCTGGATTCATGATCAGATCGACATAACGCTGACGATAACGGATATCGGTATTCGTCAGGCCATGGAACTTCTCAGGAAGAATCTGAAGGCTCTTGGAAAGCAGTGTCACCTCAGCAGCATGTACGGATTTCTCACCGGTCTTAGTGGTAAACGGTGTACCCTTGATACCAACAATATCACCGATATCCATTTTCTTAAATGCCTTATATGCATCCTCTCCAATGCTGTCTCTTGCTACGTAGCACTGAATATTGCCGTCTCTGTCCTGAATGTTGCAGAAGGATGCCTTTCCCATAACACGCTTGCTCATCATACGGCCTGCGATGGAAACTTCTTTTCCCTCAAGCTCGTCATAATTGTCCTTAATCTGCTTTGTATGAGCTGTTACATCATACTTTGTAATGGTAAATGGATCATTTCCCTGCTCCTGCAGCTCAGCCAGCTTCTCACGACGAACCTTAAGAAGCTGATTAATGTCCTGATTATTATCCGCCATCGTATAAAACTCCTATCCTTAATATCTCTTTACGTCTAATACCTGATACTTTACTTCATTGCCCATGAAATCTACGACAATGATATCGCCCTTCTTCTTTCCAAGCATTGCTTTTCCAAGAGGGGACTCATTTGAAATCTTGAACTCAAGACTGTTTACCTCGGCGGAACCTACGATTGAGAACTCCATCTCCTCGCCGGACTCCAGATCCTTCAGTGTAACTGCAGAACCAAGGTTTGCAACATTGTGGTCAATATCGTCATCAGAAATAACGACTGCATTTTTGATCAGGTTCTCAAGTTCCTCGATCTTTGCCTCGTTGTCACGCTGCTCATCTCTTGCTGCATCGTACTCAGCGTTCTCGGAAAGGTCGCCCTGCTCACGTGCCTCTTTGATCTTATCTGCAATTTCCTTACGAATGACAACTTTACGCTCGTGTAACTCGTCTTCCAGCTTTTTCAGACCTTCGACGGTCATCATTTTCTTTTCTGCCATGACTGTAACCATGCCTTTCTACGGCCTGCCTGCAGGCTCATCATATTATTAATTAAATGTTTAAAATCAGAAAACAACAGAAGAAGCTTCTGCCGCTCAAACCATTATATCGGAAACCGCAAACCTTGTCAACAAACTTTTTAACTCCTCGTAGGTTGTCACCTGATTAACTTCCTGACGAAGCTTTGAGGATCCCGGATACCCTGCTGTGTACCACGCAACTTGCTTTCGCATTTGCAAAATACCCATGTGCTCACCGACATATTCGATCTGCATCTTTGCATGGCGAAGAATCATCTCACAGACCTCTTTATAGGTTGGTCTTGGGCTGATTGGTTTGCCTTCAAACGCTTCTTTTAATTCTCTGAAAATCCACGGATTTCCCTTTGCCGCGCGCGCAATCATAATGCCATCGCAGCCGGTTTCCTCCATCATTTTCTTTGCGGATGCCGCATCGGTGATATCACCATTTCCAATAACTGGAATCTTTACCGCCTCTTTTACCTGACGAATGATGTCCCAATCTGCCGTTCCACTGTAATACTGCTTTCTGGTTCGTCCATGAACAGCGACTGCCGCCGCTCCGCTCTCCTGTGCAATCCTTGCAATCTCAACTGCATTGACACTTGTCTCATCCCAACCGCGACGAATCTTGACGGTTACTGGCTTTTTTACTGCATTTGCCATTGCCTCGATGATTTTTCCAGCAAGCACCGGATCTTTCATCAGTGCTGACCCCTCGTGGTTGTTGACAACCTTTGGAACTGGGCAGCCCATATTTAAATCAATGATGTCATATGGTCCTTCCTCAAGCTTTTTTGCCATCTCGGCAAGAAGCTCTGGCTCACTGCCAAAGAGCTGCACCGCAAGCGGATGCTCACCCTCTTCGGTCTCTAAGATTGGCTCTGTATTTTTGTTGTGATAGGACAATGCCTTTGCACTGACCATCTCGGTATACAAAAGACCGCAGCCCATTTCCCTGCAGAGACGACGAAATGGCAGGTCAGTTACCCCCGCCATCGGTCCTAACGCAACAGGATGGGAAATTTCTACTGTTCCTATCCTCATAAAATTTCTTTTCCTGCCTCTTCTACTGTTTTATTCAGAAACATGACGCGATAGTACAGCTCAAGTGATGCCATCAGCTCGCGCTTTTGCTTCTGAAGCTGGTGCAGCTTTAAGCCCGCACCGATCTCATCATAATAATAATCCATATCGTCTGCTGTTGTCTTCATGACCAGTGTTCCGTCTGGCTCAAACTCGAGCGTTAAAATGCCGCCGATGTCTTCGGTAAACCAGACACACATGATCTGAAGCTCCTGCTTGATGGCTTCCGGCAGCGCAGAAAACTCTTGATTCAGATAGTACTTCTGATCATATGAATTTGCTCCGCAGAGCACTACATTTTGTTCCATTATATTCCTCTTTGTGCTTTCTTCTAGTTTTACGAAGCGCCCACTCGGTGAAGTGACTTTGTCGACGAACCTGTTCAGCGTGCCCACTATGCACTTATACATACCCGTAGATGCCTCTCACGGATACCTCCCCCGCGATGACCGCCTCGATGCTTCCATCCTCGCGCTGTACAAGGAGCGCACCGTCTTCGCTAATTCCAAGGCAGGTTCCTGTCCAGGCACCAGTCGGTGCGAGTACATTAACACGATTGTTTTGGTTTGCAAGGCGACTCTCATACTCATCCTTCAAATTTTTTAAGCTCTGTACGCTGACAAACTGCTCGTACAAGTCCTCAAACTCCTCGAGAATCTTTGCAAGGATGCTGCTTCGTAAAATTTCTTTTCCAGTGACAAGTTTTACGGAGGTGGCGGTCGCCTGAATCTCCTCTGGGAAGTCGGTCATCTGGACGTTGATTCCGATGCCGACGATGACATAGTGAATCTGATCCATGTCGGCACTCATCTCGGTGAGGATGCCGCAGAGCTTCTTTCCCTGATAAACAATGTCATTTGGCCATTTGATCTGCGTCTTGATACCTGCGACCTCATCGAGTGCACGGCTTACAGCAAGCGCAGCAACGAGGGTCAGCATAGAGGCATTTTCTGGCTGAATCTGTGGGCGAAGCAAAATGGAAAAGGCAAGTGCGCTGCCCTTTGGTGTCTCCCAGTGACGGCCAAGACGACCTTTTCCAGCCTCCTGCGCATTTGCTACCGCAACAGTTCCGTGCGGTGCTCCCTGCTCTCCTGCAAGCTTTAATCTGGTATTTGTGGAGTCGGTGACATCATACGCATAAAGTTCTTTGCCAAGCCATTCTGTGTGAATGCGACTTGCACAGCTTTCCTTTGTCAGAAGATCTGGCTCGTGCGTTAAGCGGTATCCCTTATTTCGCACAGCCTGGATTTCGTATCCGTCCTCTTCGAGACTCTTCATTACTTTCCAGACTGCGGTTCTTGAAACGTTCAATTGTTCTGATAGCTCCTGACCGGACAGAAACCCTTCTTCATTCTTCTGTAAAAGTTCCAGTAATTTCTGTTTCACAGACTGCCTCCCAAAATCGTAAGTATACTTGCCGTCAGAAAGCTCACCATGAGCGTGGCGCCAACCAAATACAGGATGCCTCCTGCAAGATGGCCTTTGCCCTCACCCACGGTTCGGATGCCTCTGGCTAAAAACAAAAGAGCTGCTGCCCCAAACGCGATCATAAAGAAGTATTCATAATGCTTCCAATCAAGCACCAAAATCACAGCAGATATGACAATCAAAAATGACATAAAAATCTCCGTGATTTCGAGCCCCCATCTTTTGCGTCTGTGCTTCATAGCTGCCTCCGATTAAATGGTGGCTGCGATAACAGCCTTGATCGTATGCATACGATTCTCTGCCTCATCAAATACGATGGACTGGCTGCTCTCAAATACCTCATCGGTTACTTCCATTTCGCTCAAACCAAACTTTTCGGAAATCTCTCTTCCGATGCCGGTATTCAGATCATGGAAAGCAGGGAGGCAATGCATGAATACGGCACCCTCTGCCGCATTGTCCATTGCTGCCTTATTTACCTGATACGGAAGCAGATCGTGGATACGCTCCTCCCATACGGCTGCCGGTTCACCCATGGATACCCATACGTCGGTGTAAATTACATCTGCACCTGTGGTTCCTGCCTTGACATCGTCAGTCAATGTAACGGAACCGCCGCTCTCCTTTGCAAATGCACGGCACTGCTCAACTAACTTTTCATCTGGGAAATATTTCTTGTTGGTGCAGGCAGTAAAATGAAGTCCCATCTTGCTGCAGGCTACCATTAAGGAATTGCCCATGTTGTATCTTGCATCACCCATGTAAGTAAAATGAATGCCCTTTAAATGGCCGAAATGCTCACGAATGGTCAAAAGATCGGCAAGCATCTGGGTCGGATGAAATTCATTTGTCAGGCCATTCCAAACCGGCACAGAAGAATACTTTGCCAACTCCTCTACGATATCCTGTCCGTAACCACGGTACTCAATACCGTCATACATGCGGCTTAATACTCTTGCGGTATCAGCAATGCTCTCCTTCTTTCCAATCTGAGAGCCTGACGGATCCAGATAGGTGACACCAATACCAAGATCATACGCAGCAACCTCAAAGGAGCAGCGCGTTCTTGTGCTGGTCTTCTCAAAAATCAGCGCAATGTTCTTTCCATGAAAGGTATCCATTGGAATGCCCTTTTTCTTCTTATCCTTTAAATCCGCCGCCAGATCAAGCAGATAGGTGATCTCCTCTGGTGTATAGTCAAGCAGCTTTAAAAAATCTTTTCCTTTTAAATTCATCACAACCCTCATTTCTGCTGCCACGGCAGCGCTGCCTTTTTTTGCTCAAAGGCAGAAATTTCCAGAACCGTTAACTCTGGTATCAACAGTATAAATTTTCAAAACATAATTGTCAAGAAAAAAGGATAGATTGTATCAACGCGAACATTGGAGATTTTATGAGACAAACTGACTTTTTCCGAAGATACCATAATGGTCATTCCAGCTCTTTTGTGGCAGGTACACTCTCCCTTACAGCCTCTGGCCTTTTGTGCCGTATGCTTGGCTTTGCCATCCGCATTTTTCTTTCCCGCACCGTAGGCGAGGAAGGAATGGGCCTTTTGCAGCTGTCGCTTGTCGTGTTTGGCATCGGTGTCTCGCTGTGTGCGATGGGCATCCAAAGCGCCCTCTCAAAACTTGCCGCTGACTACGCACAAAAAACCCCTGGTCAGGAGACGTTTCTTCTTCGCAGCGCGCTGATGCTCGCACTCTTCCTAGCCGTGCTTACTGGCAGTCTGTTCTTTTTCGGTGCTGATGTGATCGCTGAACGTTTCCTGCAAGAAATGCGCTGCGCGCCGCTCATTCGCATGTTTTCCTTTGCCCTTCCGTTTTGCTGTATTCATTCCTGCTATAACGGCTTTTTCTACGCAAACAGCCAGACACGGGAGCCTGCGCTGTCGCAATTAGCAGAACAGCTGACACGTGCTGGCACACTGCTTGTTATCTGGCTCATAAAAATGAGTCAAACGTCTACGATTGAATTGACTGACATCGTATTTGCCACCATTTTAAGCGAGGCTTCTGCTGCCTTTTTTGTCTGGTGCAGCCGTCTTCAGACAAAAAAGCGAACGATAAAACGCACAGTCTCCTATCCCACGCTCATCCGTGAGCTTACCCTGACCGCCTCCCCGATCTGCGCAAATCGTCTAAGTCAAACCTTTGTAACAGCAATTGAAAGCATGATGATCCCAGTCTGTCTGCGTCGCTTTGGCCTGTCCGATTCAGAAGCACTTTCTCTTTTTGGTGTTCTGACGGCGATGGCAATGCCCTTTATCCTATTTCCATCTATTTTAACAGGCTCCATGGCGGTGCTGTTATTGCCAAAGGTAGCCTCTGCTCACACCGCTCAAAATCGCGAGAAGCTTTTGTATTACAGCCGTTGCGCAATTCTTTTTTCTCTCGGACTTGGCTGTGGCTGTACCGCCTTTTTTTATCTTGCCGGTCCATTTCTTGGCAATCTGTTTTTTGACAGCGCCTCTGCCGGTCTGTACATACGAAAGCTTTCCCTTCTATGTCCATTTCTCTATCTTGGAATCACCTGTGGCAGCATTTTAAACGGACTTGGAAAATCTGGTGCTGTCCTTGTCCATACACTGCTGTCCTTTGCGCTTCGCATCGGCGGCGCTGTTCTTTTGATTCCAGTTGGCGGCATAGGAGGTTACCTGCTTGGTCTTTTAACCTCAGCGCTGTTACTCTGCACACTTCATTTATCGTCTATCCGAAGGGCATTTGCCACGATGGACACCAATGAGCACACAAATTCCAATGAATCTAGTCAAGCCTCTGACACTCATGCGTCAGTCTAGCACTAGCTTTCCATTTACCACATGATAGTCACGGTAGCGATGACGCAGCAGCTTTTTTCTCATGTACGAAAACGTGTACGCTTCTCCCTTTACCGCGGTCATCTTTAGCAGATACTCCAGAAGAAAACGCGTCTCATCGTTCATTACATAATTTTCCTTTGCACGCGCATAATACTCCCACGCGCTGCGGCAGGTATACTTCTCTTTCTGGTAATTACGGCTTGCACTGATACGATCAATCACCATCTCTGCGACAAAGCGCTTTGGCATCTTTGCCCCAATAAAGCCGTCCGCCGGATTCACAGCATAATCGATCCAGTACTCAAAATGATGGCGGTTGCGCCCCTTGTGGTGCAGCCAGCCCTGCGAATAGCCCTTCTCCTCTTTCTCTCGATTGATCGGGCTTCGCTTTCCTCTCTCATAATATTTTACACCTGCTAAAAACTCAACCGGTGCATATTTGGACAGGTCATGCATCAGTCCTTGATACACTAGACCGACCCGAATACAGTCTCTTGTGACCAACCATTTGTGATGATTGATCGTGTGAAGATGTCCCAAAAATTGTTTTATCATGTTCTGCTCCTTCCAACAATAGTTACAATGTGTTCACAAAGTCATCCAGTTTCTTTCGTAAATCTTTCCAACAAATGCAAAAATCAGGTCATTTTCTTTGGTTTGCCAATTTTTTTGCAAAAAAATTACGAAAACGTTTTCGTTTTCTCTTGATTTTTTATTTTTTTTCTACTATACTGAATGCAACAGGGTTTTACCGCTCGAATTTTTGGATAACCCGAAGAAAAGGAGGTTGCTATGAAATACGGTTATTTCGATGACAGCTCCAGAGAGTATGTCATTACCACCCCAAAAACTCCTCTACCGTGGATCAACTATCTTGGCTGCGAGGATTTCTTTTCCATTAAGTCCAACACCAGTGGAGGTTACTGCTTCTACAAAGATGCAAAGCTTCTGCGTCTTACACGTTATCGCTATAATAATGTTCCGTTTGATGATGGCGGTCATTATTTCTACATAAAGGATGGCGATACGGTTTGGAATCCAGGCTGGCAGCCAGTACAGACTGAGCTTGACAGCTACGAGTGCCGCCATGGTATGGGCTACAGCATTTTTACAGGCATGAAAAACGGCCTGAAAGCACAGGTTACTTCGTTCGTTCCGATGGGTTACACCTGTGAGGTCAACAAATTAACTTTAACCAATGAGTCCGATACTGTCAAGAATTTTTCTGTATTTTCTTACGTAGAGTTCTGTCTATGGAACGCAATGGATGATATGACAAACTTCCAGAGAAACTTCAGTACCGGTGAGGTTGAGGTCATGGGTTCTGTTATCATTCATAAGACTGAGTATCGTGAGCGCCGCAGACACTATGCAATCTTTGGTGTAAACGCTCCGGTAGACGGCTTTGATACCGACCGTGACAGTTTCCTTGGTGCATACCGCGGCTATCACAATCCTCAGGTTGTTGAGGAAGGAAAGTCCAGAAATTCCATGGCAAGCGGCTGGGCTCCAATCGGAAGCCATCAGATCAATGTTTCCTTACAGCCAGGCGAGACAAAGACTTATATCTATGTACTTGGCTACTGTGAGAATCCAGCAGATCAAAAGTGGGAGTCTCAAGGTGTCGTAAACAAGGCTCCGGCAAAGGCTCTTATGAATGCATTTGCAACCGAGGCACAGGCAGACGCTGCACTCGATCACTTAAAGGAATACTGGAGCAGCCTGCTTGGCAAGTTCCATGTTGAGTCCGATTACACCGAAATGAACCGTATGGTTAACGTATGGAATCAGTATCAGTGTATGGTTACCTTCAACATGTCCCGTTCTGCTTCTTATTTTGAGTCTGGTATTGGCCGTGGAATGGGCTTCCGCGATTCCTGCCAGGATCTGTTTGGTTTCGTTCATTTGATTCCTGAAAAAGCAAGACAGCGTATTATTGATATCGCATCCACTCAGATGGAGGACGGAAGTGCCTATCATCAGTACCAGCCATTGACAAAGCGTGGTAATTCCGATATCGGAAGCGGCTTTAACGATGACCCGCTGTGGCTGATCGCTGCAGTAGCGGCTTATATCAAGGAGACTGGCGATTACTCCATCCTTGAAGAGTCCGTTCCATTTGATAACAAGGAAGAGACCGCCGTTCCGTTAATGGAGCATCTGCGTCGTTCCTTCAACTTTACCGTTACCCACCGCGGACCACACAAGCTGCCGTTAATCGGACGTGCTGACTGGAACGACTGTCTGAACTTAAACTGCTTCTCTTCCGAGCCAGGTGAATCCTTCCAGACAAGTGGACCTTCTGAGGGACCAGTTGCAGAGTCTGTCTTCATCGCAGGTATGTTTGTAAAATATGGAAAAGAATATGCAGAGCTTTGCCGCAGACAGGGACTGGACAAGGAAGCTGCTGATGCGGACGCACAGGTAGCCGATATGTATCAGACCATCCTGACTGCAGGCTGGGACGGCGAGTGGTTTGTCCGTGCTTATGACGCTTACGAGAACAAGGTTGGTTCCCACGAGTGCGAGGACGGTCAGATCTTCATCGAGCCGCAGGGATTCTGTGTACTGGCCGGTGTCGGCATAAAGGAAGGCCACGCAGAGAAGGCACTTGCCAGCGTAGAAAAGATTCTTGATACCAAGTACGGTATTGTTTTACTGCAACCAGCTTATAAGGATTATCACCTTGAGCTTGGTGAAGTTTCCTCCTATCCGCCGGGATATAAGGAAAATGCCGGTATCTTCTGCCACAACAATCCATGGATTTCCATCGCTGAGACCTGTGTTGGTCACGGAAACCGTGCATTTGAAGTTTACCGTAAGATCTGCCCGGCATACATCGAAGGCATCAGTGAAATTCATCGCACCGAGCCATATGTATATTCCCAGATGATCGCTGGTAAGGATGCAAAGAACTTCGGTGAGGCAAAGAACAGCTGGCTGACCGGAACTGCTGCATGGACCTTCTTAAATGTGTCTCAGGCAATCCTTGGTATCCAACCAGATTATGACGGTCTCGTTGTCGATCCGTGTATCCCATCTGAGCTTTCCGGATTTACCATCACCAGAAAGTTCCGCGATGTCACCTACACCATCGAAGTAAAGAATCCAAACAAGAGCCAGAAGGGTATCTCCAAGCTGATCGTTGACGGTGTCACCGTTGATGGCAACCAGATCCCATACGATGCTTCCAAGAAGCAGATTCATGTGGTTGCTGTACTGGACTGATAAAAAATCATTGGAAAGTGTAAAGCAGTAATACTATTTGCTTTTGGAACACTTTCCAAACCACCTTAATGCATAACAAAAAGCCTCTTTGAATACATGTTAGTAAACATGTTCAAAGAGGCTTTTTCATGCGTTCAAAACTTTTTCCTGTGGTTCGCACGCTTCTTCTTTCATTTCTGATTAGTATCCTAATTCTCTGCCTGATGGCACTTCTAATGTGGAAGCTTTCGCTGTCAGACGGGCAGATAAAGACAGGACTGTATCTGTCCTATCTTCTCTCCTGCCTGTTCGGTGGCTTCTGCTTTGGACGCATCTTTCCAAAAAGGCGCATCCTCTGGGGACTTTGCTTTGGAATCGGATATTTCCTGCTCCTCGCACTCATCTGTCTAATCGTCGCAAAGGGGACATTATCGTATCCTGCATTTCTCACCCTTGGCCTATGCTGCCTCGGAGGGTGCGCAGGGGCGTTCTTTAGTTAGCAGAAGCACCTTCCATAGCGATACCACAGCCTCTTGATGCGGCTCTGCCGTGCAGTCGCATCGGACGCCATATCACGGTACAGTTGCGCCGTCTCATCGCGAAGCTCCGTTCCATACGCATGATCACTAAAGGTCAACTCCTGAAGCAGATCCTGTAGCCACATCAGCTTATCCTGCGTCATTGTCGGGAACGACTCTTGAAGATGAGTCGCATCCGTTGCGATACTGATCTTCTCAAGACCTTCCGCCTCACACAATGCATCCATTCTGGCAAGCGCATAGAGCAGTGCTTCTTTCGGCTCGCCCTTTAAATGCTGTTCCTGACGCTGCAAACGCATCTTTCTCTGGTAGAGGATGCCAAAGAGAACCAGTACAACAAAGAGAACGCAGCCAAGCACGATTAAAATCACGCGAATTAAAAGCTGTAAGAAATGATTGTCCTTCGAGTTGTCCGAATTGTTCTGATTATTTTGATTATTCGGGTCACTTGGACTTTGCTGCTGATTCTGATCCGGCGATGTCGGCTGATTTTGATCGGATGGCTGATCGGAAGCTTGTGTCTCTTCAGATGTGCCGTCCGGTGTCGTTTCAAAAATACCTTCTACCGTTGCCTGCGGTGCTTCGGTTTCTGGTTCAGCCGGGTTTGTCGCATTCTCTAGCTGATCGGAGCTGATCGTCGAATCGGTCGTATTCGAATCTGCTAAATCAGCCTCATCAATAAAGCCCGGTGTCACCTCAATCGGAATCCAGCCAACACCTTTTACGTAGATTTCTGCCCACGCATGTGCCGCCTCATCCATGATCGCCTGTGCGCCATTTTCTGAGCTTAGGTCTCGTACCAGATAGCCCTCAACGTAGCGCGCCGGGATTCCATAAAGACGGAATAACAATACGGCTGCCGATGCAAAGTGGGTGCAGACGCCTTGCTTGTTTTCATAGAGAAAATACTCGACATAATCATTTCCACGCGGTGTAGAACCTGGTGTCTTTGTGTAGGTGGCATGTTCCTCAAGTGTCGAACGCACAAAGGATACACAATCAGCAATGGATGTGAACTTCTTCCCTGCATATTCCTCATAGAATGAATCAAGACCTTTTGTCGGAAGCGTCAGATAAACCGAATCCGCAAAGGCGCGGTAAGACGCATCCGATGTCACTGCAGAACCTGCCGTCTCGAGCTTTTGAATATTGGAGAGGCGCTGTGTATTCATGTAGTACATCGAAAAGATCTCTCGGTCCGTATCCTGTTTTGGATACGCATCAAATGGCTCACCTGCCGTAACGTTCACCAGATCCGTTCCATACGGAATATATGAGAAGGCACTGTTTGCATCTACATCCGAAATAACGAGATCTCTTCTGGCAACCGATGCATCCCCATTATTATAAAGGTTTTCTAACACCTGATAATACTGGCTGCTTAAGCTGATGAGATCCATTCCAGTCGCAAGGCCTTCCTCGTTTTGCTTATCGCTAAGCTCCTTCCAGCCACTTCCTGTATAATTGCTTCCTACATAGCCGCGAATATAGAGCGGTGCATTCAAATCACTCGAGATATCCAGATACAGATGGGTCTCATCGTAATCACGAATTTCCTTGACATTGCTAAGTCTTCCACCATGAACACCGCTGCTGCGGATGATGTCGACTGGAAGCCAGTCCCACTCCCCTCTGGTTATCTTCTTCCAGAGGGTTTCCATACTCTTTAACAGATCGCCATTTCGAATGTCCTCGCGAATCTGACTCTGTGCCTCATAGCCATCCGTAAAAGCCGGCCCAATTACAAATCGGCTAAATGGAAGTAAAAGCAAAAATAAAGCTGCAATCACTGCCGATGTCTGCCAGCGAAGCATACCAAATGCACTGCTGCTCATCTTAACCGTGACCGTACGCACACTAAAACTCTCACGATAACGGCTGTACTGCAGTGAAAACATGCCCACTAACACAAACAGCATCATCAAAAAAGCTGGCATTGCTGGCAGTTTTCCGACCGCAAGTGCAAATACAAAGATTATGGCAAAAATCAACGCCGTCACGCGCCCATCGAGTGAGCGGATCGTTCCAAGCGATAATAACGCTGCAAGCAAAAATGATACAAATAAAAGCGTAAGCAAAAGTGCACTGCCCGATACTGGCCCAATTGCAGCAAGTGAAACTTTCGCACTGTAATACTCATTAATATAGCCTGCGTAGATGTTATAAAAGCCAAGAAGGCCATTAAAAATGCTACTGTGAAAAATCACACCAAGTAAGATAAAAATACCCAACACAACGGGCCAGGTAATTGCCCTGCTAATCGGAAGCTCCCATGCCGCTGTTATCAAAAGGCAGATCAAAACAGTCCCTACCACAAGCAGCACATAATTTAGCTCGAGGTCATACGTAAGTGCAAGTCCGAGCACCACACCAAGCATTCCTATCAAAAAATACAGAAAGCGCAGCAATAAAAACAGCCGCTCATGAAACTTGCCGTGAGTCCGGATTCGGTCTGCCTGAACAACCTGCTCGACCAGAATGCCCTTCTCTTCGTTTTCCATGAAGTTCCTCCTTCATTCTTCACTTAAAGTAATTCATCAGATCTCAATCAACTCATGGATCTCATTGATTGTAAGAATTGATTTCTTTGTGCCATCCGCTGACAAGAAATCTCCTAACGGGTCATCCTGATTTGTATCCATACAACTGATAGCAATCATACGATACAGCGGTGCACTCCTACTGCTTTTGTATTCCTCCCAATACAACTGATGCGTTTTCCTTGCACTGACAAGAAGCTTGCTCATAACAGCAGTAATGTCATCCATTCCCTTAATCAGATGCTCCTCAAATCCACCGTCACCATCCTGCGAATACCAGATCACACGATGATGGCACTCCTGAAAACAAAGCGCTGCCGAAAGCGAATAGCACAAATCATATACGGACTGAATCTCCTCGATCGTCTGATAACGAAGATCCAGAAACAGGCCAACCGAATCGCTGATCGGACGGGACAGTTCCTTGATCATCATCTGATCAAGACGTGCTGTCATCTTCCAGTGTACTCTTGACATCTTGTCACCCTGACGAAACTCACGAATCTGATAGATCTCTGCCGGATCATCTCCCGCATGATGCTTATCATATTCCTCACTGTCACTGTCAAAACTGCGGCACGCATCCGTTACTGCCACCTGTAAATCCAAAAGATGCGGCATAACAACACACTCTGCCTGCGCTGTAAACTGCTTTTTTCTCTGAAATAATCTTAAATAGTCAAACAGCACAATCCGATCAAACGTAATTTTTACTACACCACAATACGTTGAACAAAAGGTAAATGGCACCGTTACGGTAGCCCTTGCCGGTGCACGCAAATTAATATCATAGGATTCCTTTTCTCCGTCGAGTGTATTGCTAACCGTAACACGCACAGATGCATCGGTGATCGGAATCCATCCATTGTTACAAAACCGAATCGGAATCTCTATCTTTTCCTCACAGTCTGCCACCTGTGGACCATGACCAATCTTTACCTGAACGTTTTTCTTTTGATACCAGGTGAGTGCAAACAACACAATCGGCAGCAGCAGCTCAAAAGCCAAAAATACACCTGGAACTGGACTCTCATACATCAGCGCAATATACGATGTAATGAGAATCAGTAAAACGTAGACAATTTTTCTTCCCCACATAAATTTCTCCTTTCAGCAAAAAGCAAATAAAGGCCTTATAGAACATGTTCCTACAAGGCCTGTCTTTCTTATTTTGCCTTTGGCTGAGGGATCAGCTTTAAGATCTGCTCCAAAATACCTTCTGCTGTCAGGCCACCAACTTTTGCTTTCGTATTTAAAATTAGACGGTGTGCACAGACATCCGTAAAGACAGAAGCTACATCCGCTGGAACCACATAATCACGCTCCTGAAGATATGCATGTGCACTTGCCATATGAATCAGCGCAAGCGTTCCTCTCGGACTGACACCAAGGCTTAAATATTGATGCTTTCTGGTTGCATTAACCAGATCAGTCGTATACTGATAAATCAGATCATGGATAAATACCTTCTCGACTTCCTGCTTCATCTCCAAAATATCATCCACAGTAAGAGAGGACGGAATGTCATCAACCGAATATTCCTTCTTACTCTTCATCATAGAGATCTCATCTGCCTGACTCGGATAGCCAAGAGACATACGAACCATGAAACGGTCAAGCTGAGACTCCGGAAGCAGCTGCGTACCAGAAGAGCCTGTTGGATTCTCTGTTGCAATTACCATAAATGGCTGAGGAACCTCTCTCTTTACAGCATCAATTGTGACGGTACCTTCCTCCATAACCTCGAGCAGTGCAGACTGTGTCTTAGGCGATGTACGGTTAATCTCATCGGCAAGAAACAAATTGCACATAACAGCGCCCGGATAATACACAAATTTTCCGGTGTCCTTCTGATACATATGATAACCACATACATCAGACGGAAGCACATCCGGCGTAAACTGCATACGCTTCTGCTTTAAGGACAATGCTTTTGAAAATGCCAATGCTAATGTTGTCTTTCCAACACCTGGAATATCCTCCATCAGAATATGACCACCTGCAAGCATCGTACACATCAGCTTATTTAAGCTCTCATCCTTGCCCTTGATTACCTTTTTTATATCATCAATTGCCTGCCAAACTTTCTTTACGTTCTGTATATTCTCCATGTTTCCTCTCATTTCTTGTCTTATGCCGCATCTGCCTGTGAGTTTGCCTCACTCATGGACTCACTCACAGACTCTGACGTATTTTCTTCGGAAAGCTGCTCTGTGGAGTCTTCTTCTGATGCATCTACTGAGCTTTCTTCATCGGATGCATCAGAAGAAGACGGAACGGTTGTCTTTCCATCAAGCATATCCTTTAAGTTCTTAAGTGCTTCATCCTTTACACATGCTTCCTGGTATCTGGTATTGACATTTGCAACCAGTTCACGCACGGATTCCCATCCGGCTACCTCCTGCAAATAAGCAGCGATCTCGCCATCCTTTGCATTCTTGTCGATATACAGGCTTCCATCTTCATTCTGACAAATGTACAGACGGATCATAGACGGTGCCTTTGTATCAATTCCAATAAAATTAATCTCATAGTACACATATGCAATATAAGTGTTATCTGCAATGCCTGGAACAGTATAGCAGACAATGTTTTCATAGGATTCTACATACTCACACTGCTTTTTCAGTGCATCCTCGCTAAATGGTGTCTCCTGTGAAACAATCTGAGTCAGCTGCTTCACATCCGCATTCTTTACTGCGTCAAAATACTTTTGTACCAGTTCCTTTACTGCCGGTACACCGTCCTTCTCAAGGGACTGAATCTGATTGTTGTTATTATTCTGCTTCTCAGTGACATCGACCACCGTCTGAATCTCTTGACGATCCTTATTGCCTTTTCGACTTGTAATCACAATAACTGCGACAATCAGTGCAGCCGCTACCAGAATGATGACAAAATACGGAAGAATTCTCCGGATCACCCCTGGTTTTTTCTTTCTTTTAAAATTATTTTTTGCCATAGTTCCTTCCTGTTCTGCCGTCTTGCACGTTACTGTGCTGCGCGCGGACGCGCTTCAGGCTCATCAAAATATCTTTCCTTTACTAGCTCCACCGGCATCTGCTCTCCTGTCCACAAGGTAAATGCCTCCGCTCCCTGATAAAGCAGCATATACAGCCCATTAAAGCAGCTGCATCCCTGGCTCTCGGCAATCTTCATCAGTTTTGTCTTTCGCGGATTGTAAATCACGTCAGATACAATCAGCTCTGGATGGAAGAAAGCTGGATTTTCAATTACACTTCGATCCGTATCTGGTGCCATGCCAACATTCGTGCCATTCGTCAAAATACGGCTCTGGGAAAGCTCCCTTTTGATCACCGACTCATCGGAATAATCAAACAGATTAATCTTGCAGGCTGTTTCTTTTGTCAGCTGACTGATGACAGCCCTTGCATGCTCGGTGGATTTACCTGGACGACAGAATACAGAAATCTCCCGTACCCCATCGAGTGCCGCCTGAACCAGAATCGACGTTGCCGCGCCGCCCGCTCCAAGAAGCGTCATCTTCTCGCCTTCTATGCAAAAGCCTGCTTCCTTTACCGCCCGCATATAGCCAGTTCCGTCGGTATTATACCCGCGAAGCGTTCCATTTTCATTTACAACCGTATTTACAGAACCTGTAATCGCCGCCGCCGGAGAAAGCACATCACAAAGCTGTGCCATCTTTGACTTGTCCGGCATCGTGCAGTTCCAGCCTCTTGCTCCCAGGCTCACAAGGCCATCTACCGCACCGCTAAGACCTTCAATTCCCACATCAAAGCAAAGATACACATAATTTAATCCCAACTCCTGAAATGCTGTATTGTGCATCATCGGCGATTTGCTGTGCCCTACCGGACTTCCAAGTAGGCCGGTAAGACCCGTCTTTCCATTTATCATAGACATTTCCTCTCTTGTTTCGCTCCACAGTCAATCACTTCACAGTCAATCGCTTCACAGTCAATCGCTTCACAGAATCTAATATAGCGAAACGATTTTGAAAATAAACTCCCGTGAATGGCACCATTCCAACTGCCCAAGCTCCCCTATACTTTAATACGAATCTGTAAAATATGCAAGCTTTTTATCTCTTTTGCCACTCTCTGTACTCTATTTTGTGCAAAATTACCACGAAATAGTGCTGTTATACTACAATGTGAACCTCATCTGTTTCTGGATCATATACATAAACGTGATTGGATAAAAAATCGGTACTGACTGCATCTGTAAGGTTTACTTCCTCTACGATTTCCTTTAGCTGCATCGGAACAGTCTGCTCTTTTGTTTCTTCCTCTCCATTTGACTTTGCAAGAAGCAGCACCTCGTGTACGCTTGATGGTAAAATGTAGTATGCACCTCCAAGTTTTTTTGATGCCTGACGCAGTACACCTGGATACAAAATGACCGATGCGCCGAAAAATGCTTTGTTATTCGTCAAGGCAAAAAGATGAGGAAACTCCGACTCCTGTGCAAAATCTGTTATTCCAATCAAAGCCTCCACGCTGTTAAAGGCCGGCGGAAATCGCCGTATCATTGAAGTAATGGCCGTCTGAAACAAAATATCTTCTGTCACCTCCCAAATCCGACAATGATCCTGATACACCACAGCCGCTCCCATCATCGTATCAGGTCCTTCAAAGACAAGCTGATAGACAACTGCAAAATCAAGAATACGCCGGTGTGGAACTAGCGCTAAAAAGGATTGATTTTTCTGATACGGAATCAATCGTATTGCCAGACATGCAGCTGCACACTCAAACTTTGTAAAAATCTCCCCCTCTACTGTCTTGTTTTCCGTTACCATATCTAGCACATTCTTCAATTCTTTTTGGATGCTTTCCATCGAATAGCCATGCTGATACATACGGTAAAACGGTGCCATATATACCCAAGGGGTTGTTCGCTTTCCTTTGTGGTATAATGACACCGTTTTTATCTTTGCTGTATGTTTTTGCTCAATCGTCTGTACCGTTACCTTCTCGTCAGCCGAATAGGTAAATTGAAGACCCGCGGTAATTGTAAATAAAAATTGTTGATAATCCATATTGCCCTCCGATTTTCAAGTTTGTTTTCAAGCTTTGCTCGTATTGTTTCAGCCTAAAAGAAAAAAATCAGAAAAGCTGGATGAGAGAATACATCTGATGGGAATCGAACCCACGCACACGGCTCCGGAGGCCATCGCTCTATCCACTGAGCTACAGATGTATATGCTGACCTAAGCAGCATATTTTATTTCTAATGATTAAAAATCTCACAGCCAAAAGCCGATGCAAGAAAACTCGCATAGACCTTTGACCTTGCGATTCTGATATCATTATACTCTGGACAGATACTCGCCAGTTCTGGTATCAATCTTGATAACCTCACCGTTCTCTACGAACAGCGGAACCATTACCTGTGCACCAGTCTCAACGATTGCCGGCTTGGTAGCACCAGTAGCAGTATTTCCCTTGAAACCTGGCTCGGTCTCAGTAATCTGAAGCTCTACGAACAGCGGTGGCTCTACGGAGAATACGTTTCCATTGTGAGAACATACCTTACACATCTCGTTCTCCTTAACGAACTTTAATGCGTCACCGATCAGCTCGCTTCCAAGTGCGATCTGCTCATAGGTATCGTTGTCCATGAAGTAATACAGATCTCCATCCTGATACAGATACTGCATATCCTTACGGTCAATTCTTGCCTCCGGGAACTTCTCGGTTGGACGGAAGGTCTTCTCAACTACTCCGCCATTCTTGATATCCTTTAACTTTGTACGAACAAATGCCGCACCCTTACCTGGCTTTACGTGCTGAAACTCAAGGATCTGATAGACAGTGCCTTCAATTTCCAAAGTCTTACCATTTCTGAAATCACCAGCTGAAATCATGTTTTTTCCTCCTGTAAATGAGAATGAACGGCATCTTTCTGTACAGCTGCACAGATGCCTATCGGTCTAACAAAACGCAAACGCCCATTAAACGGCGCTGCATACTGTATTATCATACAATAAAAAATCGAACTTTTCAAGTAGTATTTTTAAAACTTATGAAAAAAACTTAAAATCTCCCCAGCCAGTTCGCCAGGTGTTTTCTGGTCGACGTCCAGAATCGTATCCGCAGCGCTTATATAATGATCTTCACGCTGTGCCATCAGTGTACGCACCTTTTCTCCACTGTCATCGCCCTGAAGAAGGGGACGCGTGGTATCACCCTTTAAGCGCGCTAAGACGGTTTCTGGACGAATTTTTAAATAGACAACCATGCCAAGTTTTTTCAGAAGTGCTCTGTTTTCTGCACGTAATGGCATTCCACCTCCACAGGAAATCACAAATTGTTTGTCTTGTGCAAGCAGTGTCTTAAGTGCCTTTGTCTCTGCCTGTCGAAAATAAGCTTCACCCTTTTGGGCAAAGATTTCAGAAATGCGCATTTTCTCACATTCTTCGATATAGGCATCGGTATCAATAAACTCCAATCCACTCTTTGCAAGCTCCTTGCCTACCGTTGTCTTTCCAGCCCCCATAAAACCGATTAAAATAATAGAACTCATTTTTTTCTCCCTCTGTGATAAAAGAACAGCACAATACGTTCAAGATAGCGCTTTAATACGATCTGAATCTCTTCTTTTGGATGAATTGGTTTTACCAGATACGTACGGATGCCTGCTCGATTTGCCCCATAAATATCCGTAAAGATCTGATCTCCGATAAAAATCGTCGTATCCGGTGTTGTCTGGATACGTTTCATTCCCTGCTCGTAGCCATGTGCAGATGGCTTTCCTGCCTTATAAATATAGTCACTTCCTACTGCCTTTGCAAATGGACTGACACGCGCCTCTTTATTATTTGAAATGATACAAGTCTTTAATCCGATCCGGTGAAGCTTTTCGAATAGCTTTTTTGCCTGTTCAGTTGCCGGCGCTCCATGCGGAACAAGCGTATTGTCCACATCGAACAATACGCCTCGCACGCCATTGTCATATTCTTTTTGATAGTCAATCTGGTAGGCAGATGATGCCTCTGCCCATGGATATAATTTACTCACTGTTTCTTCTCTTTCTGAATCATATTTTTAAGCTCTTCTGCAAAATTATTCAAATCCGTAAAAGAGCGATAGACACTGGCAAAGCGCACATAGGCAACTTCATCGAGTGTTTTTAGCTTTTCCATCACCAGCTCACCAATTACCTTGCTGCTGACTTCCTTCTCATAATTATTAAAAATGGTTGTCTCAATATCATCTACCAGACGATTAACCGCATCTGTCGGAACCGGGCGCTTATGGCAGGCCATAACAATACCGGTCTTTAATTTTTCTCTCGAATAGGTCTCCCTTGTCTGATCCTTTTTCACTACCATCAGCGGAAATACTTCAATCTTCTCATATGTGGTAAAGCGCCGGTTGCACACCTCGCACATCCTGCGCCTGCGGATCGCAGTATTATCGTCAGAAGGCCTTGAATCAATTACTTTTGTTGTATCTTCTCCGCAAAACGGACACTTCATTGCTGCCTCCATTCCTGCTGTCTGCCAGCATCCCTTTTATGCTATTATTATAAAATAAAAGGGCCTATAAGGTCAAGTTTTTTCTGAATTGTTTTCGATTCGATTTTACAATCTACCACTTTTCTTTTATTCTTCTATTTTTCTTTGTCTTTAATTGGCTTTTCGCCCTCTTCAATATTAACCAGTATAATATCTGGTCCAATCTGACACACCTTACAAAATGGAATGCAATACTCAGTATCTCGCCCAAACAAACCACATATTTTCCCAGTTCCGGGCACAATCAGCTCCGTTATGTAGCCAGTTTTGCAATCAAATTCAATATCGCACACATAGCCAAGCCGCTTGCAGTCCTTAACATTGATCACTTCCTTTTGCCTTAAATCACAAATACGCATATACTGTCCTCGAAACCATCACCTTTCCTCGGTACAGTATATGCGTATTTGAATCATTCTGTTTTCATTAAATTTTAGTGCTCAGTTCCAAACTCAGACAATTTCAAGCCTGGATTTCTCTCAAGTACCATCTGCGGACTCCAGCTGTTTGCAAACAGAAGCAGTGGACGATCCTTTAGATCCTTGATGCGCTTCATATCGGATGTACCATTGATTTTTGCAACATCTACGCTCTCCCAATTCTCAATCCAACGGATATACTCGTATGGCAGCGGATCCAGACGAATCTCAACATTGTATTCATTTTCCAGACGGAACTTTAAAACATCAAACTGCAGCACGCCGACAACGCCGACAATGATTTCTTCCATTCCGGTATTGAACTCCTGAAAGATCTGAATGGCACCCTCGAGCGCAATCTGACTAATTCCCTTAATGAACTGCTTACGCTTCATCGTATCTACCTGACGTACTCTTGCAAAATGCTCAGGTGCGAAGGTCGGAATTCCATCAAATGTAAGGTCGCCCATTTTCGGAGAACAGATCGTATCACCGATGGAGAAAATACCTGGGTCAAAAATGCCAATGATATCACCCGCATAAGCCTCCTCAACAATCGTACGCTCCGATGCCATCATCTGCTGTGGCTGTGTCAGACGAATCTTTCTGCCACCCTGCACATGATTTACCTCCATACCTGCCTCAAACTTACCAGAGCAGATACGCATAAATGCAATACGGTCTCTATGTGCCTTGTTCATGTTTGCCTGAATCTTAAAGACAAATGCAGAGAAATTATCATCAAACGGACTGATATCGCCCTTCGAGCTATGTCTTGGAAGTGGCGCATAGGTCATCTTTAAGAAATGCTCCAAGAATGTCTCAACACCAAAGTTGGTAAGTGCAGAACCAAAGAATACTGGTGAAAGCTCACCGCGACTTACTTTATCCTGATCAAACTCCTCACAAGCTCCATCAAGTAACTCAATATCTTCAAGCAGTTTCTGATAACCGATGATGCCAACCTCATCCTCTGCCTCATCAACCTCAAGCTCATGACTCTCAACCTCATGCATACCAGCATCTGCTGCAACAAAAGTTGTGATCTTCTTTGTATTACGATCATAAACACCCTTAAAGTTCTTTCCACAGCCAATCGGCCAGTTAATCGGGCAAGTCTTAATTCCCAATACGCGCTCAATCTCATCCATCAGATCAAACGGATCATTTGCCTCACGGTCGAGCTTATTGATAAAGGTAAAAATCGGAATATGGCGCATGACGCAAACCTTAAACAGCTTAATTGTCTGCGCCTCAACACCCTTAGAAGCATCAATTACCATAACGGCAGAATCCGCTGCCATCAGGGTACGATAGGTATCCTCGGAGAAATCCTGATGTCCTGGTGTATCCAGAATGTTGATGCAGTAGCCCTCATAATGGAACTGTAAAACAGAAGAGGTTACAGAAATACCTCTCTGCTTCTCGATCTCCATCCAGTCGGAAACCGCGTGCTTTGCTGTCTTTCTTCCCTTTACGGAACCTGCCTGATTGATTGCACCTCCGTAGAGAAGAAACTTCTCTGTTAATGTAGTTTTACCCGCATCCGGGTGGGAAATAATGGCAAACGTTCTTCGCTTGCTGATTTCTTCTTCATATAATGACATTTTATTCCATGCCTTTCTTTTTTCAAAATTCATGAGACAATCCAAAGCCGCGCATTGCTCACGCAGCTTTAAATTGTTTTTGTTCTTTAGTTGGCAGTTCTTCCTTCTGCTTTTCCATTCTTAATATAATGCATATAATAGGAAGCAGTATTATTGCCAAACGCTGCTCTTAAATCTGCATAACGGTTTTTATATTCCGATACATTAAAGGATGCGCTCGCTTGGCGTCCCTCTCGCATTCCATTCTCCACAAAATGCTGAAGGTATTTCTTTGGATCATCTCCAAACGTGTTTCTTAAATCTGCATACTTCTTTTTATAGTACTCATAATCATACACGAGCGCATAGTCTACGCCATTGTAAACAGTTGATGCAGATGGCATCGTATTATTACCAGTATTACTTCCAGTATTGCCATTGTTGGTATTTCCACTATTTCCACTATTTGAAGAAGCTGCTGCTTTTCTTCCTTCTGCCTTTCCATATTCCAAATAATGCTTGTAATATAGAATATTGTTATTGCCAAATGCTTTGTGCAAATCTGCATAATTGTTCTTATACGTCTTCACATCAAAGTTTGCACTTGCCTGGCGTCCCTCTGCCATTCCACACTGAAGGAAGTGCTTGAAATACTTATCTGCATCGTTGCCAAATGCCGCTCTTAGATCCGCATATGCATTTCGATAATAAGTATAATCATATACTCCTGAATATTTCTTTTCCTGATCCGAAGCTACATGCTGATTATTATTGTTATTATTGTTATTATTGTTCTTATCATCTGACTTATTATTATCAGATTTATTATCATCAGCTTTCTCGATTAGTTTCTGTGCATTTCTGCCTTCTTTCTGACCGTATTCCAGATAATGCTTTACATATGCACTGTTATCATTGCCAAACGCCTTCTTCAGATCCGCATAATTATTTTTATAAATATCTACGTCAAACTCAGCACAAGCTTGTCTTCCTTCTTTGATACCATATGTAACAAAATGCTTCAATGCCGCCGTTGTATCACTGCCAAATGCCGCCTTTAAATCCGGATATTTGCTAAGATAATATTGTGCATCAAATACAGGTGCATAATTTACTCCATTATAGACAGCCGCTGGACGTGCCGAAGAATTGTTTCCGGAATTATTGTTATTATCATCCTTCTTTGTATCATCCTTCTTTGTATCATCCGGGAATGGACCATTTGTTGAGCCATCCCAGCCCGCAGCCTTTCCAGTCAAAAGATAATGTTCATAATACGCATCCATATCGTCTCCATACTGCTTATTCAGCTGTGGATAACGCTTACGGTATGCATCCACATCAAAACCATCAAAGAAACCATCTTTAATCTCTACTCCGCGACCAATAATCAAACGATATTCTGCGGTCGAACCATCTTCTGCTGTTACCTTTATCTTCGTTGTTTCCACTTTATGGGACATTGTTTCAATATTTGAAAAAGCCACAGAAGATGTTGTTGCAGATGCTTTTGCCTTAACATTTGCATAAACAGTATTGCTTCCTACATTATAATAAAAATCCTTTTTATTTTTATCAAATGTCTGTATTACTTCCTTGTCATTTACGGTCAATGAATTCAAGTATGCATTCTGGTTTTTATGCTCTGCCGGCTTTGGTGAAGAAGCTGGACGTTCCTCATAAACCGGAATCAAAAATACAAAGCTATTTTCAAGCTGACCTGTTGCACTATAGGAACGTCTTACCTGGCCTCCTTCTGAAGATGGTGCCATAATATTGGTCATATACTGATGCCAATATTTACCATTGTATTTTCCATCATAATCAAATTTCTGCGCATACAATGTATTCTGATTCCGAAGAATATACTGATTTGCAAACTTCAAAGCACCACCGATTAATGCCTTCTCCGGCGTATTCCATGCACCAGATGATACACTTCCATCAGGAAGCATCATAGTGGAGCCTACATGCGCCTCTTTCAGACCATTCTGCAAAATCTCATCTCTGGTAGAACCGGTTGCCTGAAGATTAAAATAATTATACAATCCCTCATAGCCTGGATACTTACCAGAAATCATATCAGACGCTCCAGACCCCTGCTCCTGTCTAACACGGCTGGCAAGCGCTACTGGATTGATATTATATTTTTCTCCAATCCAACAAAACAGCCACGAATAGGTATAATTAGTTCCTGGAACAACTACATTTGACATAAAGCAATTTGCAAGCGCAGCTTCTACGGCAGACTGACTCTGATACTCTTCGTATGTCAATGATTCAAACATAAAGATATCATTTTCATTCAAGAAATTTCTCGGATCCATATAATAACGGACCGTTTCTTCTGAAGCTCCCGCCCAATTTGGTTCCCACTGTTTCCATGTATTGGTACGTAAGTCATAATCTCGATCCAAAAGAGAACGATATCCTTCATTACAATACATACTAACTAATGCTCTTGCTGGTGTGCTCATCTGCTGACTTACTGCATAGGAAAATGTGTCGCCAACATAAATTGGTTTAAAAATCCAGTTTGGATGAGCCTGCTGAAGCGCACTAAGAGCAGCCTGATAGTCTGCTGGAAAGCTCTGCACTTCATCCGCATCCAGCAGCATGATATCACCACTTCCGTCTATCTGAAGTGAATCCATCCGGATATAACCCTCGCTGCTATAATCATTGACATCAAACATGATTCTAGCCCATACCGGTTCGTCATTAAACAAGACAATACTTGTCACATACACCGGATAACCAGACGACAGCGAAGTAAATGCCGACGCGCCATCTTCCCATCCTGTATAAATCTGTGCATCACTGCTCAAATACGCCTTTGCATAATAAACCTGCTCGATTCCTTCTCCAAGGCTTTCTTCTGTCGATTCTTCCTCACTGCTTAACTCCTCGGTTGATTCTTCTGATGTTTCTTCTTCCGATTCTGTTTGTGTTTCCCAGGCGGTCTCTGATGGCTGTGTTTCACTTGCTTCTGAACTCTCCACCGGCTCCTGAGACGGCTGTTGTGATGCTGTCGTTTCTTCCTGAGTCGGCATCTCAGATTCCTGAGACGGTACTGATGTTTCCACTGTTACCGGAATTGATTCAGACTCCTGCGGCTGTGTTGGCTCACTCTCGGTTACTTGTGCAGTTGTTTCTGGTGTTTCAACTGACTCATTTCCTGTTGTAATCTCTATAGCAGATGATACGGTTTCCATCAGGCTCTGTACCGTGTTTTCCATTTCGCTACTACTTTCTGTAACGGTTTCCTGTGCCATTGTTGGCACCGCTGACATCTGCATAACGCCAAGCGAAAGCAGATACGCAGTTCCTTTTTTTAACAATACACGTCTCTTCATAGATACCTCCCATTGCGCATTTACTTCAATGCTTCTCTATAAAACTCCTTGAACTCACTATAGCCTTCTGCAGTCAGCTGCTCTTTCTGGAACTTTTTATTCTTGTTCATCCATGCAACTAAGATCTGCTTTCCTTCTGCACGGCCTGCCATTGCTTCCTGAAGAACGGATCCAAGCACCTTACCATCAACGCCCTTTTCTACCAGATAAGCAATCTTTTCCTTGCTACCCGGAACGGTGAAGCCCTCATCTAAGAGGATGGTTACGATACGCTCAAAACCGATGGAGAAGCCACATGCCGGAGTCTCCATTCCGGTAAACTTGCCAACCATCTTATCGTAGCGTCCGCCACCTGCGATGGAGCCTGGGAAGCCATCCACGCCAATCTCAAAGATCGTTCCTGTGTAATAAGACATACCACGCACCAGAGTCGGGTCAAACTGTAGCTTGAAGCTAGCCTGTGTTGTTGCGCTAACAGCCTCACAGATCTGCTTTAAGTTCTCTGCTGCACCGCCCTCAAGACAATCACCAAGTGTCTCGGCCAGATACGCAATACCATCCTCTGCCTCGTTCAATCCCTTGAACAGCCCCATATAGCGAGCGATCGCTTCCTTTGCAAAGCCACTAGTCTCTAACTCTGCTGCTACGCCGTCCAGACCGATTTTGTCCATTTTGTCCAGAATGATAAATACTTCATCATACTGTGCTTCCTCAAAACCACTGTACTTTGCCATACCCTTTAAGATTCGACGGTCATTGATATGTACCGTAAAGCCCTTAAAGCCAACCTTTCCAAGCAGGGTCGTAGTAGCCAAAATTAGCTCGATCTCTGCCAGATTGGTCGGATCGCCTAAGATATCAATATCACACTGATAGAACTGTCTGAAACGGCCCTTCTGTGGGCGATCTGCTCGCCATACCGGTCCGATCTGCAATGCCTTAAATGGCTTCGGCAAATTTGCTGCATTATTGGAATAATATCTGGACAACGGAACGGTCAGATCATAACGAAGACCACTGTCTACCAAATCTGCCTCACTCTGTGCCGTCTCAAGATTTAACTTCTCACCACGCTTTAAGATCTTAAAGATAAGCTTCTCATTCTCACCACCCTGCTTGTTGCTTAAGTTTGCAATATTTTCAACACAAGGTGTTTCAATTGGTGTGAAACCAAATCCCTTATACGTTTCCTTGATCAGCCCGATCACATAATCACGGATCTGCATCTCTGCTGGCTGAATATCCTTCATGCCTGTAACAGGCTTCTTTACTAATGCCATAAAAACGCTCCTTTTTTCTATCCATATGTTATGATAGTTACTGTAACCTGCAATCTATCATAGACTACGCACAACATTATACGTTTTCCAAACATACTGTGTCAACTGTTTTCTCCAGATAAGTCTGCAAATAGTTTCTTTTTGCGTTCGATCATCTCATCTGTTTTCTCCAGATAAGTCTTGATGTCCTTGACATTTTCGCATCGTTCGATCCGGCCGTTTGGATATACAACCTTTGTGATCGCACCTGCGCCAAGTGCCACAATTGACTGGAGTTCCTCCATAATTAAGATATTGTAGATGCCTTCTTTTCCCGGTTTTGCATAGCCGACATTTTCCATGTTTCCGGTCATATTTTTCTGACGATATAAATAGTACGGCTTCATGCCCATCTGCTCTGCAGCATCCTGTGTCAGCTCCATTGTACTCTCAGAATTTAAGCTCTTCATACCTGCATAGGCTTCCTTCTGGGTATTGAGTCTTGCGGCACGCTTAATTGCAAGGGAATGAACGGTCAAATTATCTGGTCCGAGTTTTTTGATCTCCTCTAAGGTGTTCTCGACATCCTCCTGCGTCTCCTGTGGCAGACCAACAATCATATCCATATTGATGTTGTCAAATCCTTCCTCTCTGGCAAGCAAGAACGCATCCTTTACCTGCTGCACGGTATGTCTGCGGCCAATCAGCTCCAATGTCTCGTCCTTCATCGTCTGCGGATTGATGCTGATGCGTGTTACTGGATGACGCTTGATCGCCTGCAGCTTTTCACGTGTGATGCTGTCTGGACGTCCGGCCTCCACTGTCCACTCCTGAAGAAATTCCAAGTGAAAGGAGTTCTCAAGCTTGGAAAGAATACGCTCTAACTGCTCTGGCTCAAGTGTAGTCGGCGTACCGCCTCCGATGTAGATCGTATTTAATTTTTTGTTCTTAAATCCCTCTGCCACATAGTCAATTTCTTTCTCGATGGAATCTAGGTAAGCGTCCACACGGTCGCCAAAACGATTTACTGGATAAGACGTAAAGGAGCAATACGCACAGGTCGTCGGACAAAATGCAATTCCAATATACAAACTATAGCCATCCTCATAATCCAGACAATCAAGAAGCTTGATCTCTCTCTTTGCAATGTCAAGGCTAAGCATCGTCTTTTCCTCACCGCAAAGCATCTCTTTTTCCATGTAGTCGATGCACTCCGCATCGGAAGCGCCGTCCATCAGCATCGTTCTGGCAATCTTTGTCGGGCGAATTCCAGTGAGGGTTCCCCACGGAAGTTCCTTACCCGTGAGCTTTGAGAGCAAACGGTACAACATACATTTTGCCTTGGTTTTTGTGTCCTTGCGATCGGATAAATTGCAAAGACAGGTATCGGTAAGAGCGGTGCTATCCTGTGTCAGCTCCATTGTCATTTTTGTTTCTGCACGGTTTTTTGCATTGTTTGCTTCGCTGTTTTGTGCACTGTTTTGCGCGCTGCTGCTTATGAACACGCGAAGAAACAGTTCTCCTTCCGCGCATTCATACGTCGGTGTCTCCACTCTCTTGATTGCCCGTCCCGGGTAAAATGCCATGAACAGGCTGCGGATATCGTTATCCAATGTATCGCATTCCAGATAAAAATAAATCATATCTTTGTTTTCCTTATTTTCCTTTCGATTTTGTGTTACATTCCTGCTGCCGGATTGTGCGTCTTCTCATAGCCGATCGAGGTTGCCTGTCCGTGACCCGGATATACATCAGTCTCCTCTGGCAGAACAAACAGCTTTCCGCGAAGCGAACGAAGCAGGGCAAACATACTTCCTCCCGGAAAATCCGTTCTTCCGTAGCTCTCGCAAAATAGCGTATCACCTGCAAACAGCACATTTTCTTTCTTAATGTAATAACAAACACCGCCTGATGTGTGACCTGGCGTCTCAAGCACGGTAATCTCCATCCCAGCAATTGAAAGCACTTCGTTGTCATTTACAAGCTTATCTGCCTTCATTGTGTATGGCACTGCCCACATGGCGGATAGATTCATCTCAGAGTCCGCCAACAGTTCTTCCTCATGGGTCCCTGCATAGACTGGGATCTCATACTGCTGTCGAATTTTCTTTGCCGCCATGATATGGTCAAAATGACCGTGTGTCAAAAGGACTGCCTCTGGTTTTACCTGATAACGGCTGCATACTCGAATGATTTTTTCTGCCTGCTCCCCCGGATCAACCAAAAAGCCTCGGTTTGTGGTCTCATCCCATGCCAAATAACAATTTGTTCCCATTTCACCTACGTGAATTGTCTCGATTCTCATCCAATCACCTGTCCCTTTCATTTGTTACTGAAAATCGTGCAAGAAAGCTTATACGAACACTCATGACTTTGACTTTCATCAAAAGTGATTGACACAAAACAGGCAGGGCCAATCACCCTGCCTGCTATCTCCGTTCTTTGTCTTCTTGCTTAGATTCAATTAGCCATTCGAACGTTCGATATCAATGACGCTGTTGACCGACATTAAGCGGTTGATCAGCTGCTGGAGTGCCTCCACGCCGCCAATTTCAAACGACATGTTGATAGTTGCTGTTCCCTGCTTACTTGTCTTGGAACTCATAGACGCAATGTCAATCTCACGCTCGGTAAAGATCTTCGAGATATCTGCAAAAACACCAATACGATTGTTGCAGTAAATCTTGATCTCCGCCATAAATTTCTCTGTCGAATGAAGGCTTTCCTGCTGCCACTCGACATCGACAAGTCTTGACTTCTCAGACTCTGGAAGCACCATTACATTCACACAATCGGTACGGTGAATAGAAATGCCTCGTCCCCTGGTGATAAATCCAACGATCTCGTCACCTGGAACAGGAGAACAGCATCTGGAGAAACGAACGTTGACATCAACAACGCCATTTACAAGAACGCCGCTGGTGCTGCGAATCTTCACTGGCTTACTCTTGTTGCCCTCAATTACTGCCGCTAATACCTGCTCGTCAGTCGGTGCTTTCTTCTTGGATTCCTGATACAGATCAATCAGCTTGTTTACAATCTGGCCTTCCTTAAGACCGCCATGTCCAACTGCTGCCAGCACAGAATCCCAATCGCGGAAGCCGTACTTTGCGACAACCTTCTTGACAAACTCTGGCTTTGTCAGCTCGCTGATCTCAAAGCCCTTGCCCTTGGCACAGCTTGCAACAAGTTCCTTTCCTCTGGTAATGTTGCCCGCTCTTCCTTCCTGCTTGAACCACTGATTGATCTTATTCTTTGCCTGTGTACTCTTTGCAATGTTTAGCCAGTCACGGCTCGGTCCCTTGACGTTCTGAGACGTAAAGATCTCAATACGGTCACCATTTTGAATCTTATAATCCAGCGGAACCATCTTGCCGTTGACTGCTGCCTGCTTCATGCGGTTTCCGACTGCGGAATGGATGCTGTAGGCAAAGTCAATCGGTGTAGAGCCTGCCGGAAGGTTCTTGACATCACCCTGTGGGGTAAAGCAGTACACGTTATCCGAGAACAAATCAAGGTCATTTTTGACCATGCTCATAAATTCCTTGTTATCGGAAACATCCTTCTGCCACTCCAGAATCTGACGCAGCCAGGAAAGCTTTGCCTCCTCATCACGCACAGTTGTGTCACCCGATCCGCGCTCCTTGTACTTCCAGTGCGCTGCGATACCATATTCAGCGGTGCGGTGCATCTCAAAGGTACGAATCTGAATCTCAAACGGCTGTCCGTTTTTAGCGATCAGCGTCGTATGAAGGGACTGGTACATGTTCGGCTTTGGCATCGCAATGTAGTCCTTAAAACGAACGGTGATCGGATGATACATTTCGTGGATAACACCGAGTGCAGCGTAACAATCCTTTACCGTGTCAACAATGATACGAACGGCAAAGATATCGTAGATCTGATCGAGCGTTTTATCCTGATTGACCATCTTTTTGTAGATGCTAAACAGATGCTTTACTCGGCCGGAAATCTCTGCCTTAATATCGGCTTCCTTGAGCTTTACGGCAACCTCAGACTTAATCTCGTCGATGAATCGCTCACGCGCGTCCTGCGTACTGTAAATCTTTTCGGTCAATTCCTTGTACACATCAGGATGCAGATACATAAGGGCCAAATCGTCAAGCTCCGTCTTAATTTTGGAAATACCAAGACGCGATGCAAGCGGTGAGTAAATCTCAAGTGTCTCTTTTGCCTTTTGCTTTTGTGTCTCTGGCTTCCAGAACTGTCCGGTACGCATATTGTGTAAACGGTCGGCAAGCTTAACCATGATGACTCGGATATCCTTTGCCATCGCGAGGAACATCTTACGCAAATTTTCCGCCTGAATCTCAATCTTATCCATATCCCAGTTGATCTGCGTCAGCTTTGTGACGCCATCAACTAAAAATGCGATCTCCTCTCCAAACAGATCAATCAACTGCTTAAGTGTTACCGGGGTATCTTCTAGTACATCGTGAAGAAGTCCCGCTGCGATACTCTCCTTATCCAGCTCAAGCTCCGCCAGAATGATGGCGACACAGAGTGGGTGGATAATGTACGGCTCACCGGAGCGCCTGCGCTGATCTCCATGTGATTTTAGAGCAACCTCATAAGCCTTGCGGATCAGTGACAAATCACTAGATGGGTGATACTTTCTGACACTCTCCTCTAATTCTTTATATAACTCTTCCGGCGATGTAAAATTCGCCGGCGCCTTCACCGAAGGTTTTGGTGGGATTAATCCTTCTTCTTGTGGATTCATAAGCAGACACCTCTTTCCTCATTTCAGTCCTTGCATTTACTTCATTGTTTATTTCAACTCACAATCGTTATTTTCACGGAATCTGACACCTTGAAAATAATTCGACTGCAGCCTGCCTCATGTCAACAGAAGCTTATAAGCTTGCGTACTTGTCTTCCATAAACTGTCTTGCCTGCTGTGCATTTGACGGAACCGTATCCTCCAACAGCACATGGATATGCGGCTTATGTTCCTTAATATAACGCAGTAAAAACTCATAGTCCATCTGACCTGTTCCGCATGCGCAGCTTAACAGCTTTCCATTCTCAATCTTGAAGTCCTTTGCATGGATGGTAGCAATATCTGGTCCAAGGATCTCAACAAACTCCTTGAAGATTGCCGGATAATCCTGATAATTGGACTCGTTCAGCAAATTTACCGGGTCGAAGATGATCTGTAAATTCGGGGAATTGATCGCATCGAGAACTTTTCTGGCACGCTTTGCATTGTTTACGATGTGACGGCATACCGGCTCGATTGCAACGATCACGCCAAGCTTCTCTGCATACTCGACAACCGGGCGCAGATTCTTGATAAAGATCTGAAGTGCTTCCTCGGTAAAGGAAAATGGCTCGGTGCGGTACTCGGTATTGCAAGCACCCGTCTCCGTACCAACGACACCAGCGCCAAGAAGACTTGCAAATACAATATGTCTCTTATAGGTATCGATCGTATCCTTCAATGCGGCCTCGTCCGGGGTTGCCAGGTTCTGATAGCAGCCAAGAACGGCAACGTCTACCTTATTCTCTGCAAACACTTCTTTCATGTACAATGCCATACCAGGAGTTAAAACCTCCTTCTGGGTCGGGAACTCATGAACTGCCTTCGGTACTGCCAACTGGCAACAGTGCATCCCCTCATTGTGGATTTCCTTTACAAGCCCTTCAAATGTATCTGCCTTTACATCATGGGCACGAATTCCGATTCTCATACCGTTTCTCCCTCCAAAATTTTTCTTTTTGTCGTTTTTCTTTTAACAATACCATCTGTTTGATGCATTTTGTTGGCATTGTTTCATCCGATTTCTTAATTATACTCAATTTGACGAAACTCTGCAATAGTTTTGTATCACGATTTGCAAGCTTCTTTTGCCCTGAAATTCGTTAATTTGTGGATAATAGGTCACGGCAAGGTCAATTGTATTGCGCATTCCCCGAAGCGCAGCCGCCACATTGTCCCGTCCATACTCCTCCTCAAGGAAGTCGAAGAACACATCTGTGTCACCAAAATAGAGTGCATCCATCACGACGCCTTCTGATCCCATGACAGACATTTTGACTACGTTTCGGTTCTTTCCGATGCGTGATAATCGAAGTACCGATAAATGCTGTTGCGCAAACAGAGGCTTTTCATTTGCACGGCCAAACGGCTCGAGCTTTTCTAAATCAGCAATCACATCCTCGCTGATATAACCAAGCGGCATCGCCACGTCAATCATGACAAGTGGCATTAGCTGCGTCGGTGTGAGGGTGCAGCGCACATTTAATCCTTCTCGCAAGGTCTCCAAATTGTTCTTTTCCATCGTCAAACCAGCCGCCATCTTGTGTCCGCCAAAGCGAAGAAATAGCTTACGAAATGCGCTAAGTTCTGCAAACATATCGTAATCGTCGATGCTTCTGCCGGACGCCTTGATCTGGCCATCCTCTGCTGCATCGGTAAAGACGAGCACTGGGCGGTAATAGCGCTCACGAAGACGACCTGCAATGATACCGGCCACACTCTCGTGGCAATCTGGTATGTAAACAAGATAGACACGCTCATCTTTCCATGGTGCATGTTCGATAATCTCCACTGCACGCTCCGTTCCTACTCGCGTCAGTTCTTTTCGCTCCTCGTTCATCGCCCAAAGCTCACCTGCTAAGGCAAGTACCTGATCGTGTTCGGTTGATTCGAGAAGTGCCAATGCATGCACGATTGTGTCAAGTCGGCCTGCCGCATTGAAGCAAGGACCTAAGATAAAGCCGATGTGATACGCGCGGATCTGCTCCGGCGAAATGCCGCACACCTCCATCAGTGCACGAAGACCAACATGTGTCGTGTGATTCAAATAAGACAATCCGATGCGCACGAGGATTCGATTTTCTCCGACAAGCTCCATGACATCGGCCACGGTCGCGATCGCTGTGTACTGCAAAAAGATTTCCTGGCGGCTCATCGTGCGTTTCATACGGCGAAATAGAAGTGCCATAAGCTGATACGCAACGCCGGTTCCACACAAACTCTTGAATGGATATGCGCAATCCTCCTGCTTTGGATCAACGATCGCATCCGCGATTGGAAGCATGTAGTTTTTCTTTCCGTTCTTTTCCTCAAATGGCACCTCATGGTGATCGGTCACAATAACCGTCATGCCAAGCTTTTTCGCCTCCTCGACCGCCTCAAATGCAGCGATTCCATTATCACAGGTAAGAAGCACCTCTGCCCCCTGCGCATGTGCCTCCTGCACAATACGGCTGTTTACGCCATAACCTTCCGTCACACGGTTTGGCGTAAAGATTGCGGCACATCCTCCTAGCTCAATGATCGCTTCCTTTAAGAGAAGACCAGAAAAAATTCCGTCATTATCAAAATCGCTTGAGATCGCAATCAATTTCTTATGGACAATCGCATCTTCAAGCAAAGCCGCTGCTTTGTCTGCATCCTTCATCAATGAAGGATCACTCAGCATATCTAGTGTACCTTTTAAGTAGCTTTCAATCTCCTCTTTTGTCTCGACATCGCGGTTTCTCATAATTCTTGCCGTCACCTGATTGATGCCGTATGCTCTGCTGATAGCCGCAAAATCTGCCTTTTTCGCGTACAGACGCCAGCGCTCTTTTTTCATTCTTGTTTTTCCTTTCTCTTTGCAATTACAGCTGCACTTAAAGCTTTTTAATTAAGCTTTGCAATTGCCTTTTAAACTTTTCAGTTGCCTTTTCATTTTTGTTATGCCTTATGGCCGCCAATCTGCTCATTTCGTTCTTTTGCAGTCGCCCCATCAAGCAGATTCATCCCCTTTAAAATCGCATTTTTGCCAAATTTCTTTTTGATCTGAAGCATGGCCTGCTGCATTTTCTTTTCCTTCTCAAGTGCTGCATCCTCTTCCTTTTCCTGCTTTTCAAGCGCCTCATAATCCGTAAACAAATCCAGTTGCTGCGGTGCTTTCTTCGTAGCCTCTGAGCCTTCCGGCACGACATGGTTTGCCGTCAGGCTAAGCTTTCTTACCAAAAGATTTGGATCAATAATCTGGTCATACAGTTTTAATACCGTTTTTGTTGCAAGTTTTGCAGAAGACGTAAAGCGCCCGATATTGGCGCTTCCATGCGCACTTTTCGGAAGCTGTCTTCCATACCGATCGGTTTCAATCGGTCCATGATAACATTCCCTGCGCTTCGGATCCTTTAAATTTTCAACATCATACTGAATTGCTAGTGCCATCTGATCCGTGACAAGACCTTGGTCCACTAGCCGCAAAAGCAGCTGATCCGTCATTTCCTTCACAATCAGACGCGTTTTCTCTGCCGTATATGGGCAATGAAGAACCTGACCATTTTCAATACTGCTCGACTGTGGGCGATATGCTTTAATCAGTGCAATCGTGCATGGCTCCCATCCCCAGGCATGATCAATTATAAGCTCTGCATTGATGCCAAAAAGACGATACAGCAATTCCTCATTGTGAAACTGATTGGCCTGTCCAACAGAGCACCACGCGATATCTCCCATCGTAAACATTCCATTTTGCTCTAGCTTTTTCGCTGTCTGTGGACCGATTCGCCAAAAGTCCGTGAGCGGACGATGATCCCAAAGCTTTTCGCGATAGCTCATTTCGGTCAGCTGCGCAATGCGCACACCATCGCGATCTGCCGGAATGTGCTTTGCCTCAATATCCATTGCAATTTTTGCCAGATACAAATTCGACCCAATCCCTGCTGTTGCGGTAACACCTGTTGCCTTTAGCACATCACGAATCATTTGACTTGCAAACTCATAGGCACTAAGCCCTGTTAAGATCAAATACTGCGTGATATCGACAAACACCTCATCAATCGAATACGCATGAATATCCTCCGGTGCCACATACTTTAAATAAATCTGATAAATTTTTGTACTGTATTCAATGTATTTTGCCATTCGAGGCGGTGCAATAATATAGTCAATTTGATATTCCGGATGCTTTACAAGTTCATTTGCATCGCTGGATGAACCCAAAAATTGACGCCGTGGAAGTGAAAGAAGTCTCTTGCCATTTGCCTGCTTGACCATCTGCACCACCTCAAAAAGCCTTGCACGCCCTCCGATGCCATAGCGCTTCAGCGACGGAGATACTGCAAGGCAAATTGTTTTTTCAGTTAGCGTGGCATCTGCCACAACCAGATTTGTGCAAAGCGGATCAAGGCCACGCTCAACACATTCAACCGATGCAAAGAAGGATTTTAAATCAATGCAAAGGTACGTTTTGTAAGTTTTGCTCTCAGTCATTTCAGTCATCATACTGCTCCATTTCGATATACGCTTCTGTTTGTTGTATGGATTTTTTTACCGTTTCTTTTACCGCCGCATCATACCCTCTAAGCGCGGCATAAGAGCCAAACTGCGCAGCACGATCCGACAGCGCCATCTGCGGATGACGCTTCGAGACATGGTGGGGAAGATTGATGATATCGGCATATTTACTAGCACATTTATTGACACGTTGATCCACTTGAGTTTTTTCGCCTCCCGTCTCTTACTGTTCATGTGGACACTTGATCACATCCACTTGCTTTACCCAGCTAAGATTATCATTATCGCAATGTGCAACAGAACCACTAGTTTCTTCGGTCTGCCAGTTGGTGTAAAGCATCACCAAATCATAAAGACACTGCATGTCTCCATACAGTGTCTCCATAATCTAGTGTTTTCTAGGATTTTGTTTTTTATCTTCCAAACTTCTCAGCAACGTCCTCTTCTCCGAAGCACTCGCTGATCGGTGCACCCGGTGCTACCATCGGGAATACCTTATCGTCCTTGTCGATCTGTGCGTCGATGACAACTGGAATATTCAGTTCGATTGCTTCCTTGAGTGCAGCATCAAACTCTTCGCAGGTGCTTACGGTGTAGCCCTTTGCACCGAGTCCCTCTGCCACCTTTGCAAAGTCAACGCGGTCGTTCAATACGGTCTGGGAATATCTCTGTCCGTAGAACAGATCCTGCCACTGGCGTACCATACCAAGTACATGGTTGTTTACAACGACCTCGATTACTGGGATGTTATATCTGGTTGCGGTTGCGATCTCGTTCATGTTCATACGGAAGCAGCCATCTCCTGCGATATTGAATACGAGCTTATCCTTACGCGCCATCTTTGCACCGATCGCTGCGCCAAGGCCGTAGCCCATGGTTCCCAATCCGCCGGAGGTCAGAAGCTGTCTTGGTGCCTTGTACTTGTAGTACTGAGCTGCCCACATCTGATGCTGACCTACCTCGGTGGAGATAATGGCATCACCATTTGTCTCCTCATAAATCTTCTCAATGATGTACGGACCAGTCAAAACACCCTTATGATAGGTCATCGGATGATCTTCCTCAAAGCTCTTTACCTCTTTGATCCATTCCTTGTGATTCATCTGCGAAAGCTTTGCATTTAACTCCTCCAAGATTACCTTTACATCACCGATTACGCTCGCATCGGTCTTAATGTTTTTGTTGATCTCAGCCGGGTCAATATCAAGCTGAAGAATCTTTGCATTGGAAGCAAATTTCTTTGCATTTCCGTAAACACGGTCACTGAAACGAGCGCCGACAACAACGAGCAGATCACACTTGCTTACGCCGTTGTTTGCAGCCTTTGTTCCGTGCATACCAAGCATACCCGTGTAAAGCGGATCGGTACCGTCAAATGCACCCTTGCCCATTAAGGTATCGGTAACTGGTGCATCTACCTTGTGTACGAACTCGTTTAACTCTGCGGATGCTCCAGATGCGATTGCACCGCCGCCGACAAAGACGTATGGCTTCTTGGATGCCTGAATCAACTCAAGTGCTTCCTCGATATCAGCCTTCTTGATGGTATCGGTGACACGTCTGATCTGCTCTGGCTCTTTGCGCACATAATCAGCCTTGTTTGCTGTAACGTCCTTTGTGATATCGATCAGGACCGGACCCGGACGACCTTCCTTTGCAATCTTGAAGGCACGACGGATGGTATCGGCCAGCTTATTTACATCCTTTACGATGAAATTGTGCTTGGTGATCGGCATGGTCACACCAGCGATATCGATCTCCTGGAAGGAATCTCTTCCGAGAAGGGAAACGGCGACGTTACAAGTAATCGCAATAATCGGGATAGAATCCATGTATGCCGTTGCAATTCCGGTTACCAGATTGGTGGCACCAGGACCGGAAGTTGCCATGCAGACACCTACCTTTCCGGTCGCCCTTGCATAGCCGTCCGCTGCATGAGACGCGCCCTGCTCATGGGAAGTTAAAATATGTGTGATTTCATCCGAATGCTTGTAAAGAGCATCGTATACGTTAAGAATGCAGCCGCCCGGATAGCCGAACACGGTATCTACGCCCTGTTCCCTTAAACACTGTACTATAATCTCAGAACCTGTTAACTCCATATTTATTTGTCCTTCCTTTATTTCTCTGTCTCTATTTGTCCTCTACTGGACTTTTTACTTCTAATTATCTTTTTTTTATTTATTGGTTCCCGGAACCTGTAAAACTGCACCCTTGCTTGCATCGGTAACGAGTGCTGCGTAGCGTGCCAGATAACCAGTGGTTACCTTTGGCTCTCTCGGTGTCCATGCTGCTCTTCTTCTTGCCATCTCCTCATCAGAAACGCGCACATTTAAGGTGTTTGCCGGGATATTGATCTCGATAATATCGCCTTCCTCAACAAGTGCAATCGGACCGCCGACAGCTGCCTCCGGGCATACATGTCCAATGCTGGCTCCTCTAGATGCACCAGAGAAACGTCCATCAGTGATCAATGCAACGCTGGAGCCAAGGCCCATACCTGCGATTGCGGAAGTCGGATTTAACATCTCTCTCATACCAGGGCCACCCTTTGGTCCCTCGTAACGGATGACTACAACATCACCTGCAACGATCTTGCCGCCCTTGATGGCTGCAATTGCATCGTCCTCACAGTCGAATACACGAGCCGGTCCCTCATGAACCATCATCTCCGGTGCAACTGCGGAACGCTTTACAACACCAGAATCTGGTGCTAAGTTACCCTTTAATACAGCGATTCCACCAGTCTGGCTGTATGGATTGTCGATCGGACGGATAACCTCTGGATCCTTGTTGACAACATTTGCGATATTCTCGCCAACGGTCTTTCCAGTAACGGTCATACAGTCAAGATTCAGCAGATTCTTCTTGGACAACTCGTTCATAACGGCATATACACCGCCTGCTTCATTTAACTGCTCCATATAAGTATGGCCTGCCGGAGCTAAGTGGCACAGATTTGGAGTCTTTGCACTAATGCCATTTGCGATATCAACGTTTAAAGCTACGCCAGCCTCTCTTGCGATTGCCGGAAGATGAAGCATACTGTTGGTAGAACATCCAAGTGCCATATCAACAGTCAATGCATTGACAAATGCCTTCTCGGTCATGATATCTCTTGGACAGATGTTCTTCTCAACCATCTCCATAACCTTCATACCAGCGTGCTTTGCAAGCTTGATTCGCTCAGAGTAAACAGCTGGGATGGTTCCGTTGCCCTGAAGGCCCATACCAAGAGCCTCAGTCAGACAGTTCATGGAGTTTGCGGTGTACATACCAGAGCAGGAACCGCAGGTTGGACATGTCTTACACTCGTACTCGTACACATCCTCCTCGGTCATCTTGCCTGCTGCGTAAGCACCAACTGCCTCAAACATGGAAGAAAGGCTGGTTCTCTGTCCCTTTACGTGACCAGCAAGCATCGGGCCACCGCTGACAAATACGGTCGGGATGTTAATTCTGGCTGCGGCCATTAACAGACCAGGTACGTTCTTATCACAGTTTGGAACCATAACAAGACCATCAAACTGATGTGCCATTGCCATACACTCGGTGGAATCAGCGATCAGATCTCTTGTAACAAGAGAATACTTCATACCAACGTGTCCCATTGCGATACCATCACAGACAGCGATAGCTGGGAATACAACTGGCACACCTCCTGCCATTGCGACGCCTAACTTAACTGCCTCTACGATCTTGTCCAGATTCATATGACCTGGAACGATCTCATTATAGGAGCTGACAATACCGATCATCGGCTTGTCCATCTCTTCCTTTGTAAAGCCTAATGCATTAAACAGGGATCTGTGCGGTGCCTGCTGCATTCCTTTTCTTACATTATCACTTCTCATGGTGTAAAAACCCCCTCTATTAACCAAGAATCTTTTCTGCGATCAGATCGCCCATAGAAACGGTGCCAACCTGTGTCATGCCTTCTGACATGATATCAACGGTACGATAACCTGCCTGTAAAACCTCTTCTACTGCGGTCTCAACTGCCTTTGCTTCTTCGTCAAGATCGAAGGAATAACGAAGCAGCATTGCTGCTGAGAGAATCGTCGCAATCGGGTTTGCAATGCCCTTTCCTGCGATATCCGGCGCAGAGCCGTGGCTTGGCTCATAGAGTCCAAGCTTACCTGCACCAAGGCTTGCGGATGACAGCATACCGATGGAACCAGTGATCATACTTGCCTCATCCGAAAGAATATCACCAAACATGTTCTCGGTCAGAATGACATCGAACTGTCTCGGATTCATAACAAGCTGCATTGCACAGTTGTCAACTAACATATGCTTTACCGTTACATCCGGATAATCTTTTGCGACTTCATCGACAACGACTCTCCACAGTCTGGAGGTGTCCAGGACGTTTGCCTTATCGACGCTGATTACATTCTTGCCGCGCTTTCTTGCAATCTCGAATGCCTTGATCGCAATTCTCTTAATCTCATTCTCGTCATATGCCATAATATCGGTAGACTTGCGAACACCATTTACTTCCTCTGTCTTATGTTCTCCGAAGTACACGCCTCCGGTCAGCTCTCTCATCATAACGATATCAAATCCATTGCCAACGATCTCTGGCTTTAACGGACAAGCATCCTTTAACTGTGCAAACAGCTTTGCAGGACGGATGTTCGCAAACAGTCCCAATCCCTTACGAATCTTTAACAGGCCTGCCTCCGGTCTTAAGTTTGGTGCTACCTGATACCATCTTGAATTGCCGACATTTCCGCCTACTGCACCGAGCAGTACCGCGTCACTTGCCTTTGCCTTTTCAAGTGCTTCCTCTGTCAGCGGTTCGCCATATGCATCGATAGAGCAGCCACCCATCAGAAGGGTCTCATATTCAAATTCATGTCCATATTTTTTTGCTACAGTATCCAATACCTTTTTCGCTTCTGCCACAATCTCAGGACCAATTCCGTCACCTGGTATCAACGCAATCTTTCCAGTCATCTTTTATCCTTTCCAACAGCCAACGGCTGTCTGCACAAAGTTTCTTTAATGACTACAATTCACATGACGCGTGAACTGTAGGTCAAATCATAACGAAAGTACAAGCACCTTGCAGCACTTGTACTTCCCTATGTTAGTATATTTTGGTTTTTTTTTCAAGAGAACAAACTTTGTTTCACAAATACCATCAACAAGTAATTAAATTACATCAATTTTTTTGAAGTAACTCAACACTTATCAATAAAATGCAATGAGGTTATTTGCTCTAATATATCCTCTATTGTTTTTTGCTTTCGGTAAGTTCACGGATGCAAGTTACGAAGGCGGTTCGACGATTGTTTTGACGCGTTGTAAACTATATTACTCTTACTCCTTCATTCTCTCAAATACCATCTCGTAGCCGTCACTTCCAAAGTTTAAGCTTCGGTTCACACGGCTGATTGTCGCGGTGGATGCACCTGTCTTCTGCGCGATCTCAAGATAGGTATTCTTTTGGCGCAGCATGGAAGCGACCTCAAAACGCTGCGCAATCGACTGAAGCTCATTTACGGTACATACGTCCTCAAAAAAGGCATAACACTCGTCAATATCCTTCAGTGTCAGAATTGCCTGAAACAGATGATCCGTCTCAGGATTTTTAATTTTTTTATTCATTCTAATTGCCATGTGCGTTTTTGACAGGTACTAGCGGTCCATGATGAAAAACTGTCAGCGCACACGGCTTCTCCTTTCCTTTGTCTTTTCGATCTGCTTATATTTTGGCACGGTAAAGCGAAAAAGTCAAGTCTTTTTGATAAGTTACAATTGTTTGATTGGTATTGCTGTTTGTCTGTGCACCTGTTCCTGCACCAGACGTTTCCTCAGACGCCTTTTGCTCGCCACACACATCCATGCCATAAAAGTGTGCACCTGACGCTTTTGCAGTCTCCAAAAAGTCCAAAATTTCTGAAAGCTTCATGCTGCCCTGGCTCCAGTCGGTAACGGCCTCTTTTCGGTCTAGTACATCCTTATCCAGTGAAATGTAGACTGGCCATTCCAAAAGTGCTTTATACAGTTCTTCTTTTCGTTCGTCAAATTCTTCCTCTGTCACCCATGTGATGCGTGAATCGGAAAGAAGTTGCACTGCCGTACCGTCCTCATCCGCCGGGCCAACTAAGATTGCCTTTTTTAAATTTGGAAGATCCTTTAATGCGCAAAGAACCCAGCTGCCGCAAGTTAACAGATCGCCGCCAAATGCACTCTCCATGCAGTCTGAGTGGTGATCAAATAAAAGAAGGCTAAATGGCTGATCAATTCGCTGCAAAAACAAAAGACTTAAATAATGATAATCGCCTGAGTCAATAAAATGAAGCACATTTACGGGAACGTCAGCTAGTCGGTTTGTCAATTCTTCTCTCGCCTCATCGCTGCAAAAATATAGGCTGCCGGACACATCGGTGCAGTCAATGCATATACAATCAGGTGATTGTCCCTTTTCTTTTGCCTTCCAAAAGGGCTGGCTGTCATAGGCACCTGACAATGAAATCAAATAATACGGGATCATACCGGCTTGTCCTCCTGACAACCATTTTCCTGACTTTTGTTTTGGGAAAAAGTTGCTTTCAAATACTCTCTTACTGCAAGCAAATCCGGTAGAATCACACCAGTCAAACAGCGCATTTCTTCATCTGGCTCTAATAGATCCGGCACCATAATCGGATACAGTCCTGCGGCATGGAGAGAACGCACTCCATTAAAAGAGTCTTCTACACCGTAGGCACTCTTTGGATCAATACCCATGCGCTTACATGCCTCCAAATAAATGTCTGGCTCTGGCTTACTCTTTTGGGCCATCTCGCCACCCACGATCACATCAAAGTACTGCACCAGTCCGGCATGCGTCAACTGGCGGATTACGGTTTGGCTTCTGGTGGAGGAGGCAAGACCGACATGCGCACCACTCTCCTTTAACCATGACAGCAACTCTCTTGCTCCTTTTTTGACTGGAAGCCCCTCTGCCTCTTCAATCTCATGAAAACGGTTGGATGTATCCTTTCGAAATTCCTCATATGGGAAATCTGCGCCCTGATAGCCGCACACGATTTCTTTTGTCTTTTCAATAGTCGTGCCGATGCAGGCATGAAACATCCCCTTTGCATCTTTTAACTGATATTTTTCTTTGTAGTCCTGCCAACAGCGTTCGCATACATGCTCGGAATCAAAAATAACTCCATCCATATCAAATACAATATTCATCATTTCTTCTCCCTTCTATGTCTTTTTTTGAAAGCACAAATGCCGCCCTGTTGTCAGGGCGGCGAAATTCTATTTTCGTAACATATATGAGGCGCTGAGGTGAATGTGCTTTACGAGACGGGACGTTGTAGCGGGCCCGTTGTCAAAATACAAAGTCACTTCACCGAAGCGCCCCTCATAACCTACCGGGTCTCCAGTTTTAGTCTACATACTTCTTTAAGGTGTTGCGCACTGCATCCTTGCCAGCCAGCATCTCAACGAACATGCCCTCTACCTTATCTGCAAGACCAGCCTCGTACATGTCAACGCCAAAGATTGCCTTGTTGGTCAAGATGTCCTTAAGCTGTCCCTTGTAGGTTTCTGGCTTTCCAGCCTCTACACCTGCGAGCTTGCTCTGAAGCTCATCTAACATCGGGTCGCTGCTAAGCTCCATCTTCTGAAGCTTATCATCGGTTCCAAGCAGATAACGAAGCCATCCAGCAATTGCAAGCGGAATGTACACTAAGGATGCGCAGTCAAGTTCGCTGCTTGCCATATAGGACTTCATAGTCTCACCAAAACGAACAGTGATCTTCTGAGAGGTATCGGTTGCGATACGCTGCGGGGTATCTGGCATGAATGGATTTGGAAGACGCTTCTCAATAACCTCGTCGATAAATGCCTTCGGAGAAAGGATGCCCGGGTCGGTAACAACCTTCATGCCTTCATCGTAACCGATGTGACGAATCAGTCCAGTCAGTTCTTTATCCTTCATCTCGTCTGCGATCAGGTTGTAGCCAAGCAGACAACCATATACAGCCAGTGCGGTATGCAGCGGATTCAGACAGGTTGTTACCTTCATGCGCTCTACACGGTTTACAGTATCTCGGTCGGTCAGGTAAACACCAGCCTTCTCCAAAGACGGGCGACCATTCGGGAACTTGTCCTCGATTACAAGATACTGCGGTCCCTCTGCGTTTACAAACGGTGCAATATAGGTATTTCTGGAAGTGATAACCGGAGCCATCTCCTCAACGCCTGCTGCCTCTAACTTCTCCTCAACGGCCTTTGCCGGTCTTGGGGTGATCTTATCGATCATACTCCATGGGAAGCTAATGCTAGACTCATCCTCAAGGTATGCAATAAACTCCTCGGTTACAAAACCTTTTTCTGCCCATGCCTTTGCGATTGTCATGACAGATGCCTGAAGCTTCTCACCATTGTGAGAACAGTTATCCATGCTAACAACAGCAAGCGGATAGCGGCCTGCCTTAAAACGCTCGAAAAGAAGTGCTGCAACGATGCTCATCGCATGCTTTGCACTTGCCGGGCCATTTTCGATATCAGATGCAACAACTGGAAGGAAGTTTCCATTGATTCCCTTCAGCGCGTAACCCTTCTCGGTAACCGTAAAGCTGATCATCTGTAAGGATGAATTTGCAAAGATATCCTTTAATCTGTCATACTCTGCTTCATCAGCTGTATTTGCCTTAATTCCGTCTGCGATACTTGCGATCACGCGGCTGGATGTGCTGCCGTCTGGAAGAAGCGTTACCATCAGTGTCATGGACTGATGTGGCTTGTAGATCTTATCAATGATATCATAATCAAAGGTCTCTGCTGCGATGATTCCTCTGTCTGCTGCGCCCTTGTTTAACAGATCTTCCTGTAAACCTGCAATGTAACCACGGAAAATGTTACCTGCACCAAAATGAACCCATACCGGATTTTCCAGTGTCTTTTTATGAACGGCTTCAATATCATAGGATGGCAGTGTAATTGCTGCCTTTGCAAATTCATTTTTCTTTTGTGTTACATCCTGTAATGTCAGTTTCATCTCTGATTCTCCTTTACAATAGCCTCCCACAGACCGCATAAATATGCGGCACCAAGTGCTCTGTCATACAGACCGTATCCCGGCATTGCCTTCTCACCCCAGATCATTCTTCCATGGTCTGGACGGATAATTCCATCGAATCCAGTGTCATACAATGCCTTCATGATTGCATGCATATCAAAGGTACCATCAGAGGACAGATGAGCGGACTCCTCGAAATCGTTCATGCCGTCGTTGAACTGTAAGTTTCTGATATGTGCAAAATGGATTCTTCCCTTCAGGGCATGAATCATCTCTACTAAGTTATTGTTTAAGTTCGTGCCGTAGGAACCGGTACAGAAGGTAACACCGTTGTGCGGGTTATCTACCATCTTCATCATGCGAAGGATGTGTTCCTTGTTGTTGATGATACGCGGCAGACCAAATACGCTCCAAGACGGATCATCTGGATGGATTGCCATGTTGATGTCGTACTTATCACATACTGGCATGATTGCTTCCAGGAAATACTTTAAGTTTGCAAACAGCTTTTCCTCGTCGATGTCTGCATACTCCTCGAACAGCTGCTTTACCTTTGCCATACGCTCTGGCTCCCAACCTGGCATAACAGTTCCGTTCATATCATTTGAAATGGAATCAAACATCTTTGCCGGATCGATGCTGTCTACAGTCTTCTGATTGTATGCAAGAACGGTGGAACCATCCTTTCTCATACGGGCCAACTCAGTACGTGTCCAGTCAAATACTGGCATAAAGTTGTAGCATACCATATGGATGTCTGCCTTACCAAGGTTCTCCAGTGTCTTGATATATGCATCAATATCCTTGTCACGCTCTGGAGCTCCCGTTTTGATTGCATCGCTGATATTTACACTCTCAATGCCCGGAAGAGTCAAACCTGCTGCCTCTACCTCATTCTTAAGAGCCATAATCTCCTCATAAGTCCACAGCTCACCTGGCATTTTGTTGTAAAGAGTAGAAATAACACCCTTTACATAAGCGGTCTGTCTGATCTGCTGTAAGGTAACGGTATCATACTGGCTGCCGTACCATCTCATTGTCATCTGCATAACGAATTCTCCTCCTGTTTGAACTGCCAATTATCCATTACAGATAAGCTGCAGTTTTATATATTTTTTACTATACTTACATATTAGCATAGATCACTGTGATTGAAAATGTGTTTTCTTACATTTTTTGTGTGGTTTTTGGCAGTAAAATTTTTGTTCGTGCTGCACTCATACTTACAAAAACTGTGTCACATCTTTGCATGCCACATAGCTTAGTTCAAAGTTCTGCGCTGTCAGTGTTTTTGACTCTTTGTCATAAGATGGCGACGTTTCTTTTGCGCGTTTTTTAAATGTTGCAAAACTAACATCTGATTTTTGACCGCCGCAAACACAAAGATAAGCTGCATTTTTGCTGTAAGCGCGCTGCTCACAATTAAAATTCATACCATTGTGTGCTTCCAGTTTTTCACTGCACCATAATGCCAGATAGCCTGTTTCTTTGCGAAGGAATATCCAGTTTTCTTCATGAATCACCTCATCAAAACGACACTCTGGACAATATAAATGAGTATACCCAATTGGATGCTCATCCGGAATTGCATAAATACCGCCAAGAAGACCATGCTGCTGTTTTAATGCTGGCATCACACCATTTCCATGCCAGTAGCCTGGGCGCATATCGCCCTCCTCTGATGTAGAACCTGGATGAGTCACGAAGATGCTTGCCTCACCGTCAAGTGCCGCATACCACATGTGCTGCTGATAGCCGTAGGTACCTGGTCTAAAATAGGTGGTTCCATGGAAGCGCTCGTTGAAGGACTTTGTAAAGTTGTGGGTTGTGATATCCACATTTTCCTTCAAAGTCTCGTTCTCCCAACGTGTAAACGGCTCTCTCGGAGATGCCACACTAGTTAGGCAGTAATCTGCATTTTTCTCCAGATAAACTCTTGCATTTCCGGTCGTGTAGTTGGTTTCCACATCGTCCTCCATCAGCTTTACCAGTCCTTCTGGAATCGGATATTTACTGCTTGCATAGAAGCCAAGCCAGCCCTCGCCAAAGGTATACGGAAGTGCCGGATTGATCAGATTCATCAGTGCCATCGCACCCTGATCAAATGGATACAATACACTTCTGTACACGCGTCCCATAGGTGCCACGATACCAGTCTTGTAGGTGTGAAGCGCCAGCATAGACAACATCTTATCCGTAATCGCTGCCGCACGCTTTGAGATTTCTGGCTCGGAATAATCGACCACGTTGATCAAAGCTGCAAAGGTAACACACATGTAAACGGTGCTCAAAAACTCCTCGAAGCCATACTCTTCCACATCATCCAGCCACTGTAAGACCTTGTTTCTTCCATATAAATGGAGTTCTTTTCCAGTCATCTTGGCACGAGAAAAATACTCGTCCGGATACATTTCACCTGCATTCATCGCACAGGTATAGAACATCAGCGCATGATTCTCACTCCAGAAGCACATGCCGTCAAAGCCATCCATATCCATCCAATAGCGATAATTGAGCATAACATCTTTAATACGCTCTTTCATTGCTCCTTCAACTGGATAATTATGCAAATAACGAATCAATCCGCACATTAAAAAGTCAGAACAGTCATAACGTTCTTCGATCATCTCAAGCATCTCATACATCAATCGCTCATCATCCATAGAGTTGTCATTGAAATGCTTTCTTGCAAGGATGTTTGAGATCGGGAATCCAAACTTTTCACCGCGGCTCTCGCTCATAACATCTGCAATTCGTCTGAATATAAGCTCCTTATTTTCTTCAAAGCTAAATGCACTTCCATCCTCGCGCAATGCATATTTTGGTACAAGCTGCTCTGTGCGTTCAAAGACACGCTTAAGCTCAAGCTTTCCTAACACAACTTTCACTGTTACATATGGCTGTCCATTTTCTAAAAGAATCTCGCTTTTTCCCTCTGCCTGATACCAAACAGCTGGAATCATTGCCTTTGCAAAATCCTCTTCATAATAGCGGTATGTATAAGTTGTTCCACTTGGAGCCTGGCTGTCAAAACAGAGCTTATTTGACTCTAAACGTGCACTCTCCAAAAATGCTTCTGCCACAGCTGCAGTGTCAGCACATGCTTCATCTGGAATTGACACTTTAATTTCATCCTTATGATTTAAAATCTGCAGACCTGCTACACTTCTTGTATCACGCACACCAAGATTCTCACATGCTAAATAAATAAGATTGCGTCCTGCTTTTAAATGAAGTGTCAGCTCTTTTTTCTGAATTGGCTTATAAACTGGCTGCTTTAATGTGCCTTCTAATCTGCCGTTGCAATACACATCAACTGCTGCATATGACCACAGCACTGCCGCAACATCAATATCAGATGATGTCTCAAGCACAGTTGCAATGTCAAAATGAATACGGCGCATAACAGAATAGAACGTTGAAATATTCACAAAACAGCTTCCACTGTCATAATAATACTTCCATTCTTCATCCAGACGGCTCTTTGCACCAACAAGAATCTCACCAGTTTCACCAACTGGTTTGTGTTCTGCAATTACAGAACGCAGATATGCCTCATAGCGAAGCTGATTTTTATCCTTCGCCTCATTAAAATAAGGCTCTTCCTGAGGACCTGACACCATAAAATGTGTCACAAATCCATCCAGGCCTAGTTTCCATCCGCTCATTTGCTTTTTCCTCCTAAAGCATCATTGACTCTACTTACGCTGATCAATTTTTGTTATTGACATCATAAAGACAAATTGCTTTTCTTGTATTGCAGCTTCTTGGTACTACATTTATGTCCTCTAATACAAGATTATCGATATGACGTGCCCAGATACCATATGCATCTACATCACCATGTGCATTGCTCTCTGGATAATCCTCCAAAAATTCATCAAACGTCTCAGGGATCTCAACAATTTCCTCATTATCCCTATATACAACATGATAACTGCTTACAGTAATATTTTCAAGTGGTCTGCGAACAACACTTCCATCCTTTTTAGTTGTTTCATATCCAGTTAAAATTGCCGGAACTTCTGCGTTGTCTGCATGAATATTTTCAATGCGGATATTTTTAATGCTGCCGCCCCAATAGCGATTTTCTCCCACATTATCTGTATATGGCTCATTATAACGATTTCTCTTATTTAAGCAAATATACAGTGGACAGATAATCTTATCCATCGTAATATTTCTAATAGTTACGTCAGAAAGATTCGTTCCATCACATGACTCAAGTGAAATTCCAGAAACAGAACCAGGATAAATATCAGGCATGCAAAACATACAGTCTTCTACAAGAATATCACTAATATCATTTGCTGTTTCTGTTCCAATTTTGAATGCGTTCATAACTGTCACAACAGTACATCTTTTTACATGTACATGTGTCATGGCACGTCCAGTACGAATTGGATTTTTAATTACAATTCCGTCATCTGCACAGGAGATAAAACAATGATCTACTAATACATTGCCACTTGCATTAATATCAACACCGTCAGAATTTGCCACATGACGATTATCATCAATAACCATATTCTTAACTGTGATATTTTCACAACACTCAATATGAAGTGTCCAGCTCATTGAATCATATAAGATAATATTGTCAAACGTAACATTTTTACTGTCCTGTACCCATACAAGTGCTGCCGGACGATTTAAATTTGGCTTGCCTTCACCATATTTGTCTTCTGAATAACGTATTCTCTGTCTATAATAATAGCGAAGTGTTCCAGGAATAGTATTAATTTCTTTTGCCTGATCACGTCTTGGAAGGCGGCTTATATCAAATGGAGTCAATGCCGGCAGTTCCCGTGGCTCATACACATACCACTCACCACTTCCGTTAATACGTCCGCCACCAGTAATCGTCACATCCTCTGCATTCTTAACGCGTACAAAAGCACCCTCGCTCGACTCGCCCTTTCGATCATCAACCTGCTCTTTTTGCTTCGCCAGCAAAAGCTCCACATTTCTGGATGCCTTGATCTCAGAATCTTCTGCGATGAAAAGTGTCGTGTGAGACGGAATATATACCGTTCCCATACAATAGGAGCCACCCGCTACAAGAATCACACCACCGCCTGCTTTCTCACATGCTGCTGCAGCTGCTAAGAAAGCTTCGGTATTTAAAAGATCTTTTTCTGGTTTTGCGCCAAAATCGCGAATATCGAAAACCTTTTTTCCTTCTGGAAGCTTCTGATTTTTATCGATAAATTCATCATATGGAAGTGCTTCATAATAATCACCCGGATAGATATTTCCTAATTCTGGGTAAGTGGGTGTATCATATGTGTTCTGCATAACAGTGAATCCTTTCTAAAAAAGGCCAACAATTCGTACTACCACAAATTGTCGGCCTGTCTTTTTGTTAACCCTTTACTGCACCGGCTGTCAGACCGCCCATGAAGAAACGGCTAAAGCAACAGTAAACAATCAAAATTGGGACAATTGAAATTGTCGCACCTGCAAACATGATGTTCCATGCTGCAGTACCGTCTCCGGCATTCTTTAACATATTAACACCTACGGTCAGAGGACGAAGCTTATCATTAGTCATTGTAAATACAAGAGGAAGAATGTACTCGTTCCATCCCTGTCTGAAGGATAAAAGTGCAATTGTTGCCAAAATCGGCTTTAACATTGGAAGGATAATCTGATAATAAATTCTAAAGAATCCACATCCATCCATCTTTGCTGCCTCGTCAAGTTCCTTCGGAACGGAATTAACGAATCCACGGCATAAAAAGATAAACGTTGCCTGACCGCCGCCTGCTGAGATAATAGCAACAGCTAACAAGCTCTTATTCATCTTCAACTTAACAGCAAGCTCAAATAAAGGACGAAGGGAAACAGAACCAACATTGATAAACATAAATGCTACGAAAAGCATGTACAGAAGTTCCTTACCCTTAAAATTCTTTCTTGCAAATACATATCCTGCCATGCTGGCATTGATTAAAGAAATAAGCATAACAGCTAAACTTAAGAACACACTGTTCATTGTATAAGTTGCAAAATTTGCCTGTTTCCATGCCTGCACATAGTTATCAAACACCCACTTGCTTGGCAAAATGCTTGAACCTCCGACAAGCAGCTCCTTATTGTCCTTAAAGGAACCAAAGATAACATAGCATACAGGAAAGATTGTGATGATCGCCGCGAGTGCCAAAAACAGCCAGATGATCAGACGGACGATCTTCGTTCTTGTTGAATATACTGCATGAGTTTTTTCCATCGTATCTCCTCCTAATTTATACTACATCGTCAAGTTTCTTGGAAACAAACAGATAAACGCCAGTTACAATACCTACGATTACTGCTGCAACAACACTAAGCAGTGCTCCATAACCGATCTGTGCCTGACTGGAGCTTCCAGCAGAACCAAAGATAATATTGTAAATGTATAAGAACATTACCATAGAACGGTTGCCAGGTCCTCCATTTGTCAGAACCATGATTGCCTCGTAATCCTTAAATGCTCCAGTGATTGCAAGCATTAAAACAACCTTTAATACTGGTGCCAGCATTGGAAGTGTAATGCGGAAGAAGGTCTGCACGCCAGTTGCACCGTCAATCTTTGCACTCTCGTAAACATCCTCAGAAATACCAGTCATACCAGTGATAAAATACAGCATGTAATTACCAAAACCACCCCAGATTGCAAGAATCGTAACAGCTACCATAACAACATTCGGGCTGTTTAACCACTTGATCGGTGAATCAATCAGATGCATGTTCTGGAGCATTGAGTTTAAGATACCATTCTTTGTTGCAAAGATAAATCCAAAGATCATACCTGCAATAGAAGTACTGATGATAGTTGGCATGAAGTAAATTCCTCTAAATACAGAAGAACCTCTCAGTTTCTGGTTTAATAAAACTGCCATCAACAGAGCTAACGGGATGATGAAAATCAGCTTATAGAATGCATATTCAAATGTATGCATAACACTATTCCAGAAAACTTTATCGTTCAGCATACGCTCAAAGTTTTTCCATCCTGTAAATGTAGACTTGAAACCATTGTAGTCACATGCTACATAGCGGAAAATCCAGATAAACGGATAGATGGAACACAGGCAAAGGAAAAATACTGCCGGTGCCAGCATAAGTGCTGCTGAAAAACTTCCGCTGCTTTTCGCTTTCTGGAACTTTTGTGAAAAAGTCATTTTTCTCTGGCTCATAAAATCCTCCTTTTTTTCTTAGTTCACGTTTTTTCATCCCGTGAATAGATGCGATAAGAAAGGGAAAGCCGTCTCCTTATGTTTCGGAAACAGCCTTCCCATTTTATTCAGATGCCATTATCAGGCTGTCTGTTTCTTATTTGTCAAGATAGGTTGCAGTTCCATCACTTGGATGAAGCGGATCGTAATCCTCAATTACAAGTCTCTTAACGCTGCCAGACTCAATATCTGCATCATATGCCTCATTGTAACGAGTATTCAGATCTTCGATTGCATCGTCAACATCAACATAACCCATAATTGCATTCCACATAACAGTTCTGTAATCATCACCTGTCAGGTTAATGGTCGGTACTGCCGGGTATACAGACTCATAGTCAAGTAAAGAGAAGTCTGCCAGACGGCCAATCTTAGACTTATCGATCTTCTCATCCATATAAGAAGTAATTGGCAGACAGTAACCATTCTCTAAGTATCCCTTTAAAAATTCCTCAGACTGGAAGTACTGAATTACCTTCCAAGCCTCATCTGGATGCTCACTGGAAGACATGATTGCATAGCCCTTAGACGGTGTTGTCTGAAGTGCGCCCTTAATCTCGCCGTCAAGAGATGGAACCTCTGCTACGCCCCACTCAAAGTCTTCGATTGGCAGCTGGCTGGTGAATACACCTGCCTCCTGAGAAGCGTTGCCCCACAGTGCAAACTCGCCTTCTGCAAATAATGCTCTCATGTTATCAACGCCCTGCTGATCCGGGTAAGCAATTTCCTCATCGATGAATCTCTTGCCCTTCTCAAGGATTTCCTTGTAACCGCTGAAATCGAACTTGCCATTTACATAGTCATAGTAATAAATACCAGATACCTGAGCCATCATCTCAAGCTGACGCTCAAATGGAGAAGATGAAGTAAATCCGATTCCATAATACTCGCCGTTTCCATCCTCAGTGATCTTCTTTGCCATATCAATGTACTCGTCAAGCGTCTTCGGAATTTCTGTATATCCGCTCTTCTCTAACAGATCCTTATTGTACTCAATACGAACACCAGATCTCATACCAGAATATACCCAGTACAGATTACCATCCATGTAGTTCAAGCCCTCATATGCATGCTCATATGGCTCGTTAACCTTCTGGTACTCCTCATCTGCATCGATGTAATCGTTTAACGGAACAAGCATATCGTTATCTACGAAATTCTTTAATGTTACACTCTGTCCAATGATATCCGGTGCTGTACCGCCTGTGTAAGCAAGAGAGATCATGTTCTCATAATCATCTGTGATGATCTGCATATCAATGTAGATATTGTCTGTGTTCTCCTTGTTGTACTTTTCTACCATCTCAGTCATATACTCACTGTCATGACGGTCATTTACCCAGTAAGTGATGGTAGTTACATCATCTGCCATTGCCGGAACTACACCGATCGTACCCATTGCCATTGCTGCACAAAGTGCAAGGCTCATACCTCTTCTTTTCATTAGAAAGTCCTCCTTAAATTCCTTTACAGCTTATCCAGTTTCACAATAAAACTCGGATTGCTGTTTGCTATAGTTATGTTTTATCATGAATTGTAACAATTCTCAACATCATTTTCCATGGATTATGTAACACTTTCCATCATGTGACATTTTTCAATTATTCATATTGTTATATGGCATCCATGATTTGGCTTACGTTTAAAAGTTGCTTTTCTGCTCCATTCATGTTAAAATAGTATTAGTATGTGTGCGTAACAAACATAAAGTACCAAAAATTTCAAAACAAGGAGGAACTTTCATGGAATCCATTTCTATCCGGGTTCTGCTTGCTGATGATGAGGCTGCCATTCGAAACGGGCTCCAAAATGCCATTCCCTGGGAGCAATACCATGCTAAGGTAGTAGCTGCTGCTTCTAACGGCCAGGAGGCACTTGATTTAATCAGAAGCTATCTCCCGGATCTTGTTATAATTGATATTAAAATGCCTCAAATTGATGGACTTGAGGTAATCCGCCAAACTAAAGCTGCAGGAATAACCTGTCGTTTTTTAATTTTAAGCGGATATGACGATTTTTACCTTGCACAAAAAGCAATTCGCTATGGTGCAAACGGCTATTTTTTAAAGCCGTTAAAGATTGAAGAATTTAAGGATGAGCTATCTCGTCAGTATGCCGAGATTCTCTCACATCATCATTCTTCTTCTGCTGCGAAAAATTTAGATGAATTAATGGAAAGTTCTAAAATTTTCTTTTTGAATCAGCTTCTATTAAATGAGATTCGCGATGACAGTGAGATAAAACGGCGCCGCACGATGCTTTCTCTTACGCTGTTTGATACTCCGTATCGCGTTATTGTCTGTTCAGCAGCAACCTCAAATGACAAGCTCTTGCATGCGCTTAAACTGGCAAAGCCTCTGTTTATCAGTGCTTTTTCTGACCGGTCTATTGAAGCCTGGATTCTTCGTGAAAAGCAGCTTGTACTTCTTATTTCTGACGCTCAAAATAAGGAGCTTTGTGCAATCAAAGAAGTGATTGCAAGTATACTTTGCCATTTAAAGCAGCAAACTGGTATCCGTTTTTATACTGCTATCAGTACACTTGCCGATCAGACTGAACAGGCTGCTGCCGCTTACACAGATGCCCTTCGTGCATTGTCCTATCACATATACGAATGTGAAAATGATGTATATGATGATACTATGATATGTCGTCAAAAGCCTTCATTTTCTCCTTCGTCAATTGCATATGATCCAATGATTGCCTGCATTGAGCGCAATGATCCTGACGAAATAAAAAAATGTTGTGCCCAATTTGTACACTCGCTCTTTTTCACACAACTGCCTCCGCCTGATTTTATCCGCGGCATGTGTATTCACGTACTGACAAACATCCGTGTACGTTTTCTTGCAAAACACACAGAACTTTCACCAGAAGATCCTATACGCCCAGATGATGTGCTGTTATGTCACACAATCACAGAACTGATTGAATGGCTTGCCGCTGGTTTTCTGTCGCTTTCAGAAAGCTATAAACGCCAAAAAAAATCCTCAGATCCTATTATTGAAACTGCTAAAGAATATATAAAAAATCATATAAGCAGTAATTTAAAAGCAAAGGATGTAGCTGCCACTGTCAACTTAAGTGAATCTTATTTTACGATTTACTTTAAAACAAAAACCGGACAAAATTTCCGTGATTATGTACTGAATGCCCGAACAGATCTTGCCAAAAAGCTTCTTTTAGAGCAGCGCCTGAGTATCAGTGAGATTGCTTATGCGACTGGCTATCAAGACTACCGCTCCTTCTCAAGAGCTTTTAAAAATGTCACTGGAATTTCTCCTTCTGACTATCAAAACCGATAGTACAGACCACAATACAATACTTTTATATGACGATGAAACAATTGAAAAAATTTATTGATCATTTTCGGCCCTCACGCCATATCATGATAAAAAGCTGGTTTGCCACTACACTTATTGTTGTGGCAAGCCTGCTTTTCATCAGTCTTGGATCACAGGTCTTTTTACGGAATTATTTTTTATCACATGCACTGGCACGCGCTGAAAATAACACAGCCAGCACGGCTCAGGCATTTGAAAATGCACTTTATTCTATAACGACTCGATTTGTTGATATTTGTGGAACAACTGAATTTAAAAACAGATTTTCACGAATACGACGCTGCAAAAATGAAGATTACACTAAACTTAACAGTGATCTTCAGGATACACTTCACGATCTGTATGTATCTAATTCGCTTATTCGCTCTGCCCTAATTACAAGCAAAACAGGAATGATTTATCACCGCTTTAGTGAAAAGCTTTTTACAACTACTGACTATACACTTGGAAATCCAGCCGAGTCCATATGCGGCATAACTATACTTCCTGAGCAGACAAGCCCATTTTTAGATCAGCAGACTGTAATTCCTATTGCCATTCCTCTTACCTATATGGAAAATACAACCATTGTGATTGTAGCAGACAGCATTGAGTCATCTGATGCCATTTTATTTCTCTTGCTTGATGCTGGAATGGTTCGCGATTTTCTTCACACCTATAGTAATCGAAGCTTAGAAGGGTCTTACTATCTGCTTGACTCCGGTAATCTTATCGCAGATGCCTCAAGAACTAATGCAAAATTGCCTGACAGTGATGTATTTCGTCCTCTGCCAAATCGCAAGGATGCCCTTACAATTGAACAAAAAGATGCTTATCTGATCTTAAACCGAATTGGAAACAGATCGCTTTGTCTGGCCAATTTAATTTCTATGGACCAGCTGCTGTCATCGCTTCACACCATTCAGTCTTATCTGTATCTTGCTATTTTAGTTGTACTTTTAACAATCACTGTCGGTACACTGATTGCCTCCAATCTGATTACCAGATCACTCTCAAAGCTGATCAGTGCTGTGTCTGCAATTGAAAATCAGACTTATGATTCAAGTCAGATTTTAACTCAGTCAGACGAACTTGGTCAGCTAAGCAAGTCGCTTGATTCCATGTATCAGACAATTCAGCTGCAAATCGAACAGATTAAACAGGAACGTCAGGCCAAATACAATGCTGAGATACGACTTTTTTCAGAGCAGATCAATCCACATTTTCTATATAACACGCTTGAATATATAAATATGGAAGTCTACGGCAATCACACAAAAAATGCCTCCATGATGATTCAAAACTTAGCTGACTTTATGCGGATCGGTCTTAATTTCGGTGGTGAACTTATTCCAATCTCAAAGGAACTTGCACACGTTCAGGCATATGTCAATATCATGAATTACCGTTTCAGCCATAAGATATGCTTTACGACTGACATTTCAAAAGAGCTGCTATCATATGAAATTTTAAAAATCATTCTTCAGCCGCTCGTTGAAAACTCAATTCGTCATGGATTTGGACTTGATAACAGTTCCAATTATCTTGATTTACCGTCTATAAAAATTGAGGGATACCGTGACGATCCATGGCTATATCTTCGCGTCATTGACAATGGTTCAGGAATTGATATTGAAAGAGCGACACAAATTTTACATACTGGTACAGATGGTCAAAAACATGTTGGTCTTAATAATGTCTACCAAAGACTAGTATTTTTCTATGGAAAAGCGGCACAGATCACTTTTTCTTCTATTCCATACTATGAAAATATTGTACAGATCAGGATCCCCTTTATTTATCCGATTACTGATTTTGAGGAGGAACACATTGAAACAAAATAATACAAATAAAACCTTTAAAACTGAGCTTGCAAAATTAAAACAGATGAACATGGAAGACCGCATATGGTATATCTGGGAATATTATAAGCTCCAGATTTTTGCAGTTTTTCTAGTCATATTTCTTTTATATGAAGCAGGCGCTTGCATCTACCGTAACCTTCAGGATACTATGCTTTACTGCGTAACAGTAAATGAAACAAGTCTTCTCTCCTCTGATTTTTCTGTCGTTCAAAAGGAATTTGAAGAAAAAAATGGTTTTGACAAAACTTGGAAGCAAAACACTATTTTTGACTGTTCTTTATCTGTTGATGACAGCAACAAAGAAGTTTATGACCAGTATTATAACACCGCATCAAACATTAAGCTAACCTCGCTTCTTGCAACTGATACGGTAGACGTTTTAATTACAGTTCCACAAATGTTTTCCTACTACACGGCACAAAATGCCTGCCTTGATCTTTCTTCTTTTCTTTCTGAGGATTTATATGAAAAACTCGAAAAAGAAAACCGTCTTTTAACAGCAGTTGACGGCGACGGAAATAAAATCTGTACAGGAATTTCACTAGATGACAGTTACGTTTCGTCTAAACTTCCACTCTCAGACGGATCCTCTCTTTCTGTCTGCACTGACAAAAATCATCCAGATGTTATTCAATATTTTATAAAATATTGTCTTTGGGGAAAATAATTAGTTACAGTTCATGGATAAGCCAATATTGCGGCAAAGCCCGAAGGTGAATGGCTTTCACGAGCCGGACACTTGGAGCAGGTCTTTCAAAGTAATGTTTGATAACAAAAAACATAACAGGAGCCTGCGGAGTTTGGTCCGGCGACGAAACCATTGCACCGGAGGGCTTTCATAGCATAACGCATGAACTGTAACAATAATTATAAAATCTGTTGTATTTTCCCTGAAAAGTGTCCTGTCATTTGTCAATTTTCATGGTATACTTACCATAAGGGATTTTTATCCAGATTAAAATTTACGGAGGTTTCATTATGTTTGTACACAACAATACGGTAACTGCTACACCATGTGAGCCAGGCGTTTCACGCAAGGTTATGGCTTATAACGATCAGGTTATGATGTGTGAGATCACATTCGAAAAGGGTGCAAAGGGCAATTTCCACACTCATCCACACGTTCAGACTACTTACATCGTAAAGGGAAGCTTTGCTTTCACAATTGATGGAGAAACTCAGGTGGTAAACGCAGGTGACAGCATTTTAATGCCGTCCAATAGTCTTCACGGATGTGAATGTCTTGAGGCTGGTGTTTTGTGCGATGTTTTCACACCAATGCGTGAGGATTTCATCAAGAAATAAGGAACAAATTAAAAAAAGAGAAAGGATAACGCCATGAAAGAATATATTGAAAACGTTCTGGCTCCGAAGCTTCAGGGTGATGGCGGCTGGGTCGAGTTCGTCTCCTATGAAAATGGAAAATTAACTCTGATCTTCCGCGGCGAATGTTCCAAATGTCTGATTTTAAACCGCTGTGTAGACTGGATTGCCCAGCAAATCAAAGAGGCAAAGGGCGAAACGGTTGAAATCACAGCCATTCGCAAAAAGCCATTTTTCTGGGACAATAACTAATTAGATAAGAGAGGATTTTACTATGGCTCATGTAAAAGTTGTCCGCCGCAGTATGAGACCGGAGGAATGGACTGACCTTCGTTTTGTATGGCTGCAGCGCGGCATTTATGAAGAGAAATTTGAAATTACAGATCTTGAGATTCGCGATGCCAGACAGATTTCAGAGGATCAATACGAATATTATTCTGATGAATATCGTCCGTTAAAGAAAGACGACATGTATTTCACCCCAGATGGAACTGCCTTTATCCGCGGCCATGTGCAGATTCCAGCACATATGAAGGGAAAAAACATCTACTTTACACTTCATACAGCAGCTGAGATGATCGTTAAAATTAATGGAAAGTATGTTGGCGGCGTTGACCCGAACCGTGAACGCATACTGCTTAATCCATATATTGATTCTGACGATCTTACAATTGAGATTGAAGCATATAACCGTTCTAAGCCGGATGATGAGAGAAACCCTGCCTCTCTTGCACACCGTGGCTGCCGCCAGATCTTCGAGGGAGCTTATCTTGCAACCATCCGTGATAATGTACAGTCTCTTGTTTATGACTATATCTTATTTATGGATATCGCTCACAGCGAGTATTTTAATGAAGACTACCGCAAATTTTTGTTCCGTGAACTGAGCAAGGCACTTGACTTCATTGATTTTGACACCTATGAGGGTGTCGATGAGGCTGCTGAGTATGTAGAAAAGAATATCTACTCTAACACAGACTTCAAAGGCAGCGGTGATGTTGCTTTAGTTGGTCACTCTCATCTTGATATTGCTTATTATTGGCGCCGTATCCATGCTGTACATAAAAATGCAAGAACCATTCTTATTCAGCTTCGTCTTATGGATCAGTATCCAGAGTTTAAATATACTCACACACAGGCATACACCTATGAAACACTGGAAAAGTATTATCCAGAACTATTTGCTGAATTAAAGGAAAAGATTGCAGCTGGTCAGTTTGAACCTGTTGGTGCGATGTATGTCGAGCCAGACTGTAACGTTCCGTCCGCAGAGAGCTTAATCCGTCAGTGCTTATATGGACAGCTGTACTTTAGAAAGGCATTTGGACGCACCATAGACAATGCATGGCTTCCGGACGTTTTTGGAAACAGTTGGATTCTTCCTCAGATCCTAAAAAAGAGTGGTGTTGATTACTTTGTTTCTAACAAGATGTCCACCTGGAACGATACAAACCGTTTCCCGCACAACAACTTTATCTGGAAGGGTATCGACGGAAGCTGCGTATATGCCTGCGTTCCTCCGACACACTTTATTACCTGGAACATGCCAAGTCAGATTCAGGAAAACTGGGAAGCTTATCAGGATAAGGAAACTGGCGGCCAGACACTAAACATGTATGGCTACGGAGACGGTGGTTCTGGATGTACCGAGGAAATGCTTGAAATGATTCGTCGTTTTGACAAGGTTTCTGTTATGCCAAAAATTGAAGTCACTGGCGGTGACGCATTCCTTCATAAGAATTTAAAAGATAACACCAACTTAGCTACTTGGGATGGCGAGCTGTATCTTGAGATGCACCGTGGTACCTTCACTACAAAGTCTAATTTAAAGAAAGCAAACCGTACTCTTGAATTTAAGCTTCGTGAGACCGAGCTTCGCGCTGCTCTTTCTTCATTAACGGGCGCTTCTTATCCATCTGAAGAACTGACAGAGTGCTACAAGAAGTTCTTATTAAATCAGTTCCACGATATACTGCCTGGCTCTCATATTCATCCAGTATATGAGGATGCAATGAATGATTATCGCAGCGTTTTTGAGCGTCTTGATGCAATGCTTGCTGCAACCGCTGGTAATGAATATTTCAACTCTTTGAACTTCACCCGTTCTGCCATCACCTTTATCGAGGATGAAAACGGAACCGTTACCCGTCATGGTATAAAAGGTTTCTGGAGCATCCCGTCACTGGCTGGCTTAAGCACTGGCACAGTCGCTGCTCTTCCTTCCAAGGAAAACTGGCTGAGCACGACCGTTTGTGACAAGTGCGACTGCCTTGTTGTGGAGACTCCTTACTACCACGCAAAGCTTTCCAAGGACGGAAGCTTCGTAAGTCTGTACGATAAGGAACTGGATCGCGAGTGGGTTAAGGAAGGCTGTGGCTTTAACAAGCTTCATCTGTATGCCGATAACCCAGGTGTTTATGATGCATGGGATATCCTGCCAAATTATAAAGATGTTCAGGTCGCACTGAACGTAGACACGCCACTTGCTCTTGTTTCTTCTGACGGTTCCTCTGCTGAGTTTGCCGTTACCTTCACAACAGAGAAGAGCACCTGGAAGATGATTCTTCGCTTCTTTGCTGATTCTCGTGCAATCGAAGTTGAAAACGTCGTAGACTGGGATGAGAAGCATAAACTTGTGAAAGTAAACTTTGGACCAGACGTTCTGACGAGAGAGCTCGTTTGTGATACAAGTGCTGGCTTTGTAAAACGTGATCTTACAAAGAACACCTCCTGGCAGCAGGCTCGCTTTGAGGTTTGCCATCATAAGTGGTGTGATCTGTCTGAAAGCGACAGTGGACTTGCAATCATCAATGAGGGCAAGTATGGTGTCGGCCTTGAGAAGGATGAGATTTCCTTAAGCCTTCTTCGTGCAACTATCCGCCCTGATATCACATCTGATATCGGCCACCATGACTTCTGTTACACAATCCTTCCGCACAGCGGTGATGCTGTAGAGGCACAGGTAAATAAGACTGCTATGGAATATAATGTTCCTCTTTGCAAGTCAAATGTCACTGTTCCTGCTGCTCTTCGTGACACCTTAAACAACTGTGGACTGTATCTGCAGGCAATGAAGCGCTCCGAGGATGGTCAGTATTTGGTTCTTCGTCTGTCCGAGCAGGATGGCCGTCGTGGAAAGATTGCCTTCCCATTTGAAGTGCAGACAACGAATCTGCTCGAGGATATCGAGGGCAGTACAAAGGTTGTCTCCTACCATCCATTTGAGCTTATTACTGTTGCAATAAAGCCACAGGACCTGTAAATATTTGGATTTTAAAAAAAGAGGCTGTGCATAAAAATGCGCAGTCTCTTTTTTATAGACAAACAGTTTCATCCATGATACAATAATTATAAGAAAATAGCGCCTTTAACGGCGCAGAAACGAGGTTTCTATGGATGATTCGATTAAAACCTATAAGTGTCCCAACTGTGGTGCAGCACTTACTTTCGACAGCAAAACCCAGAAACTACACTGTTCTCACTGTGACACCTCAATTGATGTTGATGCAATGAAAGCTCTAAGCGATACACCTTCCGGTACTGATCAGGATAATGCACGCTGGAATACGTCTGATGCTGGATCTAACTGGTCATCTGGTGAGCAGCAAGGTATGCGCGGCTATCACTGCCCTACATGTGGTGCAGAACTTGTCACTGATGAGACAACAGCTGCTTCTACCTGTGCCTACTGTGGTTCTCCTGTCGTATTGTCTGACCATTTAAGTGGTGCTAAGCGCCCTAATTACGTGATTCCTTTTAAGGTCGACAAAAAAACAGCAAAGGAAACACTGAAAAATTTTTATAAAGGAAAAATTTTCCTTCCGCGTGCTTTTTCTGCTGAAAACCATCTTGAGGAAATCAGCGGTATTTACGTTCCTTTCTGGCTTTACAGCTGTGAATCCAAGGGAAGCTTTTCCTTTGATGCGACACGCACACATCATTACACAGACGGTGATTATGACGTCACCGAAACAGAACATTATCTTGTTCTGCGTGATGGCGAAGCTCGTTTTAACAACATTCCTGTTGATGGCTCATCTAAGATGGATGATGCCTACATGGATGCAATTGAGCCATTTGATTACAGTGCTATCACTGATTTTCATACTGATTATCTGCCAGGCTATGCAGCACAAACTTATGATGAGGACGCTACTGCATGCGCACCGCGCGCAACAGCTCGCGTAAAAAACACAACAATTGCAGCTATCCGCAGAACATGCGACTACACAACGCTGACACCACGTACCAGCAAAATCAGCACCACACAAAATAGCGTTGACTATGCACTCCTTCCTGTCTGGATGCTGACAACTAACTGGCATGGCAAATCTTACCATTTTGCCATCAATGGACAAACCGGCAAGCTGATTGGTGATCTTCCGATTGATAAGGGACGTCTCTTTGGGCTTCTCGCCGGTATCACGATTCCGCTCGGCATTCTGCTGAAGCTATTCATCTTTTAATTTGTCGTTGAACGTGAAAGGAGTGATAATATGAACACAATCTTACATAAAAAACACAGCAAGCGATCGTTTTTTGCTGTACTATGCACTTTCTTATTATGCATCAGCTTAACACTTCCTGTTCTTGCCAGTGCTGAGGTTGACCTTGCCAGCATTGAAGTTGCTAATAAATCTGAGATTTCAGGTGATGTCTATGATGGTGCCGGACTTCTCTCATCAGATCAAATCACTGCGCTATCTAATAAATTGGCAGCAATTGAACAGCAGTATCAATGTGATGTTGTTGTCTTTACATTAAAAGATACAAATGGCTATGATGTACGTAATTATGTCGAAGCAATCTATACGCAATGTGGTTACGGCTACGGAAGCGGTCATGATGGTATTATCTTTGCAGTAAGTATGGCTGAGCGCGACTGGCAACTTTTAACATACGGCTATGGATTAACCGCAGTCAGCAATGAATACGGTTTTGACTACATTTCAAGTCGTGTTGTTTCTAAACTTTCTGATGGTGAATACTATGATGCTTTTACCACCTTTGCTGATCTGAGCGAAGCCTTTTTAAAGGAAGCACGTGAGGGAACACCTTACAGTGATGATAATCCGGCTCGATTAACTGTTTTTTCTCGCATTCTTCCTTATCTGATGTCTTTTGGAATCGCTTTTATAGTTGCACTTATCATCTGTAGTGTAAAGGCTGCCTCTATGAAGACGGCTGTTAAGAAAACTGGCGCTGCAGATTATATGGAACCTGGAAGCTTTCATCTTACAAAGAAACGCGATTATTATCTTTACACCACTACGCGGCGTGTAAAACGAGAGAAAGATGACAGCTCTTCTAGCAGTGGCAGCAGCGGCGGAAGCACTGACAGCAACGGTTTTGGCGGCGGCGGTGGAAAATTCTAATCGTCAAACCTGCACATAACAAAAAAAGCAGGACCTGTATGGATTTATCTCCATTTGCAGATACCTGCTTTTTTATATTAATTTTCTTCTGTGTCCTCAAGCGGATCTTCTAACGGATCAATATTCTCTGGAATGATTGTCTCTGCCATTTCAGCATTCTTAGATTTTCTTCCCTGCTGTGGCTGCTGCTCCTCTAATAGAGCCTTCATCTTTGCCTTCTCCTGCTGTCTTACCGACCATTCCTCAAAGTTATCAATACTGTACTTTTGCTCATACTCTTCAAAGTAACGCTTATATTCAGTATTTCTCATCTCACGCACGCTCTTTAAATACTCATGCGTATCAAAGTTTCTGGACTCAAGCTCAATCATTGCTACGGCAACATTGGAACAGTGATCTGATACTCTCTCAATGTTTGTCAGCAAATCGTTAAATGCAAAACCCTGTGAAATTCCACATTTTCCACACTGCAGACGGTCAACATGGCGCATCTTCAGCTCATCACACAGCATTCCAATCAATTCGCGAAGCGGCTCGATGTGTGCAGCCATCTGAAGATCATCACGACTGAAGGCTTGTACCGTACTCGTAACAATGTCCTTCATCGCAGCAATCAAAACATTTAGTTCATACCTGGCTTCATCGGAGAACACAATCTTTTTGTCATAGAGTTCCTTTGCAGTTCTGGCTACATTTACTGCATGATCACCCATACGCTCAAAATCACTGATTGTATGAAGAAACTTAGACACTTGCTTTGTCTGCTCGTCACTCAACTCTCTTCCAGTTAGCTGCATCAGATAAGTGCCGAGCTTATCCTCATACTTATCAATTAATACTTCCTTCTCTTCGATCTTCTGATACTTATCATCTGAATATTTTTTCAGAAGGCTGACGGATCTGGACAGATTCTTGCGCGCCTTTCTCGCCATGCCATTCATAGCTGTATGGCTCTGTGCGATTGCGATCGCAGGATAATTTAAGAAACGCTCCTCAAGCAAATCAAAGTCCTTCTGCTCCTCAAGATCTTCCTCATCATCCTTGATTAAGATATAGACAAGCTTCTCAATGTACTTAATGAATGGTGATAAAACGGTAATCGTTGCCGCACGGAAAACGGTGTTCATCAGCGCAATATAGACTGGTGTCATGACCACGCTCATAAATTTGAAATGGAATATCGCATTCAGCGTATAGAATACGATGGACCAAAACAGCATACCAAATAAATCATTTAACAGATAGATTAACGCAGTACGCTTACCATTTTTGTTGGTACCGATCGCAGACATTAAAACTGGACATGCCGCACCGACACCAATACCCATAACAATCGGAAGTGCTACTGCAAAACTGATTCCTCCTGTAACGGACAATGCCTGCAAAATACCGACAGATGCAGATGCACTCTGCAAAACGGCTGTGAAAAGAATACCAACCAAAATACCTGCTGCCGGATTTGTGAACATTGTCAGCATGCTTCTAAAAGTCTCACTATCCTTAAGCGGTGCCACTGCGCCACTCATTGTCTGCATACCAAACATTAAAATTGCAAAACCAAGCATAATCTCACCGACATGGCGATAGCTGTCCTTTTTCATAACCATACGGAAAATAATACCGATAATGGCAACAACTGCTGAAATCGTTGCTGTTGAAAGAAGCTGTGCAATGCCGCCCGATCCCTCAATATAGGACAGACAGAGGATCCAGCCAGTGACACTCGTTCCGATATTGGCGCCCATAATAATACCAATTGACTGCGCAACCTTCATCATACCAGAATTTACGAATCCGACAACCATAACTGTTGTCGCCGATGAAGACTGAATAATTGCCGTTACTGCTGTTCCAAGCAATATTCCCTTCAGAGGGGTACTGGTAAGCTTATACAAAATCAGCTCCAGCTTGTTGCCTGCCACCTTTTTCAGGCTATCGCCCATGACCGACATGCCATAAAGGAATAGCGCTACGCCACTTAACAGTGACAATATGGATGTTACTCCCATGTTTACCTCTCATTCTTTTGACTTAGCACATTTTGTGCCCAAGCCTCTGATTTACTTGTTCGACGGTTTTTACATAAGTTTTACTTTCTTTTTACTCGCAGAACAATTCCAGTATATCAAGTATCTGTCGAAAATGGAACTAGCAAAATGACAAAAAATACAATATTTTGCTATTTATTTTGCAAAATATAAGAAATCGCTTCATCAATGTTATCACTCAGGCGATTATCTGACACACCAACCACATGAAACATACATGTATTTACCGGCAATAGCACCTTTTGTGCTGCACAGGATGCCACCGCCTGCGCCATACGCGGTGTAATTTCGCCAAGCAGCGCATCCGCTGCAATAATTCCAATTGGCCCTACCACAAAATCAGCACCTTGCGTATTGACCACAACCGGGTTTTCTCCTGTTGCTGCCTTTATTGCTCCTGCCTTCATCATCGCTGCAGTCGCCAGCGCATTTGTACCAACTGCGATTATTTCTTTTGTATCACCGCCTGATTTGATCCATCGGTCAATAAAGGTACTTCCCATACGGCCTCCCTGGCCATCAATGACTACTATCTTCATTTCTCATTTCTCCATTTCTTTTAAAATTGCTTACCACTTTTCGGATAATTCATTTAAAAATTTGTCCGAATACTCTTATCAAGTCAATTATTGTTAAATTGCAAAGCAATACAGCACTTTATAGTATATCATAAAGTGGCCTTGAACGCTTCCCCTTTTTTTGCATATTCTAATCACAAACAGGATTCTGAGGTTTTCCATGAACACCACGAACAATTTCTCTGTAACCGTTTTTCCTGTAAAAAATAAATTGAAAACAGGATTTTGTTATCTAGGTATTCTTTTGCTTTTGATTCTAGTCTGCACAACAATCGGCTGTACACCCCCAAAAAACGACAGTGAAACAAGAAAAGAACTGACATCTGTTACCTTAAACGAAGTCGCTCATTCGATCTTCTATGCGCCACAATATGCTGCAATTGAGCTTGGCTATTTTGAAGAAGAAGGGATTAAGCTGACACTTGACACTGGCTTTGGCGCTGACAAGACGATGACTGCACTGATCTCTGGAAATGCAGATATCGGCTTTATGGGCAGTGAGGCAAGTATCTATACCTATCAGGAAGGCAATGACGACTATGCCGTCAATTTTGCTCAGCTGACCCAGCGTGCTGGTAACTTTCTTGTCGGGCGAAAAACTGACCCTGATTTTTCCTGGGACAAATTAAAAGGCACAACCGTGATCGGTGGTCGAAAGGGCGGTATGCCGGAGATGGTATTTGAATATATCTTAAAGAAAAATGGATTGACACCGCAAGAGGATGTCACTATTGTCCAGAATATCGACTTTGGTTCTACCGCTGCTGCATTTGCTTCTGACACTTCTTTAAGCGACTATACCGTAGAATTTGAGCCTCATGCCACTTCTCTTGAGTTGTCTGGTGATGGCTATGTAGTGGCCTCTCTCGGCGTTGACTCTGGTTATGTTCCTTACACGGCCTACAGTGTCAAAAAGAGCTTTTTAAGTGCTCATCCAGATATCATACAAGGCTTCACCAATGCCATTCAAAAAGGTCTTATTTATGTCAATACACACAATGCAGATGAGATCGCCAAGGTGATCGCGCCGCAGTTTCCCGAAACAGATGTCAAGACAATCGCGATTATCGTAAACCGCTATCTGGAGCAAGACACCTGGAAGAATGACACCATCTTTACGAAGGAAAGCTTTGATCTTCTTCAGGACATTTTGATCGGTTCTGGTGAATTAGATGCAAAGGTTTCTTACGATGATCTTGTGACAACGGTATATGCAAAGGCTGCTATCGCAAAGATAAATAAAACCGACTAAATATTTATTAAACTTCCCTTTAATTATTTATTAAGTTTCCCTTAAAACGCATAAATTGCAACAATATAGTTCTCAGATTGCTTTACAACATCATGAAAATATGATATTTTATACGTAACGCTAACAGAAAAGAGATACCGTTTATGAAACGATTTAATATGCTGCATTGGGCAGCTTTTCTACTTATTATTATTGCACTGTTATGGCTGACAATCAGCTATTATTCGCTTCGGCAGATTCCTTTAAGTTCATTTTTGCTATTATTTGCCGGAATTTTACTGTTGATTCTAGCGGAATATCGACATCTTAAAAAAAAGTAAGTGGGTAACCCACTTACTTTTTTTGTTCCTGTTCACGTCAACAACTCGGTCATTGAATGGCCGAGGATTCCCGCGCCAGATTCCTAAAAAATTCCAACGTTTCATTCTTTGTTTTTATTCTTTTCTCTTTGCTTACAGTGCCTTACGACTTTCCTTCCTCATCCAAATGAATGACCGGCAAATTCCAGCGAAGCTGTGCTGCTAAGGCACGAATTACAAGTACCGCAATTCCACCAACAACCATCGAAATGTTGAGTGAAACTGCACATTTTCGATAAAGAAGTACACAAATGATCGCTCCTACAATACATGCTGTCGCATAAATATGTTTCTGGAAAATATACGGAATGGACTCCGACATCATATCGCGAAGTAGTCCGCCACCAACTCCCGTAACAGTACCAACAAAAACAAGTAAAAACCCACTTGCCTCTGGACGCTTTGCCAATGCCACTTCAATCCCAATCACAGTAAAAATAGCCAGTCCGAGTGTATCCATCACAAACAAAACCAGACTATACATCTCTCGAAAACCTACATGTGTCTGCTTCTTTTTATTGGCATAATGAATAACAAGAAAGGTAAGAACTGCGGTCAATGCTGCAATCACAACATCTGTAGAGTTTGTAAACATCTTCGGAGGATTGATTCCAAGCACGATATCTCTCGTCATACCGCCTCCTGTTGCCGTGACAACGCCGAGTACACACACACCAAATAAATCCATACGCTTTCGTATACCAACCATTGCACCTGATATTGAAAATGCGATCGTTCCGATTATATCTAAAATCCAAATAAAAGCGTCCATTTTCATTTCTCCCTTAACAAAATTGTTACCATTCACGAAGCGTTCTGCACAAAATCGCATATTTGTGTATCGCTATGCGCGAAAAAATCCCCTGACAGACCGTCAGGGGACTAATAAGCGCGAGACGGGATTCGAACCCGCGGCCCTCGCCTTGGGAAGGCGATGCTCCACCACTGAGCCACTCGCGCATTATATATGCAAAAACAATGCTCCGATTATTCATCAGAAGCATTATCCTCACAATCCTCTCCAAAAGGAATTTATTTTATCCCATATACCTTCAAAACTGCACACAAACATTTCATCCTTAAAACCTCAGTTCACAAACGC
>DAVZID010000008.1:0-72205 GCA_052273485.1 Lachnospiraceae bacterium
GATATGTATATGCTTTCGGAGGAACATTCTTCATTATATGCCAAAGATTTTTAAGGGCTATCAGGTAAAGGAAAAGGCAATCATCCGAATCACAAGAAATGCCGATATTGATGCGGATGCGCTGTATGATGAGGATCTTGATTACCGTGATTTTATGGAAAAATTAATCAAGAAGAGAAAAAAGCTGGCACCACTGCGTCTTGAAATCGAAGGAGATTTAAGTGGTGAGACAGTAAAGACATTGTCTGGTCATCTTGATTTAAATTCCTGTTATGTGTACTACGCAAAGTCGCCTCTTGATTTATCCTTTGCCTATGAGATTCAAGATTTGCTTCGAAAAAATACACAGCTATTTTTTGAAAAACGTATGCCACAGAAATCACCGATGTTTCGACCAGATCAGCCCATTCTTGATCAAATCAGAAAAGAGGATAAGCTGTTGTCCTATCCATATGAGAGTATTAAGCCATTTTTGCAAATGCTTCACGAGGCCGCAAATGATCCCGATGTTGTCTCTATTAAGATGACGTTATACCGCATGGCAAGACAGAGTAAGGTAGTCGAATATTTGATTGAAGCTGCGGAAAATGGAAAAGAAGTATTTGTTCTTGTTGAACTAAAAGCACGTTTTGATGAGGAAAACAATATTGAATGGTCACGCCTTCTTGAGGATGCAGGCTGCCGTGTGATTTATGGACTCGATGGCTATAAGGTGCATTCAAAGCTTTGTCTGATCACAAAGAAAAATGAAGAGAAAATTGAATATTATACACAGGTCGGTACCGGAAATTATAATGAGAAGACCTCACGTCTCTATACCGATTTATCGTTCATGACTGCAAATGCGCAAGTTGGATTAGAAGCTGCCAAAATCTTTCATGCACTGGCACTTGGTCAGACACCGGATGGACTTGAGCATCTGCTTGCTGCACCAAACTGTCTGCAAAATCGCATAATCGAGATGATTGACGAGCAGATTCGTCTGGCGCAGGATGGAAAACCGTCCTATATTGGTCTTAAGATGAATTCGCTGACCGATAAAAAGATCATGGACAAATTGGTGGAGGCATCACAGGCCGGTGTGAAGATTGACATGGTGATTCGTGGAATCTGCTGTCTGATTCCGGGTGTGTCTGGCTACACAGAAAATATTACGGTCAGAAGCATTGTTGGACGATTTTTGGAGCATTCAAGAATTTATATTTTTGGTGCAAAGGAAAATGCGCGAGTCTACATTGCGTCCGCTGATTTTATGACAAGAAATACACTGCGCCGTGTGGAGGTGGCAGCACCGATTGAAAATGAGAAATTAAAAAAGCGTCTTCTTGACATGTTTGATGTGATGCTTCGTGATAATCAGAAAGCGCGAATTGAGTTGCCGGATACCAGATATGAGATGGTATCGGCGATGGAACTTCAAAACGATCCGCCGCTCAACTCACAGGAATATTTTTATGAACAGGCATATGAGGCAAATAGAATAAAATAGTAACGATACAGAACCTCATTGATAAAATAAAAAAGTCCATTGTTTTTTATGGTCCGCTGCGATATACTTTTGTTAGTCGCAGCGGATCTTTATTTTGCATATTTGAATGGTTGTGAATATTGTTTTGCTAAATCATTTGAGAAAGCAGGTGGAACAATGGGAAACGTTATGGATTATTTAAAATGGAGAGGCGATCTGACCTTTGCACAGGATCCATTCAACGAAGTGGACAATTTGCTTCTCTCGTATGTAGCTTATGTCAATCTGGATGGACTATCGGTCGGCGCTGGAGAGGAAAAGGTGACACTTGAGGAGCTTTCAAGGCGCTTTTTTGTGCTTCACAGCGAAACAGAGTTAGAGGCAGACAAATCCTTTACACGCGTAGCACCGTATATCTTAAAACAGATGGCAGAGTCGAACCGCTACCGCACGGCAGAGGTGTCAAATTATGTCAATATGGTCAATCCAAAACTTGAAATGCAGTTTTCGGCGGCACAGGTTGATCTTCCAGATGGCACGGTGAATTTTTGCTTTCGGGGGACCGACGATAACATTGTGGCATGGAAGGAAGATTTTAACTTAAGCCTTGGTGAGGTTCCGGCGCAGCGATTGGCAGCCGAATATTTAAATCGTTTTGGAACAGGTTCGGAACCGATTCGGTTAAGTGGTCATTCAAAAGGAGGCAATCTGGCCGTCTTTGCGGCTGCTGCCTGTGATCCTCATGTGCAGGAAAAAATCACGGACGTCTATTGCAACGATGGCCCCGGCTTTATTCATGAGTTTGTTAGCGGCGAAGAATACAAACGGATTCAAGGAAGAATCCACCGTTACATTCCAGATTCATCCATCATCGGAATGCTTCTTGAAAATCCGGTCAAGCCGCATGTCATCAAAAGCTCTGGAAAGGGAATCCTTCAGCACGATGCGATTAGCTGGCAGATTGAAGGGCCGTGCTTTGTACCAGAAACTCTAAGTGAATCGGCAACGATGCTTCACGAAACGCTTCATCGCTGGCTGGACAACATTGATGAGAGTGGAAGAGAGCAGTTTGTAAATGATCTGTTTTCGATCCTTGAATCGACTGGTGTAGAAACGCTTACACAGGTGCAGGAGGGTGGACTAAAAAATGCAGCAACGATGCTGCGCGAGCTTCATCAGATTGTACCGGGAACTTGGTCTGAGCTAGAAAACCTGTTAAAGGCCGTTTTGCCGTTTTCCGGATTTGTCATTATGGGACGGCAAAAGTCTGTGGAGAAGCAAGCAACAACGGAGAGACAAAGTTCAATCCGGGAGATTGCAAGCAACTACAAAACAGTCCTTGCAGGTCTTAGAAACAGTAACAATAACAATGAAAAGAATAGCGAAAAAAAGAACGAAAAAAATACTGAAATAATACAGGAGGAAAAAAATAAATGAGTCAGAATAAACAGGCTGCGAAGACAGCCGGGGCAGGGGGAATCACCGAGGGCGTGATTTGGGAACAGCTCCTTGTCTTTTTCTTTCCGATTTTGTTCGGAGCATTTTTTCAGCAGCTGTACAACACGGTTGATGCGATCGTGGTCGGCCGATTTACCAGTTCGCTTGAACTAGCAGCCGTGGGTGGCTCCACTGGAACTTTAATTAACTTACTATTTGGTTTCTTTATTGGTTTGTCCTCTGGTGCAACCGTCATCATCGCACAGTTTTACGGTGCAGGCGATAAGGAGATGGTAAGCCGAAGTGTTCACACGGCCGTGGCACTTGCAATCGTGGGTGGTGCAATTCTTAGTGCATTTGGACTTGTTTTTGCAAGAACAGCGCTTGAGTGGATGCAGACACCGGATACGGTAATTGATTTTGCAGAGACTTACATCAAGATTTATTTTCTCGGCATGATTCCGAATCTCTACTATAACATCTGTGCGGCAATTTTGCGTGCAGTAGGCGATTCTAAGCGACCACTCTATATTTTGATTTTCTCTTGTCTTGTAAATATTGTGCTTGACCTTGTATTTGTAGTAGTGCTTCGCATGTCTGTTCAGGGAGTTGGAATTGCGACGATTCTTTCCCAGTTTATCAGTGCAGTTCTTATTACGTTCTGTTTAATGCGTACGAATGAATGCTATCGTTTGCAGTGGCGCAAGGTTCGTTTTCACAAGAAGTTGCTCATTCGTATCATTCAGATTGGTGTACCGGCAGGTCTCCAGTCCGTTATGTATAACATTGCAAATATCATCATTCAGTCCAATGTCAATCGACTCGGAAGTGATACGATGGCGGCATACACCGCATATTCGAAGATTGATGCGGTATTCTGGATGATCATGAACGCATTTGGTGTATCGGTTTCCACTTTTGCCGGACAAAATTTCGGTGCTGGAAAGCTTGATCGTGTGCGAAAGAGTATGAAAATCTGCTGGGGCATGGCATTTGGCGCGAGTGTCGGACTGAGTGTGCTTCTTCATTTCTTTGGACGATATGTGTACATGCTCTTTACGACCGATACACAGGTTATTGAGATCGGAATGCAGATTTTGTATTTTCTGACACCAATTTATTTTACATATGTCACGATCGAGGTCGTTTCTGGAACCGTGCGCTCCATGGGCTTTGTGTTCACACCGATGCTTATGACTTGTGGTGGCGTGTGCGTACTTCGTCTTTTGTGGCTGTTTATTGCAGTTCCGAAGAACCGAACGATCACAAACATTTTGTTCAGCTATCCACTGTCATGGGTAGTGACATCAATTTTATTTATCATTTATTACATTTACCTAAATAAAACAGGAAAAATCGAGGCGGCAAGAGAACATAGCCTTGTGTAACGAGCGAGTCGAATGAAAGAATTGTTGTAAGAAAAAGCAAAATAGCAGTAAGAGTAGAGGGCGAAGCATAGGGCTTGAAAGAGTTGTAAGCTTCGCTCTTTCATTTTTGCTTTTTGTTCCATGCCGTTTCCTTTCATTTTTGTTTTCGCATTGCTTCTTTTTCAATTTTTCTGTCTTAAACAAACCTTAAAGATTTTCCCTGTTTATTCTTAAAGCAAAAAATTGTATACTAAGGGACAGAAAAGAGAAAGGGAGAAACATGAGTTATGAGTATGAATACCAACATAAATGGAAATAAGGCCGATCAGCTTGATTCCGCTAAGAAGATAGATAAAATTGTAATTTGTGATGATGATAAGGACATTGTAAAAGCACTTCAGATTTATTTATCAAATAGAGATTACGAGCTTTTGTGTGCATACACAGGAAGGGAAGCATTAGAATTTGTCAAAAAAGGTGATGTCTCGCTTGTTCTTTTGGATGTGATGATGCCGGAGATGGATGGAATCACGGCACTTCGCGCAATCAGAGAAGTCAGTAATGTGCCAGTCATTTTGATTACAGCAAAAAGTGAAGACGCTGATAAGGTGCTGGGTCTTGATGTAGGTGCAGATGATTATATTACAAAACCATTTAATCCAATTGAGGTGTTGGCGAGAGTGCGTTCTCAGCTTCGCAGATATAATAAGTTGGGAGGCAGCGAAGACAGCAACCGAAGAGAGATGTTAAGCTGTGGTGGCGTGACGCTCGATGACCGCACGAAGCAGGTCACAATGGATGGCGAGGAGGTATCACTCACTCCCACCGAATACGAGATCTTAAAATTTCTGATGTCCCATCCAAGGCAGGTCTTTTCTCCGAAGCAGATTTACAGCGAGGTGTGGAAGGACACGCCGATTGGAAGCGAGGGTACGGTAGCGGTACATATCCGTCATTTACGAGAAAAACTTGAGATAGAGCCATCCGACCCGAGACACTTTAAGGTTGTCTGGGGACAGGGCTACAAGTTTGAGTAAGAAAGGAGGAAGTATGGGAAAATTAAAAGAAAAATTAAAGCCAGAAAAACTGGCCGCGACGTTTCCAGCTTACATAGGAGCCTATTTGATGTGCATGGTAATGGGCTTTTGTGCGCTTATGTTTGTTCGTGAACTGTTGTATCAGTTGGACACGATGCGCTATTATGGACTTGGTAATTTTGGTGGTGTGGCATCTGCTCTTTTGTGTGTACTTGTATGTGCATTTTTCTTTTATCAGGGAGCAAAAATTATTATAAGCCGCGCTCATAGAAAGTCAAAAAAGGAGTTGAAGCATCCAAATGGCCTGTATGGTATGCCAATTGAATGCTGCGCAGCTATTTATCTTGCAGCAGAAGTAATCCTTCTTTGCATGTCGATCAGTTCGGGAGAGTATGCATGTATTGGAATGCTCGGTTCAGCTGTGTTGATGCATTTTTGTGAAAATATTGTTCAAAGAAAGGACAGAGGACTTCTTACAAGAGGCTCCCTCTATGAGAAGGTACATACGGCGGCACAAAAGGCAGGAATCGTCATTCCATTTATGGTGGGATGCAGCATTGTCAGTGTGTTATTGTTCCTCTTTATCGTCATTTTAATTGCAAGTGGACGTGGAGATGTTTTTTACTGGGGGACAATGGGATCCACCTTTCGTCTTTTTCTCTGTGGGGCGCTTGCCATTTTGATTCCATGCGCATTCTGGTATCTTTGCTGGTGTTTCCATAAGTTAAAAATTGCAGGTGAGGCACTTCGCGATGGACTCGATGGGTATCGTGTGGATACAAGCCATATGGTTGGTGCGTTAAGAGAACATGGAGAAGATTTGAACCGCATCGGTGAGGGGGTCAATAAGGCGGTCGAGGAGCGATTAAAGAGTGAGAGACTTCGTACCGAACTGATCACAAATGTCTCCCATGACATCAAGACACCGCTTACTTCCATTATCAATTATGCGGATCTAATCAGCAAGGAAAAGACGGACAATCCAAGCATTCAGGAATACGCAGAGGTGCTTGGAAAGCAGTCGCAGAAATTAAAGCGTCTGATTGAAAATCTGATCGAAGCGTCAAAGGCAGCCACCGGAAATATTCATGTTGAGCTAAAACCGTGTAATTTAAATGTATTACTGGCACAGATAGCAGGCGAGTATGAACAGCGCCTTGGCAAACAGAATTTAACGCTGATCACATCGCCGTCACCGGAGGAAATCTTCGTTATGGCAGACGGAAGCCAGCTGTGGCGAGTTTTTGATAATTTGCTGGGAAACATTTGCAAGTATGCACTCGAGCATACGCGTGTCTACCTGGATGTATCCGTCAAGGAGCATGATCAGGTTGAGATTACAGTGAAAAATATTTCCAAAAACCAGCTGAATTTATCCGAGGAAGAGCTTTTTGAGCGCTTCACACGAGGCGATAATTCCAGAAGCACTAGCGGAAACGGACTCGGATTGTCCATTGCGCAAAGCTTAATGCGTCTTCAAAATGGATCGCTTCATCTTGTCATCGATGGCGATTTGTTTAAGGCGATTGTACAGCTTAACCGCGTGGATGCAGTTACATCGGAGCAGGCACAGCTGCCAGAAGAAAAGACTTTATAAACGTTAGAATTGGGGTAGGTACCATTCGGTGCCTGCCCCAAAAGACTTTACAGAAAATTTCCTTTTTGGTATACTAAAAGCCAGAGAAAACAAAGTAGTTTCAGGAGGTTTTTTATGAAGTATCGTCGGATTTTTACAATTGTTATCGATTCGTTCGGAATCGGTGCCATGGATAACGCAGCCGAATATGGAGACGCAGGCTGTGATACCTTTGGTCACATCGCTGATAAGGTGCCAGGCATCAAGATCCCAAACTTGATCCGCATGGGTCTGACCGAGCTGCATCCGGCTCCAGTACTGACTGGCCCGCAGCCGACCGAGCGCATTGGAAAATATGCCAGATTAAATGAGGCCAGCAACGGCAAAGATACCATGACCGGCCACTGGGAGATGATGGGTCTTGAGATCAAGACTCCATTTCAGACTTTCACCGACACTGGATTTCCAAAGGAGCTGATTGAGGAATTAGAGAAGAGAACTGGCCATCGCGTCATCGGAAACAAGGCAGCGAGCGGAACTGCGATTTTAGACGAACTCGCAGAGGAAGAAATTAAGACAGGTGCCATGATCGTGTATACTTCCTCCGATTCTGTTCTTCAGATCTGTGGAAATGAGGAGACTTTTGGACTGGATGAGCTGTATCGCTGCTGCAAGATCGCAAGAGAGCTGACCATGAAGCCAGAGTGGAAGGTAGGCCGTGTGATTGCAAGACCATACGTTGGTAAGAAAAAGGGCGAGTTTAAGCGTACTTCAAATCGTCACGACTATGCGCTCAAGCCGTATGGAAAGACCGCAATGGACGCATTAAAGGAAGCTGGCTTTGATGTCATCAGTATCGGAAAGATTCGTGATATCTTTGACGGAGAGGGCATCACAGAGGCAGAGCGCTCCAAGAGCAGCGTAGAAGGAATGGAGCAGACCATCGAGAAATTAGATCAGGACTTTACCGGACTGTGCTTCACCAATCTTGTTGACTTTGATGCACTGTGGGGTCACAGAAGAAATCCACAGGGCTATGCAGAGGAGCTTGAGAAATTTGACGTACTGCTTGGTAAGTTCTTAGAGAAGATGAACGACGATGATTTGGTAATCGTAACCGCTGACCATGGAAACGATCCGACCTTTAAGGGAACCGATCACACAAAGGAGCGCGTTCCGTTCTTAGCGTATTCTCCGTCCATGAAGACGAGCGGAAGAATTGACGATCAGAATTGCTTCGCTGTAATTGGTGCATCGATTGCAGATAACTTTGGTGTAAAGATGCCAGAGAAAACGATCGGTACATCTATTCTCGGACAGCTTGGCTGATGGTCCGTTTAAGGGAAACGAAAACCTAGAAAATAGAGAAAACAAGAGTAAGGAAAACACAAAAAAGTATGGAAAATCAGTTTCGGCAGTACCCACTTGAGGAGGGAATTTTAAATGCACTTGACGCGCTCGGCTACACACAGCCGACCGAGATTCAGGCAGCCGTGATACCGACAATTTTAGAGGGGCGCGACATCATTGCAAAGTCAAAGACAGGAAGCGGAAAGACAGCCGCATTTGCCATTCCGGTCTGTAACAATATCGAATGGGAGCAAAATACTGCGCAGGCGCTTGTCCTAGAGCCGACAAGAGAGCTGGCCTTTCAGGTAAAGGATGAGTTGTATGCGATTGGACGTTTTAAGCGTCTGAAGGTGCCGGTGCTTTACGGCGGCTTTCCGATGGAAAAGCAGATTTTGACGTTAAAGCAGAAATCCCATATCGTAGTGGGTACGCCGGGACGCGTTCTTGATCACTGCAAGCGAGGCACACTTGATCTGTCAAAGGTGCGCTATGTCGTCATCGACGAGGCAGATCTGATGCTCGACATGGGCTTTATCGAGGATGTCAAAAATATTTTGATGCATCTTGAGGGAAAGCCAGTCTTTATGCTGTTTTCGGCAACGATGGGCGAGCGCTTAGAGGCTCTTGCCGCAGAGTTTATGCACGATCCGCTTGAGATTAAGATTGAAAATGATACTGAGACGGCAGACACGATCGAGCAATTTGGCTATTTTGTCGACGAGGATGAGAAGAAGCTTCCGCTCTTTCTTGATATTCTTACGATGGAAAATCCGGATAACGCGATGGTATTCTGCGGCACAAGAGAGATGGTTGAGGTATTGTATTATCGCCTCAGAAAAGAAGGAATCGCCTGTGGTATGCTGCATGGCATGATCGACCAGAAGGTGCGAACACGCACGATCGAGGATTTCAGAGCGCAGGGGTTTCGCATTCTGATCGCAACGGATGTGGCGGCGCGCGGCGTCGATTTTCAAAACATCACACACGTCTTTAACTATGACCTTCCGACAAACAAGGAGGTCTATGTACACCGCATCGGGCGAACCGGACGTGCCGGGGAGACGGGACGCGCGGTCAGTTTAATTCGCGACGATGAGCGAAAGATGCGAAATGCCATCGAAGGCTTTACCGGTGTGAAGCTGACGATCCTCGAAGCACCAGCGGCAGAGGATGTCGAGGCCGCACGAAACGCCTTTTTAAAGCGTCAGCGTCAGAAGCGTCCGCGCAAGAAGAAAAAGCAGGACGTGTTTGGCGGCCAGATCATGAATCTGACGATCGGAGGCGGAAAGAAGTCAAAGCTCAGAAGCGGCGACGTAGTTGGCGCGATCAGCAGCATTGATGGAGTGGACGGAAAGACCGATATTGGTGCGATTGATATCCGCGAGAGCATCACCTATGTCGAGATTTTAAATGGCAAGGGTGCGCTTGTACTCGAGGAGCTTCCAAAGCGCACAATGAAAGGAAAATACAGAAAGGTTCATCAGACAAGGGAAAGGATAGGTACGATAACAAAATGAGACATTCAATCGAAATGGAAAAATTGACACTTGGTGTCTGCTATTATCCAGAGCACTGGGATCGCGCGCTGTGGCGTGACGATCTGCAGCGCATGAAGCAGTATGGAATTGAAGTAATTCGTCTTGCCGAGTTTTCATGGGCACTTATGGAACCAGAGGAAGGAAAGTACGATTTTTCATTCTGGGATGAATTTTTAACGCTCGCTACCGAGGAACAGATGAAGGTCATCTTCTGTACACCGACGGCGACACCACCTGCATGGCTGTCCGAAAACTATCCGGAGACATTAAATGCCGATGGCGATGGCAATTTGATGTACCATGGCATGAGATGGCAGCACAATTTGACGTCACCAAAGTATTTGGAGTTCTGTGAGAAGATCACAAGACGCATGGCAGAGCATTTTAATAAGTATGACTGCATCATTGGCTGGCAGCTTGACAATGAAGTCAACTGTGAGACAAATGAGTATTATTCTAAGAGTGACCATGAGGCCTTCCGTGCATTTTTAAAGGAGCGCTTTGGCACTCTTGACAACTTAAACGAGAAGATGGGTACGGTGTTTTGGAGCCAGACTTACACCGATTGGAATCAGATTCATTTGGCAAGAAGAAGCACCGCTGGTACTGGAATTGCCAATCCGCATATGCAGCTTGAGCAAGTTCGCTTTATCTCTCACAGCGCAGTTCACTATCTGGCATTGCAGGCGGCAATCGTAAGAGAGACAGCTGGAAATCGTTTCATCACGACAAATGGTATTTTTGGAAATCTGGATTATCAGAAACTGATGGAGTCTGGTGTGGACTTTATCATGTACGACAGCTATCCAAACTTTGCCTACGCGATGGATCGCCCGGACGGCGGCGAGCACGATTTAAAGGATCGAAATTCTTCCTTTAATCTGGCAAAAACAAGAGCCATCTCTCCACTGTTTGGAATCATGGAGCAGCAGGCAGGACCGGGTGGCTGGAATTTCCGCATTCATCAGGCAAGCCCGAAGCCAGGACAACTGCGTCTTTGGACGATGCAGTCCGTTGCACACGGCGCTGATTTTGTAAGCTATTTTCGTTGGAGAACCTGCTCCTTTGGAACTGAGATTTATTGGCATGGATTAAATGATTATTGCAATCGTCCGAACCGCCGTCTGGAAGAATTGTCTTTGGTAAAAGCTGATTTTGAGGCAATCAAGGACACGGCAGGTCACCCGTATGAGGCAGCCGTCGGCATTTTGTGTGACTACGACAACGAGTGGGATGGACAGAAGGATGTATGGCATGGTCCGCTTCGCAATTTCAGCACAGACGGATGGTTTCGTTCTCTTCAAAAAAAGCATATCCCATTTGATTTTGTGGATTTCAGAGACGAAACAAAGCCAGAAGATCTGTCAAAGTACGATCTTCTTGTCTATCCGCATGCTGCGATTTTCACGAAAGAGCGCGCTGCACATTTGACCCAGTACGTGGAAAATGGCGGAAAACTGATCATGGGCTGCCGCACCGGATACAAGGATATCTACGGACGCTGCCCAATGCAGCCAATGCCGGGTGAGGTGGCGAAGCTTTGTGGAACAACCGTCGAGGACTTTACCTTCCTTGCGCCGGGTGAACCGATGGAGTATGTAAATTGGAATGGAAAACGCATTCCGGCACCGGTATTTAACGATGTACTTACAACCGAATTTGGCGGAACGGCAGAGGGCTTTTTCGAAGGCAATTATTACGATGGAAAACCAGCGCTCGTGACAAAGAAGACGGGAAAAGGAATCGCACTGTACTTTGGCGGCTGCTTTGCCGAGGAGACAGCAGATGCGTTCTTAGAGGAGCTTGGCATTAAAACACCGGCACCGTGGCTTGACATTCCAGAAGGCTGTGAGCTTACAAAGCGCGGCGAGGAATATTTTGTGTTAAATTATAAGGCACAAAGCTGTGAGATCACCACACAAAAGGCAGTCAAGGATCTCCTAACGGGAGAGACAATTAACGGTACGTATACGCTTGTACCATATGGCGTGCTTGTATTGAAGGAAATATAATATGATACCAGGGTCAAAAGCTCCAAAAGCCGTTCGTGCTTGCACGATTAGGTTTTGGAGCTTGGGACCCGCAAAAACATGAGGATGCAGCGATTTTCAAGGAAAATCAGCGAATCCGAATGGTTTTAGAATTGCGAAAGTTCTCAGCAACGGAGCAATTCGTGGATATTAGTTGGGGGCAAAATACCTTTTGACCCCAACATCATAATATTATAGAAGAAAAAAAGAGAACCGCCCAGGCCAGTTATTGAAAACAGATGTTTAAGACAACTTTTTAAGACAGCTGCCTGTGGCGGAGAAATGAGTGAACATGCTGATAGTAAAAAAATTCGGCGGAACTTCAGTTGCCGATAAGGACAGAATTTTTAATGTGGCAAAGCGCTGCATCCGCGATTACGAAGCTGGAAATGATGTGGTAGTCGTTCTTTCTGCAATGGGAAAGTATACGGATGAGTTGATCGACAAGGCAAAAGAGATCAATCCAAATCCGCCAAAGCGAGAGATGGATATGCTCTTTACGATCGGAGAGCAGATGTCGGTATCGCTTATGGCAATGGCGATGGCAAAGCTTGGTGTGCGCGCCGTTTCATTAAATGCATTTCAGGTACCGATGAAGACAACAAGCGCTTATGGAAATGCACGCTTAAAAAAGATTGACACGGAGCGCATTCGCCGTGAGTTGGATGATCGAAAGATTGTAATTGTGACCGGTTTTCAGGGTGTCAACAAGTACGATGATTACACGACACTTGGACGTGGCGGCTCGGATACGACAGCCGTTGCGCTTGCAGCCGTGCTTCATGCCGATGCATGCGAGATTTACACCGATGTAGACGGTGTTTACACAGCTGACCCTAGACTGGTGCCGACCGCCAGAAAGCTTGACGAAATCTCCTATGATGAGATGCTTGATTTAGCGGCACTCGGCGCAGGTGTATTGCACAGTCGAAGCGTTGAGATGGCAAAGAAATACGGTGTACAGCTTGTTGTACGTTCTAGCTTAAATGAATCTGAAGGAACAATCGTGAAGGGAGTAGCAAAGAGAATGGAAAGAATGTTGATTAGCGGTGTGGCACTTGATCGCGAGGCAGACCGGATCTCTGTAATCGGAATCGCAGATGTGCCAGGCAGCGCATTTAAGCTGTTTCACACGCTTGCAAAAAACAATATCAATGTCGATATCATTATTCAGTCGGTAGGCCGTGACGGCACAAAGGATATTTCCTTTACCGTGTCACATAACAATTTGGAGGATGCAGTCAATCTGTTAAATAGCTGCAAGGAGCAGCTTGGCTTTGATCATGTCGAGTATAACTGCGATGTCGTGAAGCTGTCTGTTGTCGGATCTGGTATGATGTCTCACCCGGGTGTTGCGGCAAAGATGTTTGAGTGTCTGTACAATGAAAACATTAACATCAACATGATTGCAACCTCGGAGATTCGTATTACCGTGCTGATTCCAGAGAAAGATGCTGTGCGCGCGATGAATGCGGTACATGATGCGTTTGGACTGGCAGAGTGATGTGACTTGGTTAACCCGGTAGGTTACAAAAAACATCAGATTTATCACATGAGAAAGGAAAGGTGAAAACTGTGACAGAAACAATTCGTTATGTTGGAGTAAATGATCATCAGGTCGATTTATTTGAGGGACAATACCACGTGCCAAACGGTATGTCATACAATTCGTATGTAATTCTCGATGAGAAGATTGCGGTTATGGATACTGTGGATGCTCATTTTGGAGAAGAATGGATGGACAACGTGAAGACCGTATTAGCAGGTCGCACGCCAGATTATCTGATTGTCCAGCACATGGAGCCAGATCACTCTGCAAACATTAGCCGTTTTATGGAGGCATATCCACAGGCAGTTGTCGTTGCAACCGCAAAGGCATTTGTCATGATGAAACAGTTCTTCGGAACCGATTATGCAGACAGACGTATTCAGGCAACCGAAAAAGAGCCGCTTTCACTTGGCAGCCATACCCTTCATTTTGTAATGGCACCGATGGTTCACTGGCCGGAGGTTATGGTTACATATGAGAGCAGCGAGAAGGTATTATTCTCCGCGGATGGCTTTGGAAAGTTTGGTGCACTCGACCGTGAGGAGCCATGGGATGATGAGGCAAGACGCTACTATATCGGCATTGTCGGAAAATATGGTGCTCAGGTTCAGGCATTATTAAAGAAAGCGGCAGCGCTTGATATTGCAACAATTTGTCCGCTGCATGGTCCTGTTCTTGATCGCGATTTGGGCCATTACCTGAATCTGTATCAGCTGTGGTCCTCTTATACACCGGAGAAAAAGGCGGTTGTGATTGCGTATGCGTCGGTGTATGGAAATACAAAAGAGGCAGCGCTTATGTTAGCTGACACACTTAGACGAAATGGACAGGAAGTAATCGTTCATGATTTGGCAAGATGCGATATGGCACAGGCCGTAGCCGATGCATTTTGCTGCAGCAGCTTAGTGTTAGCGTCGATCACCTACAATGCAGACGTTTCTCCATGCATGAAGACGTTTCTCAATCAGCTTGTCGAGCACAATTATCAGAATCGCACCGTTGGATTTATTGAGAACGGCAGCTGGGCGCCAATGGCAGCAAAGGTTATGAAACAGATGCTGGAAGGATGTAAGAAGCTGACCGTCGCAGAAACCGTTGTCACGGTGCGCGGTGCTGTTACAGAACTGGTAAAGGCGCAGGTGCAGGAGCAGATAAATGCGCTAGCAGCAAAGCTTGTGTGACGGCGAATGCCCCGGAAGGTTATGAAAAGCCCCTTTTCGGGGCTTTTTTCGTAGATAAATTTTATTTCAGCAGATATACATACATCACAATATAGTGGCAGAAGCTTCCTGCCATTACAAACAGATGAAAGATTTCGTGGCATCCGAAATTTACATGGCGCTTTTCAAAAGCGGAGAGCTTCAGCGCGTAAATTACACCGCCAACTGTGTAGATCAGGCCACCGGCGAAAAGCCATAAGAAGCATCCTGTGCTCATTGTTGTAAGCAGCTGTGGGAAGGCAAAGATACATGCCCAGCCAAGTGCAATATACAAAACAGAGGAAATCCACTTCGGGCAGTAAACCCAGAAATATTTAAAGGCCATGCCAAGAAGAGAAATGCCCCATACGGCGGTGAGTAAAAGGTAACCAGTTATGCCTGGAATCGCCAACAGACACACCGGTGTGTAGCTTCCGGCAATCAGAACAAAAATCATCATGTGATCAAGTTTTTTCAAGGTTTCCTCATATTTATGTCCAGCTGGAATGGTGTGGTAAGCGGTGCTTGCCGAATAAAGTGCAACAAGGCTGATGGCATAAATTGCCATAGCAATAACACTCACCGGATTGTGCGTCTGTGCCGCCTTGATTAAAAGCGGAGCCGATGCACCAAGCGAAAAAATCGCACCGATAAAATGAGTGATGGCGCTTGCTGGGTCTTTCATATAGAGGGTATGGCGTCTGGCGGAATCGTTTGCAAAGCTTGTATTTGAAAGTTGGCCCGTCGTGCCATAAAGTGCTGCGGAAGTGTTCATAGTAGTACCTGCCTTTCCTAAGAATTTATATGAAGAAAAAATAAATACTTAAACTTTTATATGTAGTTTTTGAAACTACATTGTGCTATATACATATTATATACAAAAAAAGAAAAAATGCAAGAAGAAAAATAGAATTGCTGGAAACTAGCAAACTGGCAATTGGAGGATACAACAGATGGCAAAAGAAAGACAAACGGAGGTGATACGTACCACAAAAGAGCAGCGTGAACGTTTTTTATATGCGCTTGATAAGGTTGTGGGAAAAGATCATGTGCGCGATGGAATCGGGACACTTTCGGAAAAGACAGTTCATGCGGTTTTAAAATATTATTATGAGTCTGATTCGGCGCACCATGAAATTCCACTTGAAAAGAGTGTTGCAGATATTTTCACAGGCAGCGAAGTCATTGAAATTCAAACGCGCGCGCTGTATCGCCTAAAGCCAAAGCTTGAAAAATTTCTGCCGTTGTATCCAGTTACCGTTGTATATCCAATCCCTTATGATAAGTGGGTCTGCTGGATTGATGAGACAACTGGCGAGATTACGCAGAAACGAAAATCGCCGAAAAAGGGAAATCCCTACCTTGCATTCAAAGAGCTTTATACGATCCGCACCTTTTTAAATAATTCAAATCTTCACATCCGTCTCGTCTTGATGGATATGGAAGAATATCGTCTGTTAAATGGTTGGAGCAAAGATAAAAAGCGTGGTTCTGAGCGTTATGACCGCTTGCCGCTTCGCCTCGAGGATGAAGTGATCTTAGATAGCACGCAAGATTATCTTCAATTATTGCCATTGGAATTAGAAGAGAACTTTACAAGTGCAGATTTTGCAAAAACTGTAAAGATCCCAAGAGGTCTAGCTGGAACAACACTACTCGTTCTTTGGCAGTTGGGTTTGGTAGAACGAACCGGAAAAAGAGGCAATAGTTATCTATATAAGGTAACTGAATTGTGTTAAGAAACCAAAATGAGTATAGGGTTAACCGTAATAATTTTGTGAAAAAAGAATGGTACAGTTTGCGAAAAAAACATCGTAACATAGTTTTAAAAACCATATTTCGTTTTATTGTTGACACAACATGAAAATAGTGATACCATGATGCAGAAGAGAAAAAGCCAACTACGGCTAAAAAGAAAAAAGCAATTGCGAGCAATCATTCGCAATCAAGAAGCAGAAATAAAAAATAAGAATAAAGAAAGGGAAAAGAAACAGAAAGGTTCGAGTTTTATGTCAGACTATTGCATTATTACAGATGGCTCCTGTGATCTGCCAAAGGATCTTGCAGCCAAAGAAAACATCACGGTAGTACCGTTTTATGTCTCATTTGATGAGAAGACCTATATGAAGGAAGGCATAGACATCGGCATTCGCGATTTCTATCAGAAAATGGTCGATAATAAAAACGTCTTTCCAAAGTCCTCTTTGCCATCCGTACAGGACTATATCGAGGCATTTGAGCCAATTTTAAAGCAAGGCAAGGGCATTGTCTGCATTTGCATTACCTCGAAGTTTAGTGGGTCTGTGCAGTCTGCAACAAATGCAAAAAACATTCTTTTAGAGACGTATCCGGATGCGAAAATTGAAGTCATTGATTCGATGGTTAACACAGTTTTACAGGGACTGTTTGTGCTTCAGGCAGCAAAGATGTGCAACAGTGGCGTGCCGATGGACGCTTGCGTAAAGGAACTTCTTTCCATTCGAGAGAGTGGCCGAATCTTCTTCACCATCGGAAACATTGATTATTTAAAGCATGGCGGACGTATCGGAAAGCTGTCCGGTCTTGCTGCATCCGTACTTGGCATTAAGCCGTTAATCACCTTAAAGGATGGCGAAATTTATAACTCTGGTATCAGCAGAAGCAGAAAGGCATCTCAGGTCAAGGTAATTGAACTGTTAAAGCAGTATATCAAGGAAGAAACTATTGATATGAAGAAATGGCAGCTTTGCGTTGGATTTGGTTACGATTATGACGAGGCAGTTGCATTCCAAAGGCAAGCGGTTGACTCACTTGGCGGGCTGATCACCGAAAAGGATTGTCCGATTTTCCAGATTGGAGCAACAATTGGTGTTCATACGGGTCCGTATCCGCTTGGATTTGGAATTATTAAAAAGCAGACATTGTGTTAAAACGATACGAAAATGGTGTTAAAATACTGTTGAAAAAATAGGCCCAGGCCATGGGGATTACCATGGTCTGGGATTTTTTATGTCATATGGATAATGAATGCTATTAAAAAATTGCTCAGACATATGAAAGGTTTCGGCAAGCGCGCAAGCCTTGTCAGCTAGACATACAAGCCATGCTTCACGGCAGGTCGGTGGTACCGGGGTCAGTGGAAACATATGGCGCAGGATAATATTTTGCGTGCGCGAGCTTAAATTCCAGTCCGCGTTTGCATTTACAAGTGCGCGCTTTGGATGCGTAAAGCCATGCAAGCGATGGCTTGGATCCTTCTCGTGCCAGTCATAGAGAAAATAGTCGTGTAAAAATGCGCCCATCAGTAGACTCTGCTTGGAAACAGACAAATGCAGTCGATACGAAAACCATAAGCTTACGTAGGCAACGGCAACACAATGGCTGTAAACACTGGTGTCGCCGTGTTGAATAAACTGCTTTGTTTTGGAAAATTGTCCGGAGTTACTAATGTAACGAAAGAAATCATTGAAATAACGGTCTCTGGCCGGTCTGCTGTGCATACTGCTCATGTGTTTGTCCTTTCTGATAGTTGTTTGCTGCCACTATTATAGCGAAGCAAAAGCAAAAATGCAACCGTTAATAAAATAAGATATCCCATTGAAAACCACAAGTTGCTATGATATACTTTTAACAAACATAAGCGGCAGCAAAACAAAAGCAATTATGCGCTGTGGCGAAAACAAAACGACATGGAGGATGAAAATGAAAAAGTATTGTTTTGGAATTGATGTAGGCGGAACTACCGTAAAGCTTGGTCTTTTTACGACAGAGGGTGAGCTTCTTGACAAGTGGGAAATCCCAACAAGAAAGGAAGAGGGCGGCGCGCATATTCTGGGTGATATTGCGGCATCAGTGGAGAGTAAGCTTGCTGAGAAGAAGATCGCAAAGGAAGATGTTGCCGGAGCAGGCATTGGTGTTCCAGGACCGACCATGGATAATGGTTACGTATCAGTCTGTGTAAACTTAGGCTGGAAGGACAAGAACCCGGCCAAGGAGTTATCCGCACTGTTATCCATTCCGGTAAAAGCTGGAAATGATGCAAACGTTGCAGCACTTGGCGAGATGTGGAAGGGCGGCGGCGAAGGCTACTTAGACGTTGTTCTTCTGACACTTGGAACTGGTGTTGGCGGTGGAATCATCATGAATGGCGAGATCGCACCAAGCCACAGAGGATTAGGCGGTGAGCTGGGTCATATCACTGTAAATCCAGACGAGGAGGCTGCCTGCAACTGTGGAAACCATGGATGTCTGGAGCAGTACGCATCTGCAACTGGCGTTGTTCGTATCGCAAAGAAACTTCTTGCAGCAAGCGATGAAGCTTCCGCACTTCGCGCATTCGAGAATGTTACGGCAAAGGATGTATTCGATGCAGCAAAGGAAGAGGATGCTCTTGCACTTCAGGCAGTAGAGACACTTGGAAAGTATCTTGGACAGGTAATTGCAACTGTTGCACTGACCGTTGACCCAGATGTATTTGTTATCGGCGGCGGAGTATCAAAGGCTGGCCAGATTCTGATTGATGTGATCACAAAGTATTATCACAAGTTTGCAACTATCGCAGGAGACAACAAGGTGCCGATCGTTTTGGCAAAGCTTGGAAACGATGCAGGTATCTATGGTGCTGCAAAGATGGTATTAAAGTAAAGTCGTAAAAAAGTAAATAGAATACGAAAAGCGAGAGAATAAATAAAAATACGAAAAGCGAGAAGCCATGGGGAATCCCCGTGGCTTCCCTGTTAAACGTAGTGAGAGAAAAAGAGAATATCATGAATAAAAAAGAAAACAAATGGAAAAAATTTGCGCACTATTATAAGCCATATCTGGGAAGCTTTGCAGCCGACATGTTTTTTGCAATCATGGGAGCTGTGGTAACGCTTGTCATTCCAATGATAGTGCGCTATATCACAGGCACGGTTATCTATGAGGAGCCGGATCAGGCATTAAAAGAGATCGCCGTGTTAGCTATTGTCATGCTTGGTCTGGTAGCGGTTGAGTTTATCTGCAACTATTTTATTGCAACAGTCGGTCACAACATGGGTGCCAAGATGGAAACCGACATGCGAACCGAGATCTTTGACCATTATCAGAAGCTGTCCTTTAGCTTCTTTGATAATCAAAAGGTCGGACAGTTAATGTCAAGAGTCACGAATGACCTATTTGATATTAGTGAGCTGTTCCATCATGGTCCGGAGGATGTGGTGATCTCCATCATCAAATTTGTCGGAACCATGATTATTTTAATGAATATTCATACCGGACTTGCACTGTGTGCAGCGGCAGTTCTTCCGTTTATGCTTGCATTTGCTTATATCTACAATGGAAAATTAAAGCGTGCCTTCAAGCGAAACCGTGACCGCATTGCCGATATCAATGCACAGATCGAAGATAGCCTTTCTGGTGTTCGTGTTGTCAAAAGCTTCGGAAACGAAGAGGCTGAGATGGGCAAATTTCAGGATGGAAATCATGCATTTTTGGAGAGTAAAAAAGCATCCTATAAGATCATGGGTATCTATAACTCCGGTATGGGCGTGTTCACGACACTTGTGACCATCGTGGTTGTCTCTGCCGGTGCTGTTTTTTTAACAAAGAAGACACTCGAGGTATCGGATCTCGTTACCTTTATGCTCTATATCAATAACTTTACTGACCCAATCAAGCGTCTCGTCAGTTTCACCGAGCAGTTTCAAAATGGTGCTTCCGGTTATGAGCGTTTCCTTGAGATCATGAATGTCGAGCCAGATATCGTCGACGACAAACATGCAGTAGATGCAGGTACCTTACAAGGAAACATTGCCTTTAAAGACGTTGGATTCCACTATGTGGATACCGATACCAACGTATTGTCTCATCTGACACTTGATATTAAAGCGGGCGAGTATGTAGCACTTGTCGGTTCCTCTGGTGCCGGAAAGACAACCATGTGCAGTTTGATTCCGCGTTTCTACGATGTAAGCGCCGGTGAGATCGACATCGACGGCATGGATATTCGAAAAATGACACAGAAAAGCCTGCGACGCAACATCGGAATTGTGCAGCAGGATGTCTATCTGTTTGCTGGAACGGTAAAAGACAACATTCGTTATGGAAAACCGGATGCAACCGATGAGGAAATTATCGCAGCGGCTAAGAATGCCAACGCACACGAATTTATCATGCAGCTGCCGGACGGTTATAATACCGATATCGGACAGCGTGGAGTGAAGCTTTCCGGCGGACAAAAGCAGCGATTATCGCTTGCCCGTGTATTCTTAAAGAATCCGCCGATTTTAATCTTTGATGAGGCCACTTCCGCACTCGATAACGAGAGTGAAAAAATCGTTCAGGATTCCCTCGAGCATCTGGCAAAGAACCGCACAACACTCGTCATCGCACATCGCCTCTCCACGATTCGAAATGCAAAGCGAATCCTTGTTTTGACTGAAAATGGCATTGCAGAGGAAGGTACGCACGAGGAACTCATGGCGAAGAATGGTGTTTACGCGAACTTTTATCACATCCAGGGTGTGACTGCATAAAAACAACTAGATTTTTTCACAAAAGTGTGATAAACTTTTAAACAGTTCTTGCAGGAACGAAAACGCCTGCAAAGGAAAGGTGGTACACGATGAGTCAGAAAAAGGTGGATAAGTATAAGGATTACAAGAAAAACCGCCGTGAGAATATCAAAAAGGAAAAGCGCAAAGAGCGCCTGACCATGGCAGCCATGTGGGGAGCAGTTGTTGTGTTTATCGCATGTGTAGGTGGTGCGATGGGCGTTTCCATCTATAATAAGTATCAGGCAAAGCAGGCCGCACTTCCGACCTACGGTTCCACAAGTTTTCTTCTTTCTGATATGGCAAACATTCAGAAAGAGGATACAGAAGATCAGACTGAGAGCGAATCGAAAGAAGCTTCCTCTGAGGAGTCTTCTGAGTCTGAAACTTCATCCGACGAGGAGACTTCATCTGAGGCAGTAGCTTCTGAGGATGCTTCCGAAGCGGAAACACTCACACAGACAGAAAACGAAGAGACAGAGTCCGAGAGTGCACAAAATTAATCACAAAAATGGGCTTTGCATAAATTGTGCAGAGCCTTTTTTGCTTGTGAACCTATGAACAAAAGGGGGCTTTGAATGGGAAAACGGGATTTGGAAGAAATATACAAAAAAGAAAACCAGACAAAGAGGAGGCCCCGGTATCTTGAGGGAGATGACCGGGGCGATTATGAAAAACACTATATGCAAAATGGATAAAGAAAAGAAGAAATTTTCTTTTTCTTTATGTATAAAGTATAAAAATCAGATGTGGCCTTAATATGAATGTACTGTAAACAAATTGTGAACAATGGAGGCAAAATGATGGAAGAAAAAGAGGAAATGGCAAAAGTTTTTGTGGTAGGTCACCGAAATCCAGATACCGATTCGATTTGTTCGGCGATTTCTTATGCAAATTTAAAAAATGCAGCAAAAGATGGCAAAGAATACGCTGCCTGCCGGGCTGGACGTGTCAATGAGGAGACAAAATATGTGCTCGATTATTTTGGAATTTCGGAGCCGGAGCTTGTGGAGGATGTGCGCACGCAGGTAAGAGATATTGATTTTCGAAGAACACCGGGTGTTCAGCGAAATATTTCCTTGAAGACTGCATGGCGTATTATGAAGGATGAGCATGTCGTAACCGTTCCTGTTGTAAATAGAAAGCGCTTGGAGGGTGTGCTTACTGTCAGTGATATTACGGATTCCTTTATGGAGGCCTATGACAGTGAAATTTTGTCGACTGCACACACACGCTACAGCAACATCGTCGACACACTTGAGGGTACGCTTTTAATTGGAGATGAGAAAGCTTACTATACAAAGGGAAAGGTACTTGTCGCCGCAGCGAATCCGGATCTGATGGAGAGCTATATCAGCAAGCATGACTTAGTAATTTTGGGAAATCGTTACGAGTCTCAGCTGTGTGCGATCGAGATGGAGGCAGACTGTATTGTTGTCTGCGAGGGTGCGCCTGTATCTTTGACAATCCGTAAGCTCGCACAGGAGCGCGGCTGTACGGTCATCAGTACACCATTTGACACCTTCACAGCAGCGCGTTTCATCAATCAGAGTATGCCGATCAGCTATTTTATGAAGCGCGATCATCTGATTACCTTCGAGGAGGATGAGTTTATCGACGATATTCGCGATACGATGGCATCGGTTCGTCACCGTGACTTCCCGATTATCAATAGCCAGGGTCAGTATTTGGGCACAATTTCTCGTAGAAATTTGCTTGGTGCAAAGAAAAAGCAGGTTATTCTTGTCGATCATAACGAGAGCGGACAGGCTGTGCGCGGTATTCAGGATGCACAGATTCTTGAGATTATCGACCATCATCGCCTAGGCACAATTGAGACGATGACACCTGTTTATTTTCGAAATCAGCCGCTTGGCTGCACCGCGACTATTATTTATCAGATGTATCAGGAGCAGAATATTCCAATCAGCAGAGAGATTGCAGGACTTTTATGTGGTGCGATTATCTCTGATACGCTGTTGTTCCGTTCTCCGACCTGTACGGCAATTGACCGTATGGTGGCAGAAAAACTTGGCATGATTGCAAAGATTGATCTGGAAAGCTTTGCAAAGGAAATGTTTGCGGCAGGCAGCAATTTAAAGAACAAGACAGAAGAGCAGATTTTCTTCCAGGATTATAAGCGTTTTACGATGGAATCGCTTGAAGTCGGTGTGGCACAGATCAGCTCTATGAATCCGGATGAGCTTTCCGAGCTGTGCAATCGTATGCCAGCGTATCTTGAGAACGCAGCTGAGCAGCAGAAGGTTGACATGATCTTTATGATGCTCACGAGTATTATCGATGAGAGTACGACGCTTCTTTGCTATGGAAAGAACTGTGAGAAGATCATTTCGTATGCATTTTCAAAGGAGCTTACCGACGGAAAGGTAGAGCTTCCGGGTGTGGTATCCAGAAAGAAGCAGCTTGTGCCGGCACTGATGACGGGCATTCAGATGATGATGCAATAATCAAAAAAGTAAGAGAAAGTGAGCAAATAAGAATAATGAGCAAGCAAATTTGGAAGCCAGGAAACATGCTGTACCCGGTACCAGCTGTCCTTGTCAGCACGGCAGACAGCACAGGAAAGGACAATTTAATTACCATCGCGTGGACCGGAACCGTGTGTTCCGATCCGGCGATGACCTACATTTCCGTGAGAAAAGAGCGTTATTCTCACCATATGTTAAAAGAGAGCGGTGAGTTTGTCATTAATTTAGTGTCGAAGGATATCTGCAAAGCGGCTGATTTTTGTGGCGTGCGCTCTGGTCGTGATCTGGATAAGTTTGAGGCAACTGGGCTGACAAGAGAAAAAGCATCCACTGTGAATGTTCCACTTGTAAAAGAAAGCCCAGTCAATATTGAGTGCAAGGTCACGCAGGTGCTTGAACTTGGAAGCCATGATATGTTTTTGGCGAAGGTGACAGCAGTGCAGGTTGATGAGTCATTACTTGATGAGAAGGGAAAGCTAGACTTAAATCGTGCAAAACTTGTCGCTTACTCACACGGAGAGTATCAGACCTTCGATCATATTTTAGGTACCTTTGGTTATAGTGTGAAAAAGAAAAAGGAAAAGAAAACACGATAATGCGATAATGCGGTGAATCGAAAGCACGACAGCAAAAAAAAGTGAACAGCGAAAGTGGGTTCGAGTGACATTCACGGTTATTCCATGATTTTGAACATATGTTTTAGAAAAAATATTACAAACTTGTTACAAAAATGTATTCCTTTTGCAATAAAAGTCATAAAGTTCTTCAGAAGAGGTTTACAAAGGCGAAAAGTATGTTATAATGAAACAGACTTGATAAAATAGGCAAGTCATAATCAGGTTTAATTCGTCATATTGCACGAAATGCTTAATGCTTAAAATATATAAACGAAAATCGAAGACAAAGATAAGCTGAATTGCCAATGGAAAACAGGTGGCAGCAGTTCCTGCAGCTAGCGTGAAGTCATTTCATGCTGGTGTTTTTTCAGCATATCAGACTCCAAAAAAGTTACTGTTCACGGGAGATAGGAATATATGGAACAATATGTAATAAAAGGCGGGAATCCGCTGGTTGGTGACGTCGTAATCGGCGGAGCCAAAAATGCAGCGCTTGGAATACTGGCTGCAGCGATCATGGCAGATGAGTTTGTCACAGTTACAAACCTTCCAGATGTTAAGGACGTTAACATTCTTCTGGAGGCAATCAGCGAGACCGGTGCGGCGGTAGTACGAGATGAACGCCATACCGTAAGATTAAACGGAAAGACCATTGGCAGCTGTGTCGTAGACAACAGCTACGTGAAGAAGATGAGAGCATCTTACTATCTGCTCGGTGCACTTTTAGGAAAGTATCATCACGCAGAGGTAGCCCTTCCGGGTGGATGCAACATCGGAAGCCGTCCAATTGACCAGCATTTAAAGGGCTTCCGTGCGCTTGGTGCAACTGGAAAGATCAGCAATGGTATGATTATTGTTGATGCAAAAAAACTGGTTGGTGCGCGTATTTATTTCGATAAGGTATCCGTAGGTGCTACGATCAACGTTATGTTAGCCGCTACGCTGGCGGAGGGACGTACTGTCCTTGAAAACGTTGCCAAAGAGCCGCATATTGTTGATGTTGCCAACATGTTAAACAGCATGGGTGCAAACATTAAGGGTGCAGGTACTGACGTGATCCGTATTGAGGGCGTAAAGAGTCTTCATGGAGCCGAGTACAGCGTAATTCCGGACCAGATCGAGGCCGGTACCTTTATGATGGCAGCAGCAGCTACCAGAGGCGACATTACCGTAAAGAATGTCATCCCGAAGCACTTAGACTGCGTAAGCTCGAAGCTTCGCGAGATTGGCTGTGAGGTCTCTGAGTTTGATGATGCGGTACGTGTTGTCTGTAAAGAAAGACTTCATGCAACCTCTGTCAACACGCTTCCGTATCCGGGTTTCCCGACGGACATGCAGCCACAGATGTCAGTTGTATTGGCACTTGCGCGTGGTACCAGCGTTGTGACTGAGAGTATTTTTGACAATCGTTTCCGCTATGTCGATGAGTTAAACCGCATGGGCGCAAGCATTCAGGTGGAGAGCAATATTGCAATCATCAACGGAATCGAGCAGTTTTCTGGTACTTCCGTAACCGTTCCGGATCTTCGTGCAGGCGCAGCGCTTGTCATTGCCGGACTGGCTGCACAGGGTGTCAGTGTCCTTGAGGATATCATTTATATTAAGAGAGGCTACGAGGATTTTGCAGAAAAACTCACCAGCCTTGGCGGTATCATTGAGGAAGTGGAGACGGAGAAGGATATTCAGAGATTCCGTTTAAAGAATGGAACAACGAATAGCTAATCTAGGCTGCGTTGCCCGTGAATTGGAATGTTGAGAAAAAATCGCCATAAAAAATATGCAAAGTTATCGAAAAAATACTTGCATTTTTTTAGAAACAGGTTTATAATCCCATTTGCAAAAAAGAAAGGCTGTAAAACAGCCAGATATACCCCCTTATTCAGAGTGATGGAGATACATAGGATCTGAGAAGTCACGGCAACCCCTTGGGAGAGGAAGGTGCCAACCTGAGCGAGCAGGCTTGCCTGCAGTCGAACAATAAGAGGTGAACGGATAAATAAAATTTTGTCGGTCCGCCCCTTAGAGGGTGGGCCTTTTTTGCGCTATCAATTCACACGTCACGTTAGATTTTTCAAAGCAATGTGACGAGGTGGATGCACGTTTATGAGCAAAACAAAGTCGCGAAGCGACGGCGCACAAGCGTGCGGTTTTGTGAATGTGCATCTGTGAATTGCGTAAACACGAGACATATAGAAAATATTACAAACAGAGAGGAAAATCATGGCACATTATTTATTTACATCCGAATCCGTAACCGAAGGACATCCAGACAAGGTCTGCGACCAGATTTCTGATGCCGTATTAGACGCAATGCTTGAGCAGGATCCGATGAGCCGTGTTGCATGTGAGACTTGCACTACAACCGGACTTGTTATGATCATGGGTGAGATTACCACAAAGGCACAAGTTGATATTCAGAAGGTAGCAAGAGATACCATCCGTAAGATTGGTTACACCGATGCAGCATATGGCTTCAGCGCAGACAGCTGTGCAGTTATGACCGCTTTAGATAAGCAGTCTACTGATATCGCAATGGGCGTTGACAAGTCCCTTGAGGCAAAGACAGGTGAGGATCAGGATGATCTGGATACTGGAGCTGGTGATCAGGGTATGATGTTTGGTTATGCAAGCAACGAGACCCCAGAGCTGATGCCGTATCCGATTTCTCTGGCACATAAGCTGGCACGCAGACTGACCGAGGTTCGTAAGAACGGTACGCTGACCTATTTAAGACCAGACGGAAAGACTCAGGTGACCGTTGAGTACGATGAGAACGACAAGCCAGTACGTCTGGATGCGGTTGTTCTTTCCACTCAGCATGACCCGGATGTAACGCAGGAGCAGATCCACGAGGATATCAAGAAGTACGTATTCGACGAAGTAATTCCGGCTGAGCTTGTTGATGAGAATACCAAGTTCTTTGTAAATCCGACTGGACGTTTCGTAATCGGTGGACCGCAGGGCGATAGCGGACTGACTGGAAGAAAGCTGATTGTCGATACCTATGGTGGTATGGCAAGACACGGCGGCGGCGCTTTCTCTGGTAAGGACTGCACCAAGGTAGACCGTTCTGCATCTTACGCAGCTCGTTATGTTGCAAAGAATATCGTAGCAGCTGGTTTGGCACAGCGCTGTGAGATTCAGGTTTCCTACGCAATCGGTGTTGCGCATCCGACTTCCATCATGGTAAATACCTTTGGAACAGGCGCAGTAGAGAACGCAAAGCTTGTTGACATCATTCGCGAGAACTTTGATCTTCGCCCAGCAGGAATCATTAAGATGCTTGACCTGAGACGTCCGATTTACTCTCAGACCGCTGCATATGGTCACTTCGGAAGAACTGATATCGATCTTCCGTGGGAGGCAACCGATAAGGCAGAAGCGCTGAAGAAGTATCTGGCATAAGATGGCAGGATATAGCAATCAGAAGGTGTTCATTCTGTACGAGGATGAGCACCTTCTCGTGGTAAAAAAGCCTTTTGGCATGGAATCTCAGCGGGGAAAAAGCTTTGCAATGGATTTGGAGAGTTTGCTTCGAGGATACGTATCCTTAAAGACAAAAAGCGATCGCCCATATTTGGCTGTGATTCACCGACTAGATCGTCCGGTTGCAGGTGTGATGGTCTATGCAAAGACAAAAAAAGCAGCGGCAGCATTAAGCAGCCAGCTGCAAAAGGAAAGCTTTTCTAAGGTATATGAGGCCGTTGTGAGTGGAAATCTTTCTAGCTGTGAGGGCAGATTGGAGGATTATCTGATCGCAGATAAACGAACAGGAACCGCATCGATAGCCGATCCATCAAATTCGAATGCAAAAAAAGCAGTTTTAACATGGAAAGAAATTCCAACACAAGAAGTAAAATCAAGCGATCTAATGGCACCTTACTTAAACAGTCCATCTCCAACTGGTGGCTGGCACTGCCTTCGCATTGTGTTGGAAACGGGTCGCCATCATCAGATTCGTACTCAGCTTTCTCATGCGGGAATGCCGATCGCAGGGGATAGCCGCTATGGCAAAGCATCGGTAAACGGACCGCGTGGTGCGATTGCTCTTTGCGCAGCACAATTGTCATTTCGTCATCCTGTGACAGGAAAATACTTGACATTTTCCTGGAATGATGATACCAATATAACAACAGTTACCGGAAGGTGATCAGACGATGACTGTATCGTTCACACGTCGCATTTGATTTTGTGAACAGCAACTAATGTTAGTTAGAGGAGATACGATTATGAAGAAGGTTGTTAAGTTTGGCGGAAGCTCTTTAGCGAGCGCAGAACAGTTTACAAAGGTAAAGAATATTATCTGCAGCGATGCTGACAGACGCTATGTGGTTCCGTCTGCACCGGGAAAGCGTTTTTCTGGTGACACCAAGGTAACAGATATGCTCTACACCTGCTATGCAGCAGCAGAGCAGGATGAGGATTTTTCTGATAAGCTTGCAAAGGTTCAGGCAAGATACAATGAGATTATCAATGGTCTTGGACTGAACCTTTCACTTGATACGCAGTTTGAGGAGATTGCGTCAAAGTTTGCAGCGAAGGCCGGAAAAGAGTATGCGGCATCCCGTGGTGAGTATTTAAATGGTATTATCATGGCGGATTATTTAGGCTATGAGTTTGTTGATGCGGCAGAGGTGATTCGTTTTAATCACGATGGTTCCTTTAATGCAGCTGTCACAAATGAGATTATGTCTAAGCGCCTTGAGGGTGTAGAGCGCGCCGTTATTCCGGGATTTTTTGGAGCTGAGGAGGATGGCACCATTCGTACCTTCTCTAGAGGTGGTTCCGATATCACAGGTTCCATCGTAGCAAGAGCTGTCAATGCAAATCTGTATGAGAACTGGACCGATGTTTCTGGCTGTATGATCGCAGATCCACGTATCATCAAGAATCCAGAGCCGATCACAACCATCACCTACAAGGAACTGCGTGAGCTTTCTTATATGGGTGCTTCCGTTCTTCATGAGGATGCAATTTTCCCAGTTCGCCAGGCTGGTATTCCGATTAACATTCGAAATACAAATGCACCAGAGGACAGAGGAACAATGATCGTTGAGAAAACCTGCCATCTGCCAAAGTATACAATTACTGGTATCGCTGGAAAGAAGGATTTTGTCGCAGTCAACATTGAGAAGGATATGATGAATTCCGAGATTGGATTTGGAAGAAAAGTATTGGAGTCTTTCGAGAAATATGGTATCTCCTTCGAGCACATGCCAAGTGGTGTTGACACCATGACCATTATCGTTCATCAGACGGAGTTTGAGGAGAAGGAGCAGAAGGTATTAACTGAAATTAAGCATCAGGTTCACCCGGATGTACTCGATCTTGAGCCAGACATCGCACTGATCGCCATCGTAGGACGCGGCATGAGAGAGGCAAGAGGAACCGCAGGACGCATCTTCTCCGCACTGGCTCATGCAAAGGTTAATGTTAAGATGATCGATCAGGGTTCCAGTGAGATTAACATCATTGTTGGTGTGAAAAACGCTGAGTTTGAGACCGCAATCAAGGCAATTTACGATATTTTTGTTGTTTCCCAGCTGTAAAACGGGTTGACAAAATGTTTTTTGTTTTGTAATATGGAACTATTCAGGTTTTGGCAGTCGCCAAATCTGTCCTATGCGACGAAAAAGAATAGTACTTTCAGGCGGTTTCACAGAGAGTATGCGGTTGGTGCGAGCATACAAATGCGCGGGAACGAACCTACTTTGGAGCATTCCGGGAAACCGGACGCGGCCCAGTGTTACGGGCATAAAAAAGAGAAAACCGTATGGTTTTAATAAGGGTGGTACCGCCGAAGCAAAGTGTGATTTGGTCCCTTGTCAGTAAAAGTTGCTGACAGGGGATTTTTATTTTTACATTTACAGCCGCCGACAAAGTTTCGTCGAGACGGTGTTCGGGAAGAGACAAAACGTTCGGAAAAAATTCCACCCGCATCGAAAAAATGGAGGTTAACATGGCAAAGGAAAAGAAGTTAGTAGAAGCAATCACTTCAATGAGCGAAGATTTTGCACAGTGGTATACAGATGTTGTAAAGAAGGCTGAGCTGTGCGATTACACTAGTGTAAAGGGATTCATGGCAATCAAGCCGTATGGTTACGCAATCTGGGAGAACATCCAGCACGAATTAGACCGTCGTTTTAAGGCAACCGGCGTACAGAACGTGGCAATGCCAATGTTCATTCCGGAGAGCCTTCTGGATAAGGAAAAGGATCATGTAGAAGGTTTTGCACCAGAGGTAGCATGGGTAACTCACGGTGGACTGACCGAACTGCCAGAGCGTATGTGTGTGCGTCCGACCTCTGAGACACTGTTCTGTGATTTCTATTCCAGAGACATTCACTCCTATCGTGATCTGCCACGCGTATACAATCAGTGGTGTTCCGTTGTTCGTTGGGAGAAGGAGACTCGTCCATTCTTAAGAACAAGAGAGTTCTTATGGCAGGAGGGTCACACCGCTCATGCAACCGCAGAGGAGGCAGAGGAAAGAACCATTCAGATGTTAAATGTGTACGCCGATTTCTGCGAGGAAGTACTGGCAATTCCGGTTATCAAGGGCGTAAAGACCGAGAAGGAAAAGTTCGCAGGTGCGGTATCTACTTACACCATCGAGGCTCTTATGCACGATGGAAAGGCTTTACAGTCTGGAACCAGCCACAACTTTGGTGATGGCTTTGCAAAGGCATTTGATGTAACCTTTACTGATAAGGACAATAAGGTAAAGAATGTTTACCAGACCTCCTGGGGTATGACTACCCGTATCATCGGTGCGCTGATCATGGTTCACGGTGATGATAGTGGTCTTGTTCTTCCGCCAAGAATTGCTCCGACACAGGTAACCGTTATCCCGATCGCTGCTCACAAGGAAGGCGTTATGGATAAGGCGTATGCACTTAAAGAAGAGCTGGCAAAGAACTTCAGAACCACGATTGACGATTCTGACAAGGGACCAGGCTTCAAGTTTGCAGAGGCTGAGATGCGCGGTATTCCGGTTCGTATTGAGGTTGGCCCGAAGGATATCGAGGCAGGACAGGCAGTGATCGTTCGCCGTGATACAAGAGAGAAGATCACCGTAAGCTTTGAGGAGCTCTCCGCAAAGGTAGGCGAAGTTCTTGAGACCATGCAGAAGGAAATGCTTGAGAGAGCAAGAGCACACAGAAATTCCCATACCTACACCGCAACCAACTACGAGGAGTTCAAAGACATCCTTGCAAACAAGCCAGGCTTTGTAAAGGCTATGTGGTGCGGCGATCGCGCTTGCGAGGACAAGGTAAAGGAAGAGCTGTCTGCAACGAGCCGTTGTATGCCGTTCGAGCAGGAGGAGATCTCCGACGTATGCGTATGCTGCGGAAAGAAGGCAAAGCGCATGGTTGTTTGGGGCAAAGCATATTAAGTTTGCTCGGTACGTTCACAGTTCAATGATTGTTTCAAAAAAGTGTAGAACATAGAACAAAAATATGTTAATATAAGAATATGCCAACGGGGGCAACGCAGTTTGCCCCCACTGTCAAAAGCATGGGTTAGCAAGCAAAAACCAAAGTTAGTCCCCTGTTAGCAAAGTAATCAAGTCGGAAAGGAATCATCAGTATGTCGAAATATTCAAAGGAAGATATTCTTCGCATGGTAGAAGAGGAGGATGTTGGATTTATTCGTCTCCAGTTTACCGATGTGTTTGGAACCGTAAAGAATATTGCAATTACAGCAGGGCAGTTAGAGCAGGCACTCAACAACGAGTGTTCATTTGACGGCTCTGGCATTGACGGATTTGTGCGGATTGAAGAAGATGACATGTATCTGTATCCAGATCTGGATTCTTTTGAAATCTTTCCATGGAGACCGCAGACTGGCAAGGTAGCCCGTCTGATTTGCGACATCCATAAATGTGATGGCACTCCGTTTGAGGGAGACAGCCGATATATATTAAAGAAGGTTATGCGCGAAGCGGCTCGTATGGGTATTTATCCATACATTGCGCCAGAGTGTGAGTTTTGCCTGTTCCCGTATGATACGGACGGCGAGGTTATGCTGCAGACACAGGGCCATGGTTCCTATTTTGATGTCGCACCGCTCGATACGGGTGAAAATGTGCGAAGAGACATTATTCTTGCACTTGAGGACATGGGAATTGACGTAAGAAGCTCCTATCATGAGCATTCTCCGTATCAGCATGAGATTGATTTGCAGCCAGTCAACGCACTTGCAGCAGCTGATAACATTGTCACCTTCCGTATGACCTGCAAGACAATTGCCAGCCGTCATGGTCTGTATGCCACCTTTATGCCAAAGCCGATGAACGATTCCGATGGCTGTGGTATGCATTTAAAGATAACACTCATGGATATGGAAGGAAACAATATCCTGTCGGATCCGGCGGATGCATACGGTTTAAGCCAGATTGGCTATCAGTTTATGGCAGGTATCATGGAGCACATCAGAGGGTTATCTGCTGTGACGAACCCACTTGTCAATTCCTATAAGCGGATTGCTCCGGGTAATGAGGCACCAGCGTACATCGTATGGTCATCCGGCAATCGTTCTCCGCTGATCAGCGTGCCGCGCACCTCTGCACAGCGCATGCACATTGAGCTAAGAAATCCAGATCCATGTGTCAATTCCTATCTGGCATTTGCCGGCATTTTGGCAGCTGGTCTTGAGGGCATCAAGAAGGGCTTAAAGTCGCAAGAGGCCACAGAACTAAATATTTATCGTCTCAGTGAGGACGAGTGCAAAAAACTGAATTTAAAGCGCTTGCCAGAGAGCTTGTCCGAAGCGGTAGAGGAGATGGAGAAGGATTCTCTTGTAATGGAAACACTTGGCGATTACATTTCAGGCAAGTATGTCCGAGCTAAGAGACGTGAGGTAAGCCAGTATCAGTCCTATGTAACGGATTGGGAAACCCGACAGTATCTGAACAAGTATTAAGGAAAATTTGATGGTTCTGTTTGCAGACATTCATCCGCAATTAGGTGGTTTGCATGTTTGTGTGTAAATGGTACGACAGATACTGCAACACGAATCGTTACTTTATGTGTAAAAGGGGGAAAATCGGTGACAAACTTGATAGTAGCATTTCCCAAACCGGAGGATGCAAAAAGCATCCGAAATATTTTGGTAAAAAACGGGTTCCCCGTAGTTGCCGTCTGTACCTCGGGTGCACAGACGCTTCAGTATGCCGATGATCTGCACAATGGAATTGTCGTGTGCGGCTATCGTCTGACTGATATGATCTACAGTCAATTAAGAGAAGATCTGTCGGATCAGTTTGACATGCTGCTTCTTGCTTCCATGCGTTTTCTTAGTGAGGTCGATGACAAGAATGTTCGATGTGTGGCGATGCCGCTTAAGGTTCATGAGCTGATTGCGAGTGTCGATGCGGCGGTTGAAGCGAGCGAGACGAAAAAGCGCAAGGCACGTCAGCAGCCAAAACAGCGAAATATGTTGGATAAACAGCAGATCACGCTTGCCAAAGAACTTTTAATGAAACAAAAAGGCATGACAGAGGAGGAAGCACACCGATATCTGCAAAAGCGCAGCATGGCAAACGGGGTAAATATGATAGAGACGGCCCAGATGGTACTTTCGATACTGGGCAAAAAAGAATGAGCCGTAATGGCGGAAAGAGGAGAAAAATGGTAAGAGTAAATGAAAATTATCTGAAGCTTCCGGGAAGCTATCTGTTTTCCACAATCGGAAAGAAGGTAGCTGCATACAGTGCAGCAAACCCGGATAAGAAGATTATCCGTCTGGGAATCGGTGATGTTACACAGCCGATCGCTCCGTCCATCATCGCTGCAACACAGAAAGCAGTTGAGGAGATGGGTCATGCAGAGACCTTCCATGGTTATGCACCAGATTTAGGATATGAGTTTCTTCGCAGCGCCATTGCAAAGGAATACAAGGACAGAGGATGCCATGTAGACATTGATGAGGTATTTGTTTCCGATGGTGCAAAGTGTGATTGCGGAAATATTCAGGAAATTTTTGCAGCTGACAGCCGCATCGCTGTATGCGACCCGGTTTACCCGGTATATGTCGACAGCAACGTTATGGCAGGACGTACCGGCACCTATGATCCGAAGACTGAGACCTGGAGCAACGTTATCTATATGCCGTGTACACAGGAAAACAACTTCACTCCAGCACTGCCGAAGGAAACACCAGATCTGATTTATCTGTGTTACCCAAACAACCCGACGGGAAGCGTGATCACAAAGGATGAGCTTCAGAAGTGGGTTGACTATGCAAACGAGAAGGGTTCTGTTATCATCTACGATGCTGCATACGAGGCATATATTTCCGAGGAGAACATTCCGCACTCCATTTACGAGTGCGATGGTGCACGTACCTGTGCAATTGAGTTAAGAAGTTTCTCCAAGAACGCAGGCTTTACCGGAATGCGTCTTGGATTTACTGTAATCCCGAAGGAGCTTACCTGTGATGGTGTAGCACTTAATCCGCTGTGGGCGAGACGCCACGGAACTAAGTACAACGGCGCTCCGTACATCATCCAACGCGCAGGTGAGGCTGTTTATACGCCTCAGGCACAGGCAGAGCTGAAGGCACAGATCGCTTACTACATGAACAATGCAAAGATGATCTTAGATGGTCTTAAGAGCGCAGGATACAGCGTATCCGGTGGTGTAAACGCACCATACATCTGGTTAAAGACGCCGGATGGCATGACCAGCTGGCAGTTCTTTGATTACCTGCTTGGGAATCTTAACATCGTGGGTACTCCAGGTTCTGGATTTGGACCGAGCGGTGAGGGATACTTCCGTCTGACTGCATTCGGAAGTGCTGAGAATACAAAAGAGGCAATCGAGAGATTTAAGCATATGTAATTTAACAGTTCACACGGAACGTACGGTTTTGTGAATGGCGTCCGTGAACGGAACGTAATTTAGAAAGAGAAAGGGCAACTCTGCATGGAAGAATACCTCGTAAAAAAAATAAATGGAATCAAACAGCAGAGCATCACAGTAAATGTGCCCGGATCAAAAAGTATAACAAACAGGGCGCTGCTTTTGGCGGCGCTCGCAAATGGAAAGAGCGTGCTTAACGGCGTGCTCTTTTCTGATGATTCGAGACATTTTTTAGATTGTGTGCAAAAGCTTGGCATTGAGACAACCGTAGATGAAGAAACAGTTTGTGTAACGGTAAATGGCCACGGCGGACAGGTACCAGCAACGGATGCTGCTGTGTATGTCGGAAGCGCCGGAACGGCAGCGCGCTTTTTGGCAGCATTTCTTGGGTTATCAGACGGAACGCATCGAATGGATGCATCTGCACAGATGAGAAAACGTCCAATGGGACCATTATTAAAGACACTGACTGGCATGGGTGCATCGTTTTTGTTTGAGGAAAAGGAAGGTCATTTTCCATTTCAGGTGACAGGTGCTGGACTGCTTGCTGGCGCAGACTGCGTTCATAATACGAATGAAAATGACAATAAAAACGCTGCTCCAAAAAATGCGAATAAGGATGAGCACAGTGATCATGGCACAAGAGCAGTTGACGTCAGCGTCAACATCAACGACAGCAGCCAGTTTTTAAGTGCACTGTTAATTTCACTCGGCGCTTATACAGGAGAGTCGGTGATTCACGTTGAGGGAACACATGGCATGGCATACATTGATATGACGGTACGTATGATGGAGCAGTTTGGAATTCGTGTGCAGTCTGAAAACGGTGTGTACAAAATTGTACCGCAAAATGGCTATCAGGCAAAGTTATATGACATCGAGCCGGATGTGTCCGCAGCCTGCTATTTTTATGCGATGGCTGCGCTTCTTGGCATTTCGGTGACCGTGCCTGGTGTGCATGAAGAGTCACTGCAGGGCGATGTTGAATTTGTCCATATTCTCGAAAAAATGGGCTGCGCCTGTGAGGATACGCCACAGGGAATTTGTGTCAGTGGTCCAGCAGATGGCATTTTAAAGGGAGTCGATGTAAATATGCATAGCTGTTCCGATCAGGCAATTACATTGGCAGCGATTGCACCGTTTGCGAATGCACCGACTACGATTCGCGGAATCGCACACATCCGCCTTCAGGAGAGCAACCGTATCGCAGCGGTCTGCACCGAACTAGCACGCATGGGCATTCGCTGCGAGGAGGGCGAAGATAGCATCACAATCTGGCCGGGTACACCAAAATCTGCTGTAATTCAGACTTACGATGACCACCGTATGGCAATGGGCTTTAGCCTTGTTGGGCTTCGCGCAGAGGGAATCGTCATTTGCGATCCGCTGTGCTGCCGAAAGACATTTGAGCATTATTTTGATGTGCTGGATGAAGTGACCGGAATACTGGAGAGTGAAGCGTAATCAAAAAACGATAACGCATGAGAAAACGTGCTTTGAATAGCTAGAAATATAAAAAAACTTCACAGTATCATAGACATTGAAAAATGAATGAATACTTTGAAGTTTTTTTGTATTAACGATTGGTTTTTGTATTGTATGAACACTTACGGTCTGTCATGCAGGTTGACGTATTCCTTCTGGGTGCCAAGCGGCTTATAGGCAGGACGAATAATCTTGTCTCCAGTGATTAACTCCTCCATGCGGTGTGCGCTCCATCCGACAATACGTGCCATCGCAAAGAGTGGGGTAAACAGCTCCTCTGGGATGCCAAGCATACTGTAAACAAATCCGCTATAGAAATCGACGTTTGCGCAAACACCCTTGTAGATGGTGCGGCGCTTCGAGATTAGATCGACTGCAAGCTGCTCAACATTTGAGTAAAGAAGATAGTCATCCATAAGTCCTTTCTCGGTAGCAAGGTCCTTAACAAAGCCTTTAAAGATTTGTGCTCTTGGGTCGGAAATGGAATAAACAGCATGTCCCATACCATAAATTAGCCCTTTCTTATCAAAAGCCTCTTTATTTAACAATTGGTTTAGGTAAAAGACAATCTCATCGACATCAGAGGTGTCTTTGACATGCTTTTTCAAGTCTTTCATCATCTGCTGAACCTTGATGTTGGCACCGCCGTGCTTTGGACCCTTGAGGGAGCAGAGTGCCGCTGCCATAACCGAATAGGTGTCAGAACCAGAGGATGTGACAACGCGTGTCGTAAAGGTTGAGTTATTTCCGCCGCCGTGCTCCATATGAAGAACAAGTGCGATATCAAGAACAAGCGCCTCAAGCTTTGTGAACTTCTTATCCGGGCGCAGCATACGTAAAATATTTTCAGCAGTCGACAGTGACATGTCCGGTCTATGGATATAAAGACTCTTATTTCGCTCATAGTGAGAGTATGCGCGGTAGCCGTAGACGGCTAACATTGGAAATTCACTGATCAGCATTAAGCACTGGCGCAGCACGTTGGAAAGACTAGTATCATTGAGTGTGTCGTCGTAGCATCCGAGCGTCAGAACACTTCTCGTCATGGAATTCATGATATCCTTGCCGGATGCCTTCATAATGACATCGCGCACAAAATTCGTTGGGAGCCTGCGTAGAGAAGCGAGAAGATCGGTAAATTCGGCTAGTTCTTTTTCATCTGGGAGCTTCGAAAAAAGAAGAAGATAGGTGGTTTCTTCAAAACCAAAACGTTTTTCGCGCACAAATCCATTGACAAGATCGTTGACATTATAGCCGCGGTAGGAAAGCTTTCCTTCCTGAGGATGTTTGTTTCCTTGTTCATCAAACCAGTAAGCAGACACATCCGATATATTTGTGAGTCCGGCGACAACACCGTTGCCTGCTTTGTCACGAAGTCCACGTTTGACACCATAGGTATCAAAAAGAGTGGGATCCATTGCGGCATTTTCCAGACATTGTGGGATCATAGATTCAGAAAAAGAAGCTGCTTGTTTCATCATTGCATTCATTGGGAAGAACCTGCCTTTCTGCCGCAGCGGCGGCGCGTATGCGTTTATTATAGCGATAAAAAAGACACTTGTCAAAGAAAATTTCCCAGACAAGTGTCTTTTAAGATTACTTTCATACTATTTTTATGATCTGTTTTTGATTTTTTTATAGAAAAAATCATAAAATAGATCAATTTATATGGATGTAAACAATTAAGCAACGGTTGCTGCGTCACAGCCAGCGGTTCTGAACGCTATGATTATTTGTTTCTTCCACAGCAGTACTTATACTTCTTGCCGCTTCCGCAAGGACACGGATCGTTACGGCCGATCTTCTTATCCTTTACGATTGTGGTGGAAGACTTCTGCTCTTTATAAAGCTCCTTGCGGCGCTCTGGAGTAAGAAGTGCATCCCACTGAGGAAGGGTGTAAAGCCATTCAGCCTTTGCACCAACCATGTTGTAGTACAGCTTTTCCTTATCATAATCTAAGGAAAGCTCGGTTGTCTCATCCATTGTTTCGATCGGGTTTGGCTGCTTTAAGCTGTCATTGATGCCGTCCAGAATACCAACCATGATCATCTTATCGATGCCGTACTTTTCAGCCAGCTGCGGGATGGTTCCGGTTACAACTTCGTTATCGGCCAGAAGAGACTCATAAAATCCCTTCTCAATTACAAAATAATGATTCCAGAACTGATTGTACTGTTCCTGAGTCATGTTCTCGCTGTAGGCACTGCCTCTCCACTGCTCAAGTAATGTCATAATAATCCTCCAATTTTATACGGTATTGCACAAGTCGCCTTAAGGGCGCACACAACAAGTATAGCAGAAATCATAGATTTTGCAAGGGTTTTGTTTATAACCCACAAGTTCAACAAAAGGAACTCGTCTCACCGCTATTTACATGTTCTCATTATAGCTGCTTGAGGGATTGCAGCGCATGAGCCGCAAGAATCAGAGTAAAATGCTCCTTGTAGTAGCTCTCTGTACCAGCATTGCTGTGAACACTCTCTGCATATTCTGACAGAATATTGCATATCTTATTGAAGGTCTGAGGAGAGTGATCCCCTTTATGCAGAACAAGGTAATAACGGTTGTGCTGAGGATCTTTATAAAGAGAGTTATCGGCATCGTAAGCATCCTGCAGTGCGCGAGCCGCACGGCAAACCTCATCAATAGAGGCAAATGCATAGATTCGGAAAAAGTCAGGCTCACTTGCGTTAGCAGACTCGCCAGCTTCCTCGTCAAGATTAATGTGCTCTTCACACAGACGGTTAAATTCTTCGATGATTTCATCGGCCTTGGTGTCACTGAAGGCAGCCTCAATGTCAGAAAAATCACCGGAAAAATCTTCATCGTCAATTGATGGTGAAAAACGAGAAAAACGGGTGTCAATCTCGTCTGGATCCTCCACCTTTGTGATGACAAGTACAAGATTGTCACCAGTCATTGGAACGGCTTCGATCATCAGCGGGATATTTTCAGCGTGGAAATTAAACTCTTTGGAAGCCTGAGAAAGCATTTCCTGAAACAAAGAGCGGGCCTTCTCAGAGCCATAGGCGAGTTCTCCAATATTTATATGATGGTTTTGCAGATCTGTTTGCGTCAGTGTGCAGCGAATCTGCTTGTCACTTATTTTTTCAATGCGCATTCACTCACATCCTTTCTGGTAAAAAAATAAAGACTGGGGAATATGATAAAACAGCAGGTAGATTGCTGTGAAAAAACAGACTTACCTACTGGTAGTATATAGTATACCCGTAAAAAGATTCTACGTAAAGAGGAAAGTTTCAAAAAATAAGCTAGTTGTGTATGCTCACGTATAGGTATTGACAAAGCTCACAGACTCCCATTCACAAATCGTGTAGCAATTTTTAAGGAATGCTTACAATATGTATTTTTTTCTTAAAAAAGAGTGAACAGCATTGATTTATTCCGAATTTTAGTATAAGGTAAAGACAACGGCAGAGTGAAAGAACCTGCTGTTTGCTGAAAAAAATGGAGCGCATGGGCTGGCAGAGTGACAACCCCCTTGATAGGGAAGCAATTACGCATGAGGCTTGGCACAGCACAAGCGAACACGGTATATGAATTACATCACACAGGTTCGTATTTGAACCGCACACATCGGAAAAGCTGGATGAGAGACAGTTTTCTGGCGTGTTATCCAACTTCAGCAGACAAAAGAGAACGTAAGCCATGTTAAAATTACAAAAAGAAAAAAAGAAAGGCAGATAGGAAAGAAAAAGCAGGCAGCAGCTGTACCGAGTCTTATCTGCCTTTGCCTCAAAAAGAAAAGGAAACGCCTATGAGTGATGAAAAAAATCCCGAGAAGGATTTTGAAAAGAAAAAAAATAAAAAGATCGAAAAAGAACCAGAGAAGCAGACAGAAAAATCGTCTGAGAAGTCGTCAGAAAAGAGAGTACAGACTAGTAAAAATAAAAACACGGTACCAAAAGGAAAAGCGCCAAAGTTAAGAAAAAAGAAGAAAAAAGGAAAACCAGTATTTTTATTTATTCTTCTGATTTTATTGGCTGTGATTGGTGCAGGTGTGTATCTTTTGATTCCATCCAAAAATTGGATCAGCCATAATCAATATTTTGGCCTTGAGGATGACAGCCAATATGGACTGATTGTCAATTCAGAAATTGCTGATAGTACAGAAGGTGCACCGTTTGAGGAAAATGGTGTATGGTATCTTCCGTTTTCTACACTTTACTATCAGGTTAGCGATGTATTTTATTATGATGGCTTAGCGCTTTTGTACACAGGTCCATTGCAGACCTATTCGGCAACACCGGGACAAAGCTATTATACGGATTCGGATGGAATCAAATATACACTTTCTTATCAGCCGTGCTATTTTAAAGATGGCAGTTTGTGCATTGCATTCGATTATCTGCAATTAATGGATTATTCGTATTACACGGTTGATGATACAATGAAATCCATATGGGTATTCAATGACTGGAGCAAACAACCACATGCATCGCTACTAAAGAATACGCAGGTGCGTACACAGGCTGGTATCAAGAATGATATTGTGGCTTCACTTGCCGCAGGAGATGTAGTTACGATATTAGCGCAGGGTACAGCTTGGAGTCAGGTGCAGACACAGACAGGTCTGACTGGATATGTACAGAACAAAATGCTTGGAGAAATTACCGAAGAAGCAAGAGCAGTACCAGATGGAAGACCACTGCCAGAGTATACCAATATTACAATGGATGGCATGGTAGTGATGGGCTGGCATCAGGTCTTTAGTGAATCCGGTTACAGCCAGCTTGACGATCTTTTATCAACGGCAAAGGGACTCAATGTCATTTGTCCAACTTGGTTTACAATCAAGGATAACGATGGAAATATTCAAAACCTTGGCGAGAAAAAATATGTAACGAAGGCACATAAGGCAGGACTTCAGGTATGGGTTATGCTCGATGATATCAACATTTCAACAGATGGTCTGCAAGTGTTTGGTACAACCTCGCACAGAAAAACATTGATTACATCTGTGATTGATGCGATAAAAGAGCTTGGTGCAGATGGTGTCAATGTAGATGTTGAGTTGATTAAGTCGGATGTTGGTCCATCCTACATACAGTTTATCCGTGAACTTTCTGCAGCCTGCCGCAAGGAAGAGCTTGTTCTTTCAGTAGATAATTATTCACCGATGCCGCATACTGCATTTTATGATAGAACTCAGCAGGGACAGGTGGTCGATTATGTCGTTGTTATGGCATATGATGAGCATTATGTAAAAGGACAAGAAGCAGGAAGTACATCGTCTCTTTCATTTGTAAAGCAGTCCGCCGAGCGCACGATTGCCGAGGTACCAAAGGAAAAGGTGATTGTAGGTCTTCCATTTTACAGCAGACTGTGGTGTGAGACACCAGCGGAGAGTGAGTCTGATAAGACTGATAATTCGCAGGTTTTTGTTGATAACAGCGATGGCACGCTTGATTCAAAAAATAGCAAATATCTGTTAAGCAGCAAAGGAGTCAGTATGGAAGGCGAGGACAATATCATCCGTGAGCATGATCTGAGTCTGACATGGCTTGAGGATATTGGTCAGTTTTATACCGAGTATGAAGACAATGGTTCTTGGTATCGACTATGGGTCGAGGATGAAAATTCTATAGATTTAAAGATGCAGGCAGCGTGCTCCTATGAGCCGGGCGGTGTCGCATTTTTTAAGCTGGGCATGGAAAATAAGGAGGCATGGAGTATCATCCGAAAATATACCGAGCAATAAAACTGCGATAAAAACTACGATATACGCAAGAAAAAACGTTCAGGTTTCTGTAGCTGGGCGTTTTTTGCTGCTTGAGAAAAAATATGGATAAGATATGGATAAGAGAGCGGTCTGTACCAATATAATAGAAAATAAAAGCAGAATAGCAAAAAGGTGAGATTAGCGTGAAAAAAGCAGTAGCAGAATTTGTAATGATGCTCATGATTCTTTCACTAGCGTATTTGATGCCTGCAATAACTGCCAAAAAGGCGGAACAGGTATCAGCAGTGCCCCAAGCAGACAAAGTGACAGTTCTTCTTGACGCCGGACATGGTGCAGACGATTCGGGAAAGGTTGGAATCAATCAGGTACTTGAAAAAGATATTAATCTGGAGATTGCCAAATATATAAAGGAATTGCTTGAAAAAGAAGGCATTCATGTTGTTATGACAAGAGAAGATGACAATCCGCTGTATCAGCCTTTTGACAGCAATAAAAAGTTAGCTGATATGAAAAAGAGAATACAGACGATGATTGACTGTGATGCAGACATTGCAGTTAGCATCCACCAAAATAGCTACACACAAGAATCCGTCAAAGGACCGCAGGTATTTTATTACAAGGATTCTGCAGAGGGGAAAAAATTGGCTGCAAGCATTCAGAAGGCATTCGATTTTGTAATCGGAGAAGAGAATACCCGAACGATTAAACCCAATGGAGAATATTATCTGCTGGTGCATTCTCCGATGCCACTTGTGATTTGCGAGTGCGGTTTTTTAAGTAACTGGGAGGAAGCAAAATTATTATCCACTCCTGAGTACCAGAAATCTGTGGCAGAGGCGATCACGCATGGTATTATACAATATTTAAATGGCAATTCAGAAGATGAAAGCTAGTCAAAACACGAAGTGAGCTCCTCGATCATTGAATGGCCGAGGATTCTCGCGCCAGATTCTTAAATGGGCGGCGAGGCGACTGTGCTTTACGAGACCGAACGTTGTAGCAGGACTTTCAAAGTAACGTAAAATAATAAGAAACGTAATAGGTGCCTGCGGAAAAGAGAGGTCGACAAAGCCATCGCCGAGTCTCCCTTCATAAGATTCGGATTGCAAACATATTGCGAAGAAAATGTGAGTGTGAAATCCCACTCGTTGTAGGTTATATATTGCGAAGAAAATGTGAGTGTGAAATCCCACTCGTTGTAGGTTACATATTGCGAAGAAAATGTGAGTGTGATAAGATAAAGCCGAATCAAACAATAATAAATTAAATAATATAGAAGGACCACAAAATACAATGGAAACAAAAATTATTCGGGTAACAAAAGAAAACATGGAGGAAACTGCAAAAGCGGCAGCAAAAGTATGGGCAGAAGGCGGACTTGTCGCATTCCCGACAGAGACTGTATATGGTCTTGGCGGAAATGGCTTGAATAAAGAAGCATCAAAGAAAATTTACGCTGCAAAAGGCCGCCCATCCGATAATCCGTTAATTTTGCACATTGCCGAGATGGAGCAGTTCTATCCGCTTATAAAGACAGACAACGCAAAGATCATAGCGCGTGCAGAGGCACTTGCCGATGCGTTCTGGCCGGGACCGCTGACGATGATTTTGCCGAAGGCTGATAACATTCCTTATGAGACAACCGGAGGACTCGACACAGTTGCAATTCGTATGCCATCCCATCTGGTAGCACACGCACTTTTGCAGGAGTGCAAACTTCCGATCGCAGCACCGAGTGCCAATTTGTCTGGTCGTCCGAGTCCGACAAGCGCCAGTCATGTAATCGAGGACATGGATGGACGTATTGAAATGATCATTGATGGCGGTGATGTCGGCATTGGTGTAGAGTCCACAATTATTGATTTAACAGGTGACGTTCCGATGCTACTTCGTCCTGGCTTTGTAACGCCAGAGATGCTGCAGCAGGTATTAGGCACAGTAGAGACAGATGCCGCAGTTTATCGTCAGGTGGGAAAAGATGTGCATCCAAAGGCACCAGGTATGAAGTATCGCCATTATGCGCCAAAGGCATCTATGGTTTTAGTAGAAGGTGCGCAGGATCAGGTGATTACTTATATTAACGAAGAGGCAAAAAAGAAGAGAGAGCAGGGGCTTCGTATTGGAATTATGGCAACAGATGAGTCCAAGGATCAGTATCAGGCAGATGTAATTCTTTCAGTCGGAAGTCGTGCTTCTATGGACAGTGTAGCACACAATTTGTTCCGTGCACTTCGCGAATTTGACGAAGAAAATGTAGATTTCATTTATTCTGAGAGCTTTGACGCGAGTGGCTGTGGCTTTGCCGTGATGAATCGTCTGCTGAAGGCAGCTGGACATCAGGTTGTAAAGCTGTAAGACATTGTAATTTTAAGAGGATGGGCCAATTGGCTCATCCTCTTTGCATGTGTATCGAACAATACAATACTTCAAAAATAGAATTGATAAAATATTCTGACAATATAAGTATGCAAAATAAGGTAAAAAATAATTTAAAAAAATACAAGAAAAATGCTTGACAAAACAAAAGACACATGCTATATTAGAGACACAAACAAAGAAAGACAAAACAAGTAAGAAAAAAGAAAAATTCTTACTAAAAAATCTAAGAAAAGGAGGTACGGTCCAATGGGACAGTAAGTCAAAGCTAGCAAAAGCTGAAAAAGCAAAATTCATCAAAATGAGGTACGGACCGATGGGACGGTAAAGCAAGATCATAAAAGATCAAAAAGACAGAGCTGAAAAGCAAAATGATTGGAAAGAGGTACAGTCCAATGGCATAGAGAAAAGCCAGTAGGCAAACAAAATAGAAAGAAAAACAGATAAATGATTGTCAGACAGAATTTGATAAAATCAATTCGGTAAAATGACAAAAATAAATAAAAGTTTTTCAAGTTTCACAAAGGTTTGTAGCGAATTGTTGAAGAGAATCAGTTAAGCATAAGCAATTAAATAGTTGAGCGATAAGCAATCCAAATTGTGAATAAGCAAAACGAAGATCAAAAGATAAGCTTAAACAAGAAAACGGTTCAAGGCCGATGACATAAAAGTTTCATAGTTAGATCGTGAAAATAGATAACCAGAAGAAACTAGTCAACAGCTTACAAGAAAGAACAAAAAGAAGCAAAAACAGAAACAAAGAACTAGCAAACGAAGGCAAAAGAAGATAAAGAAGAACGGAAGAAAAAATAAAAGCTTAAAGAAACCAAAAGAACTAAGATAACCGAAAGAGGTATAATCCGATGGATGAAATAGTTTGATAGCGGGCATCAGGAAAATAAAAAGATGCCCGCTTTTTCGTGTGCAAAAAAGAATCTTTCCGGTGGTTTGTGTTCATTGTTTTTGAAGATAATTTATGGTATAATTTTGACAAAATGATGAAAAATCGTTTCATAAAAGAAAGACAAGGATTCTCTCTTCTCAAAGGTGGAAGGATGAATTGAAGCAAATAGAAGAAACAAATAGAAATACAGAAAAGGATATGGAGGAAACTATGAATTATATTTTGGGAAAGTCAGACTGGAAAACGATGCAGCGAGGAGAGGAGCATAGCTTCCTGTTAGTAAATGGTTTAGGCGGCTACTGCAGTCAGACAGTAATCGGGTCGAATGCGCGCCACGACCACAATTTGCTGACCGCAGCGCTTGTAGCGCCGACAAAACGTTTTGCAATGGTGCGCCGCATGGAGGAAATTCTCCATGTAGGAACCAATACGTATCGTCTTGATTCGCAATGCTATGTCACATCGGCAGATGATGCACTTGGATTTCGATATTTGGACAGCTTTTTTTATGACGGTCTGCCGTGTTGGGAATATATGGCAGAGGGCGTGCGTGTCACAAAGCGTTTCACACTGGTATATGGTACAAATAGCCTTGCGATACAGTACAAGCTTCAGGCAGATGAGGGCGTGGATGCGTGGTTGGAGGTGATCCCAGTGTACGGATTTCATTCTAAGAATGATCGTCCACTTACCTACGATCCAATCATTTGTCAGGAAAAAGCTCATTTACTTGAGATGACATCAAAAGAAGCTACTTTATATCTGGACACGGACGGAAGCATCGATCCGATGGAGGAAACTGTCGTTCAGTGGTATCGTTTTGATCAGGATGGCCCGGATGGTCGTGATGGCTGGGGCGGTGGACGAAAGCTTCATCGAATTATGTCTGCACACACGGCGGATGAGGAGAACGACAGCCGCGTATTAAATGGCAACACCACACTTAATTTGCTGTATGGCATGGATGAGAGTTGGATGTTTCATATGGCGACCGTTGCTGAAAAAATGGAAAACGATCGCACAGCTGTGTTTGCTCTTTTGTGGAATCAGGAGAAGAACCGTCAGGAAACAATCATGAAAAAAAGTGGCCGAACAAGTGAGGCAGCACGTCAGTTGGCAGTCAGTGCGCAGGCACACCTGACAAGACGTGATTCGACCGATGGCATGAGCATCATGGCAGGTTTCCCATTCTTTGGTGATTGGGGACGCGATACGATGATTGCATTCTATGGCTGCACGCTGGCAATCGGTGAGATGGAGGCCGCAAAGAGCATTTTAAAAACCTTCATGCGCTATTGCCGCAAGGGCATTATGCCAAACTTATTCCCGGAGGGAAAAGACGAAGTATTGTATAACACCGTTGATGCATCCCTTCTATTTATCAATGCACTGTGGGATTATTTGCAGCATGTGACTGATGAGGAACGCGACGATGCATTTGAGGCGGAGGCAATAAAGACTGCCGAATCCATTATCAGCTGGTATGCGAAAGGAACTGATTATAACATTCATATGGAAGAAGATGGACTTCTTGCAGCCGGAAATGGACTATGGCAGTTAACTTGGATGGATGTGCGCTTTGGCGATATCTTGCCAACACCGCGCCATGGAAAGCCAGTTGAAATCAATGCCTACTGGTACAATGCAGTTTGTATTTTGCGTGAGCTTTTCAAAAAGCAGGGAGAAAGTGAAAAGGCAGCACGTCTTGACGCACTGTCTGCAAAGATCAAGACAAGTTTCCTTTCAAAATTTACAAAGCCGGATGGCACGCTCTACGATGTGCTTCCAGAAAAAGGAGAGCCAGATGCCTCATCAAAGCAGGTTCGCTGCAATGAAATCTTTGCGCTTACGATGCCATTTACGATGATTGAGGAAAAGCAGGCAAAGGCCATTCTTGCACAGGTAAGAAGAGAGCTTTATACGCCAGTGGGACTACGAAGTCTTTCTTTATATGATCCACAATTTCATCCGCACTACGGCGGTTCCCAGTTTGAGCGTGATATGGCATATCATCAGGGAACGGTTTGGGCATATCCGCTTGGTGCTTACTACCGCGCATGTGTGCGCTTTGCTGAAGAACCAAAGGAAACGGCAAAGGCTGTTTTGCATCAGCTCGATCAGTTAAAGGCAGCATTGTCCGAAGGATGTCTTGGTCAGATTGCAGAGATCTATGATGGTGAGTGCCCAGGTGAGTCGAGGGGCTGCTTTGCACAGGCATGGAGTGTGGCAGAGCTGCTTCGCGCTTACGAGGATGCTGAGAATACAGTCAGGAGGAACTCATGACAACAAAGGAGTTTACAGAGCAGGACGAACAAACACAGCAGAAGTCTGAAAAACAAAAGCTGACGCCCAAAGAGCTTGCGCTTGAGACGATCGCACGTTTAAAAAAGGAATACCCAGATGCCGGATGCACACTAGAATATGAGGATGCATGGAAGCTTCTAATCAGCGTTCGCCTCGCAGCACAGTGTACCGATGCCAGAGTCAATCAGGTGGTGCCAGGGCTATATGCAAAGTTTCCAACGATCAGTGCACTTGCCGATGCAAACGAGTCTGAAATCGAAGAAATTGTGCGTCCATGTGGATTAGGAAAAAGTAAGGCAAGAGACATCAAAGCCTGTATGACCATGCTTCGCGATGTGTACGATTGCAAGGTGCCGGACAATTTTAATGAACTGTTAAAATTGCCGGGTGTCGGCAGAAAGAGTGCGAACTTAATTATGGGTGACGTATTTGGAAAGCCAGCAATGGTAACCGATACTCATTGCATTCGCCTTTGCAACCGTATTGGTCTGGTGCATGACATTAAAGAGCCGAAAAAGGTGGAGATGGCGCTGTGGAAGATTGTGCCGCCAGAAGAAGGCAGTGATCTTTGCCATCGCTTTGTCATGCATGGACGAGAGGTCTGTACCGCAAGGACGACACCATATTGCGATCGCTGTTGCCTAAGTGACATCTGTGAGAAAAATGGTGTCAAAACAAAAAATGACAAATAAGCAGACAAGACAAGAAAAAAAGGAAAGCGCAAGCAAAACAAAGTATGAAGCAAAACAGAACCAAACAAAAAGGAAAAACAAACAACAATAGGAACAATCAACAAAGAGAAAAAGGAGATACGAAATTATGAAATTAACAGTATCACAGAAAAAGACAACACCAATTTCAAAGGATCTGGTTGGCGTATTTTTTGAGGACATCAATTATGGCGCGGATGGCGGCATCTATGCCGAGCTGATTGAGAATCGCAACTTCGAATTTGTAGACTGCTATGGTGATAAGGGTGATTATTATACCATTTTTGATGGAGGCTACGGTTGGAAGGCATATCCGGCAGAGGACAGTGCCCGTCTTCAGGTTGTTTGCGGAAGCCCGGTTTCCGATGAGAATCCGCATTATCTTCGGTTTACTGCAAATAAGGCAGGAGCTGGTTTTTCCAATCAGGCGTATAGTGGCATTGCATTAAAGAAGGGTGCTTCGTATAATGTTTCCTTCTATGCGAGAGCAGTCAGCTTCTTAGGTGAGATCACGGCAAAAGTTGTAAAGGATGGCGTAACTTATGCCGAAGGCAGCGTGCAGATGGCAGAGGAAGAAAAAATGCACTATTGGCACAAATATACTCTTACCGTAACGGCATCCGAGGATGTAAATGGTGCGCTGTTTGTATTAGCACTTGCAGAGGCAGGAACAGCTGAGTTTGATTTTGTCTCCATGATTCCGGCGGATGCGGTAGCAGGTGTATTTCGTAAGGATACCTTTGAGTTATTACAGTCCTTAAAGCCAGCATTCATGCGTTTCCCAGGCGGTTGTATCGTAGAGGGAAATACAATGTCCAACCGCTATCGTTTTAAGGATACCTTAAAACCAATCGAGGACAGAAAGTGCAACTGGAACCGTTGGGCCGTACATAACAACCGCAAGGAAAATGGTTTCCACAGCGTATTTTCTCATTACAATCAGACCCTTGGAATTGGCTACTATGAGTTCTTCTTACTGTGTGATCTGATCGGTGCAAAGCCGCTGCCAGTTATGAATGTCGGAATGGCTTGTCAGTATCAGTCTTATGAGTACATGGAGATTGGAAGCCCGGAGTTTGAGCAGATGGTTCAGGATACGCTTGATTTGATCGAGTTTGCAAATGGCGATGAGAACAGCGAGTGGGGACGTGTTCGTGTAAGTCTTGGTCACAAAGCACCGTTTGGTCTGGAGTATCTGGGAATTGGAAATGAGCAGTGGCAGATGGATAATACGGATTTCTTTGCCCGTTATAAGATTTTCGAGCAGCGCATCCATGCAGTATACCCACAGATCAAGCTGATCGGTTCTGCAGGACCAGATGTCACCTCACAGCATTACACCGATGCGTGGGCGTTCTATCGCAAGGAAAAGGCAAGCAATCCAAACTTTGTTTATGCAATTGATGAGCATTATTATATGCCGCCACAGTGGTTCTTAGAGCACAATGATTTCTATGATAAGTATCCAAGAGACATTAAGGTATTTGCTGGTGAGTATGCCGCTCACAATCCAGAAATCAATGTAGCACATGTCAGCAAGAATAACTGGAAGGCTGGTATCAGTGAGGCTGCTTTCCTGACTGGAATTGAGCGAAATGCCGATGTCGTTGCATTGTCCTCCTACGCACCGCTGTTTGCAAGAGTCAATTATACACAGTGGGCACCGGATTTGATCTGGATGGACGAGAATACGAGCTGGGGAACACCGAGCTACTATGTACAGAAGCTGTTTGCTGCTTTCCATGCAAAGGATACACTTGATTTAGGAACTCAGATTGAAGAACTTCGCGCACAGGGAATTTATTGCAGCGCAGGAGAGGCAGAGGATGGCACTGTCATTGTAAAGATGGTTAACACAACGGACAATGCCGTATCCATTTCTCTTGCGGATGAGAAAGGAAATGCACTGACACCAGTTCGTGAGACCGTAATGTGTGCAGCACTTACCGATTACAACTGCGCAGAGCATCCAGAGACGGTTGTACCAAAGGAAATCGCTGTAAATGGCAGCGAGGTTACACTGGCACCGCAGAGCTTCGTGATCGTTGAAATTAAGTAATTAAAGTACGGTTCAATCCGTGAACGGCAGTGATTATAGTCGAAATTAGATAATATTCATCAAAAAAAGACTTTCTTTTTGGTACAAAATAAGGTATAATGTGGGCAAGTGCGCAGAGTAAAGTAATATGCAGAAGGCGTTCTGCGTTTCTATAAGCGATAAGCTGTCAATAGACAGCAGACAGGAGAATACGATCATGAAGTTTTTAGATGCAGAATTTGTTCAGGGATTCATCCGTATGGCAAACGATGGCTGGGAGCAGGGCTGGCATGAGAGAAACGGCGGAAACCTTTCTTACCGTGTAAAGCCAGAGGAAGTAGAGTCTGTTAAAGAGAATTTTGAGCCAAAGGAGTGGAAGCCGATCGGTACAAGTGTTCCGAATCTGGCAGGAGAGTATTTCCTGGTAACAGGAAGCGGCAAATACTTCCGTAACGTAATCATTAAGCCAGAGGACTCCATGTGTATGATCGAGGTAGACGATAAGGGCGAAAATTACCGCATCGTATGGGGCCTTGTAAATGGTGGAAGACCGACCAGTGAGCTGCCGTCTCATCTGATGAACCATGAAGTAAAGAAGCTTGCAACAAACGGCAAGTATCGTGTTATTTATCATGCACATACCACTAATGTAATCGCTTTAACCTTCGTTCTTCCGTTAGAGGACAAGGTATTCACAAGAGAACTGTGGGAGATGGCTACTGAGTGTCCTGTTGTATTCCCGGATGGCGTAGGCGTTGTTCCGTGGATGGTTCCAGGCGGAAGAGACATCGCAGTTGCTACCAGCGAGCTGATGAAGAAGTATGATGTAGCAATTTGGGCTCATCATGGAATGTTTGCAGCAGGCGAGGATTTTGATCTGACCTTCGGTCTGATGCATACCGTAGAGAAGTCTGCTGAAATTCTTGTTAAGATGCTGTCCATGCAGCCAAACAAGCGTCAGACCATCACTCCTCAGAATTTCCGTGATCTGGCAAGAGATTTCAAGGTAACACTTCCAGAGGAGTTCCTTTACGAGAAGTAAAAAATAAAGAAATATTTAAGTTTGTTTGCTCCAGAGCAGGTTGGGGCAGATCACGATTGTGATTGCCCTGACTGTATCTGTCAGAAGATATTATATTATTATATCAAAGGAGAAAAAAACAAATGGCTAACAGATTTGTGTTAAACGAGACATCTTATCATGGCGCAGGCGCAATCAAGGAGATTGCTACCGAGGCAAAGGGAAGAGGATTCAAGAAGGCATTCGTATGCTCCGATCCGGATCTGATTAAGTTTGGCGTTACCCAGAAGGTAATTGACGTACTGGAGGGAGCTGGCCTTGATTATGAGATCTACTCCAACATTAAGCCAAACCCAACAATCGAGAACGTACAGACTGGTGTTGCAGCATTCAAGAAGTCTGGTGCTGATTATCTGATCGCAATCGGTGGTGGTTCTTCTATGGATACCGCAAAGGGTATCGGTATTGTTATCGCAAACCCAGAGTTTGAGGATATCAGAAGCCTTGAGGGCGTTGCTCCGACAAAGAACAAGTCCGTTCCGATTTTCGCTGTTCCGACAACTGCTGGTACTGCAGCAGAGGTTACCATTAACTACGTTATCACTGATGTTGAGAAGAATCGTAAGATGGTATGCGTAGACCCGAAGGATATTCCGGTTGTTGCATTTGTTGATCCAGAGATGATGTCCAGTATGCCAAAGGGCCTGACTGCTGCAACTGGTATGGATGCGCTGACTCATGCAATCGAGGGTTACATCACCGCAGGCGCTTGGGAGCTGTCTGATATGTTCCACTTAAAGGCAATCGAGATCATTTCTAGAAGCCTTCGCAATGCAGTAGCAAACACTCCAGAGGGAAGAGCAGACATGGCTCTTGGACAGTACGTTGCAGGTATGGGATTCTCCAACGTAGGTCTTGGAATCGTTCACTCCATGGCACATCCGTTAGGAGCTCTGTATGATACACCGCACGGTGTTGCAAATGCAATCATTCTTCCAACCGTTATGGAGTACAATGCTCCGGCTACCGGCGAGAAGTATCGTGAGATCGCAAGAGCAATGGGCGTTCAGGGTGTTGATGACATGACTCAGGAAGAGTACCGCAAGGCAGCAATTGACGCAGTTCGTAAGCTGTCTGAGGATGTTGGTATTCCAGCTGACTTAAAGGCTATCGTTAAGGAAGAGGATATTCCATTCTTAGCTCAGTCCGCATACGATGACGCTTGCAGACCAGGTAACCCGAGAGAGACCAGCGTTGAGGAGATTGCAGAGCTGTATAAGTCTCTGATCTAATCAGATTGAAAAAAAAGAACGACAGTAGTGGACAAAAGAGACCCCACTGTCACGAGTGGAAAGCTGTCGGCGTTTGCTGACGGCTTTCTTTGTTAATTTATTAACATACAGAATTACATTTCTAGTAGCGCAGGCAGTGCGCAGAAACGAGGTTCCTATGGATATAAGAGAACTCAGAACCGAGCACCACGAATTTACAGGGGAGATTCGAGACCGTGTGCTTCGAAGTGCCATTCTTAATTCCAATGTGATGGAAGTCATTCAAGACAGTAAGCGGCCGTTAGACGAGCTAATGTCAAAATATCGCTGTGCCATCATGGAGATTGAAACAAAATTTAAAGTGCTAAATGAGCAATTTTCGTTGCAGTATGAGCGAAATCCAATTGAAACAATCAAGACACGATTAAAATCACTAGAAAGCATTAGCCGTAAGCTTGCGCAGAAAGGAAAACCACTCACCGTAAGGTCAATGGAGGAAAATTTAGACGACATCGCAGGTGCGAGAGTGATCTGTTCCTTTCAACAAGATATCTACACGTTGGCAAAATGCCTTCTTGATCAGGATGACATTGAGCTGATTGAGACAAAGGATTACATTAAAAATCCAAAGCCAAGCGGTTATCGCAGCCTTCATTTGATTGTACGAGTTCCGATTTTTTTACAGAATGAAAAATGTCTGATGAAAGTTGAGGTACAGCTTCGCACCATCGCAATGGATTTCTGGGCAAGCCTCGAGCATAAGCTGCGCTATAAAAAAGAAATTCCGGAATCGGAAAAAGATTCCCTTCAAAAAGAGTTGTTTGAATGTGCACAGATGATCAATACACTGGATCAGCGTATGGAGACAGTCAAAAACCGTCTGGTAGCAGGCGGACAGTGGGAGAAGCCATGAAAGAGAAGCTGAAAGAAAACCAGAAAGAAACTTTGGAAACAAATCAGAAAGAAAATCAGAAAAAAAGGCTGGAACAAAATTTGGAGCAGACAGCATCGAAAAAGATGCGTCTGCTCAAACTGTTTTGGTCAACCCTTTATCTCAGTGCGTTTACATTCGGCGGCGGTTATGTCATCGTATCACTGATGAAAAAGAAATTTGTCGATGAATTGGGATGGATTGATGAGGAAGAAATGCTTGATCTTGTCGCGATCGCGCAATCCACGCCAGGTGCGATTGCTGTAAACGGTGCAATTGTAGTCGGCTATAAGCTCGAAGGACTGATCGGTGTGGCAGCGGCGATCGCCGGAACCATTCTTCCGCCATTTGTGATTATCTCTGTGATCTCCTTTTTCTATGAATTATTTGCATCAAATGTCTATGTACAGCAAGTGCTTACCGGTATGCAGTCTGGTGTCGGAGCTGTCATTGCCTGCGTCGTGTTTGACATGGGAAGCGGAATTGTTCGCTCCAAAAATAGTTTATCTATGTGCATTATGGTCGCAGCATTTGTGGCAGGTTATGTATTGAACATTAATGTCGTGTTAATCATTTTAGCTTGCGGTATTTTGGGTGCAGTCGTTACACTGGCAAAGAGAAAGAAGGTGCAGGCATGATTTATTTACAATTATTTTTAAGTTTTCTTCAGATCGGCGCCTTTTCATTTGGTGGTGGATATGCAGCGATGCCGCTAATTCAGAGTCAGGTTGTGGATGGCCATAAATGGCTGAGCATGGCGGAATTTACGAATTTGATTACGATTTCACAGATGACACCGGGACCGATCGCGGTAAATAGTGCCACATTTGTTGGCTTAAAGGTAGCAGGTGTCGGCGGTGCAGCAGTCGCGACAGCTGGCTGTATATTGCCGTCATGTATCTTAGTTACGCTTCTTGCAAAGCTGTACCTTCGTTATCGAAAGATGGATCTGCTGCAGGGGATTCTTGGCATGCTTCGCCCAGCAGTTGTTGCATTGATCGCATCGGCAGGTGCCTCGATTTTAGTCAATGCTTTTTGGCCGGATGGAATGGTGTTCATTCAGAACACCCAGATCGATATGGTGATTATTTTTATCGCTGCGGTATACCTGATACAGTTTCGAAAAATGAATCCGGTGCTTGTCATGGTTTTAAGCGGTGTGGCGAAACTTGGAATTTATCTTGCATGTAGCTTTCTTTTGTGATAATGTGAGCTGTGAAAATTCGTAACGATTCAGCGTCTTGCAAAATCAAGGTGCGATTTCCAATTGTTACGAGAATTTTATGAGGATGAGAGGAGCAAACAATGCTTTTATATTTTATCAGACATGGTCAGACCGATTGGAATAAGGAAAGAAGGATGCAGGGACAGTCCGATATTCCACTTAATGAAAATGGACGAGAATCTGCAATTGAAGCTGGAAAAGCACTTGCAAATACTCAGATTGATCTGGCGTTTTCAAGCCCATTAAAGCGCGCAAAGGAAACAGCAGAGCTTGTGTTAGCAGGACGAAACATTCCGATTGTCGAGGATGCAAGAATTGAGGAAATCAGCTTTGGTGTCTGTGAGGGAATGACCGGAAGAGATGAGAATCAGCAGCCAGTCGGCTGTTTTGCCGAGTTTTTTGCCCATCCAGAACGATACAAAGCACCAGAAAATGGCGAGGATGCAAAGATGCTCTGCGCGCGTACTTGGAATTTCCTTGAGGATATCACAACAAGAAAAGAGCTTCAGGATAAATCCATTTTGATTGCAACACATGGCGCAGCGCTCCAGTCTATGATGTTGTGGGTAAAAAAGCAGCCAATCAGCGAATTTTGGAAGAGTGGTCTTAAGAAAAACTGTTCCGTAACAAAAGTGGAAGTAAAGGACGGTCAGGTAAAAGTGCTTGAAGAGGGAGAAAAGCAGTATAACGTTTAAAGAGAAAACACGAAAAAGTCTTCTGCCTGTTTGGGCAGGAGACTTTTCGTACTTTTGCGTGGAAAAAAGTTCATATAGATATGTTTTGGATTTTATTTGTATTAGAGTAGTAACTCTTTCGCTGCTTTCAGACGCATATAAAATTGATCATAAAAATCAGAACAGGAATCTGCATTCGCATATGGTGTCAGATAAAACGTCTTTAAAATATAGGAATGAAGTGTTTTAATCAATTCTGGAGACAATCCCTGCGAGGCAGCGGCAGCATCCTTTAAGAAATAATGCCAATCGCTGACAAACTGCTCATAGCGTTTTAACTGAGGAATGTTAATCCATTGACGCACCTTCACCTTTGCTAAATGTTCCTTCTTGCATTGTCCTGTCTGCAAAAAATAGGAAAATCCAGTGCCGTCATAGACGCGACCAAGCGGAAACAAACGGCAAAATCCAGGACGGAAGGTATGAATCGTGCAGCGCCCAGCCTTATTTAAAAAAGAGCACTGATCGGTATCTGGCGTCATCGCAATTGCAGGCAAAATAATTCCGTCAACAGGGGTCAATTGCAGCTGACCGTTAAAAAGGGCAGCCACCGGAACGTGCAGTCCCTGTGACATCTGGTAAACATCATATGGGTCTAATAAGATGGAATTTCCCATATGACAGCAACATTCATGGCAGCCATCACAGCCAAGGCTGTCGGCGCGAACTAGATCAGAGGACGAGTAAAGCTTACCGTCCGAAATTTCATTCATTGAAACAGATCGAAGCATACTTGTTAAAATCCTTTTCTTTTATCGTTTATCGTTTCTTTAATAGTACAACAAAATGGTTGAAAAAGCCATCCTTTCCGTAAGAAAAATGTAAAGTTAATATGTTTGCAAATAAAAAAAATCTGATATATTAAAAGTAACAAGTATTGTGCAAAAATAAGAGGAGGTGTCGCGCATGTTGTCAGCATTTATCTTGGCAGTTTTAGTGACTGCACTTGGCACATTTTTGTGGTATGGGTGGAAAAAACAGAAATTCGGTGAGCACTACGGAATTTACTGGATTGTGAGTGGACTAGCGATTGTTTTATTACTGGTTCATATTTTCCAGAGAGCACAGTATCAGAATCTTATGCCAATTGTAGCAGGTGATGTCATTGTAATGATTGGATTTGTGATGGCAGGAGTCATTGGCTATCAACAGAATAAGGCAGCATAAAAAACTTGATTATATGAGGAGCACCGGGGAACAAATCACTTGGGAGGCGATCAATTTCTTTGATCACGCCTTTTCGGAAGATGTTGGAAATCTTTTGTTTGGTCACGGCAGCGCATCCGAGAGCATGAGTCTTGTTTCTCCAGACAATACTTCGGATGGACAGTTGATGAAAAAATGGAAGATTGCAGATGAAAGACGTATTTTAATGAAAGGATCGAGTAAGCCATATTATCAGGAGGCGTTGTGCGAGGTGATAGCATCTCGTATCGCAAGCCGACTTGGAATTGATCATGTGGAATATTCAGTAGTCTGGGAAAATGAGGAGCCATTTAGTCTTTGCGAAGATTTTATTACGAGGGATACAGAATTAGTCTCTGCCAGTCATATTATGAATGCATTTAAAAAGCCGAATAACGTATCTGAGTATGAATATTATATTCAGTGCGCAGAGAAACTTGGTGTTTCGCAAATACGAAGAGAAATTGAAAAAAATGCTTCCAATAACGAACCTACCGGGTAGCATATATCCCTTGCGAAATTCCCACATATGAGGTAAGATAATCTTGTAGTGATAGAAGGCACATAAAGCACATAAAGCACATAAAGCACAGAGAGCATAGAAAGGGAGACTGCCATGGAGTATGACAGATTTCAGAAAATCCTGCAGGAAGAGGCGGAGAAGATACCGGAAAAGTTCTATGAGGGGCTAAACGGTGGTGTGATCATCTCAGAGGAGACCAAGCTAAGCCCTTATGCGCAGAACCATGATCTGTATATCGCAGGTCAATATCTGCGCAGCTATCAGATGGGAAAACAGATCGTGATTTATTACGGAAGCATGATGCGTCTATTCGGTTATATGGACGAAGAAGGAATGCGCCGAGAGATTGCGCGCGTGCTGCGCCACGAATTAAAGCACCACATAGAAGGGCGTGCGGGGCTTCGATCGCTTGAAAAATGGGATGAGGAGCAAATCGCAGGCTACCTGCAGAGAGGGCTTCGTGCGGAAAGGAAAAATGAAAAATGAATCAGGAATGGTCATTGGACGTATTGTATCACGGATATGAAGATCCGAAGTTTGACGAGGATATGAAGAAACTCGAGAATACGGTTGCCGAAATGAAGGACAAGGTTGAGGCGGCAAAGAAGCTTGACCCGGTAAAGGGATTGGAGACTTGTATTGGACTTCAGGAGGAGATGGCAGCATTAGCGAGTCGTCTGGGTGAGTTTATTTCATTAAAGGGTTCTGTCAATACATCCGACAGCAAGACAAATGACATGGGTGCGCGTTTTGATCGGGTCATGGCAAATCAGACAGGCGCAAGAGTTGCATTCTGCAAGTATGTTTCCTCTATTGAAAATCTGGACGAGGTGATTGCACAGAGCAGCCTGCTGACCGAGTACAGCTACTATTTGACACAGATTCAGAAAAATGCATCCCATATGCTTTCCGACGAGATGGAAGATCTGATTGCACATATGGACATTACCGGAGGAGGCGCATGGGGAAAGCTGTTTGATTATCTGACTTCCTCTGTAAAAGTAGATTACGAGGGAAAGACAATCACCCTTCCGGCTGTTCGAAATCTGGCGACCAGCGAGGATAAGGAAGTAAGAAAGAAGGCATATGAGGCCGAGCTTGCAAGCTACGATAAGATTGCCGATTCCATCGCATTTGCCTTAAACAACATCAAGGGACAGGTATCTATGCTTTCCGCAAAGAGAGGCTATGAGAGTCCACTTGCCATGACACTTGATCAGTGCTGCATGAAGAAAGAGACACTTGATGCAATGTTCACTGCAATGCGCGAGTATCTGCCAAAGTTCTGGGAATACTTAAAGGCAAAGGCAAAATATCTTGGCTACGAGGGCGGATTGCCGTGGTACGATATGTTTGCTCCAGTTGGAAAGATGAAGGCAAACTATACCACAGAGACGGCACGCGATACACTGGTAGAGAACTTCAGCCATTTCTCAACAGAGCTGTCCGATATGATGGCACGCGCCTTTGCAGAGAGCTGGATTGATTTTTACCCACACGAGGGAAAAGTCGGTGGTGCATTCTGTGCAAATGTGACAACCGAAAAGCAGAGCCGTATTCTTACAAACTTTAATGAATCCTTCGATTCGGTTGTAACACTTGCCCATGAGCTCGGTCATGCATTCCATAATCAGCAGATCTTTGAGAACCGCATTTTAAATCAGGATTATTCTATGCCGGTAGCAGAGACTGCCTCCACCTTTAATGAGACTCATTTTATGCTGAGCGCATATCATAAGTCCACGGATCCGCAGGAAAAGCTTGCGATTCTCGAAAACCTGTTATCTGGAACCACACAGATTATCTGTGACATCTACTCCAGATTTTTATTTGAGGATGCTGTATTCCATAAATGCGAGTCTCAATTCTTAATGACTGATGATCTGAAGAAAATCATGCTCGACGCACAGAAGCAGGCATACGGTGATGGTCTTGACCAGACAAAGCTGCATCCGTACATGTGGACCTGTAAGAGTCATTATTATTCATCTGGCTTAAGCTACTACAACTTCCCATATGCATTTGGTGGTCTGTTTGCAATGGGCCTGTACACTCAGTTCCAGAATGAGGGTGAGAGCTTTGTTCCAAAGTATAAGGCACTGTTAAAGGCAACTGCTACCTGCTCCGTAGAGGATACCGCAAAGATGGCAGATATCGATCTGACAAAGCCAGACTTCTGGAGAAGCAGTCTTGAGACTTTTGCAAAGCTGATTGATGAGTATGTGGCATTGATCGGATAAAAAATGCTCGGATAAAAACGGAAGGCGTAGGAAAAAAGAACCGAAAAAAGTGGGGAACCTTGTCATTTAATAAAATATTTATTTTTAATAAAGGTTTGGTAAGAATTCGTAAGATTTCTTTAAGGCAGTGGTCAAAATTTGGACACAAATCCCCGGTATGATATAGACAAAGCTTAGATGAAAGCTTTTGAAGCAGCCAGACGTGAACGTGAGGCTGTGGATGAACAAACAGGTTTGCATTTTATACCACAGGCAGACAAAACATCAAGCCGGGTGAGTTACCGGCAGCCCTCCCCCTTTTTTAGTACCCTGGTGAAAGCCAGGGTATTTTTTTGTGCAACAGCTGCGAAGCAGCGAGCAAGCGCGAAGCCCTATTTCTGACTATTGTTCACTTTACATTCTGCCTCATTTGTGCTAAAGTATGGAGTGTTTTTTATTGCCTGTGATGATTCAGGCGACAGACGAATACTTCGTCAAAAAGAATGAAGGAGAAAGAAGAATAATGAGTTTTAAGGAAAAAGCCGCTTCCTGGCGGCAGGAAGTACATATCGGCAAGATGAAACCGCGTCTAATTAAGGCTGCGATCTTGCTTGTGTGCTTTGCAGTTTTGATCGGCATGGCCTGGCATTACAGTGAATTTTCTGCAAAAGACTTTGCAATTCTTGCAGGGATAGGTGTGCTGACACTTGCAATTTATCTGATTGATATGCCTGTGCATCCGATAATTCGCGCATTGTTTGCGTTAGTAATCCCGTTAGGATGCTTTTACACGTTTGAAACATTGACGCACCAGATGAGTACGATGATTGATCTGGCAAAGCAGCTTAACATTGCCTTTTATTATTGGCTGTTTCTGTTTGTATTTTTTATTGCCGGACGAACCAGCATTTCGATGGGAATCTGTGTATCGTTAATCGCAGTGATTGGCATCGGCAATTATTTCGTTGTGCTGTTTCGTTCCAACCCGATTGTGCCGTGGGATATTTATTCCGTCCAAACAGCAATGAGTGTTGCAGACAACTATGTCTTTTCAGTTGACTGGGCGCTGGCAGAGCACATCGCAATGTTTCTTTTGATGCTGATCGTTGGTGTGCGCACGAATCTTCGCATAAACAAAAAGATTTTGCGCCCAATTTTGTCCGTAGCGATGTGTATTCCAGCCTACTTTTATATTTCCTACTTATGGCAGGACAATTTGGAGCGAAATACTGGATTAAACGATACGTTGTTTAATGCAAAATATATGCACAGCAAAGATGGTTTCTTTGTATCATTTATTCTGGATATCCATTTTCTTCAGATCGAAGAGCCAGCCAATTATTCGGATGAGTCTGCATTGTCCCTGTTAAATGAGCAAAAAGTAGAACCAGTTGAAACGCCGGAGGAACTGCCGGATATCATCGCGATCATGGATGAGACCTTTTCCGATCCAGCAGTGCTTGGCGAGTTTGAAACCAATAAGGACTATATGCCATTTGTACATAGTATTTTAAATGGTGACGTTGCAAATACAATCAGTGGATATGCTTGTGTATCTGTGCTTGGTGGAAACACAGCAAACTCCGAGTTCGAGTTTTTGACTGGAAACTCGATGGCATTCTTCCCGAACGGCTCTGTACCGTATTTGCAGTACATCCGCGATGGGGTCAGCTCGATTGTCACCCAGTTAAATGATTACGGCTATACCACATACGGCACCCATCCATACCGCGCAAGGGGTTGGAATCGTGAGTTTATCTATGATCTGATGGGCTTTGATCATCGCTATTTCCAGGGAAGCTTCCCATTTGAGGATAAGCTGCGTAACTATGTTTCCGATGAAGCAGATTTCAAGAGTATCCTCAAGTGGCGTGACGAGACGGATGGCCCGTTCTTTATGTTCAATGTCACAATGCAGAATCACAGCAACTACGGTGGTGATTTCGATAACTTTGATCCGCAGATTACTGCAAAGTTTAAGAATACATTGTCCAATAAATATTTAAACAAATATCTGTCGTTGATGTATGAGACCGATCAGGATGTAGCAGAACTGTTAAGTGAGCTGTCCAAGTCTGATCGCAAAACCATTGTCGTGTTCTTTGGCGATCATCAGCCGAACGATTATGTTGTCCGCCCAATCTACAAGGAGCATGGCCTTGATTTTGACAATCAGACCTATGAGCAACAGCAGCAGCGCCAGAAGACACCATTCTTTATCTGGGCAAATTACGATATCGAAGAACAGACAAATGTGGAGATTAGCCTGAATTACTTGAATATTTTACTGTTCGAGACTGCTGGACTGCAGCTTGACGAATATCAGACCTTCCGCAAAAATCTGTGGCAGGGTGAGATTCCGATGATGAATGCAGTCGGCTATAAGAATGCGGACGGCGAGCTTGTGGAGTATGACGATGCACCGGAGAACATTCAGAAGCTTTTGAATGAGTATCAGAACATTCAGTATTATCGCATGGAGCGGGAGCACTCGAAGAAAAAGTGATATCTTCTGTGTGGTGGCGATACTTTTCACGTGTCGCCATGCCGCCGCGGATATGCCGCTCCGATTTATTGATATCAAGAATAATCCGTGTCTGGAATGCCAGGCGCGGATTTATTTGTATTAGGCGCTGGGTCACGTCTTTGTGGACAGTGGACTTGCTGACACCGAATTGGCGAGCGGTTTGACGCACGGTGGCGCTGTTGTCAACGATGTAATGGGCAATGTTAATGGCGCGTTCCTCTATGTAATCTCTCATGCAAACCTCAAATTGATCTGTTTTTACAGTGTATGATAGGACCGTTCGGAAGATTCATTCAAATGGGGGCTGCAGGGGAGTATGTCAATAGTTCACGGAGAAAGTTTTGCAAAGTGAAATAAATATATGAATAGAAAGTTTAAGATAGAAATGCTATAATGAAAAAACTATGGTATGTAAAAATGTTTAAGAAATGAAGAAACTATGGTATGTAAAAATATTTAAGAAAAGAGGGAAAAACATGGCGGAAAAAGAAAAAACAGTTCTCGAAGTATGTACCGACAGCGTAGCGTCTGCGATTGCGGCAAAAAAAGGAGGCGCAGACCGCATTGAGCTGTGCAGCAATTTAATTATCGGAGGAACAACACCCGACACAAAGCTGTATCGCATCATTCAAAATGAGACTGGCATTCCAGCACGTATTTTGATTCGTCCAAGATTTGGCGATTTTTGTTACAGCAAGTATGAGAAGGAATTGATTCTTGAGCAGATTCAGGCGTTTCGCGAGGAAGGTGCGCAGGGCGTTGTCATCGGTGCCCTTAATCCAGATGGAAGCTTTGATCTGGAATTTATGGAACAGTGCGTAAAGGCAGCTGGAAGCTGTAAAGTGACTTGTCACCGTGCATTTGATATGTGTAAGGATCCAGAACGTGCATTGGAAGATCTGATTCGCCTCGGTGTGGACACGCTTCTTACCTCTGGTCAGGAGCCATCTGCATTGGCGGGAGCCGATTGTCTTGAAACGCTTGTTGAAAAAGCACAGGGACGTATTCATATTTTAGCTGGTGCTGGTGTGTCGGATGCAGTGATTAAGCCTTTATATGAAAAAGGCATTCGTCAGTTCCATCTTTCTGCAAAGAAAGAGTTAGAGAGTGCAATGCAGTATCGTAATACCAGAGTAAACATGGGACTTCCGGGAATGAGTGAGTATATGATCTGGCAGACCGATGAGGAAAAAGTGAGAAAGGCACGTATGGCTTTGGATGCATGCGGTGCAAAAGAAAGCACAAAATAAAAATATGCGAAAAGAAAGAAGATAGGAGTGCAATAATAATCGAAAATACGCGAAAGCGGTTAAAGAATTGCATTAGAAAAGGCCCGACAAATCAGATGAAATGCCGGACCCCGTATAGGAACACTCACAAGTTCCTTGTTTTCTGAGGGGGGCCCGGTGCCTTGCGGCACCGGGTATGAGTATGAAAAAGCTTTCAAGTGATGGGGAATCGACTTGAAGTACTTTTTAAGTACAGTTATAATGTATCGCAAAATTGTGACAAAAATTTGTCCGAAATCTAAATAAAGAAGAAAAAGAATAAAGGAATTATCAAGCAAAGCAGGCAAAAGGCTATTTTAATGGCATCTTAAAAAATTCGTAAGAAGTATTTTTCTTGAAAATCGAAAAAAATACTTTCCCTTTTTCGAGTTATTGTATATAATGATACCTGTGTAGGCATATATCCGGGGGATATTTGTCTTGGGAAAGGAGTTTTAACCATGGCATTTGGCGTGTCAACTGATATAGGAATTGATTTGGGAACTGCCAGTATTCTGGTGTATATAAAGGGGAAGGGCGTCGTATTAAAGGAGCCTTCCGTTGTAGCGTATGACCGCAATACCAACGAGATAAAAGCGATTGGTGAAGAGGCCCGCATGATGATTGGACGCACCCCTGGAAATATCGTTGCAATTCGCCCACTAAAACAGGGTGTCATTGCAGATTATACCATTACAGAGAAAATGATTCGGTACTTTATTCAGAAGGCGATCGGAAAGAGAACCTTCCGTAAGCCGCGTATCTGTGTCTGTGTACCGAGCCAGATTACTGAGGTAGAGAGAAAAGCAGTAGAGGATGCTACATTTAATGCAGGGGCCAGAGAGGTTTATCTGGTAGAGGAGCCGCTTGCAGCAGCGATCGGCGCTGGTATTGATATTACAAAACCGTGTGGCAATATGATTGTCGATATCGGTGGAGGAACGACTGATGTAGCTGTTATTTCCCTTGCGGGAACGGTTGTCAGCGAGTCCATCAAGGTAGCTGGTGATGATTTTAATGAGGCGATTGTCCGTTATATGAGAAAGAAGCACAACCTCTTAATTGGCGAGCGAACAGGTGAGGAGATCAAGATTAAGATTGGTACCTGCTATCCGCGTCAGGAGGAGCTTGCGATTGATGTAAGAGGCCGTAATCTGGTGACGGGTCTTCCAAAGACTGTTACGATTACTTCAGAGGAGACGCTTGAGGCGCTTTCTGAGTCAGCAAACCAGATCGTAGAGGCGGTACATATGGTACTCGAGAAGACACCGCCGGAACTGGCAGCTGATATTTCCGATCGTGGTATTGTGCTGACGGGTGGTGGCGCACTTCTTACAGGACTCGAGCAGCTTCTTGAGGAGCGTCTTGGAATCACCACGATGACGGCTGAAGAGCCGACCACCTGTGTGGCGATTGGAACTGGAAAATATATGGAAGTAATGAATTCCATCAGAGATTAAGAGAGTGAAGTCAGAAAGACTGAGTCAAAAGGTTGAGCCAAAAGACGAAGTTTGTTAGAGTGGACCGGCAAAAGAGGGCGAAAAGCAGATTCTTTGCCGGTTCATTTTTGTGAATGGGATTTTGAAACGATAGGTTTGCTTTGATAAGGTGAAAAAATGGTAGAGTTACAGGGATATATAGATCGGATTGTGTTTCGCAATGAAGAAAATGGCTACTCGGTGCTATGCATGAAGGAAGGAAATAAGGAAGAATTTCTTGTGGGTGTATTCCCAGATGTGTCCGAGGGTGAATATCTGACGGCACGCGGTGAGATGAATGTTCATCCGATTTATGGAAAACAGCTGCGTGTGCAAGAGTATGAGTTTACAGCCCCTAGTGATGCAGCTTCAACGTTAAAATATCTAAGCGCTGGTGCGATAAAAGGAATCGGCGAGACACTGGCGACAAGAATTGTTAAAAAGTTTGGTGATGATACGTTTCGGATCATGGAGGAGGAGCCGGAGCGTCTGGCAGAAGTAAAGGGAATCAGTCCGCGAAAAGCAATGGAGATTTCTGGGGCTGTAGCAGGAAAACGCGACCTTCGTCAGGCAATGTTATTTTTGCAGCAGTACGGCATCAGTCAGAATCTTGGCATGAAGATTTATAATTTTTATCAGAGTCGTCTGTATCAAATTATCCGTGAAAATCCGTATCGTCTCGCAGACGACATTGACGGTGTGGGATTCCGTATTGCCGATGAAATTGCGGCCAAGGCAGGCATTTTGCCAGACTCGGATTTTCGTATCCGAAGCGGCATCTTGTATGTGCTAGAGCAGGCAACTGGGCAGGGGCACACCTGTCTTCCAATGGAGCAGGTCATGCAGGAGGCGAGGCGTCTTCTTGGTGTCGAGATTGATTCGATGAAGGATCGCATCATGGACCTGATTATGGATAAGAAAATCGTGGTAAAGACCAAGATATCATCCGACACTGGTGAAGAGATTCAGATGGTGTATTCGTCTGTTAACTATTATACAGAACTGTCCATTGCGCAGATGCTAAAGGATTTGAATATAAAGGACACGATCACACCGCAGGAGATTGCTAGAAAGATTGATGAAATCGAAAAAGAGCAGGACCTTTCGCTGGATGAGCGTCAGCGCCTTGCTGTGTCGGAGGCCGTCAACAATGGACTTACGATTATTACGGGAGGACCGGGAACTGGAAAGACGACAACCATTCGCACAATCATCCACTATTTTGAAAAGGAAGGCCTCGATATTTTGCTTGCAGCGCCGACTGGACGCGCGGCAAAGCGTATGACGGAGGCGACTGGCTGTGAGGCAAAAACGATTCACCGTCTGCTAGAGCTTTCTGGTATGGTGGGTGAGGGTGCGACGTCCTTTGGACGAAATGAGGACAATCCGCTCGAGACAGATGTTGTGATCATTGATGAGATGTCAATGGTGGATGTATTTTTAATGAAGTCATTGCTTCGCGCATTGGTGCCGGGAATGCGACTGATTCTTGTTGGCGATGTAAATCAGCTGCCGAGTGTCGGACCGGGAAATGTACTTCGTGATATGATTTCTGCCGATGCATTTCCAGTTGTGCGTCTTGAAAAGATTTTTCGTCAGGCAGCTGAGAGCGACATTATTATGAATGCGCATCGCATCAACGCAGGTGAGGTGGTCGAGCCCAAACCGGGCAGTCGTGATTTCCTCTTTATTAAGCGTGATAATCCAGGTAATATCGTTGGTGCGACGATTACCTTGCTCAAAGACAAATTGCCGGGATATGTGGGAAGCAATACGCGTGATATTCAGGTGCTTACGCCAATGCGAAAGGGTCTTCTTGGTGTAGAGCAGTTAAATGCTGCGCTGCAGGAAGCACTCAATCCGCCAGATGCATCGAAGCAGGAGCTTGCCGTTGGTGATTTTATTCTGCGTGAGGGCGATAAGGTCATGCAGATTAAAAACAATTATCAGATGGAGTGGAAGGTGTTAAACAGCTATCGGATGCCGCTCGATGAGGGCGTTGGCGTGTTTAATGGCGACTGTGGAATTGTTCGCGAAATCAATTCTTATACAGAGATGCTTACCGTCGAGTTTGAGGAAGGACGACGAGTCGAATATGAATTTAAGCAGGCAGAGGAGCTAGAACTCGCCTATGCGGTTACCATTCATAAATCGCAAGGAAGTGAATATCCGGCAGTCATCCTGCCGCTTCTTGGCGGACCGAGGATGCTAATGAATCGAAATTTGCTTTACACCGCTGTCACCAGAGCAAAAAGCTGTGTCTGCATTGTGGGAAGTGTTTATACATTTCAGGAGATGATTGCAAATGAGCAGGAGCAAAAGCGCTACAGCGGATTAAAGGACCGGATAAAGGAGGTTTATGAGCTGGCTTGATGAGCTGCTTTTTCCGAGGCGCTGCCCGGTATGTCAGGACATTACTGGTGCGTGGGGAAAGCCAATCTGTGATACGTGCAGAAAAAAGCTTCGTCCAGTGGCAGATAACGGCTGTTTAAAATGCGGTCGTCTGCTGCAAAACGAGGAACGAGAGTACTGTGAGGATTGTATGCGAATGAAACGCAGCATTGTCCGCAGCCTTACTGGGTATGATTATCATGAAGAGTGGGTGCACAAAATGATTTTTCAGGTCAAGTATCACAATGCAAGGCAGTTGCTCGACTATCCGTGTAAAATAGCTTCCGAAGAATATAAGAATGTTGTCATGAGCTGGCAATGTGACTGCCTGATCCCGGTACCGCTTCATCGCTCAAAACGGCGAAAACGCGGATTTAATCAGGCGGAAGAGATTGCAAAGCGAATTGCAGCGGTGTGGGCACTTCCCGTCGATAACAAGGTACTTACTCGCATAAAAAAGACACGCCCACAAAAAGATCTTGACAGTGCAGCACGTCAGGAAAATCTTGCCGATGCATTTGTCGCAGACCGAAGTTTGTCACAGATGTATCAGCGCGTGATTCTTGTCGACGATATTTATACGACAGGAAGCACAATGGAATCTTGCGCGAAAGCACTGCTTGCGGCAGGGGTGCAGCAGGTCTATGGGTTTGCGCTCAGCTCCGGGCGGGATGAACCATCATAGTTTAAATTAGCGGCGAGATGGATTTACTTTATTTATATTTTTTTTAGAATCATTCGTGTATTTTTTAGATACGCAGAACAAAGAATCTGATATAATAAGCTTATGGCAGAAGAAAACAAAGGAAAGGAGAATGCCATGAAGCTAAAAAATAAGTTAATTATCTCATTTTTAATGATTATGGCAATACCGCTTTTTCTGTTTTGCGTATTCAGCGTTGTGTTGGTACGGTATCAATTCGTGATCATCCAGAACAGCTATGGTGTGTCGGCAGAGATTACGGACTTTTTCCCAAATAACAATAAACTGTTCAGCGAGCTGATGACAAATGTACAGCTGAAATTAAAGGATGAAGTAGAAGAAGATGGCGGATTGCTGGAAGATAAAGAAAAGCTAGAGGAGTACTGTGAGAAAGAAGCTGGAAAATTTATAAATGTAGTTGTTCTTAAAGATTCTGATATTTATTACAGCTACAAGCCATTGCAGCAGGAGGAGATCGAAGCAATTGAGAAAGAATCGCAGGAGGACGCGGATACGGCAGAGGCCACTGGCACGGTGTATTTAAGTCAGGAAAACACGATTCTTGGAAAGGCTGTTGATAGTCTATTTGCCGATGGCAGTCGGGCTCAGGTTTACACACTTGTGAAGGTCAATCAATGGCTTCCAGAGCTAAAACAACTTGTCGTTCAGTTTATTTTGGCAATGGTCTTTATCTTGTTTTTGACCGCATGTATTTTTACAACATGGATTTATCGCTCTGTTGTGCAGCCAATTCGAGAACTTCGTCAGGCAACGGAGAAGATCAAAGCAGGCAATCTTGATTTCCAAGTGGTGGCAACCTCAAACGATGAGATGGGACAGCTTTGTACCGACTTTGAGAAGATGAGGCAGCGTCTTAAGGAGAGTGCAGAAGAAAAGATTCGCTTCGACAATGAAAACCGCGAGCTGATCAGCAATATTTCGCATGACTTAAAGACACCGATCACTTCCATTAAAGGATATGTGGAGGGAATCATGGATGGCGTTGCCGATACGCCGGAGAAGATGGAGCGTTATCTAAAGACTGTCTATAATAAGACAAATGATATGCAGCGTCTGATTGATGAGCTGACGTTCTATTCAAAGATTGATACCAACCGCATTCCATACAATTTCAGAAAGATCAATGTCAGCGATTATTTCGGCGATTGTGCCGAGGAGGTTGGCCTAGATCTTGGGGCGAAAAATATCGTATTCCAGTATGCCAATTATGTGGATGAGAATGTGATCGTCATTGCTGATCCAGAGCAGATTCGGCGAGTAGTCAACAATATCATCGGAAATTCCTGCAAATATTTTGATAAGTCGCAGTGCTTTATCAATATGCGCATCAAGGATGTCGGCGATTTCATTCAGGTGGAGATCGAGGATAACGGAAAAGGTATTGCGGCGAAGGATATTCCTTATATCTTTGATCGTTTCTATCGGACAGATTCCTCACGGAATTCGTCGAAGGGCGGCAGTGGCATTGGTCTATCGATTGTCCGCAAAATTATGGAAGATCATGGTGGAAAGGTATGGGCTTCGAGTAAGGAAGGAACCGGTACAGTTGTGTACTTTGTTTTGAGAAAGTATCAGGAAAACGTACAAAATGTAGAAAAACAAAGCGACGAAGAGTCGGATGATTCAAAGTCGAAGGATTCAAAAGCAAAGGAGCAAAAAATAAAAGAAACAAAGGCGACGAAAGAAAAGAGTACCGGAAAGGTTGCATTTACGCAGGAAGCTTCGGGAAAAAATTCCACGTCGCGCATCATACAGATGCATGGAAAAGAAAGGAAGGAATAACATGTCAAGGATATTAATCATAGAAGACGAAATCAGTATTGCAGAGCTTGAGCGAGATTATCTGGAACTTTCAGGTTTTGAAGTAGAGATTGAGACAAATGGTGAGAGTGGGCTTGATCGGGCTCTCAAGGAAGAATTTGATCTGATCATACTGGATTTGATGCTCCCGGGAATTGATGGATTTGATATCTGCAAGCGAATTCGTGAGCGTAAAAATACGCCGATTATCATGGTTTCCGCAAAGAAGGATGATATTGACAAGATTCGCGGACTCGGACTTGGAGCCGATGATTATATGACGAAGCCATTTAGCCCAAGTGAGCTGGTTGCTCGCGTAAAAGCGCATATGGCACGTTACCAGAGACTCGTTGGCAGCAATGCACAGCAAAATGATATCGTTGAAATTCGAGGAATCAAGATCGACAAGACAGCGCGTCGTGTATGGGTAAATGGCGAGGAGAAGGCATTCACCACAAAGGAGTTTGATCTTTTAACTTTTCTTGCAGAAAATCCAAATCACGTATTTACAAAAGACGAGCTGTTCCGCAAGATTTGGGATATGGCATCCATCGGCGATATTGCAACCGTAACCGTTCATATTAAAAAGATTCGTGAGAAGATTGAGTATGATACGTCAAAACCACAGTATATTGAGACGATCTGGGGTGTAGGTTATCGATTTAAGGTCTGATCTTGAATTTAATCTTGAGTTTGATCTGAATGGAATAAGTCAATTGGATAAGCAATATAAGTAAGGAAGCACATAAAAACAAAGTAAAAAATACGAAGGGACATGAGTTATGAAAAAATACATTTTATTCGATCTGGATGGTACCCTTACCGATCCAATGGAGGGAATCTGCAAGTCTGCGGCGAGAGGACTGGCACATTTTGGAATTGAGGCGGATTATCATGATTTGACTTTTTTTATCGGACCGCCGCTGTTAGATACCTACCGTGATCACTATGGCATGAGCGATGAGCAGGCGAAGGAGGCCGTTGTGGCATTCCGCGAGTATTTCCAGCCGATTGGAATTTACGAGAATGAAATTTATCCAGGCATCGAGGAGATGTTAAAGGAGCTTGAGGAAAAAGGGTATTTCCTTGCAATGGCAACCTCAAAGCCAGAGGCATTTGCCGATATCGTTTTGAAGCATTTCCATATCCGCGATTATATTAAGGTAATGGCAGGTGCGACGATGGATGAGGGAAGAACTGATAAGGCAGAGGTACTTGCGTATGCACTAGAGCAGATGAATATTCCGGATCTGTCCGAGGCAGTCATGGTCGGTGATCGTAGTTATGACGTAAAGGGTGCACAGGCGATGGGCATGGACTGCATTGGTGTCACATACGGATATGGAAGCCGAGAGGAGCTTGAAGAGGCAGGTGCCACCAAGATTGCAGAGAGCGTAGAAGAATTGAAAAATATTATTTTGAATTGGAAGTAATAAAAGGAATACACAGAGCTTTGGTTTAATGGCATTGGCTGTAGAACCAAGCTCTTTTTTCGGTGAGAGACATTGGTAAATAAAAAATATTCAGTCAATAGAGAGATTGATACCCATTACAGCTAGTAAGTATTCGTAAACTGTTTGAATAATTATATACAATTCACACAATTAAGAAAAGATAAAGAAAAACTTAAAAATATTTTCAAAAAGTGCTTGACAAAATAGAGGCAGTACGCTATAATGAAGTCACAACAAAGAGATAAACAAACATCCCAAAAAAAATCGGGAGGGAAACCCAGAAAAGGAGGTACGGTCCAAAGTACAGTTAAGTTTCGTTTCATTACTTAATTACAAGTAATTGAAACATAGGAAAACAAAATTCTACATAGAACGATTTTCAAATCTGTCAAAAGCAGTCAATGATTTCTTATCTGTGAAGAGAAAGCAGAAAAGAGGAACCCCGAAGACAAAGAAAAGAATCAACGGGAAGCCGATAGAAAAATATGATATCAATATTTTAAAATCAAAGGATGCAAAATATTCATATCAGCACACAGTCTATCATATCAGAGAAATGCAGACAGACAAAAAAGAATAAAAAAGAAAAGATAGTTCTTGCAGAATAAAGAGAGACAAAGAACAATTTCATAACAAAGCTATAGCAAACGGATAAGAAAACAAAAAGACAAACAAAGTCAAAAAGAAAACTTATTCCTAATCCTAAAAAGTTGGCAACCAAAGAAAGAGGTATTGTCCAATGGATAACGAAGTTTGAGAGCGGGTATCGAATCGAAATAATCGGTACCCGCTTTCTTGTGCGTGAAAATATAAAAAGGTTGAAAAAGTTGTTGACAAGTCGACTGCATCGTGGTATTATAGTCAACGTCGCTGAAAACAACACAGACACAACAAATAC
>DAVZID010000009.1:0-71763 GCA_052273485.1 Lachnospiraceae bacterium
ACGGAACTGCAAAACCGGCATGTTAGGTGCAACAATCAGCCAGTGTACCGATTGCTGTCACATTGAATACCATAACAATTCCTGCCGCAACCGGAACTGTCCGAACTGTCAGGCTGTCAAAAAAGAACTCTGGGTGGATAAACGCAGAGCCGAAGTCATTGATTCGCCGTATTTTCATGTAGTCTTTACGCTTCCACACGAATTAAATCCGCTTCTCTATCACAATCAGAAGCTTTTATACGGTCTCCTTCACAGATGCTCCGCCGAGACACTTTTGGAACTGTCTGCCGACAAAAAGTATCTCGGAGCAACACCAGGAATCATTCAGGTTCTTCATACCTGGAACCAGACGCTTGATTATCACGTACATATGCACTGCATCGTATCTGGCGGCGGCATTACACCGGATGGGAAGATCCGTAAATCAAAAGGGAAGTTTTTTATCCCCGTGTTTGTGTTACGGGATAAATTTAAGGGAAAATTCCTATATCATCTGAATGCTTTGTATCAGTCCGGTGTTTTAACTGTGCCACCTTCTTTCTCCGGGCAGGGAGAGTTCTTTTGTTGGAATACTTTTAAAGACTCCCTCTATCAGAAAGACTGGTGTCCTTATATTAAAGAGACCTTCAATGGTTTTGGTAATGCGATTGAATATCTCGGGCGCTATACCCACAAGGTTGCTATCTCTAACAGCAGAATCATTTCTGTTACGAATACACATACAACATTCAGTGCCCGTGGAAGAAACCCCGGTGATTCCCGCCGTACGGTCACCCTCGGCAACGAGGAGTTTATCAGGCGTTTCCTTATGCATGTGCTTCCAACAGGATTCCAGAAAGTCCGCTATTACGGCTTTCTTAATAATCGCATGAAATTCCAAAATCTGAAGCTTATTTTTAAGCTTCAGGGATACCAGAAGTTTAAGCAGCGGTACATCGGTCTCGGAATGAGGGAGCTGCTTAAACAAATCTGGAAAAAAGACATCTGCTGCTGTCCACAGTGTGGACACTCTGCCATGAGGTTACTTGGAAGAACACATGGTGCATTTGAATAACAGCCATTTGACCATACAGTTTTTAAAGCCTGCACAGTTGGAGGCTTGTTTCTTATACCTGTTTTTCAACAGATGACAGCAGCAGGGTTTGCCATTTCCTGATTTTGCAGGGGTTCTGCATTTTTGAGAGTCAATAGAACAAATGCAATCCCCATATACTCTGTGACCACCCGGTCGCGAATTGGTACAATTGGAAAGAATCACATTCAGAGCAGATTTACTCAGCAAAGAAATCTGCTCTCTTTTTAACTGCTCTGAATCTGATACTTTCCTAATGAATTATACCACGTCATTTCAAATTTTTCCTAGCAATCTGAAAAAATATCTGCCAAAGAAAGCTGTTTATATGGTATCATAGGTATCAGAAGAACTCCTTTCTTGGATGTAGGTTTATAGTTTTTGGCAACTCTATTATACCATATCCGGTGAGGAGTTATTTGTTTTTCGGTAACAAAAAATGCCGTATTTATGCGGCTTGTGGCGTTTCGCAAACGCCTATTGCTATCATTGATGAGAAAGGAGATTTTGATGGGAAATGTGTATGGATACGTTCGGGTGAGTAGCCGTGACCAAAATGAAGATAGACAGTTTATCGCATTGAATGAGGTAGGTGTTTCCGATAAGAACATCTTTATGGACAAGCAATCCGGAAAAGATTTTGAGCGTCCGCAATATAAAAAACTGCTCCGAAAAATGAAAAAGGATGATTTGCTCTATATCAAGAGCATAGATCGTCTGGGACGCAATTATGAAGAAATCCTGCAACAGTGGCGTATTCTGACAAAGGATAAAGGAATTGATATTGTTGTACTGGACATGCCGCTTTTGGATACACGTAGAGGAAAAGACCTGATGGGAACTTTCCTAAGTGACATTGTGTTACAGGTACTTTCTTTTGTGGCGGAAAATGAGCGAACCAATATTCGTCAGCGTCAAGCGGAGAGAATTGCAGCTGCGAAAGCAAGGGGAGTTAAATTTGGCAGACCGCCGTCTCCGTTGCCAGATAATTTTTATGAAGTGCATAAAGCATGGAGAAACAAGCAGATTACGTTAAAACAGGCTGCGGAGACTTGTCAGATGAAAGTTGGTACTTTCTATGGGAAAGCTACAAAATTTGAAAAATCCTCTTAAATAAATTAAGAGGATAATTTGGAAATGTGTAATATTACTATATTTGCTACAAGCAGTGATTCAAATGGTAAGGGGCTACTTAATCACATTATTAGCTAAAAATATTGATATCAAGTTGGTAACAAAGTATTATCACCATATATTAAAATTGCCAGTATCTTCGATATCTTTAAGGCAAACAGGTGAATATTTATCTCGATTTTCTGATATTGATACAATTAGAAATGCGATATCTGATTCTGCAATAACTATAATACTCGATTCATTTTTGGTAATAGGTTGCGGTATTATACTTTTTTTTGTATCACTGGAAACTTGCGTTCATTGCAGTTATTTTAGTAGCCATTTCTACAGTTCTAATATATATGTATAGAAAACCAATTGAATTGAGTAATCGAGAAGTTATGGAAAATAATGCTATGGTAGAATCTTATCTCAAAGAATCAATTGATGGAATTGAAACAGTAAAATCTTTATGCGCAGATGGATATGTCAAAGATACAATAAACAATAAGTTTTTCTCGTTAGTCAATGCCGCAGTAAAAAACAGTATTATTTCTATTTCTCAAAATATACTTGCATTCACTGTTGAACAAATAGGTATAGTTGTAATTTTATGGGTTGGTATTGCAATGGTTATTGCTGGACAAGTATCAATAGGTTCTTTGTTTACCTTCTATATACTGCTGGGATATTTTACAAACCCGGTTAGAAATTTAATTGAATTACAGCCTACTATTCAATCAGCTTTTGTGGCTGCTGATAGACTTCACGATGTCCTTGATTTAGAAGCTGAAATAAAATTTGAAACAGGATTAATGCAATTTCCAATAGCGTCGGTTTGGAAAATGGATGGAGTAAGCTTTAGATACGGTAACAATAAACTTGTTTTAAGAAATATAAATCTCTCAATTCGAAGTGGTGAAAGAATAGCAATTGTAGGTGAAAGTGGATGTGGAAAAACAACGCTTGTGAAGTTATTATTACGATTTTATGAGCCAGAGTCTGGGGCTATAATGGTAAATGATAAAGATATTTCTTTAATTGATATTTTAACTTTACGAAAGAATGTTGCATATATAAGTGCAGATACTTTTTTATTTGCAGATACTATTCTTAATAATTTAAAACTTGGTAATCTAGAATTATCAGAAGAAGATATTATTTATGCTTGTCAAATCAGTAAGGCACATGAATTTATTGAAAAGCTTCCAATGGGTTATCAGACAGTGTTGGATGAAAATGGTGCAAATCTTTCAAGTGGACAAAAACAACGTCTGGCTATAGCTAGAGCTATATTACAAAAACCGCAGTTATTAATAATGGACGAAGCAACAAGCAATTTAGATACAATTACTGAAAATGCTATTAGATCTTCAATGGATAGTCTTTCGAAAAACATTTCGGTTATAACAATAGCACATAGATTATCCACTGTTAAGAAGTGCGACTGTATTTATGTGATGAAAAATGGAGAAATTGTTGAAAGTGGAACACATGAAGTTCTTTTGGAAACAGGGACTCTGTATCCGGAACTTTAGAACAATCAATGATTTTGAAAAAAACAGGGCACTTAACTGTAACTGGATTAGTCGCTGTTATTTTACCCATTATTAAAAATTGAAATAATGACCAAGCCAAAGGGCATCAACCGTAAAAAGTTGGTGCTTTTTGTTTTGCTCATTTGCAAAATAAATTGACGAGTCGATTTGAAATCGAGTATGACCGCAGAGGTCATGCGATAACAAATCGAAAAATTATAAGAGCCATCCGATCAATGGCGAATATTATTTTTCGTGCGGAGTGCAGAGGGCGCAGCCCTTTGTGCTGGGTACAGGGGCGCAACACCCTGTGCAGGTCAGAGGGCCGCCACAACCATACCTTTTTTGAGCTTGATTGTATAAAAACTGGACGCTGTCTCGCTGAATTGGGGGGCATTCGTTTTTTCTGCCCGCCGGCTCCGTTGCCTTTTTGCCGCCTGATACAGCTCATCTTGTTCATCCAAATCAAGACTGCATCTGGTATCAGCTTCTGATCGCACCTGATGTTCTTGAGCAGCTACTTTCTTTTTCTTTTGATAACAATATTTTCTGCGAATTTTTTCTGCAGTCTGTCTTTGCTAAGGAAAGCACTGACTGTCTGATCAGTCATACTGACAGCGCAGAACCTGATACTTGGGTACTGCTTGATGCAATGACACAGGAATGTCAGAAAGCTGATCTTTACAGTGACAAAATGCTTTTTCATCTGCTGCTTACACTCTTTTATAAATTAATGCGAAACGGTGAGATGACGATTCCTGGATCACAAGATTTTGCTAAGAAGACTCATATGGCTGTCATTGCACGATATTTGCTGCAAAACTATACATGTGCATCGCTTGCCGGACTGGCAGATCAGCTTAACTATTCTCTTTCCTACTGCTCTCACTTTGTTCTGGAGAATACCGGCTTTACCTTTAAACAGCTGCAAAAAAAGATCCGCATGCAAAAGGCAGTCAGTTGCCTTTTATATGCGGATACACCAATAAATCTTATTGCTGAGCAGCTTGGCTACAGCTGTTCAGAGAACTTCATGAAGGTCTTTAAACAGGAATACGGCCTCACTCCTACGCAGTATCGCGCAAGAATGAAGCCGCAGTGACTATGCAGGATGATTCTTTGACTTTTATCACCTGTTATCGTTGATATATTGGATCATTCCTGGTCCTAATTTTTCTGTTGGACGCGCCAGAAAGCCGTGCGCTTCATAAAAGCGCTCTCGTCCCTTTGCACACATTAAATCAAACATCATCTCGGTTCCTGGAAGACGAAGTTCTTCGACGTACTGTCTCAGTCTTGAAAGGACAAGCGAACCGATTCCATATCCTTGTGCCTGCGGTGGAATGACAAGATCCTGTACATAACAGATGACAGCTCCGTCTCCCACCAGGCGTCCCATACCAATTGGCTGTCCTGCCAGATATGCACCGACAACAAGAAGACTATTATCGAGTGCCTTCTGTGCCTGCTCACGTGATAATTTCTTCCAACCGACAAGTGCACGAAGCTTTAGATATTCGTCTACTGTCAGCTTGTTGTCGATCAGTTCTATCATATCAAGATCTACTTGTCTTGGCATTGTTTTTACCTTACTTTCCTTCGTATGTGATAACGGACTCTACATCATAACCTGCCAGGCGGTCTCTTCCCTTTAATCCGGCTAACTCCATGACGAATGCGATTTTTACAACCTCAGCACCAAGACTTTCTGCCAGCTTTACAGCTGCTTCTACCGTTCCGCCTGTTGCAATTAAATCGTCTATGATGACAACCTTCATACCCGGACGCAGATCTTCCTTATGGATCTCGATCTCGGCTGTGCCGTACTCAAGATCATACTTTGCAGAAACGGTCTCTCTCGGAAGCTTGCCTTTCTTTCTTACTGGGATAAATGCCTTATGCAAATTGTAGGCAATCGGCATTCCAAAGATAAAGCCTCTTGACTCTAAGCCAAGTACCGCGTCAAACTCAACGCCCTGTAACATTTCCTGAATCTTGTCGATGGACAGCTTTAATCCGTCTGGATCACGAAGGATTCCAGTGATGTCACGGAAAATGATGCCTGGTTCCGGAAAATCCGGAATACTGATTACATAATCTTCAATTTTTTTCATTTTAGTTTCCACCTTTGTTTATTTTTTATTCCAGTTCGCGTATTTCTATTTTTACGCAGCGCCACTCGGTGAAGTGACTTTGTCGCCTCGGGGCTTCTCAAAGTACCACAAATGCGAACTTCCTTACCTGAATGTATATGCGATCACAAACAGCACTATCAGATGCACAGGATAGAAAAAATAAAATGCATATTGTACCTTTTTGCTTGAATAGCCTTTTCTTCCATTATAAAGGGCGATTGGCAGCAATGCGAAAAATCCGTAGATCTCGAAGCTGTTCTTGTAATAAAGGACAAAGATGCCAAGCGCTGCAAATACGACATGGATCATCTGCGCAACTGCCGGCGTGTACGGCTTAAAGATCTTTTCCCACGGCTCGTTCATCAGTCCCATGACGGCGATGCACATAACACCACTCCAATCATAATCGGTATGAAAGATGAATTTTGCCATGTAGCCGTAGCCAAATACAAGAACCGGCCACACCAGATATTTCCAGTCCTGATCAACTACCTTCATAAATGTCACGATCATCATACCAAACAGCAGCGTAAAGAAGACATTTTGTGAAGAGTTGTCGATATGAAAGCCCTTCAGTGCCAAATCAAACGGAATCTCTGAAAGTAGGGCAAGCAATGCTAAGCGCGCCATATAACGCTTCCAATTTTTTGTGTAGCGCACACCTTCCACGATCTGAAAACAGAAGATCGGAAACGCGATTCGTCCGATCATTCTGCCAAGCCAGTAAAGAGTCGTTCCTGTTCCCGGAACGGGAAGCCTTGAAATATTCCACACATCAACACCGGATGGATTGATGCAGGAGGCAAAGAGATGATCGATAAACATTGTGACCATTGCGATGATCTTTAATGCAAATGCACTCATACTCCACCGCCTTTCTTATGGGGTCAGACCGATACGTCTGATCCCATTTTTCCTCTGTTTTTCTGATACTTATTCCTCGCCGTCCGGCTCTACATCATCCTCAAGATTTGCGGTGTAAACCTGACGCTTCATTGCCATCTCATCACTTGCCAGATACTCGTCGTATGTGGTGATCTTGTCGATGAATCCACCCGGAAGCAGCTCGATGATACGGTTTGCGGTGGTCTGAACGATCTGATGGTCTCTTGAAGAGAACAAAATAACACCCGGGAACTTGATCATACCGTTGTTCAGTGCAGTGATCGATTCCATATCCAGATGGTTGGTCGGCTCATCAAATACTAAGACATTTGCGCCAGAGATCATCATCTTAGACAGCATACAGCGAACCTTCTCACCTCCGGACAGGACGCGAACCTTCTTCGCACCGTCATCTCCAGCAAAGAGCATACGTCCAAGGAAGCCTCTTACATAGGTGATATCCTTTACAGGAGAATACTGCTGTAACCAGTCATAGATGACAAGATCGCTGTCAAACTCAGCGGTGTTGTCCTTCGGGAAGTATGCCTGAGAGGTCGTAACACCCCACTTGAAGCTGCCGGAATCCGGCTCCATCTCGCCCATTAAAATCTGGAACAGAGTTGTCTTTGCTAACTCGTTGGAACCAACAAATGCAACTTTATCGTCATGACGCAGGGTAAAGCTGATGTTGTCTAATACCTTTACGCCGTCGATGGTCTTACACAGATTTTCAACCGTCAGCACCTCATTTCCGATGGTACGCTCTGGTCGAAAGTCAATGTACGGATACTTTCTGGAAGACGGACGCATCTCGTCAAGCTGAATCTTCTCAAGGGCTCTCTTACGGGAGGTTGCCTGCTTACTCTTAGATGCATTTGCGGAGAAACGCTGGATGAACTCCTGTAACTCCTTGATTTTTTCTTCCTTCTTACGGTTTGCTTCCTTCATCTGCTTGATCATTAACTGAGAAGACTCGTACCAGAAATCGTAGTTACCAGAATACAGCTGAATCTTTGCATAGTCAATATCAGCGATCTGGGTACATACCTTATTTAAGAAATAGCGGTCATGGGAAACGACAATAACGGTGTTCTCGAAGTTAATCAAAAACTCCTCTAACCAGTCGATTGCAGCAAGATCCAAATGGTTGGTCGGCTCGTCCATTAACAGGATATCCGGATTTCCAAACAGTGCTCTTGCAAGAAGAACCTTTACCTTGTCTGGACCGTCAAGCTCACCCATCTTCTTATAATGAAGATCAGTTTCAATACCAAGACCATTTAACAAAGATGCAGCATCAGAATCGGCTTCCCATCCGTTCATCTGTGCGAACTCTGCCTCCAGCTCACTTGCGCGGATACCATCCTCATCCGTGAAATCCTCTTTTGCATAGATGGCATCTTTTTCCTTCATAATCTCGAACAGACGGGCATTTCCCATCATAACAGTGTCCAGTACAACACAGTCATCGTACTTAAAGTGATCCTGCTCGAGTACAGAAAGACGCTGTCCCGGTGTCATTGTGATGCTTCCATTTGTCGGCTCAAGCTGACCAGACAAAATCTTTAAAAATGTGGACTTTCCGGCACCGTTGGCACCGATGATTCCATAGCAGTTTCCCTCTGTAAACTTAATGTTTACATCCTCAAAAAGGGCTCTCTTGCCCAGACGTAATGTTACTCCATTTGCACTAATCATGTTTCCTCTCATTCTGCCGCTCTTGCATCCGCGGCTTACATACGGCTCTGCTTCTATAGCTGAACCATGTCTTCTTGTTTTCTTATCCTAACAGACTGTCCTCTCTTGAGTGACAGCTGAATACGATTACCTGATGACCACATTTTTTCAGCATATCAATCGCTGCGGCTAAGCGATCATCATCGTAATACGCAAATACGTCATCAAACAGGAACGGCATCGGCTCGTCCTGCCATAAAAGCTTTGCAGCTGCAACGCGGATGCTCAGGTAGATCTGCTCGATCGTTCCCCGGCTCACGCTCTCAAGCGCGACCTCGCGCTCATCGGCATACACCCTCACCTTCATATCCTGTCCGATCGAAAGCTTCTCATACTTTCCCTCTGTGATATCAAACAGGATTTTGGAAGCTTCGTTGTTTAACAGGTTTCCAAAGGTTGCGCGGATGCGCTCGGACACATGCTCCATTGTTTGTAGTGCCATATTGACGGATTCGATCTCCTCCATCAGACGGGCATTTTCAGCCGCGGCACCCTTTAATTTCTGATCATTTTCCTCAAGCGACAGAAGGATTTTTTCCTCTTCCTCTTGCTGATGAACCAGATAGGTAAGCTCTCGCTGTGCCTTCTCGTACTGCTCCTCTAGTGGCTTGCAGCGCTCGGTAGCCTCAGCTGGCATCTTTGTTTTACACTCCTCAAATGCCTTTAAGCTCTGTGACAGTTTTTCGTTTAGCTCGCTTGAAAGCTTCTTTGCCGCCAGTGCATTTTTCTGATTGTCCTTACTCTTCCATTCCGTCACAAACATCGCAACGAGGCATACAAACGCTGCACACATACCAATCGTAATCATCCAGAAATCATTGCGGTTGGTCATGCCAACATTTTGATAACGGTAAATCGAAAAGATTCCTGCCACAACGGCAAGAAGCAGCCAGATAAGCCATCCGCGCCCACTTTTTGCTGCCATATTGGCACTACCAAATGCCGCCTCACTTGCCTTTTTGTCGGACTCATAGCGACGGCGAAGCTCATCGCGCTCTCGCTCATATGCCATCAGTTCTTCTTCTGCCTGGCGGCGCTCGCTCTGAATTTGCGTCTGAAGATCACTGCTTTGCTTCTCGCGAATATAGCGTGAACGCTGCAGACGGCTCAAACGCTTGCCGGACTCGTCCGCCATCTTTTGATTCTTCTGATGAACGCTGTCCACATCGTTTACGATCTGGGACTCAAGACTTTGCTTCTTTAATAAAAGTTCCTGTCTAGCCTTGTCCACATCGATATTCATGTTTTTGCTCTGGCTGGCGTTTGCCGCCATCTCCTGAAGCTCCTTTGCAAGCTGCGGATCGGTCGCACTCTTTAGCTGCTCGATACAGATCGTATTCAGATAGCTTGTCTCAGTAAGACCGCTTAAAATCTCGCGCAGCTTCTTCTTTGCCGGTGTAAGAGACTCACCTGTCTTGTCATCATAGACGCGAACCGTCGGCTGCGGCCGCAAAAAGTTTCGCTCAATGCGATAGATCGTATTTTCCTTTTTAATCCACATTCTTCCGCAAAAATCATGCGGCGTCTCCCACGGAAGATAATGTTCATAGCGCTCATTTCCCTCTTCTGTATCTGGGATGCCAAACAGCATACTGCGCACAAATGCATGAATCGTGGATTTTCCGGCCTCATTTTTGCCGTAAACAATGTTCAGGCCGGATGTAAATGTAATCGTTCTTAAATGGAATTTTCCAAAATGCGTCAATTCCAGTTTTATAATATTCACCTGCTACCCCACTTCCCTGTCTGTTACCGAGTCTTCTGTACAGCATTTAAAAGAGCCTCCAAGCCACAGTAGAGCGCTTTTTGCTCACGCGCGCCTGCTGTCTCTTTCAAAAACTCCTCCAGATACATTCCGATCATGTCGTCCTTATGCTCATCTAGTAGCGCTACCAAATTGTAATCTGGCATTGTGCTGTCGTTTACCGCTGCCACATTGCCAAGCGCTAAAAGGCGATCTCTGTCATATGGCTGTCCCGGCTGATACCGGCCCTCAAGACTGATCGTGAAGATGTTCTCACTGCCATATTGCTTCATCGCCGCCGAAAGCTTTTCTTCTAACTCATCCTCTGTAATGTCGCTTGACAAACGCACCTTGATATTAAAATACTCACGGCACGCAAATGGGATAAACTTGATCGTTGTGCTTTCCTCGTCGATCTCGCCTAAGACAAAACCATGCTTACCGTTCTCTCTTGCGCTTAATGGCTCAAGAGATCCGGCATAGGCCATACGCTGTTCCTGCATCAGTCTTGCCTTGTGCTCGAAACCAAGTGCTAGATAATCAAAGCCTTTTTCCGACAACTCAGTCAGATCTGCTGGCATATGATCCACATCGCCTGTGTAGCCGAGCAGAATCTGATATTCACTTTCCTTGTCTGGCCTTGCATCCTCCAGATATGGCTTTTTCTCAGTCGGCGCATGATAGCTGCATCCATGTACAGATGTACTGATATCACCCAACTGCACGCTCATGCAATGCTTGTCCGAAAGCATATGTACCCATGGCTTCCACGGATAGGAAAGCCATGGGCTATCATCTGTAATATAGTCGGATGCTCCGGCAATCATGACAACCTCGGTGGAGGTCAGCTTACCAAACAGGTTTGCTGCCCGGTCGAGATCTGCCCAGACGGGAGGTCGATCAAAGAGATCGCCTGCGATTAAAAGCAGGTCGATCTTTTTTTCATTACACGCATCTATCACTGCAGCAAGTGAATCCCAAATTTCTTCTGCCCGGTTCTTTCCCCAGACAAACTCTGCCTCAGGGCTGCTGCCCAGATGCAAATCTGCGATGTGTATAAAGCGCATTCGGTCTCCTCTCTTTTTTTGTTCTATCTCTTTACTGTTTTTCTTTTTCTTGTTCTTGTTTGTGCAACCCGCAAGTTTCACGAACGCGGTTCGACGATTGTTTTGTCGACGTCACTTGTTCCCGCGGCGCCTTCTACGCACCTTTTCGTCTTAGATACTGCGTAAGCCCGCTCCCACACGTTCCGCCTCGTAAAAGCAACTCGTCTCACCGCTCATTCAGGTTACGAGGCTGCCACCATAAACTCTACTCATCTGCCAAGCAAGGTTATCCTTGTTATAAATATACATTAGATGTCACAGTTATTTACAGTTCTCGGGAACGGAATGACGTCACGGATGTTGCCCATTCCGGTCAGGTACATAACGCAACGCTCAAATCCCAGACCAAAGCCTGCATGACGTGCACTTCCGTACTTTCTTAAATCCAGATAGAAACCGTAATCCTCTTCCTTTAAGCCAAGCTCCTTCATACGGTTTGTCAGCTTTGTATAGTCGTCCTCTCTCTGGCTTCCTCCGATGATCTCACCGATACCTGGAACGAGGCAGTCCATAGCGGCAACGGTCTTTCCGTCGTCGTTCTGCTTCATGTAGAATGCCTTGATTTCCTTTGGATAATCCGTTACGAATACTGGACGCTTGAAAATTTCCTCGGTCAGATAACGCTCATGCTCGGTCTGTAAATCGCAGCCCCAGCTTACCTTGTAATCAAACTTATCGTTGTGCTTTTCAAGCAGCTCGATTGCCTCTGTGTAGGTAACATGACCAAACTCAGAGTTTAATACATGATTTAATCTGTCTAACAGGCCCTTGTCGATGAAGGAATTGAAAAACTCCATCTCCTTTGGTGCCTTCTCTAATACGTAACGGATGACATACTTCAGCATGTCCTCTGCTAACTTCATATCGTCATTCAGATCTGCAAATGCCATCTCAGGCTCGATCATCCAGAACTCTGCTGCATGACGTGTGGTGTTGGAGTTCTCTGCACGGAAAGTCGGTCCAAAGGTGTAGATGTTTCTGAATGCCATTGCATAGGTCTCGCCATTTAACTGTCCACTTACAGTCAGATTGGTTGGCTTACCAAAGAAATCCTGAGTATAATCTACCTTGCCATCCTCAGTCTTCGGGATGTTGTTTAAATCCATGGTAGTTACCTGGAACATCTCGCCTGCACCCTCGCAGTCACTTCCGGTAATCAGTGGAGTGTGTACATAGACAAATCCCTTCTCCTGGAAGAACTGATGAATAGCAAATGCGATCAGAGAACGAACGCGGAAAACAGCCTGGAAGGTGTTTGTACGCGGACGCAGATGGGAAATGGTACGCAGATACTCCATGCTGTGACGCTTCTTCTGTAACGGGTAATCCGGTGTAGATGCACCCTCAACGGTAACCGTCTCAGCCTGAATCTCAAATGGCTGCTTTGCCTGTGGAGTGGCAACTAAGGTTCCCTTTACGATCAGTGCGGTACCTACGTTGCACTTTGAGATCTCTGCAAAGTTCTCCATGGTATCATGATATACGATCTGAATCGTCTCAAAGCTGGTTCCATCGCTCAGTACGATAAATCCAAATGTCTTAGAATCGCGGATACTGCGGATCCATCCTCCTACTGTTACTTCCTTATCCATATACGCGTCCGGCTGCGCAAAAATTTCGCGGACTGTAGTTAATTCCATAGTGGCCTCCTTTAAGTGAATGAAATTGAGACAGCAATTCCTTTTTCAGAACAGCTGCACACAGTTGTTTATAATTATACCGCGAATAAGCCAATATGACAACTGCCTTTTTTCGCAAACCCAATACTTTACGGAGTTTTTTTAATTATTTTTCAATATCAATTTTGACATTGCAACCTACATTTTTTTCAAGACTTACTATTAAAATGGCTATTGCACAATAAATTCTTCCAATCTATTCTATATTGATTTTCTATTGCCTATAGCATATAATAATTGCAAAATCCCCCAGCATTTGCCGGGGGATTGCCAAATTGTACTTTGCAAGTCAACTTCCGGGTTGCATCCCTTCATATAATAAACTAGAAGCTATCACACCAGAAAGAAAGGCAAACTCATGACTCGAATCTATCTCGACCACGCCGCAACGACCCCACCTCTGCCAGAGGTCTGCGACACTATGCTCTCTTATATGACACGCGAATGGGGCAACCCATCCTCGTTATATGATTTCTCCGATGAACCGCGCCGTGGTGTGGCAGAGGCGCGCGCACATACCGCCGCCCTAATTCACGCAGATCCAAAGCGCATCTTCTTCACCTCTGGCGGCTCCGAATCTGACAGCTGGGCACTGATTGGCTGCGCGCGCCTGCTTCGAAGCCAGGGCAATCACATCATTGTATCCGCGATTGAACACCATGCCATCTTGCACGCGGCGGCCTTCCTCGAAAGCGAAGGCTTTGTCGTAACCTACCTATCTCCAGATGCCGCCGGCTTCATTCGCCCGGAAAGCTTACGCCAGGCCATGCGCCCAGATACGATTCTTGTGTCGATCATGATGGCAAACAATGAGATCGGCACGATCGAGCCGATCGCAGACCTCGCTTATATCGCACACACGCACGGCTGTGAGGGGTGTCTGTTTCACACAGATGCGGTTCAGGCATATGGTCAGATTCCGATTGACGTGCAACGCCAGGGCATCGACCTTTTAAGTGCGAGTGGTCACAAAATCTACGGTCCAAAGGGCATCGGCCTTTTGTATATCCGTGAAGGAATTGAACTGACACCACTGATCTTTGGCGGCGGTCAGGAGGGCGGCATTCGCGGTGGCACTGAAAACGTACCGGCCATTGCTGGCTTTGGCACAGCCGCCATGGTTTCTGCCGTCCAAATGCGCGCCACGATGCGCCACGAAAGCGCCCTGCGCGACTATTTGATCCGCCGCGTCTTAAACGAGATTCCATTCTGCCATTTAAATGGAAGTTCCCGAAATCGTCTTCCAGGCAACGCAAACTTCGCGTTTGAATATGTAGAGGGAAGTTCCCTTTTGATGATGCTCGATGCACAGGGTATCTGCGCGTCATCGGGCTCTGCCTGTTCCTCTGCGTCGGCCACACCGTCCCACGTACTGACCGCTATCGGCCTGTCGGACGATCTTGCTCGCGCCTCGCTTCGTCTGACGCTTGGTCGCGAAACAACAAAAAAAGAGCTGGACACGACCGTTTCCATCTTAAAAGAAACAATCGGCCAGCTTCGAAGCATTTCCGATTCGTATCAGGAGCGCATCTCACGATAACCGCCTTTTCGCTTGCTGTATAGACTGTGAACAGCAAGCACAAGCTCTAGCGCAACCACTGCTGCCTGTACAAGAAGACTTACGGGCAGCCAGTGCTGCGTAATCCAGTTTTGCTTATAATTTCCCATGTAGTTGATCATATCAAAAATCGCCGTACGGCTTCCTGCCTGATTGTTTAACACACCATAAAATGTCACTACTGGATTTGCCAGCAACAGATAGTGATACCAGGCAACCGGACTTCCCAATTGATCTCCATAATTTGCCGAGCGATATAAAAGACCCGGTGTCAGATGAATAAGCATCGTTCCACCAATGAGAATCAGATTTGCTGCGTACGCAGAAAGTGCGGCATAAACCGAGCGGTGTGCACCAGCGGAGCAAAGAATGGAAAGTGTGCAAATTTCAAGTGCCACAATCAAAAGCACACTGATCATCGCAACAAGATCGCGCATCTGAACACCGCCGTACACAAAGACGAGTGAAAATACTGGAAGTGACGTGACAAGCAGCACAAAAATCATATTCATGCATGAGATAAGCTTTCCCAAAATCACCTGCCATGGAGAAACACCTGTTGAGAAAAACAGTTCCAGATTTCCGTTCTCGTGTTCCTGACTGATGCCTGTTCCTGCAAGCGCTGGCGCGATAAAAACAATCATCAGACATTCCGCCATCGCAAGCGTCAGATACAGCTGCAAAAGCGCCGCATAGTCATTTTCACTGCTTGTCTTTATATAACGTACCATATTGATAAAGACAATCACCGCGATCACTGCAATCACACTGTTCACCGCAAGCACAGCGAACAAGAATGCCTTGCTGCGATTTGCTGCCCAGCGATCTTTTTCATAGATTGGATTCTGAAATTTGATCATTTCGTCCCCTTTCCGCCAGAAATCTCACGCTCTAAGAGATTTTCCAGACTGCTCTGACCTCGGCTAAAGGAATACACCTTTACCCCATTTTCCACCAATTTTTCTAAAAGCACTGCTTCATCCTGAATGCCACCAGCAAAATGCATAACAATAAAATTGCCATCTCTGGAAATCGTTTGCACGAGATCTTCCTTTCGAAGAATCGCAACCGCAAGTTCCGGCGAATCGCAGACACGCAAATACAAAAGTGCCTCACTTCTTGCCTGACGAAGAATCTCGGACAAATTTCCCTCACTGATGATACGTCCTTTCTCGAGAATGCCAATCTCACTGCAAAGCTGTGCAGCATCCGGAAGCGACTGCGATGCCATAAGAACCGTTGTCTCCTCCTCTGCAAGAATCGCAAACATCTCCTCCATTGCAAGCTTTTGTGCACTCTCCATTCCCGCAAATGGATCATCCAACAGCAGCAGACGCGGCCGATGAAGAATTGCTCTTAAGAAGGAAAGCTCTCTTCGAATGCTCACTGGCTGCTCCTCAACTAGCTGCTCTGCCTTTCGCTCAAGATGCCCCATCTGAAGCACCTCCATACAGCGCTCCCTCGCCGCCAAACCGTACAACCCATGTGCATGCGCATACACCTCCAGATACTCCATCACCTGAAGGCGCGGAAAATAGCCATCCTGTGCACCCATGTAACCAAGAATGTGCAGGATATTTTTTTTATTTTCGCGCTTTGCTGTGTCCATTCCGTTGATATAAATTTTTCCGCTCTGTGGCTCTAAAAGGCCTGCGCACAGGCGAAGAAGCGTTGATTTTCCAGACCCTTTTCTTCCAAGAAGCGCATAAAAGTTTCCCGGTGTGACCGTCAGCGTAAGCTCATCGATCAATGTTTTCTTTTTTATCTTAAATGTAAGCTTATTTACGGACAGCATGAAATCCTCCTGTCAAATGTTCCATTTTCATCAATCTTTTGCCTCACTGTTTAATTCGATGACACCGACAGACGAAGGATTGTATTGTTTTCCACCGGGTAGTCCGTGTACTCTTGAAGCGCCGGCGTATAGTCGATCTGTGCCATAACCGCTGCATTGTTATTTTCTGTATACAGAAAATATTCATAATAATCCGAGAGCTGTCCAATCCACTGCCCCCGATTTCGGTACGCGCCATCTGAGAACTGATCTCTTGTCATCATATGAACACGTCCATTTTTTTGCTCGGCTTCTAAATCAATCGTCTCGCCAGGCTGCCAATGCTCAATCAATGCCAGCTCATCCCCCACGTTTACCACAGCTGAAACCAACTCATATTTTGTATTGTTTACAAGTGTTCCAAGAAGGCCGAAATCATTGTTTGTCACCGTTCCTGTGATTGTGCCAATTCCTGTAATGTTTTTTTGAAGTTCAAAATAGCGAGACGAAAATGCAGTGAGATTTTCCATTGACAGTAACGTCTGGTCGTTATGAAAGCTTACTGTAGCCACACGCTTCGCATTGACCGCACCATTTTGTGTACCGCTTCCCCAATAATACGCGTCCATAATCGCATTCACATTATATTGGTGGCTCAGACTAACCTCATAATTGCTGTTAAATGGTGCTTGAATGCCCGTGTAGACAGTTTCTGTTAACGTATTTTCCTCACAGTTTTCATCTGAAAGAACCGTAAGGCTTTGAAGAAACGGTCTGGAATAGCGCGTATTCGTTCCTGCGATAAAAATCAGAATCGAAAAGACGACCGCAAGCAGGCATACCAGCGGGCGAAACCAGCGAATGATCTTTTTTCTTCGCACAAAGAAATAAATTCCCGGAATACCAACTGCCAGATAAAGAACTAAAATGGCAACATATTGCCATACCTTTGGCGTCTCTGCGGATGATTTATGCGCCTTAATCCGATCAATCAGAGGTGATTTGTCATAGACAGTAAGCGAGCTGTAGTCCTCAGAGTAGCTGCCGCTTGCACCATCACTTAACGCTTTTAGCAGTGTTGTCTTTCGATCATCGGTCAAGCGCGCTGCGGTCTGACTCAGTGTCCCACTTAAAAACCAGACCTTTCCACTTCCAAGTGTTCGGTATAACAGCTTGACGTTTCCGCCCACGCTAAAGTTTTTTGAATCGCCAAAGCCGCTTACACCCATGCGCTGAAACATGGACCATCCGCCGCTTCCCTGAAAGACAAGCGTTCCTCCACTTTTCACCCACGCAAGCATCGCTTTTTGCACATCCTCGTCAAGTCCTTCAAAATAGGAAACGTCAACTGTCAAAAAGTCAAGCATGTTGTAGCCTTCTTTTTGGCTGTATAGATTATCCTGCGTAAGCGTTACATTGCGAACCGTGATCGTTGTCCCAAAATCCGCTCTGGTGATTTCATCCGGCCAGGACACACTATCGGTCTGTGTTCCAAGCTGTCCTGCCAGAATCATATTTTGCCACTCATCGTATGCCTGATAGGTGCTCGTTCTGCTGTAGATGACATGCTCATCACTGTCAAGAATCTCAAGTGTAACTTGACTGCTATACTTTGCCGCCGGTACAATAAATGAAATGGTCTGCGAGCTTTTGGTCGTCAATGGTTTTCGATACGCATAATAATCGTTTGTGTTCGTTGGCACCGTTAATACACACCAACTGCCCTCCTTGGCATAATCGCCATCAACATGCACCGTAACCGGAAATGGACTCTCTTCCACAAGCATGCCCTCTTTTCCAAGACCAAGACTGACACTGACACTTCCGGAATACACATAATAGGTATGTCTGGCAGAAGTCTGACATCCACTTAGTCCAGCCACAGCAAACATGCTAATTGCCATAAACAGCAAAAAAAGAGCAATGCAATTCGTGTGTTTATGTCTCATCCAATTCCTCCTGATTTGTGCCAATACCATTCGTCTCTTCCTGTGCCTCCTCGTGCGTACTCGGAAGCGTCACTGAAAAGACAGTTCCCTCAAGGCTGCTCTTTGCCGAAATTGAACCGCCATGGATGCGCGCCACATTCGCCGCAATCGCAAGGCCAAGTCCAGTGCCGCCTGTCGCCGAATTTCTCGAAGCCTCGGCACGGTAAAACTTTTCAAAAATGCGGTCCAAATCCTTTTGTGGAATGACTTTTCCAAAATTAATGATATCGACAGTGATCGTATCTTTTTTTGTCTTTGTATTTACGATCAAACGCTTGCCCTCTTTTCCATATTTGATCGCGTTGTTGATCAAATTGTCAAAGAGGCGCACAAGAAGCGTGGCATCACCCTGAATCACAAAATTGGGTGCATCCGGGTGATACTCATACTCCATCTCATTCTTCTCAAAGACCGGATAAAATTCATCAAGTAACTGAGCAAGAAGCGTAATAATGTCAATCGGCTGCATATTTGCGGTCTGCTTGCTGTAGCTAAGCTTTGTAAAGCCAAATAGATCTTCAATCATCTGCTGCAAATGCTTTGCCTTGTCGTGCGCGATGCGGATATAATTCTGGCGTGTCTCTTCTGGAAGATCCTTTCTAGTGGATAAAATGTCCAGATAACCCAAGATCGAAGTGAGCGGTGTTCGAAGATCATGTGCAATATTGGTAATCAGCTCATTTTTCGTCTCCTCTGCCTGCTTCTCTTTTTCAAGAAGCTGCTCAATCTCCTCTGCCATATGATTGACCTGCATCGCAATATCGGAAAGCTCATTGTCCCCACGCACTGGAATGCGCGTATTAAAATGGCCCTCTGAAATTTCCTGAAGCGATGCGGAAATCTTTCTCGTATATTTGAGCGTGCGGTGCTGGAGCATGCCAAACACAAACGCAAATACACCAATGCCAATCAACAAATAAACAAAAATCAGGGGCGCGTTGTATTCACCTGAAAGGCTGGCGACGCTCCCCTGAAAACCGAACTGGCACAAAATGACATCTGCCAGTTTGCTGTTAAGCAAAAGTGCGACCTCAGCCGCCAGCGCAGCAGCTGCGCTCAACACGGTGTTGAGCAGCAGACTGCCTCTGTATTTCACTTTGTTTTTACTGGTCAATTTTGTATCCAACTCCCCATACGGTTGTTATGATCTTATCCTCGCGCTGGTCATCCTTAATCTTGGTGCGCAAACGACGGATATGTACCATAACGGTATTGTTTGCCTCATAGACGGTTTCGTTCCAGACATTTTTAAAGATCTCGTCGGTACTAAACACTTTACCCGGATTTTGCGCGAGCAGGCACAGAATATCAAACTCAAGCGGTGTCAGCTTGATCTCCTCTCCGTCCACAGTTACTACATGTGTCGTTCGGTTAATCACAACACCTCGAATTGAGATAATCTCATTGTTTTCTTTTTTCTGCACACCATCCGGATTCAGTTCGGTGTAGCGGCGAAGCTGCGACTTAACACGTGCAGTCAGCTCAAGCGGACTAAACGGCTTTGTCACGTAGTCATCTGCACCGCAGCCAAGGCCAAGAATCTTATCCAGATCGGTTGACTTGGCGCTTAAGAAAATGACCGGAATGTTGCTGAACTTTCGAATCTGTCTGCACATCTCAATGCCATCCATCTCTGGCATCATGATGTCCAAGATGGCCAACTGAATATCGTGTTCCTGCAAGATCTGAAGACCTTCCTTTGCGCTGTATGCCTTCCAGACATGGTACCCGTCGCTGACTAGATAGATCTCCAGAAGATCCGCAATCTCCTTCTCGTCATCGGTTACTAATATATTGATCTGATCCATAGTTTTCTCCGTTCCTTCTTATTCCTGCGCATCCTCTGCTGCCTCAAGCGGCTCAAACACGCGCTGCTGCTGCAGACTTTGTGCGCACGCTTCCTTTGCCGCTGCCTCAGCCTCCTTACAGAATGCATCCTGAGAATCAATCAGTGCTTTTCCTCTCTTATCAATACGCTCATACTGACCGCTTGCATCCATCTTCATAACTCTGGCGCGTACCGTATCGGCAAGCTCAAGCTCTAAGATATGACGCACCTTTGCGCGCACGGTTGGATCAAGTACTGGGAAGGTGATCTCGACTCTTCGATCAAGGTTTCGCGGCATCCAGTCAGCACTGCCCATGTAAATCTCCTCATTTCCGCCATTTGCGAAGCAGAAAATACGACTGTGTTCAAGGAATGTGCCAACGATAGAGCGCACACGGATATTCTCGCTGATGCCCGGAATGCCTGCCTTCACGCAGCAGATACCGCGGATGATTAAATCAATCTGTACACCTGCCGCCGATGCCTCATAAAGTGCAGCAATAATACCCTTATCGCAAAGAGAGTTCATCTTTGCAATGATATAAGCTGGACGACCGCTCTTTGCAAACTCGGTCTCTCTCTTAATCCAGGAAAGGAACTTTCCACGCAGCCACAGCGGTGCAACGGCTAACTGATTCCAGGACTCTGGCTCAGAATAACCAGAAAGCATATTGAATACGGCAGTTGCATCCTCACCGATCATGCGGTTACAGGTCATGATACCGCAATCGGTGTAAAGCTTTGCGGTCGCATCGTTATAGTTTCCGGTACCCAAATGAACATAGCGGCAAATACCATCCTCCTCATCACGCACGATTAACGTAATCTTACTGTGCGTCTTTAAGCCGCGCAGACCATAAATAACGTGGCAGCCTGCCTTCTCAAGCATCTTCGCCCAGATAATATTATGCTCCTCATCAAAACGTGCCTTTAACTCGACAAGAACGGTTACCTGCTTGCCATTTTCTGCCGCCTTTGCTAATGCGGCGATAATTGGAGAATTTCCACTGACACGGTACAGCGTCTGCTTAATTGCAAGTACCTTCGGATCCACTGCTGCCTCTTTAATAAAGTTTACAACTGGGTCGAAAGTAATGTATGGATGATGCAGGAAAATATCGCCTTTTTTGATATTGTCAAAAATCGACAGTTCTGGATCAATCTGTGGGCAGCGCTGTGGCTTATACTTTGGCTGCTTGAATGCGTCAAAACCGTCCATGCCGTAAAGCTTCATTAAGAATGTCAAATCAAGCGGTCCCTGAATCTTATAAATCTCCTCATCGGAAATTGCCAGCTCTTTTTTCAGATATTTGAGCAGATATGGATCAATCTCCTCGCTGACTTCGAGTTTAATTGCCTCGCCCCACTGGCGCTGCTTTAACTGCTTTTCAATCTCCTGCAGAAGATCCTCTGCCTCTTCCTCGTCGATGCTAAGGTCTGCATTTCGCTCGATACGGTATGCTGCGGTGCTGATGACATCGTAGTTTAAGAACAGCTTGCTGATGTTTCTGCGAATGATCTCCTCAAGAAGAATCATCTTTACACCCTCTGCACACGGCAGCTGCACGATTCGTCCCATCACGGATGGCACCTGAACCGTAGCAAACTCAAGCTCTGGCTCATCATCTTCCTCGCTTTGCTTCTTTGTCTTAATCAGTGCTGCAATATTCAATGTCTTGTTGCGAATCAACGGGAATGGGCGAGATGCATCTACCGCCATCGGTGTCAGAACTGGATAGACCTTTTCCATAAAGAAATTGTCTGCAAATGCAGCTTCCTCCTCACTCATCTGCTCGAATGAGGTCAACACCGTAATATGCTCCTTTGCAAGCAATGGCAGCAGACTTCTGTTGTAGGTTGAATACTGCGTCTGCGTAAACTCATGGAGTGCCTCGCTGATCGCAGAAAGCTGCTCCTTTGGTGTCATGCCTGCGATATCCGGCTTTTTATAACCGGCATTTACCATATCCTTAAGAGATGCCACTCGTACCATAAAAAATTCATCCAGATTCGATGCGGTGATACTCAAGAATTTGAGACGCTCGAACAGTGGATTGCTCTTATCCCTTGCCTCTTCTAGTACGCGATAGTTAAACTGAATCCAGCTCAGTTCACGGTTTGTATAATATTGACTGTTTTCAAAATCCATCTTGCCAACCTACCTTTCTATTTTCTATTGACACGCTTTGTTTTCTGGTTCGCTGTCTTTTTGATGATCTGTTTCGTTATCTCTTTTTTCTCTGCTTGATTTCAAAGCCCAGTCCATATACTTCCTCGAAGAAGCCCTGCTTGTCCTGCAGCGTCTTTTTCTCAAGTGTAATGTTATCCGGATAGGCGGTGGTGATCACGATCTTTGAATCCTTTACGGAAAGCTTCATATCGGCAAATTTCTGACGATGGCTGCGGTCAAGTGCATTGCATACACGAAGAATTGCGGCGAGTTTCATAACGATCAGATATTCATCATTGCCAAGCTTTCCGTCAAACTCGTCGAAATCTGGCAGATCCATCGTGTTGTAGCGAACGATGCTTGCGACCATCTCACGCTCCATATGGGAGATTCCAAGAATCTCGGTGGACATGATAATCTGGTAGGCACACTCACCCGGTGCACTCATGCTGATAAATTTTCCGCAGTCGTGAAGAATGGCAGCAAGACGAAGAAGCAAACGCTCACGCTCGCCAAGGCCATGATATTTTTGCAGCAAATCAAAGAACTTACCCACCATCTGCTCAAGGTATTCTGCATGAGCCTGATTTCCTTTGTAGCGCTTGCAGATTGTCTTCGCAGATGCAATGATATCTTCCTCGAAATTGTAGGTGATTCGTCCAAGCTTATGCTTTTCCATGTAGTCGATCGCGTATCCATCGCACAGATCGGTCTGTGGAATCCAGATCTTTTCCGCCTGTGTCGCATCAAGAAGCGTCTGTGCCAGAATCATAACTGGCAGCACCATTGCGGCATACTCAAACGGCATGTCGAGCATTTGACTGATCTCACCTGTGGATTTTCCACGAATCTGGGAATACAAATTTCGAATATCCTCTGCGGTGATACCTGGCTCTCCAGTGTACTCGAGCACCTTTCGAATCTGAGAAATCAACGTATCGCCAACAAGAATCAGGCTGCGGATCGTGTGATCCTTTAAGAACATTTTCTCAAAGGTCTGCACATCGTTATCGATCATTTCCTTTAACACGAGCTCGACAACCGGGTACTCCCATGAAAATGCGGAGAATATCTCGCTGATTCTTGCCATGCCAAGCGGAATATTCTGCGTGGTTGCAAGTGCCTTTTTCTCATAGATGGAAATCTGAAGGCTTCCAGAACCAATGTCGACCATCGCGGTTCCTTTCTCTGGAAGCTTGAAATCATTTTCTCTGGCAATAACTCCTTTGATACGCACATAGCGCTGCTCGGAATTACTGAGTACACGCACACGGATCCCGGTTCGCACCTCGATCTGGTCCACGATCATTGCACAATTCTTTGCCTCACGCACTGCGCTGTTTGCCAGTGCATAATACTCCGTGATGCCGTACTCGGTAAGCGTCTGCTTGAAATGTGTTAACGCATTGCAGATCTGCTCTAAGACCTGCGTGCTGATTCGGCCCTCTGAGTAGGTGTCCTTTCCCACTGGAACCATACGGCGCAGACTGTCAATCACCTGCATTCCTTTTCTTGGAGCGATCTCGTACACCTTCATGATTACATCCTGTGCTCCGATCTCCATTACTGCCATACGCACTGCTGCCATAATTTCACGTCCTTTCTATTGCTTTACTATTTTTTTAATGCCTTCTGTCCAAGCAGATAAATAATAAACTGCTGTGCACACCTTCCGCTTCTGCCGCCATGATTTAATTCCCATCTGCCTGCCTCTAACAAAAGCTCGTCTGTGTCCATTTCGATGCCATTCTTTTTTGCAAGATTGATCACGATATCATCATACTCCTGCTTTTCTGGTGCACCATAATAGATTGTTACGCCAAAACGTGCCACCAAAGACAGCTTTTCCTGCACTGTATCAGAAGAATGAAGTTCTGGCTTATAATCCTTTACATCATCAAAGCTTTCCTTAATTAAATGACGGCGATTACTTGTAGCATAAATCAGCACATTATCTGGTTTTGTCTCAAGACCGCCCTCGATAACAGCCTTTAAATATTTGTACTCGATCTCAAACTCCTCAAATGACAAATCATCCATATAAATGATGAATTTATAATTACGGCTTTTAATCTGAGAAATAATTTTTGGCAAATCTTTGAACTGATGCTTATACACCTCAATCAGACGAAGTCCCTTAGAATAAAACTCGTTCATGATTGCCTTTATGCTGGAGGATTTTCCGGTTCCGGCATCACCAAACAGCAGACAGTTATTTGCTGCCTGTCCATTTACAAAGCTAAGGGTATTGTCGACAAGCTTTTTCTTCTGACGCTCATAGCCGACAAGATCGTCTAAATGTACATGCTCGGTGCAGGTGATTGGCTCGATGACTGGCTCACCATCTTTATCCTGACCGATACGGAATGCCTTATGAAGACCAAGCTTTCCGACACCGTAATCACGATAAAAATCGGTCAGTGTATGTAAGAACGCTTCGTCACTGTCACATGCGCCAAGGCTTGTTCCAAGTGCGGTAATGCTGTCGCGAATACGCTTGTTGAATACGTGACCATTTGTATTCGAATTTACATAATTCTCTAAGAGTGCAGCCAAATTGCAGCCAAATGCTTTGTCTAAAGTTTCCAGACGGATTGCAAACATCTCTCTCCAGAAGGAAATATCTGGAAGAACCAGCTGTGCAAGTGTTCCCTGCGGAAGACCTTTCTTCTCACATGCCTTGGAGAATGCATTTTCTGCATTGGCAAGCATACATGCGAGCACGCTGTGCCAAAGATTTTCCTGCAAACCATAGGATGCTGCCATCTCAATCATCTGATGGATGCATTCCTCGTAAGTTTCAAGATCTTCCTCAGTAAGCGCATCGATCTGTGCCTTCTTTGCGAGTGTTCTCATCTTATAAACCAGATCTTCGTGTTCAAAGTTTCTGTATAATAATAATCTGTTCATGTCAAATCCCCTGATGCTTTCTATAATAATTATTGTATTACTCGTTTTCGTTACTTTTGAAACTTTTCTATATTTTTAGTAATTTCCTAAGATTTTCAAACGTGCAGCTTCTTCTTTGATGCCAAGAATCGCATTTTCTACAGCTGCATCAGACAGATTCCCTTCGAAGTCAACAAAGAAGCGATACTCAAACGGCTGCTCTGGAATTGGTCTTGATTCGATTTTTGTCATATTCAAATCGTTGTAAATCATATGAGACAAAATCGTGTACAAACTTCCGCTCTCATGAGGAATCTCAAACATAACAGAAATCTTTGATGCATCCTTGCGGTAACATTTTTTTCTGCTTACAATAATAAATCTTGTTGTATTAGTCTTGTTGTCATTGATTCCTTCCTCAAGAATCTCTAATCCATACAGCTTTGCCGCTGTTTCGCTTGCTATTGCAGCTGTGTTTGGATTATTTTCCTTAATGACCTTCTGTGCAGCCATCGCCGTATTTGCCTGACTGATCTGCTGCCAGGATGAATGCTCATTTAAAAATTTTCCACACTGCATAAGTCCCTGCAGATGAGAGTAAACTGTCTGAATCTTATCTATGTCTGCACCCTTTAATCCTAGCAGACAATGACGTACAGGAAGATAATACTCGCCTACAATAGTATTATCGTAGCGTGTCAAAAGATCATACACATCACCAACCTGTCCGGCACTAGAATTTTCAAGAGGTAGCACGCCAAAATCAGCTTCTTTATTTGCAACTGCCTTCATGACCTCCTCGAAGTTTGGCACATGAAAATATGTTGCCATGTCTCCAAAATATGCCATAGAAGCAGCATGGCTGTACGCTCCTTCTACTCCCTGAAATACAACAGTCGCATTTGTTTTGTCAATCTCATCCACACAGTCAAATGGAACCGGCTGAGCAACGCCTTCCTCCTTCATGATCTGATACTGACGCTTGCGGCAAATTGCCATGACCTGCGTAAACAAATCGCAGATGCCATGTTCTTTAAAACCATCCTCTGCAAGCTTTGACAAGACTTCGAGCTTCTGGTTTTCTCTTGTTTTATCAAGCACATTTTTATTATTCTGTATCTTATATGCGGCTACATCCCTGCAGACATCAATTCGTTTCTGAAACAGGCGTGTGATTTCTTTATCTATCACATCAATCTGTGCTCTGGATTCTGATAAATCTAACATATATTTTTTATTCCTCACTTATAACCTGTATTTTTATTAATGCTATTTTGAAAGCAACTAGGCTTCTCACAGTGAACTGTTTCTTATTTACTGCTCTGCGTTCAATTCTTCAAGCAGCTGTTTGATCGTGCTTTTACTTACCGGATGACGAAGCCACGGTGCAATCTGTGCCATTGGCACTAACACAAAACTTCTCTTTTCAATTTCTGGATGCGGTACAATCAGTCTCTTCGTTCCAAGAATCTGATCATCGTAGAAAAGCAAATCTAAATCAAGCGTTCTCGGTCCCCAGTGAATCTTGCGCTCACGTCCTGCCTTTGCTTCAATACTCTGAAGCACATCTAAAAGTGCAAATGGCTCCAGCCAGGTTTTAAGACATGCACAGCCATTTAAAAAATTTGGCTGATCCAAATAGCCATATGGCTCTGTCTCAATCCAATCAGAAACACTTTCTATCTCAATGCCTTTTACTGCTTTTAATTCTTCAATGGCAACATCAAGATAATTTTTCTTTTCTCCAAGATTTGAGCCAAGCGCAATATATGCAGTATGCCACTTTCTTGTTGTCTCGACTGACACAGTTTCAAGCGGCAAACCAACAGGCGCCCAAGGCTTTTCAATTTTGATTGTAACTCCGCTAATTAGCGGAGTTGTCAGCAAAATTTCTTCAGCTGTAACTGCCGCTGCACGCTCTAGAAGCTTATGGTTTTCACGCTGCAAAATCTGCGTGATCTGTCTTGAGATCGCTCCATAATTCACTGTCTTATCAAGATCATCTGTCTGTGCAGCTGCTGTTGTATCAAGAGATAAAACAGCTGACACAACAAATTTTTGTCCTAGACGCTGCTCCTCTTGATATACACCATGATGGGCAAATACTTCAAGCCCCTTGATTTCTATTTTATCCATTCTATTTTATCTATCCTTTTATTGTAATAATCATATTAATTTTTAAGCAGCGCTTCTGCCATCTTAATTGCTCTCACATTTGCCTGTACATTGTGAACACGCACAAACATGCAGCCCTTTTGTACTGCCCAGACGGTCGTTACCATCGTTCCTTCTTCTCTCTGGTCTGATGGCAAATCAAGTGTCAATCCAATCATTGATTTGCGGCTTGTTCCAAGAAGCACTGGACAGCCAAGTGTATCTAATACTTCAAGATGATTTGTGATGGCTAAATTCTGCTCATAGTTCTTTGCAAAACCAACGCCTGGATCAAGGATAATGGTATCCTTTGAAATTCCTGCTTTTTTTGCAATATTTAATGTCTCCTGCAAATCTGATACAACATCTTCTAAAAAGTTGTTATAATCAGTTGTCTCTCGATTATGCATAAGGCATGACGGCAGCTTTGCCTTTGCAATCACTTCTGCCATTTTTTTATCTGCCTTTAATCCCCAGATATCATTGATCAGATCAGCTCCAGCCAAAATAGCTGCTTTAGCCACCTCTGACTTATAAGTATCTACAGAAATTGGAATGTCAAAACGATTCTTTAATGCCTCGATAACGGGTGCCACACGAGAAATTTCCTCTTCATCTGAAATTCGTGTATAACCAGGTCTTGTCGATTCGCCGCCAATATCTAAGATATCTGCACCTTCTTCAATCATGCGTTGTGCATGAAAAAGTGCATCGTCCATATGATTCCAGCGTCCACCATCTGAAAATGAGTCTGGTGTAACATTTAAAATTCCCATTACGTAGGTATGACCGCTTGTCTGAAAGTCTCTGTTTCCTATTCTCATTTTTCCCTCCAACTTAGCGAACCATCATCAGAACGCGATTGATCAGCTCGTCATTATTTTCAAAAACACCTCTGCACACATACGTTAACGTCTTAGTGCCTGGCTTTCTTACGCCGCGCATTGTCATGCACATATGCTCTGCTTCTATGACAACCATAACACCCTTTGGCTTTAAATGTTCCATAAGTGCATCAGCTGTCTGAGCTGTCAGCTGCTCCTGAATCTGCGGACGCTTTGCAAATACTTCTATTGTTCTTGCCAGCTTTGAAAGTCCTGCAACTCTGCCGTCTGGGATATATGCTATATGTGCTTTTCCATAAAACGGAAGTAAATGATGTTCACACACAGAATAAAGATCAATATCTTTTTCTAATATCAGTTCGTTGTTCTTTGCTTCAAATGTTGTATGCAAATATTGTCCTGCATCCTGACCCAGTCCGCCATATATTTCGCTGCACATACGTGCAACACGGTCAGGAGTTCCTAACAGTCCCTCTCTGTTTGGATCTTCACCGATTCCTTCCAAAAACAGGCGCACAGCCTGTTCAATCTTTTCTTTATCCATAATTCCTCGTCTCTATTTTGTTTACTTACATTCTGTCGTTGAGTTTCATCCACTCTTTTACCCTTGCAAGAATTGTAAGGGTTCCGCACACAACCACTGGATTGTTTTGTGAAATGGCTGCCTCCATTGCCTTTTCGATATCATCATTTCCCTCAAAAGCAATCACCTTTAACTGTGGAAAACGGTCTTTTATAGCAGCCTTTAAATCTGTACTTTTCATCGCCCTTGGCGATGGCGGTGTCACAGTAAACACGTTTGATGCGCGTCCAAATAAAATTTCGATTTCTTTTTCGTAATCTTTATCTGCCAGAACACCACAGACATAGCAAATCGGCACGGCACCAAACATTTGATTTACAGACTCACGAAGACGTCTTATACCATCTGGATTATGTGCACCATCTAATATGATGTCAGGTGAACCGCTATGAAGTTCAAATCGTCCGCTCCAGCGTGTTTTTTCAATTCCATCATAAATGTGCTTTTTCTCAATTGGATAGCTGCAGCTAAGTACGCTTGCTGCCTGTAAGGCAAGTGCAGCATTTTCAGGCTGACAGGTTCCAAGCATCTTTAAATGCAGATTTTCAAATTCTCGGAAAAATACAATGCTCTCTCGCTTATCAGAAAATATCTGACGCACCTCATCGCGGTGTACCTCGTAAAGCGGCGTATCTGCTGCTTTTGCTGCTGCACGAATTGGCTCCATCGCATCTTCCTTCTGCTCGATGCAAATAATAGGTGCACCAGGCTTTATAATACCAGACTTATGTGCTGCAATCTCGCTGATCTTATTTCCAAGGATACGACAATGATCCATGCTGATTGATGTTATGATGCTGCATACTGTTGTTGTCACAATATTTGTAGCATCCATATCACCGCCAAGACCTGCCTCTAAAATTGCCAACTCGCAGCCTTTCTTCGCAAAATACCAAAACGCCAATGCTGTTTCCTGTTCAAAAGCAGTAGGTGTCTCGCCGTCAAGACTCGCTGCTGCCTCTGCCACTGCTGTCATGCCTTGTGCATATTCGTTTTCACTTATACAGCTTCCACATGCGAAATACTGCTCTGTGCTTGAAAATACAGCTGGAGATGTATATCTTCCTACTTTAATTCCTGCCTCAGATAAAATTGAAGTGAGATAGGCAGCTGTTGATCCCTTGCCATTTGTTCCTGCAATCTGAATAAATTTGACTTTATCCTGCGGATTATTAAGTTTAGCCATCAGATGGCGCATTGTGTCAAGTCCCAGAACGATTCCCTTTTGACTTCGCACCTTTTCCAGATAATTTTGTGCTTCCAAAAAGTCCATGGAGTCCCCCTTTCAAGGTTTTTGTCAGATAGATTTGAACTTTTGACCATGCTACTATAATAATATAATTTTTCATTTTAGTAAAGAGGGCAGATCATACCAGATGTCTGCCCTCTAAATATGTTTTTATATATTTTTTGTTAGTTTACTTACGCAGTTGTCTTTTCCTGCAGCCACTGTTCTACCGTTTCACGATCTTGCTTAACTAACTTCGCAATTCGCTCAATGCTAAAGCCTTCTTCGTGGTAAAGCTCATAGGCCATTTCTTTTTTTGCCTGAGTTTCACCTTCTGAGTGTCCTTCTACAAGGCTTTTCTCACGATTTTTCTTAAGTTCTTCTTCAATCTCTTCCTTCATAAGCTCTCGCAATGCTTCACACATATTTTCTGACCTCCTGACTTCGTCATATTTTTCTCTGTTTGCAGCTACACTTACCTGCAGCACTGCATCTGCCTTTTCCTTATCACCTGGCTCTGAAAAGTCTCTTGCAAGCTCTGTAAACTTCTGGATATCTTCCTTCTCTGCGCTTCTCGACAATACCTTTAGACTTTCATGATTCTTTGAATCAAGTTCCTTTGTTACAATGATCTGGATTGGAATCGAAAAGCCTTGTACATAGTATATTCCAGGCGTGTGTAGCTCAATTTTATATCCATAACCAATAAGCTGCTTCATCAGTTGCTTTGGTGCTGATGCCCTGAAAAGGGAAACTGTCAGTTCTTCTAATGGAATCTGATTGACCTTCTCTCCCAATCCTTTGTACAAGCAGGCATATCCAAGTGTCTTGAAAAAATCGTCAATCGTCATGCCATCATCTGGTGACTTGTACTCAATTACATTATGTCCGCGAAAGATTGTTCCGATTTCGTTTTGAATCTGCACATTCTTTCGCTTCTCAATAATTAACAGATCCATCTGCAGCGGCTTCTTGCTTAAATTGTATTCTCGTTTAAATTCGAGATCCGCTTTGTTTAAGCGAAGTTCAAGCTCTGCCGCTGCGCAGAATGCAGGATGCCACTGTATCTTTGCATCTGGCTGCTTTTCCTTTGGTTTGACCATCAAAAGTCCTCCAATTCTTTCTATATGTATTTCCCAAATTGGGGCTTTTATCTGGTGTATTTTGATGGCTAACGCCGCTTTATCATTTGTACGTGTATAAAAGATCTCCTCTCAGCTTCATTGTATCATCAGAACTTATGTTTTGCAATATTGAATTTGTAATTTAATCACGCTAGCCCCAGCGCCTGCTTTGCAAGCTTGTCAGCATAATCATTGTATTTGTCTCCTGAATGACCTGTCACCTTCTGGAAGCGAATTGAAACCTTTGTCTTTGCTTCGTCATAGTACGCCTTGTAGGCAATCGTGCCTTCCTTGTTTGCCTTCCAAAGTCCAAGCGGCCACTTTGCAATTCCCTCATAATCATGATAAATGACAAGTCGCCTTTTATTGTTTGCAATCGCATATTCCATCGCTGCTCTGGCTCCCATGATCTCGCCTGCTACGTTTCTCATACCTGCAAGGCTAGGATCAGAAAAGCTTTTGTTAAAGGTCTTTTCTTCGCCATTTTCCAATATTACCATGCCATAAGAGAAACGCTTGGTGGACTGATCGTAGCTGCCATCAACGTAAGCAACTAGTTCTGGCTCGTTTGATATGGTCTGTGTGATTTGATTGGAAGCAATTGACGAATTTGTATTATTAGATGGCTGTTTAGTATCTTCATCGAATGGAAGCTGATTCTCACCTTCCATCCCAAGCTCCATGAATCCTTTTGCGCCTTCCATTGTTGGAAAGCTTTTATATTCCGCACACGGAAAGCCATGCACCTGCGCACGGCACTCGTCCCATGTGGTAAAAATTCCAGTCTTACGTCCTTTGCGGACGGCATAAAATTTCTTCGGCATATTTTTTCCTTTCTTGTTTGCGGGTCTCAAACTCACAAACCTTATCGTGCAAGCACGAACGTTTTTTAGAATTTTTGACCCTAGGCTTACTCCACACTCTTTAGTGATTCGATCATATCAATCTTCTTTAATTGGAAGTACATAACACCATTTACAGCCATTGAGAAGATAAATGCGAGTATCATACTGTAGATATAGCTTGGCACAGAAATATTAAGTCCAAACATGACCTGATTAACCTGTACTGTCTTGATGATAAATCCATGAAGTACTTTTCCGATAAAAATTCCTACAAAGGCGCCAATTAAAGTCAGCCAGATATTTTCCCTGTAGACATACATAGCAACCTCAGAATCATAAAAACCTAGCAGCTTGATTGTTGCCAATTCTCGTTTTCTCTCACTGATATTAATGTTATTTAAGTTATAGATTACAACAAATGCCAGAAGGCTTGCTGAAATCACGAGCACTACAACAATAATATACAGACTGCTTAACATACCATCAATCATCTCTCTTGTCGTACTAACATAAGTAACTGTTAAAATCTCATCATGATCCATAAGACGCTGTCCCAACACATCTTCATTTGCGCGGCCGTCTTTATTTAGCTTTAACCAGTACATGTTATATTCTGGTTCAGTCTGGAACACTTTTTCATAACAGCCTTCCGTCATATAAACATAATGCATCAGATAATTTTCCATAACATGTGCGACAACTGCTGTGACTGGTTCATTTTCACCGCTTGTTATTGACACAGTATCTCCCTCGCCCACACCAAGCGCTTCTGCCATCTGCTCTGTCAAAATGACACCATCGTCAGTCAGTTCATATTTTTTCTTTGTTGTACGACTCTGAAAAACCATCATGGATTCCAATGCCTGCGCATCCTTACATACAACAGTGTAAGCAGTTCGCACATTTGAACCAGATGAAATATCCATCGACTTCATGCTGACCTTTGCAAACGTTTCAATGCCTGATTCATTTTCCATGATTTCATTAAGTGTTTTATCCGAGTCCTCTAGTTTATCTGTCTCGTCCGTATTTAATGCTGCCATCGCATCATACAGCTGAATATTATCATATTGAAGCGATGCAATATTCATAATGGAATCTTTAAGGCCAAATCCAACAACCATCAGACCTGTTGTGCATCCTATTCCAAAAACTGTCATAATCAGACGCTTTTTATAACGGAACAGATTTCTAAACGTATTTTTCTGTGAGAAGGACAAATGTTTCCAAATAAAACCAATCCGTTCTAATAAAACACGCTTTCCTGGCTTTGGTGCTACTGGGCGCATAAGTACTGCCGGCTGCGCATAAAGCTCTCTGTAGCATGCCACAATCGCAGCAAATGTAACACTGAACACGGCAAGCGCAGTAGATAAAATTGCATAATGCCAGTTATATGGAATTACTAACTTTAATAATGACTCATACATAAGGCGGTATGATATGATAATTATAAATGGAAACAGCTTTTCACCAATGAGCACACCAACAATACTGCCGCCTAGTGTTGCTGAAAGCGCATAAAGAAGATACTTTTTTGCAATGGCTGCCTTGCTGTAGCCAAGAGCCTTGTATGTTCCAATAAGTGTACGCTGCTCTTCTACCATACGTGTAATGGCTGTTAATGCAACAAGTGCTGCAACTAAGAAAAAGATTGCCGGAAATACCTTTCCAATTGCACCCATACGCTCAGCATTGCTGCCGTAATCAGTATATCCTGGAAGACTTTCGCGATTGATTACCTGCCATGTCGGCATCTTGATATCATCAAGCTCTTTTTGACCATCTTCAATTTCCTTCCATGCATCATCTAGCTTTTGTTTAGCCTCTGCCTTACTGCTCTCATAAGTTTCTTCCTGTTTTGTAAGTTCTTCCTCATTTTCTTTTATCTGTGCTTCTGATTGATCAAGTGTATTTTTTGCCTCGTCAAGCGCCGCATACGCCGCATCAATCTGTCCCTGTGCCTGCGCAATCTGTTCCTCGCTCATCATGGCCTTTCCAGCATCGAGCTGAGCCTGCTGCTGTTTTAACTGTTCCACTGTTGTCTCATAATTTTGCTCGTATTCTTTTCTGCCATCAGCTAATTGATCCCTTGCGTCTGAAAGCTGCGCCCAGCCATCATCAAGCTTAGCTCTGGCATCATCAAGCTCACTGTCAGCATTATCTTTTTCTTCCTGCCAGGTTTTTCTTGCATCATTAAGCTCTTGCCTCGGCTCTTTTGTCACTTCATCATATCGTGCCTGACATCGTTCTTCTTCAAGTGCTTCCACACGCTTTTGCACTGGCTCTACTGCCTGTGTATATGCATCTGTAAATGCTATCTCATCATAAGCATCGGCTGCAGTAAGATAAATCTGAGTATAATAATCCTGTGTAAACACATCCTTCTCAAGAATTGCAAATCCATTAATCTGACCACTTCCTACCATACTACTTCCACGCTCCATGGAAATAAAAAGCGGGCTGTCACCAAATCCGGTGACTGTATAGCTTGTCTGTGTCAAATCCTCACTAAGCTCAATATCAGTTCCTGATACAAATGAAATCGTGTCACCTACTTTTACTTCAAATGCCTTTTTCAGACGATTATCAAGCAGACACTCATTTTCCTTTTCAGGAAGACGGCCTTCTGTCACTTGAATCTGATTCATTCTTTCCGGCATGGATAAAAGCTCAACTACATAATCTGTCTCATTTTGCTTTGTAATTACATCTTTCATATAACCCGGCTCTGCACCTGATATGCCTTCTACTTGTGAGAGCGCTTCTAAATCATCATCTGTCAGACCCATCGTGCTTATCACACGAATATCCATCAAATTGCTTCTGTCTGAAAACGCATCTCCTGTATAACGCATATCACTTTCTGTTGAACGAAGTCCTGAAAAAAATGATACGCCAAGTGCAACAATCAAAAAAATTGAAATGTAGCGCCCAAGACTTTTTTTGATCTCCACCCGTATATCTTTATTTAATGCTTTTTTTCTTGCCATATACTCCCCCCTTTATTACCACTCAATATCTTCTACTGACACAGGAGATGGATTAGTACACACGCTGGCTGCTTTTCCGTTTTTAATACGGATCACACGATCTGCCATTGGCGCGATTGCAGAATTATGCGTAATGACAAGAACAGTCATCTTTTGCTTGCGGCACGTATCCTGCAAAAGCTTTAAAATCTGCTTTCCTGTTACATAATCCAGCGCACCAGTCGGCTCATCACATAAAAGCATTTTAGGATTTTTTGCAAGTGCACGGGCAATTGAAACACGCTGCTGCTCGCCGCCTGATAGCTGTGATGGGAAGTTGTTTAAGCGCTCTCCTAGTCCAACCTCTTTTAATACTGTTTCTGCATCTCTTGGATTTCTGCAGATTTGAAGTGCAAGTTCAACATTCTCCTTTGCTGTCAAATTTGGAACAAGATTATAAAACTGGAAAATGAATCCAATATCCTCTCTGCGATATTTTGTCAACTGACGGTTCTTAAAAGACTCGATATGAACACCATCCACGATTACCTCTCCACTCGTGACGGTATCCATTCCACCTAAGATATTTAAAATCGTCGTTTTTCCTGCACCGGACGGGCCAACAATAACTACAAATTCTCCTTTTTTTATTTCAAAACTCACGCCATCTGCTGCATTAATTGAAACTTCACCCATATGATATGTTTTTCGCACATCCTTCAAAATTACATATGACTGCTCCATAATATTCTCCATTTCTTTTATTCTCTTTTTACTTATTCCATTGTAACATTGCCTATTTTTTTCTTCAAGCCTAACCCACTATTTTTAGAAAAACTTTAGTTTTCTAGTTTTTTATTTACAAACAGAACCTTAGCGCTTATAATAAAGGCTAGAAACAATTTTTTCAGGAGGTTTTTTATTATGGAAATCATGCATACAGATAAGGCACCAGCAGCAGTTGGCCCATACAGCCAGGCAGTAAAGACAGGAAATATTCTTTTTTGCTCTGGTCAGATCGGATTAGATCCAGCTACCGGTGTTTTAGTTGGCACTACCGTTGCTGAGCAGGCAAAGCAGGTTATGGAGAATGTAAAGGCACTTCTTGAGAATGCTGGTGCGACATTTGACAATGTTGTAAAGACAACTTGCTTTATCGCCGATATGAAGGAGTTTGGAAACTTTAATGAAGTATATGCTCAGTACTTCCCAAACAACAAGCCGGCACGTTCCTGCGTACAGGCAGTTCTTCCAAAGGGCGCTCTGTGCGAGGTTGAGGTTATTGCCGAGCTGTGATCAATTACCCAATAAAGTAAAAAGGCACCGCCATTTCTCGATGACGATGCAATAGTTAGGGGTCAGACCTATACGTCTGACCCCTTTTTCTAACCTGTTTTCAATTATTCAATTGCTATATTAAACAACTAAGAAGAACTTCAGCAGGAAGATTGCTGAAATAATATAGGTCAGTACAGATACGTCCTTTGCCTTTCCGGTGAATACCTTCATGATTGTATAGGAGATCAGTGCAAGACCAATACCATGTCCGATAGATCCAGAGATTGGCATAGAGATTAACATGATTGCTGCCGGAACAGTCTGATAGATATCAGTAAAATCTACCTTTGACAGACCAGAGATCATCAGGATACCAACATAAATCAGTGCTGAAGAGGTAGCTGCTGCCGGGATGATGGCTGCGATTGGTGCAATGAAAATGCACGCAAGGAACAAGATACCAGTGGTGAATGCGGTCAGACCAGTTCTTCCACCTGCCTCAACACCAGATGCGGACTCAACAAAAGTGGTAACAGTGGAGGTACCAGTCACTGCACCTGCTACGGTTCCGACTGCATCGGCAAGCAGTGCTTCCTTCATCTGCGGCATGTTTCCATGCTTATCAACCATACCTGCACGAGATGCGGTTCCAACCAGTGTTCCGATCGTATCAAACATATCGATGATACAGAAGGTGATAACAAGTGTAATTGCCGTAAACCAGCCGATCTTTATGAAACCAGCAAAATCAAAATGGAACAGAGTTGTCTCTGCCATATCTGCAAATGGAGGTACGAAGCTTGCGCCCTCAAGACCTGCAAATGGATTGGTTCCAAGGAAAATTGCCTCGCCTGCCCAGTAAATAACAGAAGCAACCAGCATACCAAGAATTACGGCTGCCTTTACACCCTTCTGAGCCAGAACGATGATGACAAACAGACCAATGAACATAGTTACAACAGTCAGAACCATCTGCGTGTAGCCGCTTCCCATCGCATCACGAGCAACACTTGGAGTCAGTGCACCAAAGAAATCTCTCATTGCGTAGAACGGTCCACCTGTCTCAGAGTAAACACCAGCATTGGAGCCGACACCGATGTTAAGAAGCATCAGACCAATTGCTGGGGAGATGCCTAGACGAACGCCGAGCGGAATTGCATTTACGATCTTGTCACGGATGTTTAATACGGACAGGATAATAAAGATAATACCTTCAATTAAAATAATGCAAAGAGCAGACTGGAAGGACTCCAGATAGCTCATGCCAGTCATACCAACAATGTTGGCAACAACAACAGCAAAGAAGCTGTTTAATCCCATACCAGGTGCCATGGCAAATGGCTTGTTTGCAGCAAATGCCATTACCATCATACCGATAAAGGATGCGATACAGGTTGCTAAAAATACACCGTTCCACAGGTTCTGTCCCTCTGCACCAAAATTGGTCAGAAGATTTGGATTCAGGGCGATGATATACGCCATCGTCATAAATGTGGTCAAACCGGCAATGATCTCTGTTTTCACTGTCGTATGGTTTTCCCTGATCTTAAAGATCTTATTGAGCCATTCCATTTGTACCCTCCATAGTGACACTCATGCCATTAATTTGTACGCCGTCCTCCATCGGGATTACGATGCAGCGGCGCCCCTCTACTAGTTGAACCTGAATCAAGTCCATGCGCTGCGGACTGACCTTTATTGTCACGTCCGGCGTCTTGACGGCAACGCTTTTAGCCTCGACCAGATTTGCTGCCTGAAAGGAAGCATCCTCTCCCGCAGTCTCCTCGTAGACACGCTCGAAATTTTCAAGCTGCTCTTCCTTAACTCCACTGTTTTGAAGAAGCTTTTTTACATCTGATTTTTGAAGCTTGAGTGGCTGCGATTCCTCCTTGTGCTCCTCAATCAGCTCTGTCAGATTTTCCTGAATCTGACAAACCGTATCGTAGCTTACGACCTCTCCGACGGTCTCCTCTACGATTTCCTGAAATACAGACTTTTGTGTCTTGAAAGACATCGGTGCCGGACCGCCAATGCAGTCGTTGATGAAATCCTCATGAAGCTCCTCTGTCTTTTTTGTGTAGTATAACAGGCTGTGAATGTTTGTGCTGCGATCGTCAAATGCCGGGAATAAAAAGGCATTGACTGGTGCCTCGATCCACTGATCACGCATGCGCTCCTCGATGCGGTTTGTCTGAGTGTTGTAGCACAATCCAGCCTCGGACAGTTTAACCGGGCAGATGCAGCAGAGGATAAATTCGTAAACCTCCTCCGATGCATCGTCCATGTCCAAATTGTCGCTTCCGCGTCCTGGAACATCGTAGTTACAGTGAATCATGACAACGTAGTAGCTCTCACCAAAATGATACGTCTTTGCCACAGACTGATAAAATGCATCTAAAACCGTCTCATCTTTTAACCCAGTCGTCTTTAACTGCATTAGCATCTTGTGGCCTTCCCCCGAAAGTTCCTGATCGAGCGTGTAGTCGAGCGAATGGAGATTCTTGCCAAGACTTCCTGAGAGGGCTTTTTTAAAGATCTCAAAATACTTGTCGATCTCCTCCTGTGACAACGACAAAAACGTGTCACTAAAGGTCATGCGAATCTCCTGCTCGCCGTCAATCAGACAGCCGCAAATACGGTCAATCGCACCGCCATCTCTCTTAAAAAGACTCTTAATCTCAGATACTTCTTTCTTGTTCATTCGAAACACTCCTTGTTCATTTGCTTTTGCCCGGTTTTAGCGGTCCGGGTACTCCGTCTTTACGAAGCGCTCCAGCGCATCGAGTGAGCGCACAACCTTCTCTGTGTCAATGCAGTATGCCATACGAAAATATCCCGGGCATCCGAAAGAATCACTCGGAACCAGAACCAGATCATACTTTAATGCCTTGTTACAGAATGCTACGGCATCCTCCTCTAGTGCCTTCGGGAAAATATAGAAGGTTCCCTCTGGTCTGACACAGGAAAAGCCAAGCTCGATTAGCTTGTCGTAGATCAGATTCATGTTCTTCTCATAGACAGACATATCGGATGTCTCATCTAACACATCCTCCACGCCTCTCATAATCAAAGACGATGGACAATTGTGTCCGATTCCTCTGGAAATCTGAGCCATCATCGGCACTAACACATCGGCGTCGGTGCAAACTGGGTTGACTGCGACATAGCCAATACGCTCACCTGGAAGAGAAAGCGATTTAGAGAAGGAATAGCAGGATAACGTATTTGCATAGAACTTTGACGCATATGGTGCCTTCAGCCCATCAAATACGATCTCTCGGTACGGCTCATCGGAGATCAGGAAAATATCATGGCCATACTCTTTTTGCTTTCTTTCCATCAGCTGCGCCATTTTTTCTAATGTTTCTGCTGAATATACAGCTCCAGACGGATTGTTTGGCGTGTTGATCAAAACAGCTGATACGTTTGGCGTCAACATCTTTTCAAACTGTTCAAAGTCCACCTGAAAATCAGCTGTGTTTGCCGGTACCACTCTCAGGTTTGCACCTGTCATGCCTACATAGCAGTTGTACTCTGGGAAATATGGTGCGAAGGTAAGCACGTCATCTCCCGGAGATGTTACTGCACGAAGTGCATGAGCTAAGGCTCCCGCAGCTCCTGAGGTTGGAAAAATATGATTTGCTGTATAGTTCATATCAAAACGCTTATTAAGCGATGCAGCCACCTTTTCTTTGAAAGAAGGTAGTCCGACGCTCGGGCTGTAGCCGTGAAGCTCACTCGATGTCTTTGTCTGGAGCAATTGAATCGTATTCTCTGTATAGTCCCTCGGAACCGGAACGGATGGGTTTCCTAAACTATAATCAAATACGTTTTCGTATCCAATCTCCTGTCCTCTCTTTGTTGCAAATTCGGATAAGGTACGGATAACCGATTTTTGCTGAAGCATATCCTTATATTTTTGTGTTACCATGCTGTCCTCCCATTCTGCCGCTTATGCGGCCTGTATACCCTGTGTCTATCAAATGATCGTAACGATTCAGAATCCAATCTACTAGTTTTCCTGTCCAAGAAACACGCGAATCGAATCCAGATTTTTCATTGCATCTTCTCGTCCAAGCTGATAAAGTGCCTTTAACTTTTCTGGGTCTTTCTCAAGACGTGACACTTCAATTAGATGACTAGGGCAAAGCACCATAACTTCGCCTTTTGCTTTCAATTCTTCAATCTTCTCTAACGTTTTGTTGTATACCTTATAGCGGCGTGCCATCGCCTTTGCCAAATTTGGATAACGATGTAACATCAGATTCACTGCGCCCTGAAACTTCATCTTTTTCTTGCGGTAGCCATCTGGCCTTGTCAGGATAACCAGATTTTTCTTATAGCCCTGTCTGCGAAACCACATAATTGGAATCGAATCGGCAATGCCACCGTCAAGGAGCTGATATCCATCTGTCTCCACGATTTTGGAAACAAGAGGCATAGACGCGGATGCCTGCATCCACTTTGAATCTTCTCTGCCACAGTCCGTACATTTATGATACACGGCCTTTCCGGTATTTACATCGGTGCAAACCACATAAAATTCTGCCGGGTTCTTTACAAATGCATCGTTGTCAAATGGATCGATAATCTCTGGTATCTGATGATAACAAAAATCGACATCATAGATATCGCCCGACTTTAATAATGAGTGAATCGTACCATAACGCTTATCACCGCAAAACTTCAAGTTGTAGCGCAAGGTACGACCGATCTGACCTGATTTATAATTGCAGCCAAATACGGCTCCTGCCGACACGCCGATTGCACCGTCTACCTGGATTTTTTGTTCCATTAACACATCCAAAACGCCGGCCGTATACATTCCTCTCATGGCGCCGCCTTCAAGGACAAGTCCTGTTTTTGTCTTTCCCATGGTTCTCCTCTCTTTCTAATCTTATATATCAAAAGAGCAGCTGTCTTCTCTCTGATTTAACGAAACAAAACTATCATACCACGGTTCCTCGCAAACAGCAAGTCCTGTGACTACCCAGAAGTTTTTATAAAGTCTTAGCTTCAATCATCCAAGTGGATTACTGTTCATCCAGAAATGCGAGCGGATCGCCCTCAGTATGTATAAAATGCATCAACATATAGGCACACATAATCGCAACGTTTTCCTCCTTAAGGATGCGCTTGCACTCCTCACGATCTGCTAGTACAATCTCGATATCCTCTGATTCTTCCTCGTGCTCGTTTGTTGGCGTTCCACTACAGTAGCCATAAATGGTTCCGCAGCTTTCATCGGTCATGCCGACTGTGGTAAAAAATGGTCTGGTATATGCGCCTTCTGTTACCTTTGGCTCAAAGGTAAGACCAGTCTCCTCGTAAATCTCACGTATACCTGCCTGTGCCATCTCCTCACCTGGCTCTACAAGTCCTGCCGGAAACTCATACACATATGCATTGATTGGATAACGAAACTGCTTTACAAGCACGATTTTATCCTTTTTTTCTCCATATACGCTGTAAATAATTACACCATCAGATGTATTTTTATGAGTTGCTGCTTTAAGCTGCGTTGGATCCTTCTTTCTGGATGCCACATAATATTTGCCTGTTTTTCCATTTCTTTTTTCAACATCGAAATTATAGAGATTCAAAAATGGATTATCAGTTACCTTCTCTACTCCTTTTACGCGATCTACCATAGTGTTCTCCTTACTGACATTTTATGTATTATGCACCATGTCATAATTTTTACTGAAACCAGCCTTTATTATTATAGCGTACCATCTGCAAAAAGAAAAGCCCGCAAAGCAAAGTTTCCCTTGCATTGCGGACTAACTTACTGAGTCGCGCCCACCTCGTCCCTGACCTCTTGCGTAATAACCTCGCCCCCATTTTCATACCAGTTGGTGACAAACTCATCAAACGCATCGATGTCACGCTCCCCCGTGACAATCTGCAGGTAATACTCTTTTTCCATCTGGCGAAGTTTCCACCACTGCGAAGCCATGGTCGGTGTCTCATCAAAATAAAGAGACTCAACCTTGTTTCGCTTTGCATTCGCCAACAGAGAGCAGGCTGTGATTCGGGAGGTGTATGCTGCCCACTCCTGTGGCGTAGCACTATCTATGTTATCCAGATAGGCTTTACAGATCTCATAATAGGAATATTCCAGAAGATCGAGTTCTTCTGGTTTTTTCTTGCCTGAAAGCACCTCTGTCAATTCATGATAACACTTTGTTAATGCGTCTTTGTAATCCACGTTGATGGCAATCGGTCTGGCTGTTGGATCCACATTGTTTTGATAGTACGCTTCAAACTCACTGTCGTAATCATCCTCATAGCGCACATAGTCAAACAAGGCACTGACAATCTTGCAGGCGATTTCGGGATGCTCGTATCCCTTTCGCACAACAACATATTTGTAGGTAGGATTCTGCGAGTAGTAACTTGTGCTGCCGTCATCTGCTGTCTGCAACAAAAACGGCTCCCACACAGCATCGGGATCTGCCGTAATCGCTTCCATTAATGGATTGTTTGCTGCCCACCACGGACCAAAGAAAGAACCACACAGTCCTTGTGTCACGAGTTCGATGTTATTCGCTGAGGTGCGAAGGAGAAAGTTTTGATCGAGAATATTTTCCTCGTACATACTGCGAAGCTTTCTTAATGCTTCCTTTGCTTCAGGAAGAACGGACCCATAAGAGACCTCGCCATTCTCGTCTCGAATCCACTGTTTGGGATATGCTCCATTGGAAGCAAACACAATGTCCATCAGATACTCACTGCTATAGCCACACTCACCAGACAGATTTGGGTCGCAGACAAAGCCTACTGTTTTGCCAGGCCCATTCTCGCCAGGATCCTGTTCGATGAACGCTCTCACAATCGCCTCGGCATCTTCAACGGTCTTCGGATCCCCTAAGCCAAGCTTATCCATCCAGTCGCGCCGAAGCCATAGTAAATTTGGTCCATCGTCAATATTGGTCTCCGGGATCGCCATGATCTTTCCATCGAAGGTCACACCGTCGATGATGCCATCGCCGTAACTGGCATAGATATCTTTGATCCGATCAGTCATACAATTTTCAAAGCTCTCCGTCAGATCTTCAATCAAGTCCAGCTCGACGAGCTGACGAAGCTCCTCAAGACTGCCAGCAACCATCAGATCTGGCAGGTTTTGGTAAGTCATCGCAACAGACATGCTGACAGTATACTGCTCATCCTGCTCCTCAAACACATCTTGATTCTGAATGTTAAAATATTCTCGCAGATACCGTGTATAAGCATTGTTCTCATAGGTCTCTCCTTCTGGGAGATTCGAGTTATTCGCTCCGGTCATCTTACCAAGCGTATAGGTAATCAGTTCTGGATATTTTCCATCCGGTGTTGTGCGCGCTTGTTTTTCTTGCTCCAAAAAAGACGGGGACGCCTCTTGGGAGGCTTTGTCTTCGTCCTGCGCTGCAATCGCGCGCGGCACAACTGGCAGTAAGAGCGCTGCCACAGCAAGCGTTCCCGCACAAACCATTGTCAAAGCTTCCTTTCCCATAGGCGTTCCCCTCTTTCAATGTTTTTATTTTCTTATTTCTTTTTAACCCTTAACGGCTCCTGCTACACCTTCCTGGTAGCATTTTTGCATTGACATAAATAAAATGACAATCGGAATGGAAATCAGCACGGCACCTGCTGCGAAGCAGTTAAACCAACTGTTTACATATTCCTTTTCAAGCATATTCCACAAACCGATGGATACGGTATAGTATTTCGCATTCGCACGACAGATAACTTTCGCAAAGATGAAATCAAGCCATGGTGCCATAAATGCCTGCAGGATCGTGTAGACAATAATAGGCTTACTAAGCGGAATGGTGATCTTTGTAAACACCTGAAATCTTGTCGCACCGTCCAGAGAAGCAGCCTCATCAATAGACTTTGGAATCGTGTCAAAAAAGCCTTTTGCAATATAAAAGCCTAATCCCGCACCGCCAGAATATACAAGCACTAATGCTACACGAATCATCGCACCCTCTGACAGACCAACTGACTTTAAAATATAATAAACAGCGACCATTGACATAAAGCCCGGAAACATACCAAGAACAAGTGCAATGTTCATCATCGGTTTTCTCATCTTAAAACGCATACGTGACATACAATATGATACAGACAAAACAAAGAAAGTAGAGATTACGCAAGAGAAAATTGAGATGATAAGTGTATTCATAAACATCTGCGGAAAATTTAAAATCTGCGTATCTGTAAACAGCTTCTTATAGTTGTTCAGTGTAAATGTCTTCGGAATGAGTGTGGAAATATATTGTCCACTCTCTCCTCTAAAGCTGATCATAATAATCCACGCAATCGGAATGACCCAAATAACTGCCAAAACAGCAAGAATCACATGAACGATTGTGTTTGTAATAAATCTTTTTCTTTTTGCCGAAGCAGTATTTTGCTTTTTCATCATTGGAAGCCCTCCTCATTCTTATAGGAACCTGTATTCCGATACGTGATCAGTGATACAACGGCCAGAACCACGAAGGTCAAAATACCGATGACTGCACCAAGATTATAATACTGGTTATCAATTGTCAGCTTATACAGCCAGGTGACGAGAAGATCCGTCCTTCCTGCTGTTGATCCTACAGGTGTAGGATTTCCGCCTGTCAGCAGATAAATTACATTAAAGTTATTTACATTTCCAGTAAAGGTTGTAATAAGCTGCGGACCTGTCACAAACAGCATATACGGCATTGTGATTGAGAAAAATGTTCTCACTGGACCTGCACCATCCACTGTTGCCGCCTCATACAAATCTGCCGGAATATTCTGAAGAACACCAGTTACCGTAAGCATGGTAAATGGAATACCAACCCAGATATTAATTACAACTACCATCACTCGTGCCAGCGTTGTATTTGACCAGAACGGAATCGCTTTTTCAATGATGCCTGCATTTAATAATAGCGTATTTACAATACCATTCTGACTAAATATCGTTCTCATTAACAGCAGTGAAACAAACTGCGGAACTGCTGCTGAAAGGACAAAGCAAAAACGCCAGAATGCCTTACATCTTGTACCCTTACGGTTGATGACAATTGCAAGAATCATACCTAAGATATAGTTACTAAAAGTCGCTGCTACAGCCCAGATAAGAGTCCAGCCAAGTACTGACCAGAATGTACTTCCAATGGAATCACCAAAATTTAATACCTTCTCAAAATTAGCCAGTCCTACCCAATTAAAGATTGTTGTATGAGCATCTACCTTACTATAATTTGTAAATGCCATACAAATCATGAATACAAGCGGAAGAACTGTGAAAATTAGTATACCAAGAATTGGCAGTGTAAGAAGTGTACGATGCAGATCTTTATCAAAAAGACTCTTGATATCTTCCTTAAAAGTAGGAATCTTTTTACCAGCCTCTGACAGACACTGCATTTTATATGCACTCTTTACGCTTCCACGCCAGAAAATAATAAATGCAGCAACTAAAAAGCATGTAGCTACACCAAACAAAAGCATAAGAAGTGAATTATCACCATTTGTATACTCATAAATCTGCTTTGCCTCACTCCATACCTTCTGCTGCTCTTGTCCTCCAAGGTGAACAAGATCTACAATATAGCCTGCACCTTCAAGCACCATAAATGCAATAAAAGCAATTTCAATGGCAAGCATGCCAAGACCCTTTATTATCTGATGATGTGCAATGTTTCCGAGTCCGAGTACAACCATGGAAAGCTTTGTCAATACATTTCCCTTTGTAACTGCTTTCGCAACAGAGTACGGATTATCAAATTCTTTGCCCCTTTTTTTCTTTTCGGACATAAAAAACCTCCCGTTCAATCTTAATAGTTACATGAATTTGAAAATAAATGCCCCAGGCCCGCAAGGCGGAGCCCGGAGCTCTTTATTTTATTTCACTTTTTATTTAGTCAACGATGCTCTGATTCATTGAATCGCTTAACTTATCAGTCATCTCTTCTGCATTGTCTAATGTAACTTCACCGTTTACGATAGACTTACCGAAGTTCTCTGCTGGTGTCCAGTAATTATTCATAGCGCTTACGAATGGCTGCAGAATAGAAGTCTCATCAAATGTCTCATTCTGAGCAATTACAAGCTCATCCTTCTGGATATCCTCTTCCTCTAACAAAGCAGTGTTGCACGGAACGATGCTTCTTGCATCATAGTGCAGCTTCTGTGACTCCTCATTTCCAAGGAACAGTGCAAGTGCTACTGCTACCTGCGGATACTCACAGTTCGGATTTACACCGATTGCCTTAGAACCTGCGAATGACTTCATCTGGATATCTTCACCGTCTAAGTTATATGTTGGAAGTTTTACGATTCCAAGGTTATCACCCATTGCTTCTGACAGCTTGGTGTAATCCCAAGAACCACTAAACATTGCATTGATGCTTCCATCACACATACCAGAAACGCCAACACCAGACTCATCATTTACAAAATTCTTATTTCCTACAAGATTTACAAGATACTTGGTAACTGCTGCACCCTTCTCACCAGCAAAATCGACGCCAGCTTCCTCATCGGTGCCATCCTCACCAAACAATGTACAACCGTTTCCTACATAGAAAGAACCAATATACCAGGAGTTTGTTAACGGGAAGGAAACCTTACCCTTTTCCAGCATGGTATCAAGGCTCTTAACATCCTCCTCATCATATACGCTCTTATCGTAGAACATATACCAGGTATTCGTTGTAAACGGAACACCATATACACAATCATCTACTGTTACAGAATCTATGATTGTATCGGAGTTTGTATCCTTAATATAATCAACAGTCTTTCCGCCAAGCTCTGCGATTGCACCTGCATCGATCAGCATCTGAAGCTGGTCATTTGCAAACATGTAAATGTCTGCAGAACCAGATGGATCCTGAGAAACAGTCTTTCCTGCATCTCCCTCTGCGCAGGTACCATACTCAAATGTAAGATCCCAGTTTACATGAAGTTCATTGAATGCTTCGCAGCGCTTCTGCAGCCACTCGCCGTACTCCTCTGCCTGATCCTCTGCCGGTGCCCATACGGTGATGGTTGCGGTGATCGGATCCTCTGCGGAATAATCAACGGTCTCTGCCTCAGCCTCTGAGCTGGACTCTTCTTCTGCAAATGCGCTTACTGCGCCGCCTACTGTTGTAAGACACATAGCGCCTGCTAAAAACAAACTGGATGCCTTTCTGAATTTCATAGTATAAATCCTCCCTATTTTCTTTTTGTTTCCGAAAATCCTTCTGTGGCCGTCTGACAGGGCGGTCATTTCCATTCGGAAATTTTTATGCTATTATTATAAGAAAATTTGGTAATTTTGTATATATCAAAAATGTTAGATTCATGTTGTTTTTCTCTGAAATTATTCTAATCGCTTCGGAATCCGAATGCATGTCTTCGTTCCCTCGCCAATTTTACTCTCAATCTGCAAACTATACTGCTCCCCATAGTAAAGCTTAATTCGCTCATTTACGTTGCGCACACCATATCCCTTCGACTCCTCAGTGAGAATCCGCGCCGCCTGCTCATCACTCATACCGACTCCATTATCCTCAACGGTAAGCACAATCAGATCGCCTTCTTCTTTTCCAGTGATGATAAGCTTTCCTCTGCCATTTGTCTTGACGTCAATTCCATGTGCGATCGCATTCTCGATTAACGGCTGCAGCATCAGATTCAATGTTCTGTATTGCCCAATCGATTCGTCCACATGAAACTCGACGTCAAAATCATAGTCGTGCATCATTAGCTGAATGTCTAGGTAAGAGCGCATATTGCGAAGCTCATCCTCAAGCGACATGACATTCTTCCCCTTATTTAATGAGGTTCGATAAAACGTCGAGAGTGCCAACGTAATCTTACTAATGTCATCCGCGCCAGCCTCGATTGCCTTCCAGTTAATCAGCGATAACGTATTATATAGAAAGTGCGGATTGATCTGCGCCTGAAGTGCCCGCATCTCATACTCCTTTTCTTTGATTCGTCCCTCATACACTTCCTTAATCAATGTGTTTAAGCGAAGCAGCATCGCATCAAAGCCATTGACCAGATCACCAATCTCATCACAGCTGTCACTGACGATCTCCGCCTCCAGATTTCCTTTCTCGACCTGCTCCATTCCAGACTTTAAGCGACGAATCCGCTTTGTAACAAAGCTTGTTAGAATGATCATAGCAATAATGGCCATCGCTGCCATGACAAGTACCGCACTCACGGCAATTCGCGTAATCGGTGCAACCGACGACACAATCAGGCGGTTTGGCTTATACAGACATGCCTTCCAGCCCGTCATAGATGAGGTTTCTGAGAGAATCTCATAGCTGCTGTATTTGTTATGCTGTTCATCGAGAAGCTGCGCCGCACTGAGCATATAATCATCGTATTTTTCATCAAAAAATGCATTCTCGTAGACTGCATCGCCATCTTCATTGAAAATTACGACACCATAATTGTTCTGAAGGGTCTGCTCAAATGCCTCAAACATACTGTCATAGTCGACGCTAATGTACAAAATGCCATCCAGACCGTAACGTGACAACATACTCATCGGACTTGCCAAAAATACAATGCCCTCGTTCTTATCCACAAACCATTGCATCTCCCCAGCATCACGCACACGCTTGTACCAGTTGGTATCGGTGATCTCCGAGATCGGCGCTAATGTATCGCCACGCTTAATCAAGTCTTTGCCGACATAGATCGTGACCTTTCCAACATCGTTGTGAAAATATTTGAGTGAGGCAAGCATTGGGTCTAAGATTGTAACAAGCTGATTGTACATATCATACACCGAATCATACCGATAGCCGAGCACCTGCGAGATGGTCTGATTATAGCAAATATAATTGTTTAGATTGGTGTAGATTGCAAGCTTATTTTCCATCGAGGCAAGCGCCTGATACAGATACGATTCCATGCTGTCACTCTCGCTTTGCCACAAAATCTGCTTCATCTGCACATACGTGACCGACAGCACCGCTGCAACTGGAAGAAAGCCAGACAATGCATAGACAATAGCAAGCTTATACCCCAGGCGGATATTGCGAAACCAACCGACAATTCGATTTCGCAGCTTATTTTTCTTCAATCATCTCGTCCCCACTTTCCCTAAATTTCTGCGGACTAATCCCGTAATACTCCCGAAAACTTGAACAAAAATAGGAGACATTCGGATACCCACATGCGGTACTGATATCCACAATCTTCATCATCGTCTGCTCCAATAGTTCCTTTGCCTTTTCCATGCGCACACTCTTGATAAAGCGGCTCAAATTTTGCCCCGTCTCCTTCTTGAAGACACTACTTAAGTAGCTCGGCGCCATGTAGACAAGCTCACTTAAACGATCGACGCTCATCTCTTCTCCATAATGTGCTGCGATGTATTGCTTGACGACCTCTACCTCGCGATGACCATTCTGCGGTCTGCCCGAAAAAACTTTTTCTAGCCGATTAATCGAATCACGCACCAAACCTGTCACCTGCGCAAAATCAAAGGAGCGATACAACCGATCAATTTGTGTATTTAGCTTTTCCTCGCCCTCGCCAGGAAGATTGTCATAGATATCCTTTAGCAAATTGGCAAATAAAAACTTGATGTACATCTGAGAAAATGCGGTCTTGCTGCGGTATTTCTGGCTGAAACGATCAAAATGAGCGCGCAGACTCTGAATATCCTTCATACGAATGTCCTGCTTCATCTGTTTCATCAGTGTGTCATCGTTGATCTGGATAATCTCAGAATCATCGCGCTCCATTCCACTGTAAAACAAGCGTGTACTTGGATGGTAAAATTTATTCTCCATCAATGTCTCAAGCTCCTCCATCGCCGCCGCGATCTGCTCGGCCTGATGAATCTCAGACGACACGGATGCTATACAATGCTTTTCGTACTCTGCCTCAATCTGGTCTAATGTCTCATTTGCAAATGCAATGCAATCAAGCGCTCGATCTTTTAATAAGATGACTGACTGCTGTGGTGTTAGATTCAAATATAAAAATGCGTCGCTGTCCGGAAACTCACTTTCCTTCTTTGCCAGAATGCGCTCCTCCAGATCTACGCCATTTTTTCCAAAGAAATCATCCTCTGTCTCAAGCATCATAATACGGCAAAAGCAGTCCACATCCTGCCGTGTTAAAACGCCGCCTGTGTGCTGCAATACCTCTGTCACATTCACTCCATTTACGATCTGGTAAAGCGCATGCTCACGAATCTGCTGCATGCTCTTTTTTCTCATATTTTTCTCTGCGCGCGCCGCCTCAAGCTCCTGCACGGCTCTCGAGATGGTTTCCTTAAATTCACTCGGATCAACCGGTTTTAAAATATAGTCCGAAACGCCAAGACGCACTGCTTTTCTGGCATAATCAAACTCGCTGCACCCAGAAAAAATCACACATTTCATATCCTCATGTCCATCAATCTGCTGACACTCCTCAATCAGACGAATGCCATCCATAAATGGCATCTTTACATCTGTAAGTAAAATATCAATCTTATGGTTCTTTAAATAATCGAGCGCCTCACGGCCATTTGCTGCCTCCATGGTCTCACACGGCAGCTGCATATGCCGAAGAAGCATCTTAATGCCATTTCGCTCAATCCGCTCATCGTCTACAATCAATACCTGATACATTCCCTCGTATCCTTTCCGTCTTCATAGTGCCAGAATTGCCATCACGCTTCTGGCTATTCTGCTTTCTATTTTACCCTAATAGACGGTTAAAATCAACGACAAAAATGGGCAGCTTGCCTGCTGCCCATTTGCTGTTCACGGGACCCCCATTCGCAAAACCGCACGTTCCGTGAACTGTAATTATCCCAACTTCCAGATCTCCTCATTGTACTGCGCAATCGTACGGTCAGATGAGAAAAATCCTGCCTTTGCAATGTTGACAAGCATCTTCTTTGCCCAACTCTTGCGGTCTGCGTAATCATTTAATACCTGCTCTTTGCGTGCAATGTACTCCTTTAAATCAAGAAGGGTCATAAACCAGTCCTTGGAAATCAGCTCATGATGCAGCTGCTCTAAGGTTTCTTTATCACCAGCCTCAAGCATCGGCTCACTTACTAAGAAATCGACTGCGGTGTGGATATCCTCGTCCTTGGTGTAATAATCCTTTGAACAATAATCGGCCTTCTCATAGTGCTCGATTACCTGCTCGCTGCTCTCTCCGAAGAAATAGATATTGTCCTCGCCGACAAGCTCACCGATCTCGACATTGGCACCATCTCTTGTTCCAAGTGTGATTGCACCGTTTAACATAAACTTCATGTTTCCGGTTCCAGATGCCTCCTTAGATGCCAGAGAGATCTGCTCGGAGATATCGCATGCCGGAATGATCTTGGATGCCTTTGTCACGTTATAATTTTCCACCATGACAACACGCAGATACGGGCTGACAGCTGGATCTTTTTCAATTACCTGCTGCAGACTCAAGATCGCGTGAATGATATCCTTTGCGATCGTGTAGGCCGGTGCTGCCTTTGCGCCAAACAGTACGGTTACTGGTGTCTTTGGAAGCTTTCCTGCCTTAATCTCCAGATACTTGTGAATCGCCCAAAGCAGATTCATCTGCTGACGCTTATACTCGTGAAGACGCTTTACCTGAATGTCAAAAATTGAATTTTCATCAATGATGACGCCCTGTGCGCGCTTTAAGTAGTCAGCAAGCTGGCGCTTTTTCTCCTGCTTGATGGCAAGAAGGCTGTCTAATACCTTATCATCATCTGCGAATGAAAGCAATTTTTCAAGCTCACACGCATCCTTCTTAAATCCACTTCCGATCCACTCCTCGATCTTTGCGGTCAGCTCCTCATTGCAAGAAAGCAGCCAACGACGGAAGGTGATTCCGTTTGTCTTATTGTTAAACTTCTCTGGATAGATCTTATAGAACGCATTTAACTCAGAGTTCTTTAAGATCTCGGTGTGCAGATAGGCAACGCCATTTACGCTGTGGCCATAGTGAATGTCCATATGTGCCATGTGAACACGGTCATTCTCATCAATAATTGCGACCTTCGGATCCGGATACGCTGCTTTCGCACGTTTATCAAGCTCCTTGATGATCGGAACGAGCTGCGGAACAACCTTTTCCAGATAAGCAAGCGGCCACTTCTCCAGTGCCTCTGCCAAAATCGTGTGATTGGTGTATGCACATACCTTTGTGACAAGTGCTACTGCCTCATCCATTGTGATGCCACGCTCAAGAAGCAGACGGATCAGTTCCGGAATTACCATAGACGGATGCGTATCATTGATCTGGATTGCTGCATACTCGTCTAAGTCGGTCAGCTTGCAGCCGCGTGCAGTACACTCATCTAAGATCAGATGAGCTGCATTGCTTACCATGAAATACTGCTGGTAAATACGAAGCAGATTTCCGGCCTCATCGCTGTCATCTGGATATAAAAACAGTGTCAGGTTCTTTGCAATATCCGTCTTATCAAAGTTGATGGTTCCGTCCTTGATCAAACTCTCATCTACGGTATCAACATCGAACAGATGAAGCTTATTTGTGCGGCCCTCGTAACCAGTTACCTCGATGTCATACATGTGGGAGGTCACCGTTAAATCGCCAAATGCAACCGGATAGCTCACATCTGTCTTGATCAGCCAGCTGTCGCTCTCGATCCACGGATTTGGTGTCTCTTTCTGGAAATTGTGTTCAAATACCTGCTTGAACAGTCCCATGTGATAATTCAGGCCAACACCATCGCCGTGCAGATTTAAGGTTGCCATGGAGTCCAAAAAACATGCCGCCAAACGGCCAAGTCCACCATTTCCAAGAGATGGCTCTGGTTCGATCTCCTCGATCTCGCCGATGTCCTTTCCTGCTTCTTCAAGTTCCTGCTTAACGGTCTGGTATAATCCCAAGTTAATCAGGTTATTGGACAAAAGCTTTCCAATCAAAAACTCAGCGGAAATGTAGTAGACCTTCTTTTTTCCAGTCTCGCTTTCCTTCTTAGCTGCTAAGTCTTTCGTCATATCTAATAATGCATAATAAATTTCTGCATTGCTGCAATCCTTTACTGTCTTGTTATATTTCTTTTCACAGATTTCAGTTATCATAGTTCGTCAAACTCCTTTCGTGAGCCAATGCGTTACAATCCACAGGGCAACTGCTCTGCAAATCATTGACTGTATTATGACATCTTTTTTTACATTTTTCTTGCATTATGCCGCTATTTTATGGTACTATCCTATCATTATAACCTTCTTCATTTTATTTAGGCAACCAAAAAAGAACCAACGTAGCTCCAATTAATCCAAACAAATAAGAGCACGACACCAAAACAAATTGAAATACACAGCAGGAGACAAGGAGGCCCATACACATGCAGATACCAGAATATGAGAATTATCATGAAACGAAATCACACAGCGCACCCGATTTTCCTTACAATACCTATATTTGTTCCATTCCGCTTGACTTTGAGAAAGTGCCGCTGCACTGGCACGATGAGGTGGAAATTATCTATATTAAAAAGGGGCGCGGACGCGTCACCTTGGATTTTACTTCTCTTTACGTGGAGGCAGGCGATATCATTATCGTAACCCCCGGTCAGCTCCATGCCATCGGCCCTGCTGAATACTCGATGGAATACGAAAATATCATTTTTTCACTTGATATGCTGCAAACAGGCAGCATGGACGCATTAAATGCAGAATTTTTTGAACCCTTTCTAGCCGGAACAATTGGCTTTGAACATCTAATTTGCCGCGACCACGAAGATTATCCGGCACTCTCCTCGTGTTTAAACCGCGCCGATACTATCTGCCGCACATTTCCGAAAGGCTATCGCCTTGCGATCAAGGGCTATCTTTTTGAATTCTTCTATACCATATTCACAAATTCCACAGATATTCCTGCCCCGAAGCGTGAACCCCGTCTTGAACGGCTTAAAACGGTCTTAAAATATATTGAAACGCACTATGCCTCGACGATTTCCATTGATGAGATCGCTGCTGTCGCTGGTTTTTCTGCATCACACTTTATGCGCTTTTTTAAATCCGCAATGGGGACGTCCTTTACGGCCTATCTCTCGGCTTATCGCCTGTCGATGGCAGCTCGTCTTCTTATTTTGACAAATGACTCAATTTTAGACATTGCCCTTTCCTGCGGCTATGAAAATCTCTCTTACTTTAACCGCTCGTTTAAAAAACGATACAAAAAGACCCCCGGCGAATACCGCCGAGGGTCGGATGAAGTCTAACAACTTATTTATTGAGGGACTGCTTATCCTTTGTATTTCGTTTTTCTCACTCGCTGATCTTATTTCCAGTGTATAGTTGGTAATATTTGCCCTTTTGCGCAATCAAATCATCGTGTGTTCCGCGCTCGATGATGCGTCCCTGCTCTAAGACCATGATACAATCACTGTTCTTAACGGTAGACAGACGATGCGCGATAACGAATGTGGTTCTTCCGTGCATCAGCTTATCCATACCATCCTGAACAATTTTCTCGGTTCTAGTATCGATGGAACTGGTTGCCTCATCAAGAATCAGTACCGGCGGGTCTGCAACGGCGGCACGAGCAATGGCAAGAAGCTGTCTCTCACCCTGACTTAAGTTTGCACCGTCTCCGGTTAACATCGTATCGTAGCCCTGCGGCAGTCTGCGGATAAAGCCATCTGCATTTGCAAGCTTGGCTGCTGCATGCACCTCTGCCTCGGTCGCATCGAGCTTTCCGTAGCGGATGTTTTCCATAACGGTTCCGGTAAACAGATGGGTATCCTGAAGAACGATTCCAAGCGAATAACGAAGATCATCCTTTTTGATCTTTCCGATGTTGATGCCATCGTATCGAATCTTACCATTCTGAATGTCATAGAAACGGTTGATCAAATTCGTGATGGTCGTCTTTCCAGCACCGGTGGAGCCAACGAATGCGATCTTCTGGCCCGGCTGTGCATACAGGCTGACATCGTGCAAAACCATCTTATCATCGTTGTAGCCGAAGTCTACATGCTCGAAGACAACATCACCCTTAAGCTGTCTGTAATCCGTGGTACCCTCTGCCTTGTGGTAATGCTTCCATGCCCAGGTTCCGGTTCTCTTGTCAGACTCAGTGATGGTGCCATCTGCATTGACTACTGCATTTGTCAGCATAACATAACCGTCATCGACCTCTGGCTTCTCATCGAGCAGACGGAAGATTCGATCGCCTCCGGCAAGAGCCATGACGATACTGTTCAACTGGTTACTGATCTGGTTAATCGGCTGCTGGAAGCTCTTATTTAAGTTTAAGAAGCTGGCCAGACTACCCAGTGTAAAACCGCCGATTCCGTTGATTGCGACAAGACCACCAACAATTGCAACAACTACATAGCTTAAGTTTCCAAGCTGGACATTGATTGGTCCTAAGATATTGGCATAACGGTTTGCATTGTAAGCACTCGCATACAGTTCATTGTTTAACTGGTCAAAGCGCTCAATGCTCTCTTCCTCGTGGCAGAAAACCTTTACAACCTTCTGGCCATCCATCATCTCCTCGATAAAGCCGTTTAATGCACCGATATTTTTCTGCTGTGCCACAAAGAACTTACCACTCTTAGAAGCGGCTGTCTTGCTGGCCCAGATGACAAGTGCCACCATTACGATGGAGACAAGTGTCAACGGCACACTTAAGATAATCATGTAGATCAGCACGTTTACAATACTGATCAAGCTGTTGATAAACTGCGGAATACTCTGGCTAACCATCTGGCGCAATGTGTCGACATCGTTTGTGTACATTGACATGATATCGCCGTGCTTATGGGTATCAAAGTATTTAATTGGAAGGGACTCCATATGCTGGAACATATCATTACGGATGTTTCGCATGGTTCCCTGCGTAACGTAAACCATGATCTTCGTATTGCCAAAGGTAGCAGCAATACCGATCAGATACAAAATGCCCATACGGACAATCGCATTAAACAGATTCGAATAATCCGGATTTTGCTGTCCAAGAAGCGGTGTAATGTAGCCGTCGATCAGGGTCTTCATAAACATGGTTCCCTGTACATTTGCATATACGCTGACAAAAATACAAATCAGCACAAAGATACAATGGATCGGATAGCGCTTAAACACATAGGACATAATGCGTCCAAATACCTTCATTGGGTTTTCGACCTTCTGCTTTGGTCCTAAATTCCGTCTTTGTCCTGGTCCTGGCATTACTGATCACCGCCTTTCTCATCAAAATCGCCGCTTCCGCCTGTCTGAGACTCATAAACCTCACGGTAAATCTCATTTGTCGCAAGAAGCTCCTCATGTGTTCCGATTCCGTTGAGCTTACCGTCATCCATAACGATGATGCGGTCTGCACCCTGTACACTGGAGATACGCTGTGCAATGATGATCTTTGTGGTATCCGGAATCTCTGTGGCAAATGCCTGACGGATCTTTGCATCAGTTGCGGTATCGACTGCGCTTGTGGAGTCATCAAGAATCAAAATCTTTGGCTTCTTAAGAAGTGCTCTTGCAATACAAAGACGCTGCTTCTGTCCACCCGATACGTTGTTTCCGCCCTGCTCGATGTAAGTGTTGTAGCGCTCTGGAAAACGCTCGATAAACTCATCGGCACAGGCAAGCTTACAGGCGCGAATGCACTCCTCATCGGATGCCTCCTTGTCGCCCCAGCGAAGATTCTCTAAGATTGTACCAGAGAACAGGACATTCTTCTGAAGAACGACGCTGACCTGATTACGAAGTGCTTCCATATCGTACTTTCGCACGTCAAGGCCGCCAACTTTAACACAGCCTTCCTGCACATCGTACAGACGGCTGATTAAGTTGACAAGACTAGACTTCGCACTTCCAGTTCCTCCAATTAAACCGATTGTCTCACCGGAGTGAATTGACAGGTTGATATCAGACAGGATTGGCTTCTCACTTCCTGCATTGTAACGGAAGGTCACATGGTCAAACTCGATGCTTCCGTCCTTTACGGTCTTGGCCGGCTGCTCTGGATTCTTTAAATCCGGCTTTTCATTTAATACCTCACAGATACGCTCTGCACTGGCAATACTCATGGTCAGCATAACGAAAATCATAGAAAGTATCATTAAGCTCATCAGAATGCTCATGCAATAGGTTAAAAGGCTCATTAACTTTCCGGTAGTCAGCGCAACGCTTCCTGTTCCGATGATCATCTTTGCACCAACCCAGCTGATTACAAGAATGCAGCCATACACAGCAAAGTTCATAACAGGAGCGTTTACTGCAACAACGCCCTCTGCCTTGACAAAGATCTTATAAATATTCTCACTTGCCTTGACAAATTTCTTCTTCTCGTAATCCTCACGCACATACGCCTTTACAACACGGATTGCAGAAACGTTCTCCTGAACGCTTGCATTTAACGCATCGTACTTCGGGAATGCCGCGGTGAAATACTTTCTTGCGGTATTGACAATGAAAAACAGTGCAATACCAAGAACAATAATAACGCCTAAGAAAATGAATGAAATTTCTACATTGGTGATGAATGCCATTGCCATCGCACAAATCAGACTGGCTGGTGCACGCATACACATACGAAGCAGCATCTGATAGGAGTTCTGAACATTTGTTACATCAGTAGTCAATCTTGTTACAAGACTGGCTGTTGAAAACTTATCAATATTTGAGAATGAAAATGTCTGAATGTTGTCATACATTCCCTTTCGAAGATTGCGGGCAAATCCGGCCGATGCCTTCGCACCATACACGCCGCCCATGATTCCAGCAAACAAGCCGATCGCAGCAAATACAAGCATTCCTGCGCCGACAAGGCAGATGTGCTTCATGTCGCCCTTATTGACACCATCATCGATAATGGAAGCCATCAGATACGGGATTAACATCTCCATCAAAACTTCCAGAATCATGTAGCACGGTGTTGCGATTGATGCACGCTTAAACTCTTTTACATATGCACCCAGTGTTTTTATCACGGCTACTTTCCTCCTTACCTGTTATGTGTTCTACATTTTGTCGGATCTTTTCAAATACTGCAAAGCAGACCCTGCGCTCCTCATCTGTAATACCATCTTCCATCGCATCATGCGCCGAATCAATCACCGCAATCGTATCCAGATGAACCTTTTTTCCCAGCTCTGTCAATTCCAACCGTTTGAGTCTCGCATCGTGCTCATCGGTGGTTCTGGTCAGATACCCCTTCTTCTCCATCAGCTGCAGGATATTCGTCACGGTCGAACGGCCAATGCCAAAATGCGATTCAACATCCTTCTGGTAGACGGGTTCCTCTGCGTTGTACAGAAAACCCAAAATCCATCCGTGCATGTTTGTGATCTCATCGAATCCTGCCGCTGCAAGGCTGGTATGAATGCCTCTTTCCACGATATGATTTATTCGTTTTAAGCTAAAACATATCGAGTCTTTCTTTTCCATGCAGACCTCTCTTTCTTTTTAAATTGTTTGATCGCGAATTGTTCTATACAGAATTGTTCTATACAGAATCATTATAATGCGCAAATCTTTTTTGTCAATAAGATTTTTCAAAACTAAATGAATCCGCGAAGTTTTATTGAATTTTTTGTATATTTATGGTATTCTTATAAATAACTAGTTTAGAAATTGATTGAGAAACATTCTAAATAAAGTAAATAAAGTTTGAAATAATAAAATTTGGAGGTTTGCTTATGCAAATACATGAATCTGCCGAAAACTACCTTGAAACAATCCTGATGCTCAGCAAGAAACTGCCAGTCGTTCGTTCCGTCGATATTGCAAATGAACTCGACTTCAAAAAGTCAAGTGTCAGCATTGCGATGAAAAATTTAAGAGAGGGTGGCAAAATCACCGTAACTCAGGCAGGTTATATCTACCTTACTGACAGCGGACGCGAGATTGCGGAGATGATCTATGAGCGCCATCAGTGGCTGACAAACTGGCTGACAAGCCTTGGCGTTGACAGCACAATCGCCGCTGAAGATGCCTGCAAGATGGAGCATGTCATCAGCAAGGAAAGCTTTGAAGCACTGAAGAAGCATTTCGGTCAGTTTTAATTTTTCATTACGGTTACCTTATTATGATAAAAAAAATTCTTCGTGTTTTTGTTTCCTGTTTTTTTATTCTGATTAGCATTGGTGCCTACGGCTGCGCGAAGCAGCCGCCAATCACCTTCTCTTCTATATTAACTATCCAGGCAGATGAATCCGGAGACCGCACGATGACGGTTACTGCAAATAAAAAGACATTACAGAAGCTTTTTCACAACAGCAATTTTTCCTTTCAAAGCTTTGTCACGGCAAACTGCCCAAAGGAACTTGAGTGGAACTATGTCGAAACTGCTTCCGCCTATGAACTGGCATTCGTTCTCTCCTTTGATTCATTGGATGAATATTTGGAAAAGATCGCTTCTTTAACTGGAATTGAAGATTTTTCCACCATTTCCCGCCCGCAGGTCGGTGTAAAGACTGGCTTTACCTTATCTGAACCGGACGATGTGATGGCAGTCTTTACCTGGTTTACGGATGCTTTGCAAGAGCGAACTGGGTTAAGCGATACCGATCTTTCCGTCTATCTCTCCCAGCAGACAAATGAGCTAATCTATAACGGCCGAAGCTACAAGAGTGAAAATGGTACGCTTGTCTGTGATGCTGAAACCATTCTGGACGCTAAGCGAATCGACATTCTGACTGCGCTCTCGCTCAATGAATGGAATCGCACGATCTATATCATCTTCCCGGACGAGTTAAAGGATAATGCTTCAAACGTAAAAAGTTATTTGAATGCCATCGTTCCTGATGGAATGGATGCCGTCTGGAATGACGACACGACTTGGAAGCTGACATTCCATGCCGACAGCTTTACTGATTTGTGCGTACAGACAAATCAGCTATTTCAGTCCTCAAGCAAATCGCTCGCAACGGAATCAATCATTGCCGAAAACGCGATGCGCATTGTCCAATCCTACACGGAGCCATTTCAGTTTTCCTTCTTTGTACCGGATTCTGGCACAGCACGAGCGCGCTATTTTTACAGCACCGATACAAACGCTTCTCTTGCTGTATATGATGAAGATCGAAACAAGCAGGAGCTTCCCTCTACACGCGATGGCTACGATGGCTATGTCTGTCTGTTTGATGACCTTGTTGACGGCGGTTGTACCTACAACTACGATGCGGTTTTTCAGTATCAGCCACAGCAAATCACCGTTACCAATCAGGTCAAATCAATCCAGCTTTTGACACGCACGATTGCACTCTCGCTCGGTGAGGTGCCAAAGCTTCACCAGCAACTAATCACGGATACCGTATGGCATAGCGCTAGTAAGTTCGGTACCGTTTCTTCCAAGACAGATGATGAAAGCCACCTGACTTTGTTTTTTACGCAAACAGGCACACCATCCTTTCTTGCAAACGGCTTTAAAGCGGTATTTGGCGGCAAGGAAACGCTTGACTATTGCTCGGAGACAACAGCACTTTTTCAGCCACAGCATATCTACCGTTTTACGGAAAACCTGGACTTTTCAAATTTTCTTGTGCAGCCAGACACCACACTCATCACGTTACATGTGCAGCTGCCAGCTAGTACGGCGATTGTATCCGACTCACTTGAAAGCAATTTAACAAACGAATCATCCATTTCAGGTGCGGTCTACTCTGCCAAAACGGCTAATCCGACATTGACTGTCACGATGACCCTGTCTCAACCAAATGCCGCATACTATCTATGTCTGTTCTCACTTCTTATCATCGTGAGCGCAATTCTTTTTTCGATATACAAAGGGCTCAGCCACCGCTAAGCGCGGCGCTGAGCCTTTTCTTTTTCGTTTTTCATTCCCTTGCGACAATTCAATTCCTGTTTCGAAAGCAGTTTCGGATTTTTCTACTCCGCTACTTATTTTGCAGCAGCAAGTGCATCCAGTCCCAGTTTTGCACAGCCAAGGATTCCCTGGTTGTCATTCAAGCTTGGAAGCACGATATAATTCTCGATATCTGCCAGTTCATCCGTATCAATGTATTTGTTTACCATGCGAAGCGTTTCCTTGCGGATCAGATCCATTACCTGTGTCTGATGCATAACGCCACCACCAAGTACAATGCGCTCTGGTGAAAGCAGCATAATCATATCAACGAGTCCCTGTGCCACGTAATACGCCTCTAATTCCCAGACTTCCTTCTTGTCAGACAGTTCATAAGCCTTCTTGCCCCAGCGCTCTTCGATCGCCGGACCACTTGCCATACCCTCTAAGCATCTGCCGTGATACGGGCATTTCCCCTTGTAGGTATCATTTGGATGCGGCGCCACTAAGATATGACCACCCTCCGGGTGCTGCATACCATGAAGCATCTTTCCGTCTACGATCACACCTGCACCGATTCCGGTTCCGACTGTAATGTAAATGCTGTTCTTTAATCCCTTCGTAATGCCCCAGGTAGCTTCACCGAGTGCTGCTGCATTGACATCGGTATCAAATCCAACTGGAATCTGCAGTGCCTTCTTAAACTCATCGAGTACCGGATACCATCTCCATGCAAGCTTTGGTGTGTTACCCACGCAGCCGTACTTTGGAGAACTTTCATTTAAAATTACAGGGCCAAAAAAGCCGATTCCAAGTGCCTCAACCTGCTGCTCCTTGAAATATGCAATCATCTTTGGCATTGTAATCTCTGGTGCCTCGGTCGGAATCGATACGCGATCTAATACCTCGCCATTTTCGTTGCAAACGGCGAGTACCATCTTTGTGCCGCCGCCCTCTAATGCGCCTATTCTCATTTCTTTTTCTCCTTATTTCTCAGTGGTGATGTAAGAGTAAATCATCATCAGATTCTTACCCTCTGCCTTCATCTTTCCATATCCAGCCGGAACGATTAAATGAGTACCCTTCTTTACTGGAGTGCCATCAAAATTTCCCTCTCCGTCCAGAACACTGATATCAACAAATGGCTGATCCCAGTCAAACTCGGCACTGCCATTTACAGTTGCCTTGCATACGGTGTAGCATGGGCAGCTGACAAGCTTCTTGGCCTCTGCACCTGCAATATCAAGCTTTTCATGTTCTGCGGTCGCCGGCTCAAATGGAGCCTTGATTACGTCGATGCTCTGCTGTACATGAAGTGCTCTCGGCTTTCCATCCTGAAGACGATCATAATCGTATACGCGGTAGGTAATATCGCTGTTTTGCTGAGTCTCAAGGATCAAGGTACCAGCCTTGATTGCATGAACGCAGCCTGGATTGATCTGGAAAAAATCGCCTTTCTTTACTGGAATCTCACGGATAAACTCTTTCCAACGCTTACCGCGGATCATCTCTTCTACTTCCTCATGGTTCTTTGCATTGTGGCCGATGACAATAGTGCCGCCTTCCTTTGCATCCAAAATATACCAGCACTCCATCTTTCCAAGAGAGCCATTCTCATGCTCTGCTGCATATGCATCATCTGGATGAACCTGAATGCTTAAATCTGCCTTTGCATCAATAATCTTTATTAAAAGCGGGAAACGATCTCCCTGCACATTTCCAAATAATTCTCTGTGATTCTCCCACAGCCAGCTTAAGGTCTTGCCTTTATACTCGGTATTTGCCAGTGTACAATCTCCATGCGGATGTGCGCTGATTGCCCAGCACTCTCCTGTATTATCTCCCGGAATGTCATAACCAAAATCATCTTTTAAACGGCTTCCGCCCCAGATCATCTGCTTAAATACTGGCTCCAGCAATAAAAGTTCCATAATCGTTCCTCCTTATGCGATACAAAATTCCACTTTTCAATGTATTTTTACATTTTTAAGTGTAATTTCTTTATGTCCAGTATACCGAATCCAGTCGGAAGTTACAAGTGCTATTTTATTCAACTTGTTGTGATTTGTTGACAGGATTCCACCCTTGACCACACAAGCAAAACAGAGTATAGTTAAGAGCGACATTACCGGCCGAAACGGTCTTATAGGAGGAAATCGAAAACATGGCTAAGCTTGTATTTCACTACGGAGCAATGGGCTCTTCGAAAACTGCGAATGCACTTATGGTTGCATATAATTATGAAGAAAGAGGACAGCACGCTCTAATTTTAAAGCCGGCAACTGACACCCGCGACGGCGTCCACACCGTTTACTCCCGTATTGGTCTTTCCAACACTTGCCGTCTGATCGACGAATTTCTGGATGAATTCGTGAAAAATCCAGATTGTGTGCGTAACTATAACGCGATTATTGTAGACGAGGCTCAGTTTGCCACACCAGAGCAGATTGATCTTTTTTCTGATATCGTGGATACCTATCAGATTCCCGTTTTGTGTTATGGACTGCGCGCTGATTTCCAGAATAAATTTTTCCCGGGAAGCCGCCGTCTGATGGAAATTGCCGACGAAATTAAAGAAATTAAAACCATCTGCTGGTGTGGAAAAAAAGCGACTTGCAATGCCCGCTATGATGATCACGGTATCATAAAAGAAGGCGATCAAGTCGTTCTCGGTGCCAATGACAAATACATTGCTCTGTGCAGAAAGCACTTCAAGGAGGGGAATCTCGGGAAATGATTTATCACCAGGCAAAGGATCCGGATTCCTATCAAAGAATCTTTTATCAGCAGATTGGTCTAACGCATCGCAATGCTCCTTCGCCGCAAAATGACTGGTCAAATGAAACCATTGGCTCAATCTATACCTATGGAACCATGGATACGATTCAATTTGGCATTGGCGACTATACAATCCCACAAGATTTTCTTGCGGAATTTCAATATGACACCGAATATTTGCATGCCGGTATTATTTATGAGGGAATTACGTATTCGCTTGTTGAAAACCAGATGCAACAATCGGCAACACCATCGCCTTTTCTTGCCATTGAGCACGCATGCGGCGGCATCAACTGTTGGAGACGCGGCCAGCACTTTAAGGGTGTCGAAATTTCAATTGAAATGGAATATTTAAAAAAGACGATTTTTCCATATCTGGGAATTTCCGAAGATTCGCTTGATTTTCTTGTAAAAAATGTCCGCCATGTCCATCTTCCAAAGGAGTTGACGGACCTGATTTTACAGATTCAGCATCTTCTAGAAGCGCGCACCATGACACCAGAGCTTTTGCTGGCGCTCGGCACAACGTTCATGGCCTTTCTGATTCGTCCTGACCTCAAACAATTTTTCTTCACGGGTGCCGATGTGATGTCGGAACGCATCTTTGTTGGAAAACGTCAAATCCACATCCGCCCTGACGATTATAAAAAAATCGTTGCCGCGCATGATCTTCTACGAGATGAAGCAGATTCATTTGTCACAATCTATGCCCTCAGCCAGACACTTGGCATTGGCGAACAAAAATTAAAGGCTGGCTTTCAGCAGCTTTACCAGCAGACAATCTGGGATTACGCCAATCAGGTGCGCATGACAAAAGCGGCTTCTTTATTGAAAAATACGGATAAGACTGTTGACGAAATTGCCAGGCTGACGGGATACCAGAGTCCTGCTGCATTCCGAACAATGTTTAAAAAATGGAGCCAAACTACCCCAAGGAAGTTTCGCTCCTATTTCTCAGGCACAGAATGATTCTTCGTTTTGTGCCTCTTTGTGATAACGCCCCTCTGGTACAATTAATGGCGTACCCGATACCGGATCTTTTATAATTTGGCAATCTAACCCATAAATTTCTTTCATTCGCTCTCGTGAAATTACCTCAGACGGATGCCCCTGCGCGATCAGTTTTCCCTTGCTCATGGCAAAAATATGATCGGCATAGCGTGCAGATAAGTTAATATCATGAAGAACCATCAAAATTGTCGTTCCACGTTTCCGATTCAATTCCATTAAAAGATCTAGAATTTCTATCTGATAGGCAATATCCAGATACGTGGTTGGCTCATCCAAAAGCAAAATATCCGTCTGCTGTGCGAGCGCAAGCGCAATCCACACACGCTGACGCTGTCCGCCAGACAACTCGTCCACACAGCGGTCAGCAAGCTCTGTGATGCCCATCATCTCAAGTGCTTCCTCTACCGCTGCAAAATCTTCCTTTTGCAAACCACCTAGCATCTTTCGATAGGGAAAGCGTCCTCTTGCGACAAGATCGGTCACTTTAATTCCCTCTGGAACAACAGGCGACTGCGGCAGAAGACCAAGCGTCTGTGCCATCTGCTTGGATGGAATCGAAAAAATACTCTTTCCATCCAGAAGAATGCTTCCCTGCTCTGGCTTTAATAGCTTCGCAAAGGTCTTTAGCATTGTGGATTTTCCACATCCATTTGCACCGAGAATAACGCTAATCTTATTTTGTGGAATTGTTATGCTCACATCGGAAACAATTCTTTTCCCATCATAGCCTGCTGACAGGGCTTCTGTTGTAAGTTTCTTTTTCTCCATAGCTCTTTTCCTCATTTTATTGTAACCCAAACCGACCCCGAGACGAACGGTTTCATCGATAGGGTCTTCGTAATCTACCAGACAACAATGTTACACGGTCTCGCTCTTTTTGTTCATGCGAAGCAGCAAATAAATTAGATACGGTGCGCCTAAAATTCCCGTCACTACACCGACCGGATAACGCGACGGCAATGCAAACTGACCAATCAAATCCGATGCCAGTACAAGAACGCTTCCAACAAGTGCAGACGCAAGCATATTGGTTCGCCCGCCTCCGCAAAGGCGCGCTGCAATCGGTCCTGCAAGAAATGCGACTGATGCAATCGGACCAGTAACCGAGGTGGCAAATGCAACAAGAAGAAGAGAAAGAAGAATCAGTGCCAAGCGAACTACTTTTGACTTTACACCCAGCGTAACCGCATGACTTTCACCCATCTGAAGCATTGCTAACTGCTTATCTAATAAAAAGATTGCACTTGCAGCGATAATCACAACAACTGCAAGCAACGGTACATTTTCCAGCTTGACACCATTTAAGCTTCCGGACAGCCAGCGAAGCGCACTCGCCACATCATACTCGGATGCTTTCAGAAGCAGCCATGAGACAATTGCATTTAAAAACGCCTGCATTCCAATTCCAGTTAGAATCAGGCGTGCATTGGAAAAGCCGCCGCCCTGTGACAAAAGATAAATCAAACAGGAAACAAGAATACCAGATGCCACCGCAAGAAGCGAAACTATACTGTTTGGAAGTTTTAAAACTAAAATACCAAATACAGCTGCCACACTTGCACCAGAGGTAACACCAATGATATCCGGACTGGCAAGTGGATTGCCCAAAAGCTGCTGAAACGTATTTCCTGCCATGCCAAATGCAAAACCAACTAAAATTGCTGTCAGCATTCTCGGAAGGCGAAGTGTCTTTACCGTAAAGACCGCACTGCCCTCTACCTCATTTAATGCATCCCACACTTCCTTTGGTGTATAAACCGTATTTCCATAAAGCATCATAAATACGGCGAGTGCAATCATAATTATCAATAGCACAAGTGCAATCACGGTGCTTTTTCTCTGACGTCTGCGATATCCTGCCTCCACAGCCGACATCGAAGAACCATTTTTATTCTTTTTCACAGCGACTTCACCTTTGCCTTTCTGATAATAAAAATAAAGACAGGCGCTCCAATCAGTGCCGTAACAATTCCCGACTCAAGTTCGCCCGGTCTTCCAAGGATTCGTCCCATCGTATCGGCAAATAGAAGAAGAATTGCGCCTCCGATTGCTGACATCGGAAGAATTTTTTTCATATCTGGTCCAAGTACCATGCGAAACAGATGAGGAACCATCAGACCGACAAAGCTGATCGGACCGGCAAGTGCGGTTGTCGATGCACACAAAAGTACACCGGCAAGAGAAGCAAGACCTCTTGTAAGCGGTACGTTTAGTCCCAATCCAGTCGCCGCCTCATCGCCAAGTGCCAGCGTATTTAACGGAGCTGCCATGCAAATGCTAACCACAAAGCCGACCACAAAATACGGACAGAGTAAACGAATATCTGCCCAGCTTGCACCGCCGATGCTTCCCGTCTGCCAGAAACGAAATTGATCCATTACCTGAGTGCTTGGAAGCATGACCGTATTAACAAGCGACTGCAATGCTGTACCAGCTGCTGCACCCGCAAGTGCCAGTTTAATTGGTGTGGCACCATTTCCACCGATGGAAGCAAGTCCATAAACAAGAATTGCCGTCAGTGCTGCACCCGCAAACGCCAGCCAGATATACTGGTTTCCATTGCTGATATGAAAAAATGCGATTCCACACACAACAAAAAGAGACGCACCCGTGTTCACACCAAGAATACTCGGATCGGCAATCGGATTTCTTGTCACCGCCTGCATCAATGCACCTGAAACACCAAGAGATGCACCTGCCAAAATGCCAAACACAGTTCTCGGAAGTCTCGCCTGCACGACATTTCCTTCAAAGCTATCCCCTCCTAAATGGAAAAGACTTTGTATAACAGTGGGAAAGCCCACGGATTTTGCTCCGCAGGCTATCGATTCCAGTATACAAAATAACAAAACTGCAAGAGATGCAATTACTGTTAATCGAAACCGTCTGTCTCTCATTTGATGTTCTCCGCTGCCTTAGCAAACATTTCCAGATACTCATCAATCTCATATGGAATGGAAAGGATAGACGGTGTGGAGGATGCTGCCAGTGCAGAAGTGCTGTCCATCACTACAACTGCACCATTTTTAATTGCCGGAATCTGGCTCATCAACTTATCTTCCTGAAGTGTTTCTACCAGATTTTCATCACCGTAGACAACCATCATCTCAATATCATCTAACTGATCGGCATTCTCACGGCTAACGGTAATGTTGAAATCATTTGTCTCTCCTGCAAGCTTCTGCACACTCTCCGGCAGTGTGAATCCAAGGTCTAACAGGTAAGCGGCTCTTGGGTCAGTCGGAAGATATACATAAAATGTGCTCAAATCATCTGCACTGATCCAGCAGAATGCGGTCGGGATTCCCTCAAGCTGTGGATACTCCTCAAGCTTTTCTGCAATCAGATCTTCTACTTCCTTAACCTTCTTCTCGCCCTCTGGCTTCATGCCCATACCTTCTGCATTCTCGATGGTCTGCTCTCTCCAGCTTGTCTGCCACGGATTCTCCTTATACGGAACAACCGGTGCGATCTGGCTTAACGTATCGTAATCCTCCTGTGTCATTCCAGAATACGCTGCCAAAATTACGTCTGGATTGCAATCGCTGATCTGCTCAAAGTCTAATCCATCTACATCATCAAAAACAACTGGCTCTTCTACACCGAGATCGGCAAATGCCTCATCGGTCCACAGATGCAGCTTATGATCGGTTACCAATCCGTAGTTTGCTGCGGAAACACCAACTGGTGCAACGCCGAGTGCCAATGGGGTATCCTGATTTCCCCAGCCAACCGTTGCGATACGCTCTGGCTTGCTCTCAATTACCGTCTCTCCAAATGCATGCTCAATCACGATCGGGTAGGTGACCTCCTCACTGGTCTCCTCCTCGGTCTCTACTTCAGTTGCCTCTTCGCTGCTTGCCTCAGTGGTCTCCTTTGCGCTTTTTGCGTAAGAAACGCCTGCCTGTGCAAATAAACTCATGCCAGAAACTGCTGTGCAAAGTGTACCCAAAAAAAGTGCCTTCTTGATTCTCATAATGTTCCTCCTTGTGTTGTTTCAACTCTTAAGAATTAAGGATTACATATTCGTAACGATTCATTTATAGTTCTTAATTCTTTATAACTCTTATTAGTCTTAGCTAACTTTCGGTAGGAGTATAGCACGGAGTCTAAAATCCGTCAATGCAGGCACCGTAAATAAAAGTTTTTCACCGGATTCAGTCGTTTTTCTTGTTTTCTCTTTCTGTTCACGAAAATGAACGTTAACGAAAGCCCACTCGGTGAAGTGACTTTGTCGACGGGTCCAATTCCGCGGATCCCTGTTAAGTTGTCTTTTCGTGCACGTGAACTGTTACCACACAAAAAAGGCTGACAACCCCTGCGAAATTCGCAAAAGTCATCAGCCTTAACCAGCGGTTTGTGATACAAGGAATGTATCAATGGGAGAACTTCATTCCCAAAACATGTTTATTGTACTGTGTTGCCCTCGATCTGTCAATGGGATTTTTTCAAAAACGAGCATGAGATTTGTCCGGTTCTAGCAAGACGTGTGGACTGTTGAAGCAATATTATCTGCAATGTTGTCCCTTGCATTCTTAATGTGCTCTGCCGTCAGCTTCTCCGCAAGCTCACCATCATGCTTTGTAATCGCCTCTAAGATCGCACGGTGCTCGGCAACGGATTCCTCGGCTCTGCCAGTCACGCAGACTGACACAGCACGCGCGCGACGGATATAGTTGTGAAAGTTTGTCAGCACATTTTGGAGCGGGCGACTCTTTGATGCGGCAAAAATAATCCGGTGAAACTCGCCATCCAACTCACCCATCTCTTTTGCACTGTCCGGCTTTTTCAGGTAATATTCCTGAAGCGCCATACATTGCTCAAGCTCCTCAAGCTCCTCTGCTGTAATCTTTTCTGCACACAGCCGCGCCGCCAGTCCCTCGATTCGAATGCGGACCTCATAAATATCTTCCACATCCTGCTCGGAAACACCGACCACAACTGCTCCCTTGTTTGGGATATTCTTGACCAACCCCTCAAGCTCCAGCTGCATCAGAGCTTCCCGCACAGGAGTACGGCTCACACCCAGACTCTTTGAAAGCCTCAGCTCATTTAGACTGTCCCCCTCTTTGTAACTGCCGTTTAAGATCGCGTCCTCAAGTGCATTAAACACCTGAATGCGAAGCGGATCTCCACTCTGCTGCATAGCCCTTCTCCATTTCTTTTGACTTTATCTTACTTATCCTCGTAATCCACGTCTCTGTGGAATACATACTGTTCTGCATAACGAATCATCTCTGTCTCACTGATAACAGTAATACGTCCGTTTGCATACTCCTGATCAATCAGCTCCTTGATCGTTACAACGCCTTCGTTCTTCTTATCAATTGCCTCTGCACCCTTTAAACCATAATACTGATTGATCCATACAGCGATGCCTGCCAGACCAGATGTGTTGCTGATGGCAACCATCGGCGGACGATTCAGAATCAGCTCGGTATCAAAGATGTTGTAGATCTCAGGATCCTTCATGATGCCATCGGCATGGATACCAGCTCTTGTCAGGTTGAAGTTTCTTCCAACGAATGGAGTCATTGGAGGAATCTCGTAACCGGTCTCCTTCTCAAGATACTCAGCAATCTCTGTGATTACAGTCGGATTCATTCCATCAAAATCACCGCGAAGAGATGCATATTCAAATACCATTGCTTCAAGCGGCACATTTCCAGTACGCTCGCCAATTCCAAGTAAGGAACAGTTTACAGCGCCTGCACCATACAGCCATGCGGTAGATGCATTGACAACGCCCTTATAGAAATCGTTATGTCCGTGCCATTCTAGCATATCGCTTGGCACACCGGCATAATGCTTTAAACCATAGATAATACCCGGTACGCTTCGCGGAAGGGAAACACCCGGATAAGAAATTCCGTAGCCCATTGTGTCACAGGCACGAATCTTGATCGGAACACCACTGTCCTTTGACAATTTCATCAACTCAGTAGCAAACGGAACAACAAATCCGTAATAGTCAGCTCTTGTGATATCCTCAAAGTGGCATCTTGGATGAAGACCAGCCTCAATCGCGTCCGAAATAACGCCTAAGTACTTTTCCATTGCCTGCTTTCTTGTCAAATTCATTTTCTTAAAAATATGATAATCAGAGCAGCTAACAAGGATACCTGTCTCACGAATACCAATATTTTTTACCAATTCAAAATCACTCTTTGTTGCTCGAATCCACGTTGTGATCTCCGGGAACTCATATCCAAGCTCCATACAACGCTCTAACGCATCACGATCCTTCTTTGAGTAAACAAAAAACTCCGTCTGACGCACAATACCATTTGGACCACCCAGACGGTGAAGCATCTTATACAGGTCAACCATCTGCTGTGTGGTGTACGGCTCGCGTGACTGCTGTCCATCACGGAAAGAGGTATCGGTGATGTAAATGTGTTCCGGCATATCCATCGGTACATGACGGTAGTTATAAGATACCTTCGGAACCTCATCGTATGGGAAAATCTCTCGAAACAGCTCCGGCTGGTTGACGTCCTGCAGCTTGTACTCATACAGATCCTGCTCAAGCAGATTTGTCTTGTTGCTCAGATTAATGGTCTTGTTTGCCTTCATAGTGTCTTCCTCCTCTGTTGCGCTCCTCATTTTGCAATGCCTGTTGCAGTGCTTTTCCTGTATAGCAATCTACCACTTTAGCGTGATGAAATTGTATCATTGTATACAATTATACAATTCAATTTAAATCTGTCAAGTACATTTTTTATCTCTGACCAAAATTGAGCCACTGGGGACAGTCAATCCAATCTTCCCATTCACCTGTTTCTTCATTTAATTTTCTTATTTTTCCATCTGATGTGTAATCTACATACTGTCCATCCACTCGATTTAAACTCTTGCATTCTCCATCATATGGATATTGTACGCCATCATAGGTTGTGATACTCCCACGCGCGTTCTTGCGAACGGGCGGGGTTCTTGAGACATGGTAGAACACCTCAAAGGGCCATCACAAGCCCTCTACACCCAGTTACGAGCTTACCTTTATGCC
>DAVZID010000010.1:0-69040 GCA_052273485.1 Lachnospiraceae bacterium
CTGGCATTCAAAGGAAACTTTGCATGCTCGGCCATTCAATGACCGAGTTGTTGACATTATTACAAAAATAATAAGCAATTTATGGAGGAGTATGATGCGTGACCTACTCGGACATTCAATGACCGAGTAGGTCACGTTTCGGATAGGAGGATCCTTATGAAAAAATTTCGTTTTGCCATTTTGGGGGCAGGTCATATTGCCAGGCAGTTTTGTGATGCCGTATCGCGAATTGATGGATGCGAGGTATGTGCAGTTGCCAGTAAAAGTCTTGCGCGAGCAGAAAACTTTGCAAAAGAGAATGGTGTTGAAAGCTATTATGATGATTATGAGATGTTGTTGGAGAAGGAAAAACCAGATTGTGCCTATATTGCAGTGACAACAAATGATCATCACCGCTTGAGTGTGCTCTGCGTAAATCACAGCGTACCAGTTTTATGTGAGAAAGCGATGTTTCAAAATTCAGAGGAAGCGAAGAACTTGTATGCGCTAGCGAGTGAGAAAAAGATTTTTGTCATGGAAGCTTTGTGGAGTCGGTATCTTCCTGCTGTGCAACAGGCAAAAAGATGGGTGGAACAAGAAAAGATCGGAATGCCAACCGTTTTGCAGTGTAATATTGGATTTGTAGCGCCAGATGACAAAGAAAATCGGTATTTCAATCCGAAGTTGGGAGGTGGCGCGGCAAAGGATATCACGGTCTATGCATATGAAATCACGACGTTTATTTTAAACCAGGCAATTAAAAATATGTCCGTGTCGGCAACTTGGAGCGATACAGGTGTCGATGTTACAGACCATGTTGCCATTTGCTTTGAAGATACATTTGCTGATTTGCTGACAAGCTTTGTTGCACAGTTAGAGGAGCAGATGGTAATTTATGGCCGATTTGGAAAAATCGTTCTTCCCCATCCTCACTATGCATCAGAGGCATATTTGTATGGAAATGACGGGGAATTAAAAGAGCATTTTGTAGATCAAGAAACAAAAAATGGTTTTGTCTATGAGATTCGGGATGCAATTCGTTGTATTCAAGCAGGAAAATTGGAAAGTGATGTTGTGCCGTGGAAGGATACACTGGCATGCGCAAAGTTGTTTGATAAGATCAATGCGTCTTGCATGGATGCCATTGGTGTGGAAAATGTGGAGGAAAATGAAAAGTATAGCTTCATATTGTCCTGCTGATGAGCCATATATCAGGAGTGACGCTGTTTCAGATTGGTCTTGGAACACCTGCTTCAAATAATTTTGTGTGTTGGATATTTTTTCTGGTTGAGCAGAAAGAGAAAATAGAAAATTTACATATTTCTCTAAGAAAAATCAAAAGACAAAGGAAAGCATCCATGGTACACTGAAACCAACATCATAATATTTAGGAGGATTCAAATTTATCATGGAAACGATCACGACAAAATTTGACAATTTCGGCAATCTGTCAATCAGCGAAAACCGACGCTATTTAATGGAGGGAGATAAGCCATTTTTCTGGCTGGGCGATACGGCTTGGCTGATGCTTTTGAAATTAGATGAGGACGAGATTTATACTTATCTGAGAAACCGTAAAGAAAAAGGCTACAACGTGATTCAGACGGTACTAATTCAGTCTCCACAAGATGTAGAATCTTCTTTGGCTCCTGGAAGAAAAGATGTGAAAAAATCAGAGTACTGGAAATTTGTTGATCGCGTTTTGAATATGGCAGAGCAGATGGGACTATACATTGGTTTGCTTCCTGCCTGGGGATCTCTGGTTAAATCCAATATATTAAATATGGAAACAATGCGTATCTATGCGAATTTCTTAGGAAAACGCTATCAGAATCGCAAAAACTTGATTTGGATCTTGGGAGGAGATGTGCGCGGTGATGTCGGCTATGATGTATTCTGCATGGAAGGTGAGATTCTAAAGTCGTATAATCCAGAGAGAATTATCGCATATCATCCGTTTGGACGTACATCATCTTCTCTGTGGTTTCACAATGAGCCGTGGCTTGATATGAATCTGTTTCAGTCAGGACACAGAAGATACGATCAGGCTTCTCTTGGCGAGTGGGATGATAATGCCGAGAAGGAAACCTTCTTTGGCGAGGACAATTGGAAATATGTGGATAGAGATCTTTCCTATGACATTGTAAAACCAACTCTTGATGCAGAGCCTTCTTATGAAGGCATTCCACAGGGACTCCATAATCTGAGAAATCCATACTGGGAGGAGTGGGATGTCCGCCGCTATGCGTATTGGTCTGTGTTTGCCGGAGCGGCAGGTCATACCTATGGAAGCAACTCAATTATGCAGTTTTACGATGATTTCAGTAAACCGGGTGCCTATGGTGTGCGTGAGCTTTGGCAGGATGCAATGCACCATCCAGGTTGTGCACAGCTTAAATATCTGAAAGATTTGATGGAGAGTGTGGATTTCATCAATGGAAAAGCCGATGACAGTCTGCTTTTGTTTGGTCAGAAGGAACGCTACCATCGAATTGCTGTGTTTGCAGGCGAGGATTATATTCTCTGCTATGATTACATGGGAGATGAGTTTTTGTTGGATCTTCGACGATTCCAAAATATGGCACTTGATGCATGGTGGATGGATCCTAGAAATAATAGTCTTAGCTATATTACGACGATCAAGGGACAAGAAAAATTGCTTGCTAGCCCGGTTGCAAGAAAAGAGAAAGCAAATGATTGGGTGTTGATTTTGAAAAAGGCAGAGTCACGATAAAGATACGATAAAATAATCAAGAGGAAAAATTATGGAGAAGCAAATTGAAATCAGAAGAGCTGAAGAAAAAGATATCAAAAAAGTAATGGATCTGTTGTCACAGGTTCTTGAAATTGACGTAAGCGTAGTTTGATAATCTTGCAAATAAATCAGCCGATCGGAGTGTACCGCATATTACAATACACTCTGGTCGGCTGTGCGTTTATAAATCCATTCCACAAGCTGTTTCTTTCTCAACAAGGCTTCTGTCATCATTACGGCTTCATAAAAACGAAATCCTCCGGCAAAATTATAGGCATCATAGCCATTTTGTGACAATATACGTGTCGCAATGTAGCTTCGAAGTCCACTTTGGCATATTACGTATACGGGCTTATCTTTTTCAATTTCTGATAAATGATCTCTGAGCTCATCAACAGGAATGTTTTTAAAGCCTTCAATATGACTGTGTTCATATTCAGAAATAGTACGCACATCAAGAAGTGTTGCATTTGAATCCTGCAAAATTGATGTAAGATCACTTAAATGCCACTGCTTTAAGACTCCATTTGCAATATCACCAATCATAAAACCTGCCATGTTAACAGGGTCTTTAGCAGAAGAGTATGGCGGTGCATAAGCTAAATCTAAGTCCTGTAGCGAAGTTGCCTTAAGATTTGCATGAATGGCTGTTGATAACACGTCAATTCGTTTGTCAACGCCTTCGTAGCCTATAATTTGGGCGCCTAGCAAACGATATGATATCTTATTATTTTTTTTGATAAACCGGATAATGATGGTACTCAAGGCATTCTGTCGCTTTTTCACAGGAAGCCTGATCATGGAACTCAATTTTGATTGTACCGGCCATATGCTCGCGGTTGTGGTTGATTCCGATATTTTTGATGCTGACATTCTCAAATGCAAGCAGCGTAGCGATAACGGAGATCGCACCCGGTTGGTCTGGAATATCGCAGCAAATCGCGTACTCTGGATTCATGGTAGCACTGCCGCGTTTATCGCTGATCGAGCTGCGGTAATTGCCGGATCGTTCGAAACAATCATAGATATCCTTGTGATTATCGGTTTTTAGATCGGTGATGGTCTGATCAATTGCCTTTTTGTAATCTTCCAATAAGGAAATGATATTGTCTTTGTTCGTGAATAAAATTTGCTCCCACATAACAGGAGAGGAAGATGCAATTCTTGTGATATCCTTAAAGCCGCCTGCGGCAATTTTTTTCATTGTGCCGTCAGGAAAATCAGACTGAGCAACAAGATTTACTAAGGATGATGCAATCACGTGCGGTACATGACTGATTGCTGCAACTGCATAGTCATGATTTTTATAGTCAAGTACAAGCGGAATCGCTGCCTGATCAGCGGCAAATTGAATCATTGTGTCGAGCTGATCTTTCGTTGTTTTTGAAGTTGGCGTGATTACATAATATGCATTCTCCAAAAGAGAAGCCTTTGAGCAGGCATATCCAGTGCGCTCAGATCCAGCCATCGGATGACCGCCGACAAAGCAGTCCTCCATGTCAAGTGCGATTACAGTCTCGTGAATCGCTGTTTTTGTGCTGCCAACATCAGTAACGATACAGCCCGGTTTTAGAAATGGGCGAATGGCCTTTAAATAATCTTCATTAAAGGAAACCGGTGTACAAAGAATAATCATATCACATGCACGAAGGTTTTCGTCTACACCATCCAAAATGATATCAACAATGCCGTCAGCCTTTGCTTCCTCGAGTGTGCTGCGCGTTCTCATATATGCCATGATCACGGTATCTGGATGAACCTGTTTTATTTTGCGGGCAATGGAACCGCCGATCAGTCCCAGTCCGATAAATCCTATTGTCTTAAGCTTCATAAGTTTGCCTTTCCGTGCTCCGGCAGTATAGGAAAGCCGGAGTGTCTGAACGTATTGTAACGAAAGTGAAGAGGAAAGTCAAGCTTTTTCACTTTAAAGCGCGAAATACATTGCTGTTCACAGGACTCTATAAGTATGAAATTTATCGTCTCAGTTTACGAAGATAGCTAGCATGACGTGTGAACGGTAATAAAATTTTATATTAAAAGTGCGAAAAATAGTTGCAATTATTTGAAATATTTTATATAATATCCCTATCAGATTCCAAGGGGTCTCAAAAAAGTATACTGCAAAAGAGACAAAAGAAACCTGGAAAGCAAAGAAAGATTGGAGGACGTGACTTATGAAGGTTTATGAAACTGGGAACATCCGTAACGTTGTCGTAATGGGACATGGCGGATGTGGTAAGACAACACTTGTTGAGGCTATTGCCTACCAGACCGGTATTACGGCTAGGATGGGAAAGGTGACGGACGGAAATACCATCAGCGATTACGATAAGGAAGAGCAGAAGCGTCAGTTTTCCATTTCGACCAGCGTAGTTCCGGTCGAGTTCGAGGACATCAAGATTAATTTCTTAGACACACCTGGATATTTTGACTTCGTAGGAGAAGTAGAGGAGGCATGCCACGCAGCAGGTGCCGCTGTTATCGTGATCAACGGCAAGGCTGGTGTAGAGGTTGGTACATTAAAGGCATGGGAGCTTTGCGAGAAGTATAAGCTGCCGAGACTGTTTTTTGTAACGGGCATGGATGATGATCAGGCCAGCTATCGTAAGATCGTTCTTGAGTTAAACGATCGTTTTGGACGTAAGGTAGCGCCGTTCCATGTGCCGATCCGTGAGAATGAAAAGTTCGTCGGCTTCGTCAATGTTGTAAAGATGAAGGGCCGCCGTTTTATCAATGATACAAGCGAATATGAAGAGTGCGAGATTCCGGATTACATGGATAAGCACTTAAACATCAGCCGTGATGCACTTGTTGAGGCCGTTGCCGATACGAGCGAGGAACTGATGGAGCGTTATTTTGCAGGTGAAGAATTTACTTATGAGGAAGTTTCTACTGCACTTAGAACCCACGTTATGGATTGCCAGATCGTGCCTGTACTAGTTGGATCTGGTATTCACAATCAGGGTACTAGCATGTTGATGAATGTAATTAAGAAGTATTTCCCATCACCAGAGTATACGGTAAACAACGGAAAAGAAACCTCCACTGGCGAGCTTGTCATGGTTAAGTGTGATCAGAATAAGCATCTGTCTGCAAAGGTATTCAAGACGGTAGTGGATCCATTTATCGGAAAGTATTCTCTGATTAAGATTGTAACTGGTACATTAAAGGCTGGTGACATCATTTATAATGTAAATAAGGGTACAGAAGATCGTGCATCCAAGCTATATCTGATGCGCGGCAAGGAGACCATTGAGGTTCCTGAGCTTCACGCAGGTGATATCGGTGCACTCGCGAAGATCGACAAGATCTCCACAGGCGATACCATTTCCACAAAGGGCGCAACCCTCATTTATGATGGACCGCAGGTAAGCAAGCCATATACATGCAAGGCATACCGTGCAAAGAATAAGTCCGATGAGGATAAGATCAATGGCGCACTCGCACGTATGGTAGAGGAAGATCAGACGCTTCGTCTTGAGAACGATGTAGAGAATCATCAGACGTTAATTTATGGTATTGGCGATCAGCAGCTTGACGTTGTCGCAAGCCGCATCCTAAATCGTTATAAGGTTGAGATCGAGCTGTACCGTCCGAAGGTAGCATACCGCGAGACTCTTAGAAAGAAAGTTCAGGTACAGGGTAAGTATAAGAAGCAGACCGGTGGTAGCGGTCAGTACGGCGATGTACATATGATCTTTGAGCCGTCAGGCGATCTCGATACCCCATATATCTTCGAGGAAAGAGTAGTCGGCGGCGCCGTTCCAAAGAACTACTTCCCGGCAGTTGAAAAGGGTATTCAGGAATCTGTTCAGAAGGGTACACTTGCAGGTTATCCGGTCGTTGGCTTAAAGGCAACACTCGTTGATGGTTCCTATCATCCGGTTGACTCCTCTGAGCTTGCATTCAAGATGGCAGCAATTCTTGCTTATAAGAAGGGCTTTGCAGAGGCAAATCCGACCATCTTAGAGCCGATCGTATCTGTTTCCATCACCGTGCCGGATGATCTTGTCGGTGATGTTATGGGTGATCTGAACAAGCGTCGCGGCAGAGTGCTCGGTATGGATCACGTAGCAGGTGGTAAGCAGATGGTAACCGCAGATGTGCCGATGGCAGAGATGTATGGTTATTCCACCGATCTTCGTGCAATGTCTGGTGGTATGGGCGAGTTCTCCTATGAGTTTGCAAGATATGAGCAGGCTCCGCAGGATGTCCAGAAGAAGATTATTGAGGCAGCTGAGAAGGAAGATTAAAAGTGATCAATTATCAGGAGCCGAAGCCATCGCTTAAGTTCCGTCCGATAAAAAGAAAGAGGGGGTTGACAAGCCCCCTTTTTTTATGCTATTGTAAACAGCGTAAAAAGCATCAAGTTTGGCGTAAAAGGATCGCGCTTATTGATGCAAAACGCGATGATAAGGAATAGTAAGCAGGGGAGAGCTACAGAGAGCTGCCGGTCGGTGAAAGGCAGCAGCTTGAAACTACCGAACTGGCCTTAGAGCACCGGCAGGGAAACGTATTTATCTAAAAGACGGAGTAGTTGGCGGCGGGTATTCCCGTTACAGAAGATTGAGGGCAAAGCAGGCATCTGCTTTGAAGTAGAGTGGTACCGCGAAGTCTTTTCGTCTCTATACAAAGAGAAAGAAAGGGCTCTTTTTTTTCCAGAAAAGAGACCCGGAAAGGAAACACAAAACACAATGAACAAGAATTACGATCCAAAAGAAATTGAATCAAAATGGCAGAAAGTCTGGATGGATGAGAAGGCTTTCGCCGCAACAGATGACTACACTAAGCCAAAGTATTATGCGCTGGTTGAGTTTCCATATCCGTCAGGACAGGGACTTCATGTAGGTCATCCGCGTCCGTACACCGCACTGGATATCGTTGCCAGAAAGAGAAGATTACAGGGATACAACGTACTGTATCCGATGGGTTGGGATGCATTTGGTCTTCCGACTGAGAACTATGCGATCAAGAATCACATTCACCCAAAGATCGTTACCAAGAACAACGTAGCTCGTTTTAAGAATCAGCTGCAGTCCTTGGGTTATTCCTTTGATTGGGATAGAGAGATCAACACCACTGATCCAAACTACTATCACTGGACCCAGTGGATCTTCTTAAAGCTGTACAAGGCAGGACTGGCATATAAGTCAGAGATGCCTGTTAACTGGTGTACTTCCTGTAAGGTAGGTCTGGCAAACGAGGAGGTTGTAAACGGCGTTTGTGAGCGCTGCGGAAGCCCTGTTGTTCGTAAGATGAAGAGTCAGTGGATGTTAAAGATCACCGAGTACGCAGATAAGCTGATTGATGGTCTTGACAGCGTAGATTATGTAGAGAAGGTAAAGGTTTCCCAGAGAAACTGGATCGGCCGTTCCAACGGTGCTGAGGTTGATTTTGCAATCGCTGGTACAGAGGATAAGCTTCGTATCTACACTACCCGTCCGGACACCTTATTCGGTGTTACCTACATGGTTGTTTCTCCAGAGCATCCATATCTGGATAAGTACAGAGAGCAGATTTCCAACTGGGATGAGATTGTTGCATACCGTGAGGAAGCAGCAAAGAAGTCTGACTTTGAGCGTTCTGAGCTGGCAAAGGACAAGACTGGTGTTGAGATCAAGGGCTTAAAGGCAATCAATCCGGTAAACGGCAAGGAGATTCCGGTATGGGTTTCTGATTACGTACTGATGAGCTATGGTACTGGTGCAATCATGGCAGTTCCGGCTCATGATGAGAGAGACTGGGAGTTCGCAAAGAAGTTTAATCTTCCGATCATCGAGGTTGTAGCAGGTGGCGATGTTCAGAATGCTGCATTTACTGATGTTCAGACTGGTAAGCTGGTTAATTCTGGATTCCTTGATGGACTGGAAGTAGCCGATGCAAAGAAGAAGATCATCGAGTATCTGGAAGAGAAGAAGATCGGTACGCCAAAGAAGAACTACAAGTTAAGAGACTGGGTATTCTCCAGACAGCGTTATTGGGGTGAGCCAATCCCGATCGTAAAGTGTGAGAAGTGTGGATACGTTCCGCTGTCCGAGGATGATCTGCCGTTGGAGCTGCCGGATGTAGAGAGCTACATGCCGACTGACAACGGTGAGTCTCCACTGGCTGCTATGACCGACTGGGTAAATACGACCTGTCCATGCTGCGGTGGCCCGGCAAAGAGAGAGACCGATACCATGCCTCAGTGGGCTGGTTCTTCCTGGTATTTCCTGCGTTACACCGATCCGCACAACAACGAGGCACTGGCAAGCAAGGAAGCAATGAAGTACTGGCTGCCGGTTGACTGGTACAACGGCGGTATGGAGCATACGACTCTGCATCTTCTGTATTCTCGTTTCTGGCATCGTTTTCTGTATGATCAGGGCGTTGTTCCGTGTCCGGAACCGTATCAGAAGAGAACCTCTCACGGTATGATTCTCGGTGAGAACGGCGAGAAGATGTCCAAGTCCCGTGGAAATGTCATCAACCCAGATGATATCGTAAACGAGTTTGGTGCAGATACGCTGCGTACCTATGAGATGTTCATCGGTGCATTTGAGTTAGCTGCAAGCTGGAGCAACGAGGGTGTTAAGGGCTGCCGTCGTTTCTTAGAGCGTGTATGGAAGTTACAGGATATGCTGACCGATGAGGAAGGCTTCTCTAAGGATATGGAGACGAAGATGCATCAGACGATGAAGAAGGTATCTTCTGACTTTGAGACCTTAAAGTACAACACAGCAATCGCTGCTATGATGGCACTGTTAAATGACTTCTACAAGAAGGGCAGCATCACAAAGGGCGAGTTAAAGACTTTCTTAATTCTGTTAAATCCAGTTGCACCTCATATCACCGAGGAAATGTGGGCAGATTGTAACTTTGGCGGACGTCTGTATCAGCAGAGCTGGCCGGAGTACGAGGAAGAAAAGACCGTTGAGAATACCGTAGAGATCGCTGTTCAGATCAACGGAAAGACCAAGGGAACCGTTTCGATCGCAAGAGATTGCGATAAAGAAACTGCACTTGCAGCAGGAAAAGAAGTAATCAAGGATAAGCTGACTGGAAATGTAATCAAAGAGATCTATGTTCCGGGAAGAATTATCAACATCGTTATGAAATAAGATGGATCAAATGAAATAAAAAACTGTTCAGAGCCGCAGCTTTGTCGCAGAGTGCGGCAAAAGTTGCGGCTTTGATGTTTTTTTCGGAAAAGAGGTTGTTATGAAGATTTGCAAAAAGATAAAAGCAGCCGTGATGGCACTATGTCTGGTAATCGGTATGTGTGCAGTCTCACTTCCACAGGCCGTTCATGCCGAGTATGGCGACAATGCATATGCGTTTATGACGCAGCTGCAGTCTAATTATCCATATCGTCAGGTTAATTCCTCAAATGGTATGCTGGCAGGAGCTGAGGAGTGGTTAAAGGCACAGATCGTTACGATGGGTTATGAGTATATGGCTCAGCCGTTTACGATGACATCATCCGATGGTGTGACACCATGCTACGGAGAGAATCTTATTTTTTCAAAGCAGGGCGCAAGTGACCGTGTGATTGTGATTGGTGCGCATTATGACTGTGTGGAGCAGACCTTTGGTACCGATGACAATGCATCAGGTGTCGGTGTACTGTTGGAGCTTGCAAGTATCTACAGCACGAAGGAATCTCCATATACGCTGCGCTTCATCCTCTTTTCAGCAGAGGAGCCGGGATGTCTTGGCAGCCAGTATTATGTAGAGAATCTTAGTCAAGAAGAGCGCGACCGCATTGCATGTATGATCAACATTGATTCGATTGCAGCTGGTGACAATATGTATCTCTACGGAGGTACAGTGGATGACAGTGGAAGCATTGTTCAGGACTGGGCAGTTTATCAGGCACAGTCCGCAGCCGATCTTCTTGGCCTTAATATGTCGTTCCATCCAGATGTAAATGACAGCTTCCCGACACCGACGAAGGACACGGCTAGTGATCAGATGCCATTTGCTAATGCAGGTATTCCTTATATCTATTGTGAAGCTTCAAACTGGAATGGTGAGCCGTACACAAATTTCTATCAGACAAGCGATCCGGCCGTTGTCGGCGGCGCGGTTATGCACAATCCAGATTATGATAATCTGACCTTTATCGAGAACACCTTTGGAACGCGTGCATATGAGCATCTTCAGGCATATACAAAGCTAATTGATTATTTGCTTGAAAATATGAAGGAAGGCGAGTACACAACTGGCTATGACTTTGAGGATACGAATACAAAGGCAACAACGACCGATTCTGTTTATTTAAGAGAGCGCCCGACTCAGTATAGTCCGTCCATTACGCTTCTTGATGCGAACACAGAAGTAACCGTTACTGGCTATCATACAAGTTGGTGCCGTGTTGAGGCAGATGGGAAAGAAGGCTACATTAAGACTGATTATCTGACGATGGATGCTGATGCAGAAAATGGTTCTGAGGCAGAGTCTGACGAGGTTTTATCCGAAGAAGCATCGTCCGAAAACGAGTCCGAAGCTGTTTCTGAGGCAGAATCGGAGAATGATTCTGAGATCGAGTCCGAGACTGGTACGGCAGAGGAAGTGTCCTCTGAGGCTGTTTCCGAAAAGGAATCAGCTGAAGTTGCTACAGAGAACGAGTCTTCCAAGAACGAGGCATCTTCTGCTGATGCAAATGCAAGCGAAAAAGAAACCGCGGCAGCTTCCAATTCAAGCGCATCCAGCCAGAGCGTATCCGGTTCTCAGTCTGACAGCACCAATGTGGTTACAAAGGCGATTGATCAGCTCAAAAACGATCCATCCACGCTTCGTATTGTTCTGATTGCAGTAATTGTAATCATCGGCATTTGGCTGTGCGTATTCATTGCACTTCGCCGCAAGAAGAATGCACAGGAAGAAGATACATCTGATGGCTCGACAGAAGCAGCAAAGAAGGTAAAACAAGTAAAAGATTTATCGGATGAGAAAGAAGTGAAAGAGGAATCTACGAGAAGAAAGGTTTCTGATTCAGAGGCTTCCGATACGGATTTTGCAAAACCAGACAAGAGCAAAGACGAAAAGTAAAAGCTACTGGATTGTAAGATACGTAAGAAAAATGTGCAAAGATAATCGCATATAGACAATTCAATACACACAGAAAAAGACAGGAATGGCAAAAGGCGTTCCTGTCTTTTTGAATCGTGCAACAAATTTAATGGACGTTTCTATGAATTGGACGATGGCGGAGGTGGTGTTTGTTTTCCCTGCTTTGCTAACATTTTGGACAACTGGCGAAGCAGCTCCACTCTTTTTTTCTCCTTCGGAGAAAGATTTGCGGTCAGCTGAGCTACGAGTGCATCCGTCTCCTCATCGCTAAAGTTCATATGCTTGCCAGCGATTTGTCGATTCATGCCAAGCAAAAAGGGAAGCAGTTCATTTTGATTTTTACCTGCAGCTTCACTGACCATCTGTCGGATAAACTGCGCCTTTTCTGGGGACATATTGTCAAACGGTGTCGGCATCGCGTTTGGCACCTCCTTCCGATTCATATTCGCGGTAAAGTCGTGCCATCTGGGTAAGATTTGTGACCATATCGAGTGTTTCAAGCTCCTTTGGCGTACAATATTCGCGGATGGATTGGGATAGACCAGTGAGTGGATCCTGCCCATCCTTGCTGCATGCTTCCAGTGACTCTTCCTCCTCGTCAAGCCGGTGCATGGCCTGTTGAAGCTCAAACATGCGCACACAGATGCGGCAGGCATCCCGAAGCGGCGAGTGCATGTACGGCAGCGAGGCCTTTAAAATCTGAATATGGCGCTCCTGTGGCATAAGGCACCTCTTGGATTTTCCATCTTCTTTAATGGAGTATATGCGGACAACATGTCGGATAGTACATAAGTTATAGTAAGCAGATGAGTGATAAAGGAGCATCGTATGCTTATTATAGAAGGAAATGCAGTCTATGAGGTGGATTGTGAATGCTTGCGGCGAAGATGGGGGCGCTATCAGAATGTGCGCTGCGAAGAGGATTTGCTTTCAAAAGATCAGGTTACCGTACAGACCGGAGGAGTATGCAGGGAGCAGTTATCCTATACCGGAAAAGGTGTCACGATTGCTATTTTGGATACTGGCCTTTATCCGCATCCTGATTTTAAGGAACGCATTGTTGGATGGTATGATGCGATTGGAGGTGAGGCGTACCCCATCGATCCGAACGGACATGGAACACAGGAAGGAGGAAATGGGTGTTGCTTTTTTTGCAAAACTGTGCTATTCTGTCTATAACAGATGCCTACAAAAGTCTAAAATTACGAGGTGTGGGAAATGAATATAATAATTATGAAGGAAGCAGCGACACTCGAGAGAACATCTGCGAATGAAGGGGTGCAGCTGCAGTCGCTGACATTAAGCGAAGGCACGATCCGGTTTGAACCGGATGTGACTGATTACAATGTGACGGTTGCAGAGGATGTGACGAAGATTCTGGTAAAAGGTGTTACCAGTGATGAGAACAGCTTTTATACCGTAAGCGGAAACACCAACATGGGAAAGGGTAAGAATGAGATTGTTGTCACCGTCACGGACAAGGACGGTAACATAGGTCACTATTACATTCATGTGCAGGTGGGTGAGCAGGCAGAACAGGAGTCTGCATCGCAGGACGCACAACAAAATGGAGAACAGCATTCTCAAATATCTCAGTCACAAGCAGCAGATAGCCAGAATGCTCAGTCCTCACAGGCTCAAAGTTTTCCGGCTTCATCCCAGTTTGCGCAGACTTCAAAAGGATCTACTCAGGATAATTCGCAGGAACTGCTTTCAAAATTACCCGGTGAGTTTCAGGCTTTTGCACAGACTGTTACCTCAGGAAATCTTCAGTATGTGACATACGGCGTACTGGGCTGTGGTGCATTAGCAGTCGTTCTTTGGATCGCAGTATTTGTCCGCAGGGCAGCGGCAAAGCGGCGCTACAAGAAGGAGAAAAAAGCGCGTCTTGCTCATAGAAAAGAGCAGGAAAAGCAGTGGGAGCTTGCCCAGACCCAGCAGGACATCCTTTTAAAGCAGGTTGATGAGCTACTTGAGAAAAAGAAGACACGCGGACAAAAGGTGCGCGAAGAAGAGCCTGAGGATTTTGATTATGAGGACGAAGGCTATACAGATGATGAAGACGATTACGGCGATTATGATGAAGAACAAGAGGCCGAGCTGGATCGTTGGGTAGCCGGACTGGATGAAGATGGCCAGGACGAGGACAGGTGATTTGATGGTAATAAAGATAGATTTTAATAGCGACGAAGCGATTTACATGCAGATTACAAACCAGATTATTATGGGCATTGCCAAGAGGCAGATTTGCGATGGAGACCAGCTGCCGTCCATCCGAAATATGGCAGACGAGATTGGCATCAATATGCACACCGTCAATAAGGCATACACGGTGCTTCGTCAGGCAGGTTATGTGAAATTGGACCGCAGAAGAGGGGCAATCGTCAGCGTAGATGTCGATAAGATCGAAGCAATCGAGGCCATCCGCAGGGAGCTGTCTGTCACACTGGCGAAAGCAAACTGTATGCAGATATCAAGAGACGAAATCCACGAACTCGTGGATGAGATTTACGATAAACATTTGACAAACGTTCCAAAACAGGCAGAATAAACGGTTTGGAATTGTTTGGTTTTGTAAGTGAAACAATGAGGAGGAGTCAATTATGCTTTGTGAGCAATGCAGGATGAGGGAAGCCAGCATTGTCATCCGGGAAGTGGTAAATGGAACTGTGACGGAGCGCAATTTGTGTAGTGAGTGTGCATCGCAGTCCGATTTTGGAGGCCTATTGATGGACTCAGGCAGTCCATTTGCGAAACTTCTGTCGGGAATCCTTGGAATCAGTGATTCTAGACGCAGCGAGGAGGAGGACGCGTCAAATCTGTCCTGCCCGACCTGTGGGATGACATACAAAGAATTTGTTCAGGACGGGCGCTTTGGCTGCGCGGACTGTTACAATACATTCGGGCTTTTGATCAATAACAGCATTAAAAAGATACAGGGAAACAATTCCCATACCGGCAAAAAGCCACGCTTTTCGGGCGATAAGAAGATTCATGCGGATATGGTGGCTGATGCCAAAAAGCGTCAGAGCCTAAATGAGCAGCTTGAGATCTGTCAGGCAAAGCAAAAGGAGGCCGTTTCGGAGGAAGATTACGAAAAGGCAGCCTACTACCGTGACGAAATCAAGAAGATCAAGGAAAGGATTCAGGCGGGCGATGAAGTGGTATGAAGAAAAGGATGCGGAAAATGATGTAATTGTTGCGAGCAGAATCCGCCTGCTTCGCAATCTGCGCGATTACAAGTTTCCGTGGAAATTAGAGAAGGAAGAGGCAAAAAAGCTGACAGGCGAGCTTGAAGAGAAGCTTTGCGGCATCGGCAGCCTTGATGGCAGAAGCTACAATACCTATGATTTGTCAACGATGACGCAGACACAGCGAAATGCCCTTCGAGAGCGCCGCATGATCAGCCGTCGCGCAGCAAAGGAACCAGGCCAGGCCGGGTTAATCCGTTCTGCTGACGAGGCGGTCAGCTTGACAATCAACTGTGAGGATCATCTTCGGATGCAGGTCAGCCATTCAGGCTCACAGCTTCACCAGTCTTGGAAGGAAATGGATAAGATTGATGATTATGTCAATGAACTGTATCCATATGCGTTTGACGATCAGGTGGGGTATCTTACGACCTATCCGACGAATATCGGAACCGGTATGAGGGCCTATCTGGTGCTTCATCTGGCACTTCTTGACTCAGTCAGTCGTTTTGACGATATGGTTGACGAGATCGGCCGTTTCGGGTTAAAATTAAAGCCTGCATTTTCTAGTGATAAACAGCTCAATGGGAATATGTATGTGCTGTATAATGAGAAGACGCTTGGAACGAGCGAGGAGGAGATTTTGGAGCTTCTTGATAAGGTGGGCGGACAGCTTGCCGGACAGGAACGCACGCTTCGCGACAATTCAATCGAGCAGCACAGGCTTGAGGTAGAGGATATCTGCTATAAGGCCTATGGCACGATTCGCTATTCCAAGTTAATGACGTTGAAGATGGGCATGCACCTTGTCTCACAGCTTCGCTGGGGGCAGGAGAAGCAGATCATCCGATTCAAGGAATATTGCAATTTTTATGAAATCATGATGGGCATGCAAGAGGCAAATCTGACAGCGCAGAATAAGACGACAGACGCATCAAAGCTCAATCAATTGCGTGCGGAGTATCTTCGCAGTCGTTTGCCAGAGCTTGTGTAATCTCATCATCATTAGGAGGAAGAACACTTATGTTTGAACGATTTACAAACCGGGCACAGGAGGTTATCGGTGAGGCCAAAAAAGCCGCTGCTGAGTTAGAGCAAAACTACATCGGCACCGAGCACCTTCTTCTTGGCCTTGTGCGTGTTTCGGACAGCGTGGCAAGTCAGCTTTTGCAGGAGCAGGGCGTCAGTGAGGAGCGTTTGCAGGAGCTGATCTCATCGCTCATCACACCGACGGGTTCGGTGGGTGTGCGTGAGCCGGACGGCTTTTCGCCGGAGGCCTACCGCGTGATCCAAAACAGCTACTTAGAGGCAAAGCGCTTTCGTTCTAGTCTGGTTGGAACCGAGCATATCTTAATTTCGATGCTCAAGAGCTTCGACTGCGCTGGAACCAAGCTTTTGAATACAATGAAAGTCAACATTCGTCAGCTCTACATTGAGCTTGTGTCTGCAAAGGACGGCGATGTGGCAGCGGCAAGAGAGGACGTTGAGTCTTTACAGTCGACAAGAAACGGACAAAGCAAGACGCCGCTTCTTGACCAGTACAGTACCGATCTGACGGAACTTGCCAAGGAAGGAAAGATCGATCCGGTTATCGGCCGTGAGCAGGAGATCAACCGTGTGATCCAGATTTTGAGCAGACGTACCAAAAACAATCCATGCTTGATTGGTGAGCCAGGTGTCGGAAAAACTGCTATCGCAGAGGGCCTTGCGAGCCGTATCTATGAGGGCAATGTGCCAGATACCATCGCCGGAAAGCGTGTGGTAACACTTGATATGGCAGGCATGGTCGCAGGTTCAAAGTACCGCGGTGAGTTTGAGGAGCGCATGAAAAATGTCATCAACGAAGTGCGAAACGACGGCGAGACACTTCTGTTTATCGATGAGCTTCACACATTAGTCGATGCAGGTGGCGCGGATGGCGCGATGAATGCGTCCAATATCTTAAAGCCGTGTCTGGCAAGAGGTGAGCTGCAAATTGTCGGTGCAACGACGATCGATGAGTACCGTAAGCACATCGAGAAGGATGCCGCACTCGAGCGACGTTTCCAGCCAGTTATGGTCGAGGAGCCATCCGAGGAGGAAACCGTTGCGATCCTAAAGGGACTGCGCCATGTTTATGAGGAACATCATAAGGTTGAGATTACCGATTCGGCATTAGAGGCCGCAGTGAAGCTGTCAGCACGTTATATCAATGACCGTTTCCTGCCAGATAAGGCGATTGACCTTGTCGATGAGGCAGCGTCAAAGGTTCGTCTGGCTGCATTTGTTGCGCCGGAGGCTGTCTCTAAGCTGAAAAAGGATATCGAAGCATTGAACCAGCAAAAAGAAAGTGCGATCCAGGAGGAGGCATTTGAGAAGGCTGGCGAGATCAAGAAGAAGCAAGAGAAAAAGCAGGCGCAGATTAACCGTCTGATGGAAAAATGGGAGAAGGAAAAGGAAAGCACTCGCCCACAGGTAACGGATCACGAGATCGCAGATGTCGTATCCACATGGACGAAGATTCCAGTTCAATCGCTTGAGGAGGGTGAGGCAAAGCGCCTGATGAATCTGGAAAACGTGCTTCATGAGCGCGTCGTTGGTCAGCAGGAAGCCGTTACTGCAATCTCCAAAGCGATCCGCAGAGGCCGCGTTGGCTTAAAGGATCCAAAGCGTCCGATTGGCTCCTTCTTGTTCTTAGGACCAACTGGTGTCGGAAAAACCGAGCTGTCCAAGGCACTTGCACAGGCAATGTTTGGAACAGAAAATGCGATTATTCGTGTTGATATGTCCGAATACATGGAAAAGCACAGCGTTAGCAAGCTCATTGGTTCGCCGCCAGGATATGTTGGATACGAGGAGGGTGGTCAGCTTTCCGAGCGCATCCGCCGCAATCCATACAGTGTGTTGCTGTTTGATGAGATTGAGAAGGCACATCCAGATGTGTTTAACATTCTGCTTCAGGTGCTTGACGATGGCCAGATTACCGATGCACATGGCCGCAAGGTCAGCTTCAAGAATACGGTAATCATCATGACATCCAACTGTGGTGCTGCAAACATCATGGCACCAAAGCGTCTGGGATTTGGCGCCGCATCCGATGAGAAGGCTGATTACCAGCAGATGAAGGCAAAGGTCATGGAGGATGTCAAGCAAAGCTTCAAGCCGGAGTTTTTAAACCGTATCGATGAGATTATCGTATTCCATCCGCTGTATAAGCAGGATATGAAGGCAATTCTTGATATCATGCTTCGTTCTGTCACGGCAAGAGTGCTTGAAAACATGGAGCTTAAGTTGAAAGTCACCGACGAGGCACAGGACTATCTGATCGAGAAGGGCTTTGATGAAAAGTATGGTGCCCGCCCGTTAAGACGTGCACTCCAGACTTATCTCGAAGACTCAATGTCCGAGGAGATCTTGGAGGGGCGCATTGAGCGCGGTGACAGTGTGAGCGTGGAAAAGGGCGAGAATGGACTGAAGTTTTCGGTGCGTCATAAAAGAAAGATTCCAGTGAAAAAGACGGAATAAAGTATAATTTTTTGTTGGAAAATCAAATTTGATATGTTATACTGAAGTAGTGATAGGCGGCGTACCTGTGGGGTAGGCCGCAAAAATACGAAATGCAATGCAGCAGCAAAAATCAGGAGGAAACAATAATGGCAGGAATTAAGGAATTAATCCGCACTGAGGAAGATAATACATTAAGCTTTGGAAATTATGATCTTCCAACAAAGGGAAAGGTTTCGGATTATGTATTTGACGGAGATGTATACAAGGTAAAGACCTTCCATGACATCACCAGATTAGAGAAGAACGAGACTTTCGCTTATGAGTCAACACCGGGAACCGTCGTTACGGATTATAAGGAGACAGAGGATGAGATTTCCTTTATCGTAAATGGAATCCAGGATACTCAGATTATCGTAGCAGTAGAGGATGATACCGAGTATCAGGTAAGTGTGGATGGTGCCGTAATTGAAGATTATGAGACCAATCTTTCAGGAAAGATCGTAATCTCACTTGAACTTGAGCCTGGATGCGTAAAGAAGGTTCAGATCCACAAGAAATAAGACGCAGGACACGGCAAACTTTTCATACATAATTTGTATATAAGCTGCATGGTAACAGTTCCATGCAGCTTTTCCTTTAAGAGAAATTAGGGAGGCATTATGAAGGCAAAGCAGACTGCTTTTTTCTGTAAAGAATGCGGATACGAGTCCGCAAAATGGATGGGTCAGTGCCCAGGGTGTCGTCAGTGGAATACCTTTGTGGAGGAGCCAACGGCGGGCAGCACCACGACAGCAAAATCAGGTGGTAGTAAGAAGATGGGACTTGCCGCATCAAAGCCACTTCGACTGGAAGAAATCAACACCGATGAGGAAGATCGAAGTAGTACGGGACTTCGCGAGCTGGATCGCGTGCTTGGCGGCGGTCTGGTGACGGGGTCGCTGATTCTTGTCGGCGGTGATCCGGGAATTGGAAAATCAACGTTGCTGTTGCAGGTGTGCCGAAATTTGGCAGTATCTGGAAAAAAGGTATTGTATGTATCTGGTGAGGAATCGGCGCGTCAGGTTAAGATGCGAGCCGACCGTCTCGGCGGATTTTCAGGAGATTTGCTACTTCTTTCGGAGACGAATCTGGAGCGAATCGACAATGTAATTACGAAGGAACTGCCGCAGATTGTTGTTATTGACTCCATTCAGACGATGTACCGAGAAGATGTCACTTCAGCACCGGGCAGTGTCAGTCAGGTTCGTGAATGCACCAATACGTTGATGCAGATTGCAAAGGGAAGAGGTATCACGATTTTTCTAGTTGGCCATGTGACAAAGGAAGGTGTCGTTGCCGGTCCGAGAGTGCTTGAGCATATGGTGGATACGGTGCTTTATTTTGAAGGTGATCGAAGCGCAATGTATCGAATTTTGCGTGCCGTAAAGAATCGTTTTGGCGCTACAAATGAGATGGGTGTGTTTGAAATGGTGCAGTCTGGCTTGAAAGAGGTTGCCAATCCGTCCGCTTACTTGCTTGAGGGGCGAAGTCTTGACAGCAGTGGAACGGTTACGGCCTGCCTAATGGAAGGTACGCGTCCAATCATGCTTGAAGTGCAGGCGCTTGTCTGCCGGACAAGCTTTGGACTTCCGAGGCGTACCAGTGCCGGAATGGATGGAAATCGTGTAAATTTGTTAATTGCGGTTTTGGAGAAACGAATGGGAATGGCGCTGTCATCGTGTGATGCGTATGTTAATGTTACAGGCGGAATCCGAATCAGTGAACCGGCGCTTGATTTAGCGGTCGTTATGGCGATTGCAGGAAGTTTTCGAGATCGTGTGATTGATGCGCATACTGTTATTTTCGGAGAAGTTGGACTGGCTGGAGAGATTCGAGGTGTCAGTATGGTGCAGCAGCGTATCAATGAAGCCGCACGACTTGGCTTTACCTGCTGTATTCTTCCTAAAATTAGTGCAAAGGATATCACCATTCCGGAAGGGATGAAGTGTATTCCAGTAGCGACCGTCAGGGAAGCCGCGGGGCTGATTGAGAAGATGCAGAGGTGAGGTATGACAACCCGGAAATTTTACGAGGGGCATTTCGACGATGACTTTGTCAGCGCCCCTTGTTTCTTTTTAGATAACAAAAAAGACATCCGTTATGGATGTCTTCTCAGCAGGGGTAACAGGATTCGAACCCGTATTTACGGTTTTGGAGACCGTTGCTCTACCATTGAACTATACCCCTTTATGTTTATCGGCTTTTGTAACCGACTTCTATATACTAACATAGGAACACAGATTTGTCAACACTTTTTTTGAAAAAATTCCAAAAATTGATTCAATACGGGTTGCTGTTCACGAACCGCTTATTTAGGTTACGACCCGTAAACTGCAATTGTAAAGAAATGGTAAGAATAAAATCTATGGCATAATGCTTGCGAATAAGCAGTAAGTGTGGTAAAATTGATATGAATCGGATTTTTATGTTACAGTTTATGCGTGTCGTGAAGTGTAATAATTGAAAATGACGATAAGATTTCAAAGGGGTACAAGCATGAATACACATACAGTTGAAGAATTGTACCGCCTGGCACAGCAGGGAAATACCGAGGCGCTTACGAGACTTGGTATCTGCTATAAAAATGGAACCGGTACGGCTGTAGATTATGGTGCAGCGGCTCAGTGCTTTTATTCGGCAGCAAATGCAGGAAATGCAGAGGCACAATATCAGTTGGGTATCTGCTATGAGGAAGGCATTGGCATCGAAAAGGACCCTTCGGCGGCGCAGTATTGGTTTCAGGAAGCGGCAAGGCGGTTTTATGAAGCTGCCCAGGTTGGAAATCCGCAGGCTCAGTACGGACTGGCAAATTGTTATGCTGAAGGCCGAGGAGTCGAAAAGGATGAAGCTGCTGCAGTTTACTGGTATCAGGCATCGGCGCAGCAGGATTATGCAGATGCGCAGTACAATTTAGGCTACTGTTTCCTGTTTGGCATCGGTGTAGAGGCAAATGAGATCATAGCACTGAAGTGGTACAGCAGTGCAGCATCCCACGGGGATCCGCAGATGCAGCACAATCTGGGACTGATTTATAAAAACGGCTATGGCGGAGTCAGCAAGAATTACGGAAAAGCGGCTGAGTGGTTTTTTAAAGCGGCCAGACAAGGTTATTCTGAGTCAAAGGTTGAACTAGCGCTGATCTACTTTAGAAATCCGTTGGCAGTAAAGGATATTTCCATTGCAGAGCGTCTGATGACAGAAGCGGCAGAGGAGGGCAATACCCGTGCCCAGGAGTATCTAGTACATTATTATTTTGATCAGGATGCAGCAAAGTATGATCTGAAAAAGGCATGCAGATGGGCATCAGAGTGTGCAGACAGTGAGGATCCAACAATTGCCATTGTGCTTGGCGTTAGTTTTGCAAATGGTGAAGTGGCAGAAGTTGATGAGACTCAGGCATTTGAATGGCTGTCAAAGGCAAAGGATCAGGAGAAAAAGCTAAACGGTGAGGCGTGCTATTACCTTGGAAAGTTTTATGAAGAGGGAACAGTAACCGAAAAATCACTCGATGATGCAGAGCATTTTTATCGCTTGGCTGTAAAGAAGCATTTTGCAAAGAGCCAAGAGCGATTGGAAGCTGTCAGAAAAGAGAAGGAAGAAATCCGTAAGGCACAGGAAGCGGAGGAGCTTCAAAAACAGAAAGAGGCTGAGGAGCTTCAGAAGCAGGAAGAGGTAAAGGCACTTTTAAATCTGAAAGACGAAGAGGAAGAGCCAGTGGAATCAGCAGATGCGGGGGCGACAGAATCAGTAGAGTCCGAAGAATCTGTTTCGGAGAACTCTTCTGCAGATGAAGATTCAGAAGAAAACGCTAAAGAAGAAAATAAGCCAGTTGAAACAACAAAAAAGGTTGAGACAACTGAAACGGCGGATGGCTTAGGGGATTCAAATGACAATTCTAGTGAAACTTCCAATGAGGTACCGGATGCACAGCCGATCAAGGAAACAGAACAGGAAGTGACACCAGAAGAACAGGAGTCTTCACCTCAGATTCAGGCAGATCTTGCATTTGCACGGTTGTTACAACAGGCAAAGGAAACGCAGAGTCGTATCCAAAAAGTTCCGAAGGAAGAGACTGCCAAGGTACAGGAAGCGGCTGCTGAAATAAAAGAAGAACTGCAGGAGGAAGAAATCGCCGAGGAGTCGGAGCAGTTTGAGGAAGCTTCGATTGCAAGTGATGTCAAGCCGGAAAGCTCCATTCAAAAGGAGATTGCTGAGGCACAGAAGCTGGAAAAAGAGATGGATGTTCTGCAAAAGAAGATGGCGCAGACCGTTCAGAAGCTGGAAAAACAGCAGGATGAACCAGAGGCAACAAAGGTTTTTGACAAATCAGATCTTGCACAAATTCAGCAGACAACAGATGAAAATTTAACTGAAGTTTCAAATGAAACCCAACAGGCAACGGATGAAAATTCAACTGAAACTCAGCAGACAACAGATGAAGTTTCAACTGAAACTTTAGATGAAACAACCGAAACCGTGACTGATAATGAAACAGCTTTAAACGAGTCTGATAGAGTCAATTCAACTGAAACAGCAAAGACAGTTGAAGAAACAGAAACGTCCGGGGAGTTAGAAACAATCGAGGAAACAAAGGTGTCAGAAAAGCCGGAAACAATCGAGGAAACAAAGGTATCAGAAGAGCCAGAAACAATCGAGGAAACAGAAAACTCTGACGATCAGGATTATTCAGATCAGGGGGACGAAGCAGAATCTGAAGCTGCCAAGGAAGAATGGGCAGAGGAAGATGAGGCAGAAGAGTTCTTTGAAGAGGAAGACGAAGATGATGAGGAGTGGGAAACCTCCGCAGACAACTTTGTCGCATCGCTTTTAAAAACAGGAGCGAAACTGACCAATACTTCTGAACCGGTGATTCGTCAGGAAGAGGAAAAAGTTTCGGATGAAATGTTAGAGGAAAAAGCGGAAGAACCAAAAGAAGTGGAAGCGTCTGAGGATGAGACAGCAGAAACGGAAGTGCTGGAAACGGAAGCGCTGGAAACGGAAGAGTCAGAAGCAGAAGCCTCAGAAACAGAAGTTTCACAAGTAGCAGATTCACAAGATGAAACAATAGAAACTTCACAAATAGAAACTTCACAAATAGAAGAAGAGGCAGAACATGCAGACAAATCGGATTATTCAGATGAGGTTTCTAGTGAGAATGCGGAAACTCAGATGGAGGATGCGGAAACGTCAGCAAAAGCCGAATCGGATGAAGATTTGACACCTGAGGAGGAATCTCTCAGCGATGAATATTCAGAGGATGAGTATTTGGATGATGAATATTCAGAGGATGAATATTCAGAAGATGAGTATTCGGATGATGAATATTCAGAAGAAGATGATTCTGAAAAACATCCAACAGAGGAAGACACAAAACATGTGCAGAGGGCAACACTTGTGGATGATTCTGTTTATGAATATGAAAAAGCCATTATTGATGATCTGAAGCAGGAAGATGTCAGTCGTTATGTGGATGTAAATGAGGAAACGTATGAACCAGCAAAAAAGAAGAAGCACCCGATTATACCGCTTGTTCTTGTTGTTCTTGTTTCTTCTGTTGCGCTTGCAGCGGCAATTCTTGCGGCGACAGGTCATCTCGGTGAACTTGTAAATACGCTGAGTGAGCAGTTTTCTGCTGGTAATCAGCCGGGTAAGACAGAAGGTACCAAGCTGCCGGAAAAGTCTTCTGATGAGCAGTCAAAGGAAGATGAATCAAAGGAAGATGAATCAAAGGCAGAGAGCTTAAGTAAGTCGGTGTCCGAAAAGGAAACCGCTTCTGAGTCGGATGTAGTTGGAACCTCATCCTCGGCTGGAGAGAGCAGTAGTAGCACACAGAACAAGGACGAAAATTCCGAAAACGGTGCCGACAATGAGGCAGGCGCAGATGGCGAAGCAATCAATCAAACATCGAATGGTACAGCAGCTGATACAGCTGCTGTATCTGATAGTGCAGAAAATGTGTCCAGTGAAGCAGAGACACAGAGTGAGACTGCTTCTGCTGAGATAGAAAGTGCATCTTCACAGGAACAGGAAAGTGAAACCGAGACAGTCGAACTGGAATCTCAAACGGAAACCGTAGAATTGGAATCAGAAACCGAAACGGCTGAATCAGAAACCGAAACGGCTGAATCAGAATCAGAAATGGAAACAGAGTCAAAGACTGAGTCTTCTGATGAAGTGAATCCATATCATGAGGCAGCAAAGGAAAAATATCCATCTTTTTCAACCGAAAGCTACGCGCTGCTTCCAGAGGTTTCTTCTGGTTGTATCTACGCAAAGTATACGAAATTCGATGAAGCCTTTGATACACTATACACCAATCAGAGTGATCTGACAGGTGTTGCACAGGTAGCTGTGAACACACCAGGATTTAATATTATTGGCTATCGTGTTTATATGCTCGCCTATCAGGATGGTATGTTGAATGCATATAGTACTCAGCTTGATGGCACTGATTTACAGCTGAGTGCGCAGAATGTTGGAGAAGAAGCATATATCATGAATGGAAGTATTTTCTCTGAGAACCGCGAATATTCAATGATCGGAAATCCAGAGGGAACAACTTATCCATATATTGCGCGTTTCTTAACATTTGGTGAGGATAAGATCTATTATTTAGATACAGATGGAACTATCACCAGAAGCGATTATCAGCATACCACAACACAGCGTTTAGAGCTTGGCATTGATGATGGCAATAATGTAGCGTGGGCACAGGTGATGGGATCGTATCTGATTTATTATGATACAAAAACCGAGTTGATGTACAGCTGCAATCTGGACGTTGGCACGATCGTTCTGCTTGATTTTGATGGCGTAGCGGATCCGTCCGGTCTTTGCGGAAATGGCAACTGGGTCTATGGTCTGTATGATGGCAACCTTGCAAGAGTCCGTCCAAACGGAAGTGAGCTGGAGACTATTTTTGAGCCAGATGACTCACTCGAGCTGCTTTCTGTTGAGCATGCGATGGAGGATTACGTCATTCTTACAGCAAAGGAAGCAGATAACGAGAAGGCCAAAGCACAAACCTATAGCTATAACTTGCAGACAGGAGAATTAAGCAAGCTGTCTGCAGATTGACAAACAAATCGATAGCATCAGAAAACTCATTTTTGGGGGCAGGGGTGTAATGCCCTTGCCCTTTTCCATTCTGATTATTTTATAAAAACAAAAGAAATGGTTATTGGAGGAGGCAACTTATGATTTATGATGTAGTAAACTATGGCGCAAAGGCCGATGGTGTGACAAACGATGCCGCAGCCATTCAGGCAGCAATTGACGAGTGCAGTGCAGCAGGAGGTGGACAGGTTGTTTTACGAAGTGGAAAGACCTACTATTCCAGCTCCATTCTTTTAAAACCATATGTTGATCTTCATCTGGAGAGAGGAAGTGTGTTAAAGGCACATAGCGATTTAACCACCTACTTCCATCCAAACGAAGGTCAAAAGGATAATGGCGTAAAGATCGAGGGAACACCTGTCACTCTAAAGCCATCTTACGCATTTATTTATGCAAAGGATGCCGATCATATGGCGATCACTGGAGATGGCGTGATTGATGGAAATGCATTTGCATTTGTAAAGCAGGTAAGCCCGTACTATGTGACCGGCGATTTCTATCCGCGTCCGACGGTTATCTATGTAGAACATTGTAATCACATTAACTTTACAAATATAATTATCCGAAACGTCTCCTTCTGGACACTTCATACTGCAGGCTGCGATGATGTATTGATTGATCGCATCCGCATTTTAAATGATCTAAATGTCGCAAATTCCGATGGTATTGATCCAGATCACAGTACAAATGTCCGCATTATCGGCTGCCATATCGAATGCGGCGATGATTGTATCTGCTTAAAGAGCTCCGCAGGAAACATGGAATACGGTCCGACAAAGAATGTTTTAATCAGCGATTGTACTCTCATTTCGACTTCTGCAGCATTAAAGATTGGAACTGAGGGTACCGGCGATTTTGAGAATCTGACCGTAAATAATTGTATCATCAGCGGAAGCAACCGTGGTATTTCCATTCAGATTCGCGATGGTGGCCACGTAAAGAATGCGATGTTCTCCAATATCATCATTGAAACGCGCCGCTTTGCTGATTGCTGGTGGGGATGCGGTGAGCCAATCAGCATCACGACACACAATCGTGTACCAGAAAAGCAGTCCGGTCATATTTCAGGCGTTACCTTCCGCAACATTACCTGCGATTCCGAGAATGGTGTATTCCTGTCTGGAAGCGATGGAAATCATATCGAGGACGTGCTGTTCGAGGATGTGAAGGTAACGATTCATTCCAAGAGCAAGTGGCCGAAGGGACTCTATGATTTAAGACCAGGCTTTGGCCAGAAGATCGAGGAGATTCCAAGTGCCGGTTTCTATATGAGAAGAGCCGATGGCGTTACCATTCGAAACAGCCGTGTCACCTTCGAGGGTGAGGAACGAGAGTGCTTTGGCGAGGCTATCCACGCACAGGATTGCAAGGATCTGGTTATCGAAGGCTTCAAGGGTGAGGCAGCAAGACCGGAGTTAGAAGCGATTGTAATTGAGTAATTACCGTTCACGGTTCGTAACTTGAACGTGAAAAATCCCCCATGAACAGAAAAAAAGAAAAAGGCAGAAGGGAGAAGGCAGAAAAGCAATGAAGATTCATAAGCTAATTGAGCTTTGGAAGGAAATGGAAACAACACAGGAAACAGAAGAAAAAGAAGCAAAAAATGTGAAAGAGAATGGAGAAGATGCACAGATGACGTCTGAACCGCAGACACTTTTGGGAAAGCTAGACCCAGAGGAGCTGTTAAATACGATGCAGTTTTTACAGCGCTGCGCAGCTCAGGCTGGTTATTACTACAATTTACAGGCACCAGGCACCGAGTTTGGAACACTTGCACTTACTGTAACAGAAAACGACAGCCCGATCGTAGCACAGGCAAAGATCTGGGACAACAAGGAGCATAGAATCTGCACTCGCTTTTCACTTCGCCGTTTTGTGACCGAGGAGGATGGCATGTTATCTGTGAAGCTTCCGTGTGGAAGCTACGAGGCAGAGGTGACTTGCGGACCGGAGTACAGCACCGTAATCGTACCGTTTGAGATCACAAAGGACGGTGTGACAACAGCAAAGGCAACTCTTACGCGCATTGCACATCTGACCGACAATGGCTGGATGGCAGGTGATCTTCATCATCACAGCGTGTACAGCAGCCCGGCATATGGCGGAACCGACCCAGTTATCGAGACACCAGAGCAGATCTGCCGCTCGATGAAGTCCCTTGGGATGCAGTTTGGCGCACTCAGCGATCACCACAATGTTTTGAATCATGACGAGTGGAGAAAACAGAACCACAACTTTGTTCCGATCGTTTCCAAAGAGATTTCTACCTCTAACGGCCATGTGCTTCAGCTTGGTGTGGACGATGATGTGATCTATGATATTCCAAATGGAAAAGACCGCACAACTGAGAAGCTTCGTAACGAATTTATCCGCATTTGCACGGAAATTCGCGAGAAGGGTGGTTTGCCGCAGGTCAATCATCCGTTTGATGTAAGCTTTTCTACCCGTTACAACAGTGAGTTCTGGGATATGGTTGAGATCTTCGAGTCCATCGAGATCTGGAACGGTGCGACTCCGTTTGCATCTGGCACAATCAACGCGAAGGCATTTAAGAAGTGGCTGTCTCTCTTAGAGGAGGGCAAGCGCCTGACTGCGACGACTGGAAGCGATACGCATAATATTTACGGCGATGATTACTTTGGTATGACCGAGTGGTTCGATTGGCTGATGGATACTGTCATGAACCATCCGGAGATTTATCCAGTGCAGATGACCGACAAGGTCGCATACTTGACTGAGATGTACAAGAAGGTATGGCCGCGTTTGCTAGCGTGGGTAGAGCAGTCCAACACACCGTCTAATATTCACAACTATGTACATACAAATGAAAAGAATCAGCCAGAAGAAATTCTTCAGGCAATTCGCGAGGGTCACAGCTTTATCAGCAATGGTCCGCTCGTGACAGCAAGCGTAAATGGTGCTTCCTACGGTGAGACAGCAGCGCTTACAGACAAGACAGGCACACTGGCTGTTCATGTCTTCTCAAAGAAGCCGATCCATCATCTGTGGATGTACACAGGCGTAGACAAGAAAGTTGAGATCAGCGTAAAGGCGAATGCAGTAGAGGGTGGATTTACCTACGATGTAACGACAGATGCGTTTGACTTTGGCAATGCTGCATGGGCTGTATTTGTCGCAGATGGCGGCGAGAACAACATTGCGATTGCCAATCCAATAATGTTTGCTTGATTATAAATAAATGTAACAACTATTCAGAATAGTTACAAGTCAGGGGCAAACGTTGCCCTTGATTTTTGTTGGGAGGAAAAGATGAGACTGCTTGATTATTTAAATCGTGTGGAAGCATACGTGAACCGCTTAAACAGTGAGCGCCGCAGAACATTAGAAGTGATTCCACAGGTGCGCTTTCTGGATCTGATGGCAGATGATGCCAATGAGAATACTATCAATAATCGTACGGAACGTAATGATAGTAAGAATGGCGACAACGTTTCTGTAATGACAGATTGCGAAGAGGATGAAAATAAAAAATATGGTGTAGCGCCAAATCTGGACGCAGCACACACAAGAGGCTATGCGAAGAGAAGCCGCGTGTTAGAAGATTGCAGCAGCTGGCCAATATTTGACTGCTCGGATACATGGGGAGGCCCGGATTATCACGCAATTTTTGCTTTTTCCGTGACGTTGACCGAGGCAATGAAAGGCCGTATGGTAGGCTTTTCATTGGATACCGGTGCGGATGATATCTGGAATACCGACAATCCGCAGATTATGGTCTATATAAATGGAGTGCTGACCTGCGCGATGGATTTGAATCATCATGAGGTGATTTTAAGTGATAGCGCAGTGCCAGGTGAAACCTATGACATTCGTCTATATGCGTACGTGAATAGCCCTGGAAAGAGTAACTTCTTATATATAAAGGTATTTGAAAAGGAGCCAGAGGCAGAGGCACTTTATTATGATATGAAGCTTCCACTTGAGGCAGCAAAGCAGATGCGCCCAGAGGAAGAGAAAAGAAGAAAGCTGCTTGAGATTTTAAATCAGGCAGGCGATCTGTTGGATCTTCGCGTAAAGGGAAGTGACGAGTACCGTGCCTCCTTAACCGCAGCTAGTGCATGGTTGAAGGAAAATCTGTACGAGAAGGAGTGGGAGAGCGACGGACCGACTGTTTACGCACTTGGCCATACCCACATCGACGTCGCATGGAAGTGGCCGCTTCGCCAGACAAGAGAGAAAGCTGTCCGCAGCTTTTCGACTGTGCTGTATCTGATGAAGCGCTACCCGGAATATCGTTTCTTCTTAAGCCAGCCGCAGCTGTACGAGTATGTAAAGGAAGAAGCACCAGAAATTTTTGCGCAGGTAAAGGAACGTGTGAAGGAAGGCCGCTGGGAAGCGGACGGCGCGATGTGGCTTGAGTCCGACAGCAACTTAACAAGCGGAGAATCCTTAATCCGTCAGATTTTATATGGAAAGAAGTTCTTCAAGGAAGAGCTCGGCGTTGACGATCAGGAGATTTTGTGGCTGCCAGACGCATTTGGTTTTTTAGGTGCGCTGCCGCAGATCATGAAGCGAAGCGGCATTCGTTATTTTCTGACAACCAAGATGGGGTGGAACGATGCTGATCAGCAGCCGGATGATACCTTCTTGTGGGAGGGTATCGATGGAAGCCGCGTGACGGGACTTTATATCACGACAAAGAATTATGAAACCTATCCGGAGCGCTTCGAGAAGCCAGTGCGTGAGGTGACTTATAACGGCAGACAGAATGCCAGCCAGACAATGGGAACCTGGCAGAATTACCGAAACAAGGAATTAAATGATGCTGTATTGACGATCTATGGCTATGGCGATGGCGGTGGCGGTCCGACTGAGGGAATGCTTGAGGAGAGCAGACGCTTAGCTTACGGAATCCCAGGCGTTCCAAAGGTAAAGTTGTCTGGTCTGAAGGAATATCTGCAGGTACTCGATCAAAATCTACAGAATAAGAAGTTAAATACTTGGTACGGTGATCTATATCTGGAGTATCATCGTGGCACTTTTAGCTCCATCGCAAAGAACAAGAAAAACAACCGTGTTTGCGAAAATAAGAATCAGCAGGCTGAGTGGTTGGCTGCTCTTTCCTGGTGGATGAATAAGAAAAATAAGAATGCCAACAAGAATGCATATCCAAAAGAAACGCTGGACAAGGCATGGAAACTTCTACTATTAAATCAGTTCCATGATATTTTGCCAGGTTCTGCAATTGGTGAAGTCTATGAGCAGTCTGATATTGATTATGCAAAGATCAAGGCAATGGACGAAGAAATCATTCGACAGGCATTAACCGAATTAGCAGAGTTATCAGAAGCCTCTAAAGCAACCATACGAGCTGAAAAATCAGCATCGAATGCCGGCATCACTGTCTGGAATCCGCTTGGTTTTGCCGCAGAGCAGGTGATTGCACTGGACGCACAGGCGCAGAAAGATTATGGCATTGAGGTATCATCATCGGATGAAAACTTTGATGAAAACGTTCCTTCCTTTACAAATGCAAGCAGCGCACAGCGCATGAACGATGGCACACTTCTTCTTACAGCGTTGCTTCCAGCAAAGGGAAGCGTCCGCCTGACAAAGAAAAATGCATCTGAGCAAACCACAAACGATGTACAAATTACAGATAATGCACAAATCATAAACAGCGCAGAGGCAACAACATCCGAACGAGCAAAGATTCAGTCCTCAGCAAAATTCATCCTTCGCGATGCACAGACACTTGAGACACCTTGGTATATTGTTTTCTGGGATGAGTTAGGTCAGATCACTTCTCTTTATGATAGGGAAGCGGAGCGTGAGCTGATTGAAGCCGGTACCGTTGGAAATGAACTTGTTGTTTATGAGGATATTCCGAAGGATTACGATGCATGGAATGTGGAGTCTTATTACACAAGAAAGCATTGGAAGATGACAGTCGCACAGCCGTGTCAGCTAACCGAGTCTGGCGACGTTTGTGCTGTGCTTCACACAACGTTTTTCTATCAGTCCTCTACAATTGAGCAGGATATTGTATTTTTTGCCCATACAAGACGAATTGATTTTAAGACAAAGATGGATTGGCATGAAGAGCAGCAGCTTGTAAAGGCAGAGTTTCACTTTGATGTGATGACAAGAACTGCCGCTTGTGAGATTCCGTATGGTGTGATTGAGCGTCCAACGCATAAGAATACCAGCTGGCAGCGCGCCCAGTTTGAGGTATGCGCGCATCGTTTTGTTGATCTGTCCGAACCAGGCTATGGCGTGGCATTGTTAAATGATGGTCGCTACGGCTATTCCATCGAGGATAGCTCAATCGGCTTAACGCTTTTGACCTCCGGTATCTTCCCATTTTCGGATGCTGACAAGGGTGTGCATGAGCTAACGTATGCGCTGATGCCGCATATGGGTGATTGGAGAAGGGCAAAGATCGTACAGGAAGCGGGTCTGTTAAATGAAAAGCCAATTCTTTCAGCGTTAAAACCAGATGCAGCTTCTTCTGAATCCTACTCCATGTGTGAGGTCTTAGCACCGAATGTCATCGTGACTTCCGTGAAGCGATCAGAAGACGAATCTGGTCTGATCGTGCGCATGTATGAGTCCTCTGGTATTCGTACCAATGTAACATGGGATGTATCTGGTCTAAAGCCGCAGGGCGTATGGGAATGCGATCTGATGGAAAAACAGGAAAAAATGACCATGTTTGATGGGCAAAAAGCTAGATTTGAGATCAAGCCATTTGAGATTAAGACATTTTTACTGATTTAATCACAAAAAACACAATCGAAAAAAACGATTTCTTCAACAAAATGTGAAAAACAGAAAAAGAAAAAAGCAAAAATTGCAATGTTTTTCCGGTGAAAGAAACCAAATACGCATAGCGTTTTCGATTGTGTTTTTGCTATAATCAGACTATCAGTTATGAAGAGTTTCTGAACAAAAAAGAAAAATAGGAGGGCTGCGGACATGGCAAACAAAAATACGCCGGGTGTAGCAAAGAAGAAGGTTAATTGGAAAACGTACCTGAGAAATACCTGGCAGCTGTATGTGATGATGCTGATTCCAGTAATCTGGCTGATCTGCTTTAAGTATAAGCCAATGCTGTACATCATCGTAGCATTCAAAAAGTACAACATTTTCAAAGGAATTTGGGAGTCTCCGTGGGTAGGATTTAAATATTTTAAGGAGGCATTCGGATCAAGTGAGTTCTGGTTTGCAGTAAAGAATACCTTGATCTTAAATATCGGTGATTTGCTCATCGGCTTCCCGTTCCCGATTTTCCTTGCACTGTTCTTAAACGAGTTAAGAAGCACTGGCATCCGCAAGATGACTCAGATCATTTTGTATCTGCCAAACTTCCTTTCTTGGGTTATTATTGCAGGTATCAGCACTCAGCTGTTCGCTGCAAACGGTCTGTTAAATGAAATTCTTGGTATCTTTGGAGCACCAACCGTTCCGTTTTTAACAAACACCATCTGGTGGCGTGTGATTTACTGGGTAATGGGTATCTGGCAGTCCGCTGGTTATTCCTTAATCATTTACCTGGCAGCACTGATGGGAACCGACCCGTCACAGAGCGAGGCCGCTTACCTCGATGGTGCAACCAGATTACAGCGTATCTGGTACGTAACCATTCCTCAGATTATGCCGACCATCTCCACACTGCTTATCATGCAGCTTGGTAAGGTCATCAATATCGCCTTCGATCGTCCTTACATGATGAGTAACATGATGGTAAAGGATGCATCAAATGTACTTAGTGTATATGTATACGAAGTTGGTATCGGTAAGGGACGTTTCGACTACGCAACCGCAGTTGGTTTGTTCCAGTCTATAATCGGTATCGCAATGGTACTTGTTTTCGATAAGATCGCTAAGAAAATGGGACAGGGAGGTATCATGTAATGGGCGGATTAAAAACAAAAGAAGATCGCCGTTTTCAGACGTTCTGGGTTATCTTTTTTATCTTAATCAGTGTGATTGCAATTATTCCGGTACTTCGTGTAATCTCCATTTCATTCTCGAGCCGTGATGCAATCAATAAGGGACAGGTATTCATCTTCCCAATCGGACTTAATGTAGATGCTTATGCAAAGGCATTAAAGAGTGGTACATTTATAAGCTCTTTTGGATATTCCATCGTTTTGATGGTAGTTGTAACTGCAGTTGATATGATTATGACCATCCTTCTCGCATACCCGCTTTCCAGAAAGGGTCTGAAGGGAACAAAGATTGTCAATCTGTTCTGTGTTATTACAATGTATTTAAATCTTGGTACGATCCCAAACTACTTAAATATCAAGTCCTTCGGTATGATTGATACCGTATGGGCATTGATTATTCCAGGTGCATTAAGCGTTTACAATATGATCATCATGCGTACTGCATTTGCAAGTATTGATGATTCTCTTTACGAGGCAGCTCGTATCGATGGATGCAGCGAGTTCAAGATCATGTATCGTATCGCAATTCCGCTTTGCGTACCGACGATCGCAACTCTTTGTCTGTTCTACGCAGTCGGTCGTTGGAATGGTATCGATGATCAGCTGTACTATGTACAGAAGACCGGCCTGCATACTGTTCAGATGGCATTAAAGCAGATGATCGAGGCGGTAAATGTCAGTGCAGAGGAGAGTGGTACCACTCAGCTAGTAGCAGAGAATATTAAGGCAGCAAGTATTACACTGTCTATGACTCCAATGTTAGTTGTCTATCCGTTCATCCAGAAGTTCTTCACTCAGGGTATTATGCTGGGTGCAGTCAAGGGTTGATTGTTTGTTCCAAACATGTTATTCTATAAGAAGTAGTTTATCGTAAAGGTTTTGCAGTAAATTTTTATTGTGAGTGTTTTAGTGAATGTCTGTGCTGTCTGGTCTTTACCAGACAGGCAGTGACATCATAGAAAATTTTTTAGGAGGAGTTTATAATGAGAAAGATGAGAAAATCAGCTGCAGTAGCTCTTACCGCAGCAATGGCAATGACCAGCATGGGCGTGATTCCGGCAATGGCAGATGATACCACTACCATCCGTGTTATGGTTTGGGACCGTGGTGATGCTCCGCAGGGTATGACTGTTGAGGAGAACAAGATGAGCGAGTGGATCAACGAGCAGGTTGCAGATCTTGGTCTGCAGGTTGAGTTCGTAGCCGTTCCGAGATCTACCAGTGAGGATGTCCTAACTACTATGATGACTGGTGGAAATGCACCGGATATCATTTTCTCCTATGATCAGAACGTATTCTTAAACTATGCAAGTCTGGGTGGTCTGGCTGATCTGACTGACGCTTATGAGAACATTGGAACTACCATTCAGGAGCAGTCTGGTGATATCCAGAGCATGGGTCTGTATGATGGCTCTCAGTACGCAATCCTTTCCAAGAGAGGAACAGAGAATCCGCGTCACACCGCTTACATCCGTAAGGACATTCTGGATGAGATGGGACTTGAGGTTCCGACCACAAAGCAGGAGTTAATCGATGACCTGTACGCAATCCATGAGAAGTATCCGGATATGATTCCGTGGAGCATGAGTGGACGTCAGGATACTGAGAAGATGTATTTGAACTTCGTAGGTTCCTATGTAACCTTCGAGGACGAGAAGGATGAGTACGTTTACAGCGAGAACTACATCGTAGCTCATGATGGCGCAATCGACGGTATCAAGGAAATGAACCAGCTGTACAACGATGGCATCATCGTTCAGGATTTCGCTACTGATACCGATGAGTCCGTACATAAGTCCAACATCGCAGCAGGTAAGGTTGCATTCTTCTTAGATGATAACTCCACTCAGTGGGATAACATCCACACGCTGAACAACGATCTTAAAAAGACCTCCTTTGTTCCGGTTGAGTGCTTCACTCAGGAGAACGGAGATATCCGTAACGTATACGAGCAGATGTATGGTATGTGGATCATGGTTCCGGCAGCAAGCGAGGATAAGGTTGATGCGTGCATGACTTATCTGAACTGGTTAGCAGATCCAGAAAATGCTGAGAACGTAGCTTACACACCAGAGCATGAGACCAGCGAGAATGGTGTTCCGGTTGGATTTACTGCTGATGAGTTAAGCTCCATGGGTTACAAGGGAACTCTGGATGACTACAACATTGTAAATAAGCATTTCGCATTCCAGGAAGATGAGGCTGGTATTGTTGAGAGTGCTATGGGTAAGGATCCGATCGACTCCAAGGAGTGGTACGAGAACTTCTATGAGACCGTTGCAATTGGCAAGTATCGTTATCCGGTATTCTCCACCAATGCAGAGGCTGAGAATGAGTATGGTACTCAGATCCGTTCTGACCTGATCGAGTATGTTTACAGACTGATCAGCTGCTCACCAGATGAATTTGATTCCTTAGAGCAGCAGTTAAGAAGCGATATGGAGAACGCAGGTCTGAATGACATCATCGAGGGAAGAAGCGCTCTGTACGATGAGCTGTCTGCAGCAGAATAAGCAGAAATACAAATAGTATGCAATAAGCATACAAACGCAATCGAATAAAGGATACAGAAAGCGGGGGCTTACACGGCTCCCGCTTTTTTAAATTAAGGAGTGACAAAATGATAGCAGTAATCAGTGACGTGCATTTTCCGTCCAATGCAGAACGACAGAAGACCATGGAGGCAGGACTGAAAGCGCTTTCTGGTATTCGTGCGCTTTTTATCTGTGGCGATTTTACCGACAACCGCAAAGACACACAGCCAGGGGAAGCAATGAAGCTGCCAGAATATATAAAAGGACTGCCATATCCAGTTTTCTTTATTGACGGAAATCATGAGGATTACGAGGTATTAAAGAGGCTTCCTTCTATTAGTGAAGCAGAACGAGAGACACTTTTACAAAATGTTGGATGCAGCGTAGATGCAAAGATGACAAAAAAAGCAGCGGACGGCATCTATTATGTAAAAAGAGGAAGCGCGTGTAAAATTGACGGATTTTCCATGTTACTGATTGGTGGAAGCACGACAGGACCGGGATATAAGAAAAATCATCCCGATATTTGGCAGCCCGATGAGGATTTGACGAAGGAAGATGAGCAGCATATCGAGGCAGCGTTGGCAAAAAATCACAATACATTTAATCTTGTCTTTACGCACACCGTACCAGAGTGCATGGTGAAAGCGTGGTTTCCAGATAAAGATCGTTCTGTGACAAATGAGATTTTAGAACGCGTATGGCATTCGATTTCGTATCAGCATTGGATGTTTGGCCATTTTCATGAGGATACGGATTACCCGGAGCATATGCACTGTCTATATAACGATGTGATGCTTCTTGAGGCATTAAAGGACGGTGGCATCCGTGCAGAACGAAGAAAGCTTTAAAACATTTTGAATTTGAAAGAAAAAACAAAAAAGGGTGGGGTAAAAAAATAGAACATTTGAAAATAAAAGAAAAAGGGGCGAAAGCAAACGATGAGAAATTATGAGATAAAGACAGACCTTCACACACATACCCTCGCAAGCACCCACGCGTACAGCACATTAGAGGAAAACTGCCGCGGTGCGTTTGAGAATGGGCTAGAGGGTATCAATATGAGTGATCATGGTCCGGCAATGCCAGATGCACCGTACGAGGGCCATTTTTCCAATATGAGAATTCTACCGGAGTACATTCACGGCATCAAAGTGTGGAAGGGCGCCGAGGCCAATATCCTAGATTATGAGGGTCATATTGATCTGTCCGAGCATACCTTAGGACGCCTTGAGTGCATTGTGGCATCGTTCCACGAGCAGACCTTCAAGGCAGGAACAATCGAGGAGCATACAAATGCGTACATGCAGGCGTTAAAAAATCCGAAAATTCATATTTTGGGACACAGCGGCACCGCACAGTATCCATATGATCACGATACCGTTATTAAGGAGGCAGGCCGACTGGGAAAGGCAATCGAGTTAAACGAGGCTACCTTCCATGTAAGACCATCCTCCATTGTGAATTGTCGTGAAATCATTGCAAAATGCAAGAAGTATGGCACCTTTATCAGCGTTGATTCCGATGCTCATTTTAGTAGCTTTGTTGGCGTATATGACTGTGCAAGAAAACTTCTTGATGAGCTTGATTTCCCGCAGGAGCTGATCATTAACCGAAACGCCGAAACCGTAAGCAAGTGGTTAAAGGAACTTGCTTAAAAATCTACATTTGACTGCTGGCTCGTGATTGTTGTGGAGCTGGCGCGCATCGCAGATGGGGATTGCCCATAGGTTTGACGAAAGATTCGGTTAAATTGTGAGAAGCTCTGAAAACCACAGGACTGTGCGATGTCCGAGATTGGGTGATTGGTCGATAACAGCAAATCTCGGGCACGAGTGATGCGTACCTGTTGGATGTAGCTGATTAACGTAAAGCCAGTCACCTTTTTAAATTGGTGGGACAGATAGCAGGAGCTTAAGAAAAATTGCTCTGCCAGTGAGTCAAGTGATAATTCCTCCTCATAGTGATTGTGAATGTAATAAGCGATGCTGTAAATTTTTTGTGTCGCCGAGTTGCCGGACGGCTTGTTTGAATACAAATTTTTGCCTTGATTTTGTCGGATGGCATACAAAAACTGGATAAACATCGAGTGAATCAAAAGGCGCTGCTCTGGATGACCTAGATAGTCATGATTTCGTGAGAATGTATAAATTTCATCTAAAATGCCCAGAATGTGTCTTCGTATTTCCTCTGGAAAGCGAAAAATCGGAGTCTGGGTATTAAAAATTGAAAGAAGGGGCAGATAATAATCAGCCATGCCAAAAAGCTCCTTCGGATACCAAAAGGAAATAATTAAACGTTTGCTTGGCGGACCAGCCGGATATTCGGTGCGATGAAGCACAGTTGGAGGAAGCAGCACGATATCGCCCTCCTCGAGTGAGTACGGCACACCCTCAATGAAATGAGTCGCGTCAGGGGAGAGCGGAATCATGATTTCATGGAAACGATGCGAATGCTGAAACTCCATGTTGATCTGCTTGTAGCGTTCGCCATAGTCAAAATAGTAATAAAGCGAGATATCGCTGTCATTTATAATGATGCTATAATTGCGCTGATATTTCAGTTGAAGCGGATGATCCATTGAAACCTCCAAAGAACAGTAATAGTTTGATAGATAGTCTCAGTATACTGATTCACAGCAAAATATGCAAGGAATATTGAAAAAGAAAACAAATTTTAAATAGATATTTTGAACTTCATTTTGTATACTGAACATAAAGTGTAACAGTTTGTGCATCGTATGTAACAGTTTACATGAAAAATGCAAACGGTTGCGTTGCACTAGCGGACTGCACCATAAAAAAAGAAAAGGAGCGGGAAAATGGAAAATGTAACAGCAGCTCAGGTAAAGGATGCCTTAGAGCGTGTGATCGCAAGCTTTCAGACTGTATTGTATGAGGATGACGAGCAGTTTTTAGAGAATATGAAGACCAAGAATCTGGAGGGCGATGATATCCGCAGATACCAGCATTGGGAGTGGACACAGGGTGTCGGCCTATATGGATTCTGGCGTCTGTTTGAGGCAACCAAGAAGCCAGAGTATCTGGACATCTTAAAACGTTTTTATGAGAAGCAGATGGAGATTGGTCTTCCGGGAAAGAATATCAACACGGTAACGCCTCTTCTTGCAATGTCCTACTATGCAGAGTACACTAAGAATGAGGAATATCTGGCAATCTGTGACGAGTGGGCAGAGAGCATCATGCACGACTTTGTTCGTACTGAGGAGGGTGGTCTTCAGCATAAGACCTCTGATTCGATGAACAATGGCGAGCTGTGGGACGATACCTTGTTTATGACCGTACTGTTTTTAGCAAACATGGGACGTATCCGTGGCAAGAAGGAGTATGTTGAGGAGGCACAGTATCAGTTCCTTCTTCATGTAAAGTATCTGACTGACAAGAAGACTGGCATGTGGTTCCATGGTTGGACCTTCGATGGTCACCATAACTTTGCAGAGGCACTGTGGGGCAGAGGAAACTGCTGGATTACTATGGCAATTCCGGAGTTCCTTGATATGGTAGAGTGCCCGGCAGCAATTCGTCGTTTCCTCGAGGAGTCTGAGCGCGCTCAGGTCAACGCACTGATGCGTTTCCAGGATCAGTCTGGTATGTGGCATACCTTAGTAGATGATCCGACCTCCTATGTAGAGGCAAGTGCTACCTGTGGTTTTGCGTATGGCATTTTACGTGCTGTTGATCTTGGTATCGTTGATAAGTCCTGTGCAGATTCTGCAATGAAGGCACTCGCACCGATCTTAAAGTGTGTCAACAAAGAGGGCAAGGTAGAGCAGGTATCTTACGGTACTCCGATGGGAAGAGAGAGTAAGGATTTCTACAAGCAGATCGAGCTGATTCCAATGCCATATGGTCAGGCGCTTGCAATTCTGTTCTTTATGGAAGCACTGAAGCTTTGCAAATAAGAAAAACAACTGAAAAACAGTTGGGGGAGTAAACAATGAAGCGTTATATTGATTATCTGATTCGCAGCGAGGAACATCGTGTCGATGAGATGCTGTTTTTGCAGATTAAGGATAAGAACGATTTGTGCTATGGACTGATGCGCGGAGACGTGATTGAGGCAAAGCCAACGATCTATATGATGGCAACGGCACTGGCATTATATTTAAACAGCAGAAGCCGCTATTATAAGAGCGAGAAGCTGATGGAGGCACTGCAGCTAGCAGCGGACGGCGTGGCTCGTGTTCAGAGAGAAAGTGGCTACATTGATTATCCGTGCTGCAATTTCTTCTCCGCACCAGATACCAGCTTTTGCTATAAGAGATTAAACGATGGCTATCGCCTGATGAAGAAGTATCAGGATGTGGCCGATACCACACTTCTTCAGAAAAAGTATCTTGCAATTATGAGAAAGGCAGCCGAGGCGATTCGTGACGGTGGTTTCCATACACCAAATCATCGCTGGGGAATCTGTGCCGCACTGATGCAGGCAGCCAAGCTGTTTGCAGATGATACAGAGTTTGCAAAGAGTCTGATGGATCGCACGGTTTTGTATCTTCAGGAGGGCATTGATGGCAACTCCGAGGGTGAGTATGCAGAGCGTTCCACTGGAAACTACAATGCCGTTGTCAACAATGCGATGATGGCAATGTACCAGTGCTCAAAGGATGTGAAGTATTTAGGCTATGTGGAGCGCAATTTAAACATGATGCTCTACTACATCGAGCCAAATGATATGGTATTCACACAGAACTCGACCCGTCAGGATCAGGGCGAAGAAATTTTTATGGACAAGTATTTGTATCAGTATATGTATCTGATTGCATATGATGGAACAGATGGCTTTATCAAGCTGACACCAGAGGAACATGCACGTTTTGATGGTGCTGCACATCAGATTATAAAGGGCTGTGCTGAGACTGGACGTCAGGCACCAAACTGTCTGCATCTTCTGATGATCTATGATAAGACACTTGATTACACATTTGAAAATTGTGGTTTCTTGAAGACTTACCGCAAGCTTTTCAAAGAAGCTGGTGTACTTCGTGTGAAGAAAGAAAATTATTCCTACACTGTTATGAAGAATCGAAGTGCCTTTTTGTACTTTAATGTAAATGGTTTGGAAGCATATTTAAAGATTGGCGAAAGCTACTGTGAGATTCGTAATTTTGTTCCAGATGAGATGGATATACAGGAAGGAAAGACAGTTCTTTCACACACAGCAAGAGGCTGGTATTATCTGCCATGGAAGGAAAAGCAAAATACAAGCGACTGGTGGCAGATGGATCATAAAAAGCGTGATTTGATGATCACGAGTGATTTGCATACACAGGTTGTCATCACCGAAAAGGAAGATGGCCTTGAGATCAGCGTCGATACCGAAGGCCTTGAGAGACTGCCGCTTCGTATGGAACTGTGCGTTCCGGCGGAGGCAACTCTTGAGAATGATCATTTTTGCATGGAAACCGTTGCTGGAAAGTCGATGGTGCTGTCCGATGATTATGTGACCATGACAAAGGGACTGACTAGCATTGAGTTTGGACCGGGTGCATGCGAGCATCATTTTAAGGGACATTATTCTGGCGAGGAAGTCAATGCGGACGGATATACCATTTACTGCAATACCTATACGCCAACGAAGAGAGTTTATACACTGAAAGTAAAGTAATCATGTGCAATCCGGAAGTTTTGTGGATTCCGGAAGTGTGTGTGTGCCCCGGGAGTGTGTGTGCGGCCCGGAAGTGTGTGTGACCCGGTAGTCCAACGAAGGGGGCCTCGGCACTGTCTTTGTCGGCGCCCCTTGTTCCCGCGGCACCTTCTACGCACCTTTTTATCACAGTTACTGCGTAAGTCCGCTCCCACACGGGAATCGCCTCGTAAAGAACAGCTGCCTCAGCCACCCACCACGTAGTGAGTATGGCTACCCGTTGACAAAGTTACAACGCAGCGTTTTGTGGAAGCGTCCAATAAATAGTAATAGTATAGTACCCGGCTTTTACAGGCCGGGTATCTTTATATTTAAAAGTATGATATAATACATTGCAGTTAATACCCCTGGTAAGGGAAGATCAGTACAATATATATAGAAGCAATACATTTTTTAGAAAGGCAGGATACATATATGAAGTTTTATGCAGGATTAGATGTTGGAGGAACATCAGGAAGAGTAAAGTTTTCGGCAGAGGATAAGACTCTGATTGGGGAATATTTAGGTGAGGGCTGTGCATTTAATACAGAGGGATATGAGCTTGGAAGAGAGAAGTATCGTAAGCTTATGGACGCAGCTCTTTCAAAGTATGAGCTTACAAGTTCAGATTGTCTTGGCATATGCATTGCGGCAAGTGGTATTGACTCTAAGGAGCAGGAAATGCAGATGAGAAGTATCTTTGAGGAGATGGGCTTTGCGAAAGAGCGTATTCTGGCAGTAAATGACTGTGAACTGTTTTTATATTTATCTAAGGGACCGGTACTTGTCACGATTTCTGGAACAGGTGCAATCTGCTATGGAAGAAATGAGGCGGGAGAAGTATACCGCACTGGTGGCTGGAATCATGTACTTAGCGATGAGGGAAGTGCTTATGATATCGGACTTCAGACCTTTAAGGCATATGCAGATCAGCTGGATGGACGTATCAATTGCCCGATTTTGGCCGAGAAGATTGCAAAAGCGACGGGCGTTAAGACATTGGAGCAGGCTGATGTCTATGTAAATGATCATCTGCTTGATAAGAGTCCAGTTGGTGGATTGGCTGTTTTGTGCGCGCAGGCGGCAGAGGAAGGCGATCTGGTAGCTGAGACAATTTTAAAGGAATGTGCAGCGAAGATTTTTGCACTTGTGTGGGATACTTGCTGTAAGATGGAAGGAAAGTCCGATAATCGTAGTAAGCGTGAATTGGATGACGCTTTCTTTGCAGATGGACAGGCAAAGGAGTTGAAAGCTGATTTGTGGTTGTGGGGAAGTGTGAATGTAAAGAATTCATTTTTCCGTGCACAGATCACCGAGATGACAAAGAAGAAGCTTCCGAATGTAACGGTAAAAATTCCGGAAAAGACTGCGCTTGATATTGCACTTGGCGTAGCAGAGGAGCATTTTCAATAAAGAATAAAGTTGTGGATTGGAGGGGTATCGGTGCATAAGCTGATTGAAAATCAAGTAAGGATTTCCGTGCGAAATCTCGTAGAATTTATTCTTAGAAGCGGTGACATTGATAACCGCCATTCCACAAAAGCACAGTATGATGCAATGCAGTTGGGCAGTCGGATGCATCGTAAAATACAGGGCTCTATGCCAGGTACCTACAAGGCAGAGGTCCCATTAAAACATACGGCTTGTTATGAGGATGTGGAAATTTTACTGGAAGGACGAGCGGATGGCATTATTACGCCGGATAGGAACCAGAAAGTCAATTTGTTGGATCAGACACAAATAGACGAGTGTGCTGACGTTGCCTTTATCATTGATGAGATTAAAGTGATTCGACAGGATATGGAAAAGTTAGAGAGTGCTGCGTCCGTCCATGTAGCGCAGGCACTCTGTTATGCTTATATGTATGCACTCATAGGAAAAAAAAGTGCTGCTACGGGAGAGTTAACTGAAGAAACAGGATTTTATATCGGTATCCAAATCACGTATTGCCACCCGGAAACTGAAGAAATCAAGCGTTTTTTAAAAGTATATACCTTTAGTGAGATCGAAGCGGAGTTTAACCATTACATCAGCGAATATGGCAAATGGGCACAGTTTTTGTATGAGCATCGTAAAGTCCGAAAAGCTTCTATCCAAAAGCTATCGTTTCCATATCCATATCGAGCAGGACAAAAACGCCTAGTCGCGGCAACGTATCGTACAATTGCAAATGGCGAGCAGCTTTTTATTCAGGCACCGACTGGAATTGGAAAGACACTTTCAACGATATTTCCAGCAGTTTGGGCAGTTGGAGAAGCGTACGCTGATAAAATCTTTTATTTAACGGCGAAGACAATCACGCGCACAGCAGCAGTGTCTGCATTTGACATTTTGCGTGAAAAGGATTTACACATATCATATATTGTGCTGACTTCCAAAGAAAAAATCTGCCCAAACACCGTTATGGAGTGCAATCCGGTGCAGTGTCCATATGCAAAAGGTCATTTTGATCGGGTAAATGAAGCTACCTTTGCATTAATTCATAACTGTGAGCAAATTACCAGAGGAAATCTCCTTTCCTATGCCGAACAATATCAGGTGTGTCCATTTGAATTGTCACTAGATGTCAGCTATTGGGTTGATGCGATTATTTGCGATTATAATTATGTGTTTGATCCTCATGTGCAGCTGCAGCGCTATTTTGCTGACGGAGAGCGAGGCGACTATATTTTTTTAGTAGATGAGGCTCACAATTTAGTGGAACGAGCCAGAGAAATGTACAGTGCAAAGCTCGAAAAGGAAGAATTTCTTGCTGCAAAAAAGTTGTATGCACCATTCAAGTCGGTTATAAAACAGATCAACAGCTGTAATCGCAAGCTCCTTGAATTAAAGCGAGAATGTGACGGTTGGAAGCGTCTTCCAGAAGGAGAAGGAATTGGTTCCTTTGTGTTGTCACTTGAACGTCTTTACGAAGAATTGAATCGCTTGAGCGAGAAACATCCAGAATGGACAGCACCGAAAGAAGCCAGCGAATTTTTCTTTCATGTGCGGGATTTTTTAGAGGTCTATGAGCGGCTTGACGAGCATTATGAGGTCTATATGGAACATACACCGCAGGGAACATTCCAACTATGTCTATTATGCGTGAACCCGGCAGAGCGCTTGCAGGAGTGCTGTGCCCAAGGCATTTCGACGATCTTTTTCTCTGCAACACTTTTGCCAATTCGCTATTACAAGGAATTACTCGGACAGGGTGAAAAATCAAAGGCAATCTATGCAGCATCCCCATTTGACCCGAAAAAGAGACTTCTCCTAACAGCGTCAGATGTTTCATCAAAATACACTAGAAGAACAATAGCTGAATATACCCGCATCGGTCAATATATTCAGATAATCACTTCTGGCAGACGAGGAAATTATCTCGTCTTTTTCCCTTCATACTCTTTTCGAGATGAAGTCGAGGCTGTTCTTGAAAAAAATACAGAGATGCGTTATATTCGTCAGGAAAGCAGCATGACCGAAGCACAGCGCGAGGAATTTCTTGATGCCTTTCGCGAAAAGAATAAGCCGACCGTTGGTCTGTGTGTCATGGGTGGCATTTTCTCAGAGGGAATTGATCTGCAAAATGAAGCTGTGATCGGTGTGATCATTGTTGGAACCGGATTGCCCCAAACGGGTTCACGCCAAGAAATTCTGAAAAGTCACTATGAAAAAGAGGGCAAAAATGGTTTCCTTTTTGCGTATCTGTATCCTGGAATGAATAAGGTATTGCAAGCCGCAGGCCGTTTAATCCGTACAAGCGAGGATTATGGCATCATAGCCCTACTAGATGAACGTTTCCTGCAAAGCTCTTACGCCAGCCAGTTTCCACCAGATTGGACCGATATGCAGGTGGTAAGGAAATCGGATTGTGCCGATATCCTCCAAAATTTTTGGAACGAAATAGAGTAATGTGTTAGCAACGTAACCTTCGTTGGGGCAACGAGGCAGCTGTTCTTTACGAGGCGATTCCCGTGTGGGAGCGGGCTTACGCAGTAAGTGAGACAAAAAGGTGCGTAGAAGGCGCCGCGGGAACAAGGGGCGCCGACAAAGACAGTGCCGAGGAAGCCCTTCGTAGACTGCCGGGTAGCACTCTCGTAACCTTTCGGTATCATAACACTGCCGGGTAGCACCTCAGAAAAAAATACTTGACAGATGATGTTTGCTTGTATAAAATGTCATAATATAAGGTAAAGGCGCCCTGAAAAATCAGGGCGCCTTTTGCTTTTATAAAAAGGCAAAGGAGTTGGTGGCATGTACCGAGAGTTGATAGAGCACACAGAAGAAATCAATCGTCTGTTGGCAAGATATGGAGTAAAATTTGGCATTTACAAGAATGGTACGTTCAAAGAACAGCTATTTCCATTCGATGCGATTCCTCGCGTGATCACAAAACAAGAATTTGAGGTGTTAGATCAGGGCCTTCGCCAGCGCGTCGATGCGCTGAATTTATTTTTGAACGACGTCTACGGCAAAAAACAGATTATAAAAGATGGTGTAATTCCAGAAGAGTTTGTCTATTCCTCAAAAGGCTACTTGCCACAGTGTGAAGGCATCGTGCCGCCAGGTGGCATCTACAGCCACATTTCAGGTATCGATTTGGTTCAGGCAAAGGACAAATCGTGGTACATATTGGAGGATAACCTGCGAATCCCGTCCGGTGCGTCGTATCCGATGATTGCAAGACAGCTGACAAGAAGCGCATGTCCGACTACCTTTTCGAAAACGCATATCATGGATAACCGCGATTATGCACAGCTGTTAAAGGAAACAATGGATCATGTAAATGTAGGTGGAATCAATGTCATTTTGACACCAGGCCGCTACAATGCGGCGTACTTTGAGCACTCCTACTTAGCAGAGCGAAGCGGTGCCGTGCTTGCAATGCCGCAGGAATTGTTTGTGGAAGATCAGGTTTTGTATTACAAAGATTACATGGGTGAAAACAAACGCGTTGGCGCGGTTTATCGCCGTCTGTCCGATGAATATCTCGATCCGTTAACCTTCCTTCCAGAGTCTGTGATTGGTGTGCCGCATATTATGGATGCCTATCGTGCAGGAAATGTGGCCATTTTAAATGCACCAGGAAATGGCGTTGCAGACGATAAAGGTATTTACTATTTTGTACCACATATGATAAAATATTACTTAAAAGAAGAGCCGATTCTAAAAAATGCGCCAACTTATCTGGCATTTTATGAAAAGGATCGCACCTATATCCTTGAAAATCTGAAAAAGCTCGTCGTAAAGGACGTCTCGGAGGCTGGCGGATATGGCGTTGTATTTGGACGCGACTTAGACAGCGAAGGGCTTGAAAAGATGGAACATCTGATCCAGGAACAGCCAAGACGCTTTATCGCACAGGAGGTTATTGATTTTCTGGATTTGGATATCATGGATGGCAATCATGCAGTGCCAAGAAAAGCCGACCTTCGTGCATTTGTCTTGAGTGGAAAGACAACGCGTGTATGGCCGAGCGGTCTGACCCGTTTTTCAAGAAATGAAGGCTCATTTGTAGTGAACTCATCTCAGGGAGGAGGATTTAAAGATACATGGGTATTGTGTCAGTAGAGAAAGCAAATCATTTGTATTGGCTCGGACGATATACCGAGCGCGTATTTACAACATTGAAAGGGTTCATCAGCGTGTATGATAACATGCTGGATGCAGATCCCACCGCGTATAAAAAGTATTGTGAGAGCATCGGAATTGCCGATATTTATCAGTCCAAGGATGATTTTATCGCGCGCTACATCAATGATGTCTCAGATGGAAACTCGATCATTAACAGTCTGCACCGCGCATACGACAATGGTATCGTGCTCAGAGGAGAGATTGGAAGCGAGACGCTTGGCTATCTGCAGATGGCGATCAACTGCTTTGAGGAATATGCGACTGGCAGTTTCTCGCTGTATCGCTATCAGCGTGTGCTTGATTTTTTATATGCATTTTGGGGCTGTGCCGATGACTGCGTGGAGGATGAGATCAGTCGCAACATTTTAAAATGTGGTCGCTATATGGAGCGTCTTGATCTATATTTGCGGCTGAGAATGCCATATCCAAAGATTGAAAAAGAGTACAGCAAGCTCAAAAATCGTATGGAAAAAAGTAGACTTTCCGTCAGCGAGAATGCGAAAACACGTTTGTCAGAAATCCTTGAAAAAGAAGAGTGGCAGAAAGAATACCGGGAAGCCATTAACAGTTTGGAGGGATTATTTATCATATGAGAAAACTGCGGTTTTCATTTCATACACAGCTACAGTTTTATCAGTCCATCACATGGCAATATTACACACTTCGCTGCATTCCGTCCTCCGACGGGGTGCAGCAGTTGTTTTCTGTAAATTGTAGGGTTGCACCAAACGGCGATATCCGCTATAATAAAGACGGTTTCTGCAACACGATCGGTACTGGTTGTATCAAAGAGGCACATCAGTATTTTTCTTTTGATGTGGAGGGAATTGCATTTGTAAATGACAAAAAGCGTCCTGTGCAGGACTTGGATGGACAAGATGCCATCTACCGTTATCCGACTTCGCTTACGATGCCGGATCATACGATAAAAGAATTTTTAACACAGCTACAGATAAAAAAAGAAGAGGGTGTGGATGGACTGATTCGCTTAAATCAGGCGCTGTCAACCGCAATGAGCTATGTACCTGGCGTGACTAGCATAAAAACAACCGCAGCACAGGCGTTTTGTCAGGGCAGGGGTGTCTGTCAGGATGATGCCCACATTTATTTGGCAATGGCAAGACTTTTAGGCTACCCGGCCCGGTATGTTTCTGGTATGATGCTCGGAGAGGGCGCTACCCATGCGTGGGTGGAGGTCGCTGTTGAGGGAATGTGGATTGGCATTGACCCGGCAAATGGCTGTCTTGTGGATGACCGTTACATTTGCTTTGCGCATGGCCGCGATTATGCAGATTGTCCGATTGAGCGAGGGATTTTTCTGGGAACAGCATCACAGAGCCAGCAGGTATTTGTGACAGTTCGGGAGGAATAAGTAAGTCAAGCCTCCGTTATCTGTAAAACGTGAGAAGGAAACGAGAAATGATAGAAACAGTGGTATCAATGGGCCTGGCAGTTGATGAGGCCATGGAAATACGAAAGAACCATTTAGCACCGAAGGTGCTGACAGGGAAGGAAAAGCGCATCTGTATTGTCACGGGAACGCATGGAGATGAGCTTGAGGGACAGTATGTCTGCTATGAAATGATTCGAAGAATCAATGAGAATCCGTCTTGTTTAAAGGGAATTGTTGATGTGTATCCGGCAACAAATCCGCTCGGTGTGGACTGTCTGACAAGAGGCGTTCCGATGTTTGATCTGGATTTAAACCGTATTTTTCCGGGAAATGAGCATGGCCATATGGCCGAATATGCAGCATCGAAAATTGTCGAAGATATCGAAGGCGCCGATGTCTGTATTGACATTCATGCAAGTAATGTATTTTTAAGAGAGATTCCGCAGGTGCGCATTAATGAACAGACGGTTGACAAACTGTTACCGCTTGCAAAGGAGTTAAATGTCGATTATATCTGGGTTCATGCCGCAGCTACCGTGCTCGAATCCACCCTTGCATACAGCTTAAATGTACGCGATACACCGACACTTGTAGTGGAAATGGGTGTGGGACTTCGCATTACGGAATCCTTCTGTCACCAGTTGACGGATGGCATTTTCCATCTGATGGCACAGCTTGGTATTTGGGATGGTCCTCATCTTGAGACCGTAAAGAAACCGATCGTCTCTACCGATGGCTGTGTTGGTTTCATCAACGCAGAGAGTACTGGTATTTTTGTGCCGTGTGTAAAGCATTGGGGCAGCGTCAAAAAAGGCGAGTGCATTGGTGAGGTGCTTGAGCCGATCACAGGAACCGTTCGCCAGAGAGTCGAGTCCCCGATGGATGGCATGGTCTTTACGCTGCGTGAGCATCCGATTGTATCAGAGGGTTCTCTTTTGGCAAGAATTCTTGGAGGTATAGAAAACAATGATTAAAGAATCGCTATATACATTTCAATCTCCATACCGACAGGACATGCATATGTATGGATACCATTTCGGAAAAGGTGAAAAGAGTGCCTGTATCGTAGGTGCAATCCGCGGAAACGAGGTTCAGCAGCTCTATATCTGCTCTCAGTTAGTACAGCGCTTAAAGGAGCTTGAAAAAAAGGGCGCAATTACATCTGGCAAGCGAATTACTGTGATTCCGTCCGTCAATCATTATTCCATGAATGTTGGGAAACGTTTTTGGCCGTCGGATAATACCGATATCAACCGCATGTTTCCAGGCTATAATTTAGGTGAGACGACACAGCGCATTGCAGCTGGCCTTTTTGAGGCAGTAAAGGGATATGAGTATGGCATTCAGCTGGCTAGCTTTTATATCCCAGGTGATTTTGTGGCGCATGTGCGCATGATGGATACCGGCTATCAAAATGCCAGTCTTGCAAATTTGTTTGGTCTTCCGTATGTAGTCATTCGCAAGCCGCGCCCGATCGACACGACAACATTAAATTACAACTGGCAGGTATGGGAGAGCAATGCATTTTCGGTCTATACGAATAAGACAGACCGCATTGACGAACAGAGTGCACAGCAGGCCGTGTCTGCGATTCTTCGCTTCTTAAATCGCATGGGAATCCTTCGCTACAATTGTCATGGCGGATTTCTTTCCAGTACCATCCGTGAGGAGGAACTGATGAGCGTTATGTCCGATGTGCCTGGTATTTTCCTTCGCCGTAAAAATGCAGGTGAGGAGGTACATGTCGGCGATGTGCTGGCGGAAATTGTTGATCCGCTTGAGGGTGAGATTCGAGAGCAGATTTTAGCGCCATCGGATGGTGTGATTTTCTTTGCACATGATGATCCGCTTGTGATGGAGCATTCCACTGTATTTAAGCTGATTAAGCGGCTGCATGTGTAACATCAAAATAGAAAGGCAATTAATTTTATTATGGAAAATCAGTTTTATCAGATGTATCTGGATGAGTTAAGTGCGATTCCAGAATGCACAAAAGAAGAGATTGAATCTCTGTTAAAGAGCCTTCCCAATGAGGAGGCGATCAAGCGTCTGGCAGAGGGTAGCCTTGCCTATGTTGTGCGCGAGGCTGCAAATTACACGGGAAAGGATGTTGAGATTTCCGATCTCGTTCAGGAAGGAAATATGGCACTGTTACTGGTGCTGAAAAATTATGCAGCACATCCGGTTACAGACGGCGATGCGGTAGCGTATTTTGAGCAACTTCGCGAGCGTGCTGTTCACATGGCAATGCAAAACGTCACAGACGATCAGAAGTTAAGCGAGCAGACGGCTGAAAAGCTGACGGCATCGGTAAATGTATTAAATGTTGTTATGACAAAGCTAGCAGAGGAGCTTGGCCGTGAGCCAAAGCTTTCTGAGATTGCTGAAAAGATGCAGATGAGCGAGGATGAGGTGCAAGCAATCATGAAGGAAGCCATAAATGCAGTTGCAGTTGACAGGAGTGAGGCAGCACAAAAGGAAGATGAAGCACTCGAAAATCAGTAAGTAAGAAAAATATAGTGGAAAAGAGGCACTTCTATATGAAACGGGCGATTGTAAAGCGGTTTATTGTTGTACTGATTGTGGCGATGGCAATAAGCAGTATTGTCATAAGTATGTCATATTATCGTCTGGCAAGTCATCGCGTTATGGAGGATATGAAGCCAGTACTGCTCTTGTTAGATGCCACAATTGACTGGGAGAGCAGCGATCTGGAAAAGCAGATTGTTGAAATCAGCAGTCAGATGAATAATGATTACAGAATTACAATTATTGATAATGATGGAAGTGTTTTGGCTGATTCTGAGACTGGAAACCCAGAGACGATGGAAAATCACAAAAACAGAAAAGAAGTCAAGGAGGCTTTTCAAGACGGATTTGGAACAAAGGTACGCAATTCCAGCACAATCAAAGGAAGCATGATGTATGCAGCATATTGTTCACCAATGCAGAATAAGGTCATTCGTATTTCCATCCATCACGATGTGATTACAGATCTAATGAAAATGATGGTGCCGTCCATTGTGATTAGTCTTCTGCTGGCATTATCAGTTGCCGGTGTGCTGACTAATAAATTTGCCGCCTCCGTCACTAAGCCAATTCTTGAAATCTCACACAAGCTTGAGGGTATATATGATGAGAAAATTGATTTTAATTTTCCTCATTACCAGTATGATGAATTAAATATCATTGCGCGCACAACAACTGACATGTCAAAAAGTGTGCAGGATTACATACGAAAGCTAGAGAAGGAAAAGACCATTCGTCAAGAGTTTTTTAGTAATGCCTCCCATGAATTAAAGACACCGTTGACCGCGATCCGTGGTTATGCAGAACTTCTTCAGAGTGGTATGGCATCGGATGCTCAGATGCAGAAGGAATTTTTAGGGCGTATTCACTCCGAGGTAGAGGAAATGACAAGTCTGATCAACGATATTTTAATGATCTCCAGACTAGAAAGCAAGGAGCTTATGCCGACGAAGGAACTGCTAAGCGTTAAGAGCATTGCAAAAGAGGTTCAAAAAACACTTCAGCCGTTAGCCGATGAGAATCAGGTTTCCCTTGAAATTCGCTGCTGTGATGATATGGTTTACATGGATCAAAGTCACTTGCAGGGTATTCTGACAAATTTGATGAGCAATGCGATCAAATACAATCGGCCGGGTGGATTTGTCCAAACAGATGTCACGATGGATAGCACAGGGCTTATGGTTCGCGTCGAGGACAGCGGAATCGGCATTGCAAAGGAAGATCAGAAGCGTATTTTTGAGCGCTTTTATCGTGTCGATAAGGGGCGAAGCAAGCGTGTTGCCGGTACTGGTCTTGGCCTATCCATTGTAAAGCATGTCGCTGAGTTTTATGGTGGCTGTGTCAGCGTGGAGAGCCAGCCGGGTGTGGGAAGCACTTTTGTGGTACAGCTACCAGCGGCATCGTTAGCTCAGAAAGAAAAATAGTAAGATTTGGCGTGCTCACAATAGTAGGCAGCTAAATGATTGAATGAAAGGTTATAAAGTTATATGAAAAAAAAGAAAGCGCCTCTTGGTCGCCGCATTAAGGAGTATGTGAAAGCAAGTTTTATCTGGGGCCCGCTTGATCACAATCTGTTTTTTACGATTCTTTTCCTGAACGTATATGGAATTATCATGGTTTACAGCGCAAGCTACAACAATACGATTACAAAAAGCTATAGTTATTTTATGACAAATCAGCTGAAGAATGTAATCATTGGTTTTTTGGCGATGATGATTGCGTCCTATCTTAATTATCATCGTATTGTGCGGCTCGGCTTTGGTTGGTTTTGGCTTTTTTTTGCATTTGGTATTATTGCGGCACTGAAGTCACCTCTTGCGCACAGTGAGCTTGGTGCTACCAGATGGATCAATCTTGGCCCGTTTAGCTTTCAGGCGGCAGAGCCCATTAAGGCAGCAGTCATTATCTTTTTTGCGTATTATGTGAGCTACGTGGGACTAAATCGGTGGTATCATCAGTTGGGGGCAATTTTTTTAGCACTGTTATTGCTTGGATTTTTGTTTGTGTTTTCAAATAATTTAAGTACGGTTATCGTTTTGTTTGGCATTTGCGCCGTTATTATTCTGTCCAGTGTAAAAAAGCCGGATATCTATTGGTATTTTTTAGCTGGTATTGGTTTGATTTTAATTGCAGCAATCGGTGTTGGCATTTATTTGTTGCTGCATCAGGGCGCAGAAAATTTTCGATTTGTGCGTATCCGTGCATGGCTTCATCCGGAGGAATATGCGGCGGATGAGGGACTCCAGGCGATGCAGGCACGCTATGCAATCGGTGCAGGTGGCTTTTGGGGCAAGGGACTTGGCCAGAGCTTAATTAAGTTTAAGCTTTCCTATTCGTATAATGACTTTATTCTTGCAATTATCTGTGAGGAGCTTGGCGTCTTTGGTGTCATTATCATGATGTCACTGTTTGGATATTTGTTATACCGCATTTACAAGATTGCGAAGAACGCATGGGATATTGAGGGCAAAGTGCTTGCGATTGGTGTGTTTACGCAGATTGCGTTACAGCTGTTGATTAATGTGATGGTTGTTACGAGTGTAATTCCAACAACGGGTGTCACGCTTCCGTTTTTCAGTGCGGGAGGAACGTCTGTTGTGTTCTTATTGGCAGAGTTGGGAATGGTTCTCAATGTGGATAAGTATGCGAAGGAACGTCGTTTCAAGGAAGAGGCAGAGCGCTATGTTGAGCAGATGGAGCAGCGCGGCGGAATTGGAGCAGCCGGCTGGAGACGTCGTCTAAATTCGCTTCGAACCCATAAAGGATAATAAAAAAGCCAGAAAATAAAAAGTCAAATTAAAAAGTCGGGTGGCGATTTCGCTACCCGGCTTTTTGATGGTCGTTTCAAGATTATTATTAAAATGTCGTGTATGTATTCTTCAAATAGCTTATACACGCTCGGCAATTGTGTAGATCAGCTGCTCAGAGCTATCCCAGTCCAGACACGGATCGGTAATAGACTTTCCATAGATATGCTCGCCAATCTTCTGGTTGCCGGCCTCAATGTAGCTCTCAATCATAACGCCCTTTACCAGATTTTCGATTTCTTTGGAGTGCGTGCGGCTATGCATAACTTCCTTCACAATACGGATCTGCTCCATATGCTTCTTTCCAGAGTTGGAGTGGTTTGCATCTACGATACAAGCTGGATTGAGCAGATTTCTCTCTTGATACATCTCGTACAGGCGATACAGATCCTCGTAGTGGTAGTTTGGAATGGTCTTTCCGTACTTGTCAACAGCACCACGCAGGATGGTGTGGGTCAGCGGATTTCCATCGGTCTGAACTTCCCAACCACGGAAGATAAAGTCGTGACCGTGCTGTGCAGCGACAACGGAGTTTAACATAACGGAGAGGTCACCACTAGTCGGGTTCTTCATACCAGCCGGGATATCAATTCCACTTACGGTCAGACGATGCTGCTGGTTCTCAACGGAACGTGCACCGACAGCAACGTAAGAAAGAATATCAGACAGGTAACGCCAATTTTCTGGATACAGCATCTCATCAGCAGCAGTCAGTCCAGTTTCCGCAACAGCGCGCATATGCATATGGCGGATTGCAAGAATACCGGCTAACATATCTGGCTTTTTCTCTGGATCTGGCTGATGAACCATACCCTTATAGCCTTCACCTGTGGTACGTGGCTTGTTGGTGTAGATACGTGGGATCAGGATCAGCTTGTCGGAAACCTTTTCCTGAATGCGAGCCAGACGGTGAACGTAATCTAAAACAGCATCCTCATTGTCAGCGGAGCATGGTCCGATAATAACAAGAAACTTATCACTCTCGCCTGTAAAGACCTTGCGGATCATCTCATCGCGCTCTTTTTTTGCCTGGATAATGGCGTCAGATACCGGATACTGCTCGCGGATCTCTGCAGGTGTAGGAAGCTTTTTCACAAAATTGAAGCTCATAGTAAATCCTCTTTTCTAATCGTGCAATTCATAATCGAAAGCTGCGTAAACTTTCATAATCAAAATTATAAATAGGAAGGTTTTGAATGTCAAGGCTAAAGATTCTCGATTTGGATATACTATAGTAACAGAGTTATTGTTTACAAGATGCTCATTTGCAGAACCGAAAGGAGATTTCTATGTGGTTGATAATTTTTCTCATTCTATGTGTGCTTGCCGTGCTGATTTGTTTTTCACTTGCGGCAGCGGCAAAAAACGCAGAAGCACTTTCACAGCTGTGGTTTGAAAAGCAGAGCAAAACGCAGACAGCACCGTGTGCCAACAAGGCAAAGAAAGAACAGGAAATATAAAAATCAAGGTATACTTTTTATTCGATTTGAATTAAAATGATAGTGAACATCCTATGGCGGGAGCAAACAGTGAAAAGATGTATCAAAACTGCTTTTTTGTGCCTTCTCATTTTTTGTACCACGTTCGGTTGGCCGCAGATTGTTTGGGCAGAGGAGGGGACAAGTGGAATTTCTCTTACCTGTCCGTCTGCCATTTTGATGGAGGCCTCCACCGGGAGCGTGATTTATGAGAAGGCACCAGATGAAAGAAGAAGCCCTGCAAGCATCACAAAGATTATGACGGCTATTTTAATTTTTGATGCCGTAGAGTCTGGAAAAATTACCCTTGAAGATGAAGTTGTGACGAGCGCCTATGCGAAGTCCATGGGCGGTTCACAGGTTTATCTGGAAGAAGGGGAAAAGCAGACCGTTGATACCTTAATCAAATGTATTATGGTTTCTAGTGGGAATGATGCTAGCGTCGCCATGGCAGAGTACATAGGTGGCAGCGAGGCAGGCTTTGTGCAGATGATGAACGAGCGAGCCACTTCCCTCGGAATGGAAAACACGCATTTTGAGGACTGCTGTGGACTAACCGATGCAGATAGTCATTATACGACTGCGCGCGATGTGGCGCTGATGGCACGGGAGCTGATCACGCATTACCCACAGATTCGGGCCTATACGACGATTTGGATGGAAAATATTACACATGTAACGGTACAGGGCAGTAAGGAATTTGGGCTTGCCAATACCAACAAGCTTTTAAAGCAGTATCCGTATACGACAGGCTTAAAGACTGGTTCAACAGACAAGGCAAAGTATTGTGTCTGTGCGACTGCCGAGAAGGATGGTGTCGAGTTGATCGCGGTAATTATGGGCTGCCCAAACTATAAGGATCGTTTTGCAGAGGCGCAGTCCTTGCTTCAATATGGCTACACAACCTGCAAGCTGTACCGGGATGAGAACCCGCCAGAATTGGCGTCAGTGCTGGTAAAGGGAGGCATCGAGAAAGAAGTTTCGGCAGTTTATCAGGAAGAATTTTCCTGGCTTTCGGTATCAGGTGAGGATTTTTCTGGAATAGAAAAGACACTTACAACAAAAGAACTCAACGCTCCGATTGAAAAAGGAGAGCAGATTGGTACTGTGACGTACCAGCTGAATGGAAAAGAGCTTGGCAGCATCGGTGTTTATGCGGGCGAATCCGTCCGCGAGGCTCATTTTTTGGATTATCTAATTCGCGCTTTGAGACGGTGGATTTCGGTTGTCTGATGTCTTTTGAAAAATGTTAGGACTCATATAAAAAACAAATAAACATAATGATTCAGAACCATGCGAAAGGAAACATGAATGAACAAATGGATAATAGCGGGCGCGGCAGCAGCACTCACAGGTGCAGCTGCGTTCGTTCGCTCAGAATATGAACGAACCCATCTGGATGTCGTGCAATATGACATCACAACGGATAAACTCGGATCAGAATGGAATGGATTTAAAGCTGTTTTTTTATCCGATCTGCACGACAACAGTTTTGGAACAGAGAATGAAGAACTGCTTGCCGCGATTGATCAGGAACAGCCGGATATTGTATTGATTGGCGGTGATATGTTAGTGGTAAAGGAGTGGGCACAACCAAATTTTGCACCGCTTGCAAGGCTTTATCATCAGCTTGTATCCAAGTATCCGGTCTACTATGCGTTTGGCAACCATGAGCAGCGCATGATTGAGGAACGGGCAAATTATCCTGGCTGGTGGGATGCGTATCGAGACGTGCTTAAAAATAGTGGCATGCATGTTCTTGTTAATAAAAGTGCTTCGATTACAAGAAGTAACACCACAATGCGCATCAGTGGAATTACGATTCCGCGTGAGTGTTACCGAAAGGGTCGGATTCCAGCGCCGTCTGTCGGCTATCTGGAACACAAAATTGGAAAAGCCTCGCCAACGGACTTTGAGCTTTTGCTTGCTCACACGCCGACTTTTGCAAAGACTTATGCCGATTGGGGCGCCGATCTTGTGCTTAGCGGTCATTTTCATGGCGGAACTATTCGCATTCCGGGTATTGGCGGTGTCATGACACCACAGCTGCAATTTTTCTCACCGCTTGCAAGGGGAAGTGTTACAGAAGAAAATACACGGATTATCGTTAGCGGCGGACTTGGAACACATAGCATCAATGTGCGCCTCAACAACTTGCCACAGCTCGTTGTGTTGACGTGGCATTGTTAGGGTAAGAAACTTCCAGCAAACAGATTGAATTTCGTTCCATATTATGATATAGTAAAATGGTTATTAACAAGAAAGAGGAGTGTCGGATGTTATCATACAAACTGGAAAAATTTGAGGGACCACTTGATTTGCTCCTTCATTTGATTGAAAAAAATAAAGTCAGCATATACGATATTCCGATTTTCGAAATTACAAATCAGTATATGGAGTATGTCAACGCCATGGAGGAAGAAGATCTGGACATTGTCAGTGATTTTCTTGTCATGACGGCGACCCTTTTGGATATCAAGTCCAGATTGCTGCTTCCAGCTGAGAAGGATGAAAATGGTGACGAGATTGACCCAAGAGAAGAGCTGGTGACTCGTCTGGTTGAATATAAAACATATAGAAGTCTGGGCGAACAGCTAAAAAGCAGACAGCTTTTGGCATCTCGTCTGCTCTACAAGGATCCCACGATTCCGGATGAGGTGGCAAAGTATGAGCCACCAGTCAATGTGCAGGAGATGCTAAGTCGTGTGACATTGGAGCGTTTGCAGGAGATTTACCGCATGGTAACGCGCCGTCAGGTCGACAAAATTGATCCGGTGCGAAGCAAGTTTGGAAATATCGAAAAGGATCCGGTGCGTCTGTCACAGAAGCTTGCGTTTGTGTACGAGTATGCTGAGCAGAAAAAGCATTTTTCCTTCCGTGGGATGCTTAAAAAGCAGTATACCAAGGCAGATGTTGTTGTCACATTTTTAGCCTGTCTGGAATTGATTAAGATCGGACGACTGACCGTACAGCAGGAGGGAACCTTTCAGGACATTCATCTGGACTGGAATGAGTCCTGCACGACAACGATCACAAGAGAAGACATGGAGCAGTACGATTAAGGAGTAATTAGATTTATGGAAAACCGCGACTATTATCCGATTGTGGAGAGTATTTTATTTACAATGGGAAAAAGCGTTGAGATAAAAGCGCTTGCAGAGGCGTTGAAACTTACGGAAGAAAACATGAGACAGGTGCTTGACGATATGGCAGCAGAATACAGCAAACAAGACAGAGGCATTCAGCTTGTCTTTTTGGAAACGCATGTGCAGCTTTGCACAAAGCCACAGTATTATGAGTACTTGATTCGCATTGCATCACGACCGCAAAAGCAGGTACTTAGCGATTCTGTTTTAGAAACGTTGTCAATTGTGGCGTATAAGCAGCCAGTTACCAGAGGCGAGATCGAGCGCATCCGTGGTGTAAAATCGGATCATGCGATTGCCAAGCTGTTAGATTACGATTTAATTGAGGAAATCGGACGACTCGATGCACCGGGCAGACCGGTCTTATTTGCAACAACAGAAGAATTTTTGCGTTGTTTTGGCGTGTCCTCCGTGGCCGATCTGCCACAGGCAGCACCAGAACAGATCATGGAATTTAAGGAAGAAGCCGAAAAAGAGATTCCGGTAACGGTATAAGATTTAAATCAAAAAAGGTGGAAAAGCACGAAATACTTCAGCGCAGCATATGCTATAGAAAGGTGCGTAGCGGGGGATTTCGTTTGGAGACGTTCAAGAAACCTCTTACGGCAGCACAGGAGAAGGAGTATCTTGCGCAGATGCATCAAGGCTCATCTGAGGCGAGAACTCTTTTGATTGAGCATAATATGCGCTTAGTAGCTCATATTATTAAAAAATATGCGTTTACGGATAAGGAGACGGATGACCTGCTGTCCATCGGAACGATCGGACTGATTAAGGCGGTCAATACCTTTGATGTTTCAAGAGGAAATCGACTGTCAAGCTATGCGGCAAAGTGCATAGACAATGAGATCCTGATGTTATTGCGGGCAGAAAAAAAGATGAGCCGTGAGGTTAGTCTATATGAACCGATCGGGACGGACAAGGAAGGAAATGAGATTCATCTGCTTGATGTGATTGAGTCCGGTGAGTGTGATGCCTCTGAGCATTACTGCAAAAAAGAGGATATGCATCGTCTTCACAAGGGAATCAAAACGGTATTATTGTCAAAGGAAAAGCAAGTGATTCTTCTTCGTTATGGTCTTTGTGGTCATCGTGTCCATACACAGCGCGAGGTCGGGAGCGTACTTGGAATTTCCAGGTCATATGTCAGCCGCATCGAAAAGAGCGCCCTCGAAAAGCTAAAGAACTTTTTTATTGTTTCGTAAAATTCATGCAATCACTCAGATTTATCACTTAAAACCGTTTTTAAAATCGCTTTTCAGTGTATGACTGATGAGAAGAAAGGCACAGGGAGAACATGAAAGAAAAGTATATTGATTCAAGCAGCAGAAGAGACCGCCTGCATCTGTATATTTGGATGCCAAAGGATCAGCCAAAGCCTGGCGTGATCGTGCAGATGACACATGGTATGGTCGAGCATATGGGTCGTTACGAGGAGCTGGCACGTTATTTAAATGCATATGGCATTGGTGCAATTGGTCATGATACGCTCGGACATGGAAAGAGTGCACCGACCAGCTCGCAGTTTGGCTTTTTTGCCAAGAAAAACGGAGATCGCTGTCTTGTCACAGATGTTGCGCGCGTGACGGCATATATTCGCAAACAGTATCCGGGCAGTCATATCATTTTACTTGGCCACAGCATGGGGTCTTTTGTGTCAAGACAATATCTGACCCAGTACGGTTCCAAGATTGACGGCGCAATTTTGATGGGAACAGGAGATCCGGGAAAGCTCAAAGTCGCATTTGGCCTTAGCGTGGCGGGTTTTCTTCGTGTGCTTCGCGGCGATTTTTACCGCAGTAATCTTGTCAATTATCTGATGCTTGACAGCAACGATCACTATTTCTTTGAAAAGGAATGCACCAGCTGGCTCAACAGCAATCAGGCCGAAGTTGACCGCTACTACAACGATGAATACTGTGGATTCCAGTTTACGGTAAGTGCTTATATGGATTTCTTCAAGATTCTGATGAAGCTTGCAAAAAACAAAGGCACCGCGAAGATTCCGAAAAGGCTGCCAATCTTACTGCTGTCCGGTGAGGATGATGCGATCGGTGAATTTGGCAAGGGAGTACGCCGCGTATGCGACCGTTATAGACGGGCAGGTATTCGCGATGTTTCCATGAAACTTTATCCGGGAATGCGCCACGAGCTGCTTCACGAGACTGATCGAAAGCTGGTTCAACGTGATATCGTAAACTGGATTGAAGCGCACTTTGAGCGGGAGTAAGCACAAAAAACGGAAACAGACTTAATAACAGTTCCGAAACGACACAAAAGAAAAAAATAGATAAGATACCTTTCGAGAAGACAATTTGCCCTCAAAAAACAGGGCAGATTGTCTTTTGCGCTTAAAAACAGTAACAATTATAGATACTGTAACTCAGAAAGGATAAATTATGGTTGCAAAAGTGTATACAGGAACAACAAATGGAATTGAAGGAATTTTAGTATGCGTAGAGGCAGACATCAGCGATGGACTTCCGATGTTTGATATGGTCGGCTACCTCGGGGCAGAGGTAAAAGAAGCAAGAGAGCGCGTGCGCACTGCACTTAAAAATTCGGGCTTTCGTCTGCCACCAAGTCACATCACCGTAAACCTGTCGCCTGCCGATTTGAGAAAACAGGGAAACTATTTTGATTTGCCAATTGCAATTGCCGTGCTTGCAGCTTCCGGTTTTGTGCGCGTGGACGAATTAAAGGACAAGATCTTCATCGGAGAACTCGGATTAGATGGAAGTGTGCGACCGGTAAATGGCACGCTTGTCCTTGCTGAGTGCGGCTGCAATGCAGGCATAAAAAGGGCAGTTGTGCCGCAGGAAAATGCAAAAGAGGCTGCCTATTTGGAGGAAACTGCAGTCTACGGTGTAAGAAGTCTTTCTGAAATCGTGACGTTACTCAACAATCCAGACCGCTTTGACGAAAAAAGACAGCAAATCAGCGAGGAAGACCGAAAAAGAAACGAAAATAACCAAAGGGATGTGCTTGATTTTTCAGATCTTTATGGGCAGGAGCGAATGAAGCGCGCTGCAATGGTTGCAGCAGCGGGTCTTCACAATCTTCTCTACATAGGGACACCAGGCTCTGGGAAAAGCATGGCAGCAAAGCGGATTCCAACGATTTTGCCGCCGATGACATACCGCGAACAGCTCGAAGTCACAAAAATCTATAGCGTTGCAGGGCTTCTTGATCAGAAAGAAGGTCTGATAAAGGTACGACCATTTCGTAGCCCGCACCACACCATTTCTGCAACAGCTCTCGCAGGAGGTGGCCGTTTTCCAAGACCCGGAGAGATTAGTCTGGCACATCACGGTGTTTTGTTTTTGGACGAGTTAGCTGAATTTAAACGTGACACATTAGAAGCCATGCGTCAACCCTTAGAGGACGGAAAGGTTACAATCAGCCGTGTCAACGGAAGCTGCAGCTATCCGGCTGATTTTATGCTTGTGGCAGCCATGAATCCATGCCCATGCGGGTATTACCCAGATCGAAACCGCTGCCATTGCAGCCCAGGCGATATCCGCCGCTATCGGGATCGCATTTCGCGCCCCATGCTAGACCGTATTGATCTTTGTACAGAGGCCTGTGTGGTAAAATTTGATGATTTGTCACAGGCAAAAAAGGGAGAAAGCTCAGCTAGCATGCGTGCACGCGTTATAGAGGCCATCAAGCGCCAGCAGCTGCGTTATCAGGATGAAGGTATTCTCTTCAATTCGCAGTTATCCGGTGCAAGGCTTACTCAATTCTGCCACCTAAGTAAGTCTCAAAATGCACTCCTTCGCCATGCATTTGAGTCCATGGGCCTTAGTGTGCGTGCAAGAGACCGTATTCTTCGCGTTGCACGGACAATTGCCGATCTGGAAGGGGCTGAAGAAATTCAGGAAAATCACTTGGCAGAGGCCATCAGCTACCGCAGCATCGACCGCAAATATTGGGCAACCCCGTAAATAGAAAGGAATCACAGAAAATGGACCGTAAACTCGCATACTACTGGTGCACTCACCTTCAGATGATTACACCGCTCAAGGTGCGCCGCTTAATCGAACAGACAGGTGCGCCTGAAAATGTCTTTGGAACAAGTGACGAAACACTCATGGAACTCGGATTTACCAAACGAGAACAGCAGATTGTCCACGAAGCCTTCGCAATGGAAAAAAACATAGAATCCGAATACACCAGCTTATCCGAATCGGGTATTCGCTTTGTAACAATTGATGATGCCGATTACCCAAGACTCCTAAAAGAGGTCGATGATCGCCCATTTGGTCTCTTTGTAAAGGGACGCCTTCCAGATCAGAACTGTCCTAAGATTGCCATTGTCGGGGCACGGGCATGCAGCAGCTATGGAAGAGAGTGTGCAGAAGAGATCGCGAAAACACTTTCTGCATCCGGTGTGCAGATTGTAAGCGGAATGGCCTACGGGATTGACTGCTGCAGCCAAAAAGCTGCACTCGAATCTGGCAGCTCCTTCGCCGTGCTCGGCGGTGGTGTGGACATCTGTTATCCAAAGGAAAACATCGGACTGTATGAACAACTCATCCGTCAGGGTGGCGTCATCTCGGAGATGCGACCGAAAACCGTCGGCAAACCAGTCCTTTTTCCGAGAAGAAACCGTATTATCAGTGGGATCTGCGATGCAGTCGTCGTGGTGGAGGCACGCAAAAAAAGTGGCTCGTTAATTACCGCAGAATTTGCCGCCGAACAGGGGCGAAACGTGTATGCCGTGCCTGGTTCTGTCTTTTCTGGACTAAGCGAAGGCTGTCATGAGCTGATTCGAAACGGTGCCATGCTGTTGTCTTCTACGAAAGAACTTTTGTTAGACTTTCATCTTGAGGCAGCGGCTGCAAAAGAGCGCCGGGGAAAAGAAAAGCTTACTATTTTCGAACAGGATGTATATCGTTTTATTGAACAAACTTCTACACCAATGGAAGTGCTCTTACAAAAAACTGGATATCCATCTGGAGATTTGTGCGGTGCTTTGTTTGGACTCGAATTAAAGGGCTATATTAGCCAAGAAACGGCTGGTTGTTACTGCCGAACCGGGCTCGTTCCGCCCAATTCAATTGCAAAAAATTCGTAAATTTTGCATGAAATAAACCAAAAAGGGCTTGCAATCCGTAAAATAAGAGTGTATAGTGATTTCCGATTGAAAAAATGTACGCATGGTACATTGCTGGAGGAAAGCATGGCGAAGTATCTTGTTATCGTAGAGTCACCTGCAAAGGTTAACACTATAAAGAAATTTTTAGGAGCCAACTATCAGGTTATGGCTTCCAACGGGCATGTAAGAGACCTGCCTAAGAGTCAGTTGGGTTTTGATGTCAACAATGACTATGAACCAAAATATATTACCATTCGCGGAAAAGGAGACATTCTGGCGAAGCTTCGCAAGGAAGCAAAGAAGGCCGATAAGATCTATCTGGCAACGGACCCGGACCGCGAGGGAGAGGCAATCTCCTGGCATCTGTCCAAGGCATTGAAGTTGGAGGATGATCAGATTAAGCGAATCACATTCAATGAGATTACAAAAAATGCAGTAAAGGCATCCTTAAAGGAGCCGCGCGCGATCAATATGAATTTAGTTGATGCGCAGCAGACAAGACGTATCCTGGACCGTATGGTTGGTTATGAGATCAGCCCGGTGCTCTGGGCAAAGGTAAAGAGGGGCTTAAGTGCAGGACGTGTTCAGTCTGTTGCCCTTCGTCTGATCTGTGACCGCGAGGCCGCAATTGAGGCATTTATTCCGAAGGAATATTGGAGTCTTGATGTTACGCTTGATGTGCCAGGTTCTAAGAAGCCACTTGTGGCACAATTTTATGGAAAAGACACAAAGAAGCTTACGATTGAGAATGAGGCACAGTTAAACGAGATCGTAAAGGCCGTCGAGAGAGACAAGTTTGTTGTAAAAGAGCTGGCACATAAGGAAAGAAAAAAGAAAGCGCCGATGCCATTTACAACAAGTACGTTACAGCAGGAGGCTGCCAATCAGTTAAACTTCTCAACGCAGAAGACGATGCGCATCGCACAGCAGCTGTACGAGGGTGTTTCCGTTGAGGGCGAGGGCACGATTGGTCTGATCACGTACCTGAGAACCGATTCTACCCGTATCGCGGCGGAGGCCGATACTGCGGCAAGAGCCTATATTGAGAAGACCTACGGCGAGAAGTATCTGACACAGGCAAAGAAGGAAGAGACCGCAAAAGGTCACATTCAGGATGCACATGAAGGTATCCGTCCGACTGACATCACAAGAGAGCCGGTTCGCGTAAAGGAATCCCTTTCTCGCGACCAGTTTCGTCTGTATCAGTTGATCTGGAGACGCTTTACGGCAAGCCGTATGGCAGATGCGGTGTATCTGATGAATCATGTGCAGCTTGAGGCGGGCGGTTATGAGTTTTCAGCTGTCAGCTCTAAGCTTGCGTTTGACGGTTTTATGAGCATTTACAACGATGGTGAGGAGAAGGCAGCGAGTGCACCGGCAGTTGAGCATTTGAGTGAGGGCATGGAGCTTTCTATGAATGGAAAAGAAACGCAGCAGCATTTCACTCAGCCGCCAGCTCATTTTACCGAGGCGAGTCTGGTACGTATGCTTGAGGAAAAAGGCATCGGCCGTCCGTCCACCTATGCGCCAACGATCACTACGATCCTTGCGCGCCATTACATCACAAAGGAAAAGAAAAATCTGTATGTGACTGAGCTTGGTCAGGTCGTAAACAATATCATGATGAAATCCTTCCCGATTATCGTGGATGCAGAGTTTACGGCAAATATGGAATCCTTACTCGATATGGTCGGAGACGGCATGGTCGAGTGGAAGAGCATTGTGCGGAACTTCTATCCGGATCTGCATGAGGCAGTCGAGGCGGCAAACCGAGAACTTGAGAGTGTCAAGATCGAAGATCAGCTCTCGGATGAGTATTGCGAGCTGTGCGGCAGACAGATGGTCATCAAGTATGGCCCGCATGGAAAGTTTCTTGCTTGTCCAGGCTTTCCGGATTGTCGAAACACAAAGCCATATCTGGAGAAGATTGGTGTTGCCTGCCCGAAGTGTGGCAAGGACCTTGTCATTCGAAAGACGAAGAAAGGTCGTGTCTACTACGGCTGTGAGGGGGCACCGGATTGTGATTTTATGTCTTGGAATCGTCCAACAGGAAATAACTGCCCGAAATGTGGCGCTTATATGATCAAAAAGGGCAATCGAGAGTGTTGTTCGGATGCTGCGTGCGGATATATTGCAAAGCCTGACGAAAAAATCTGACAAAACTGCGAAATATTCTTGTAAAATTATTCATTTTGTGATATGCTACTGTAAAAGAATAAATTGCATTGGAGGAACCCAATATGAGCGTGCAGTTGCTGGATAAAACAAGAAAAATCAACAAACTTTTGCATAACAATAATACCAGTAAAGTTGTCTTCAACGATATCTGTGAGGTGTTAAGCGAGATCCTGGAGTCCAATATCCTGGTACTCAGCAAGAAGGGCAAGGTGTTAGGCTTTAGCGTTTGGAAGGATGTCGACGTGATCAATGAGCTGATGGAAAACACCATTGGTTCCTTTGCAGATCATATGCTCAATGAGCGCCTGTTAAGCGTTCTTTCCACAAAAGAAAATGTCAATCTGGCTACTCTTGGATTTTCACAGGAGAATGGCGATAAGTATCAGGCAATCGTAACGCCGATCGAGATTGCAGGAGAGAGACTCGGCACCCTGTTCATTTACAGAGAGCATACCGGATATGGCATTGATGACATTATCTTAAGCGAGTACGGTACCACAGTAGTCGGACTTGAAATGCTTCGCTCCGTAAATGAAGAGAGCGCAGAGGAAAATAGAAAGAAGCAGATCGTAAAATCCGCGATCAGCACACTCAGCTACTCCGAGCTTGAGGCAATTGTTCACATCTTCCGTGAGTTAGACGGAAACGAGGGCGTGCTTGTCGCAAGTAAGATTGCAGACCGCATCGGCATTACCAGATCTGTGATTGTGAATGCACTTCGTAAGTTCGAGAGTGCTGGTGTAATCGAGTCCAGATCTTCTGGTATGAAGGGTACCTACATCAAAGTTTTGAATGATGTCGTATTCGATGAACTGGCGAAAGTAAAGGTTGGAACAGACAATTCAAATGCAGCTCCGAGCACGAATGCATAAAATTTAAAATTTTTCAAAAAAAGCCTTGCAATTGTATTTTTTCCATGATATGATTGTAGGGCTTAAAATAATCACGTATGCGGTTGGCAGGCTTGGTGCTGCACATGCAGTTACCTGTACGTATGGCATACGGAAGACAAACCAAAGGAGAGTAAAAACATGAGCGTTATTTCTATGAAGCAGCTGCTTGAAGCCGGTGTTCATTTCGGACATCAGACCAGAAGATGGAACCCTAAGATGGCTCCATACATCTACACCGAGAGAAACGGTATCTACATCATCGACCTGCAGAAGTCTGTAGGCAAGGTTGACGAAGCTTACAAGGCAATCTTCGACATTGCAGCACAGGGCGGAAACATCCTTTTCGTAGGAACCAAGAAGCAGGCACAGGATGCAGTAGCAACTGAGGCACAGAGATGTGGTATGTACTATGTAAACCAGAGATGGCTTGGTGGTATGCTTACCAACTTCAAGACCATCCAGAGCAGAATCGCTCGTCTTCGTCAGATCGAGACCATGTCTGAGGACGGTACCTTTGATGTACTGCCAAAGAAGGAAGTTATCGAGCTGAAGAAGGAGTGGGAGAAGCTTGAGAAGAACCTTGGCGGTATCAAGGATATGCCAGGTATCCCGGACGCTATCTTCGTAGTTGACCCGAAGAAGGAGAAGATCTGTGTTCAGGAAGCTCACACTCTGGGTATTCCGCTGATCGGTATCGCTGATACCAACTGTGATCCGGAAGAGCTGGATTATGTAATCCCGGGTAACGATGACGCTATCAGAGCCGTAAAGCTGATCGCTTCCAAGATGGCAGACGCTGTTATCGAGGCTAAGCAGGGCGAGGCTGAGGAAGTTGATGAGGTTGCAGAGGCTGGCGAGGAGATGCTGGCAGCTGACACTACTGATGCAGCAGCTGATATCGAGACCGTAGTAGCTGACGCTGAGTAATCAAGTCGGAAATAACGATTCAGAGACGGCAGACTGCGGCTTCTGAATCGTTATTATTTTTATTAACTAAGTGAAGTATCAATACTGTACACAACTATTTGGAGGAAGATTAAGATGGCTATTACAGCAAGTATGGTAAAAGAGCTGCGTGAGATGACCGGCGCAGGTATGATGGACTGCAAGAAGGCACTGACTGCTACCGAGGGAGATATGGATAAGGCTGTAGATTTCCTGCGTGAGAAGGGATTAGCTGGTGCTCAGAAGAAGGCTGGCCGTATCGCAGCTGAGGGTATCGTTGCTACTTGTATCTCTGAGGATGAGAAGCACGCAGTTGTAGTTGAGGTTAACGCTGAGACTGACTTCGTTGCAAAGAATGAAAAGTTCCAGACCTACGTTGCAGAGGTTGCTGCTCAGGCAGTAAACACTCCGGCAGAGGATATCGAAGGATTCATGGCTGAGAAGTGGGCATTAGATCCAACCATGACCGTTAAGGAGAAGCTGTCCTCCATGATCTCCATCATCGGTGAGAACATGAACATCCGTCGTTTCGCAAAGGTTACTGAGGAGAACGGTATCGTTGTTTCCTACATCCATGCAGGCGGAAAGATCGGCGTTTTAGTAGACGTTGAGACTGATGTTGTTAACGATGCAGTTAAGGAAATGGCAAAGAACGTTGCTATGCAGGCAGCAGCTTTAAAGCCACAGTACACCACCAGAGCAGAGGTTGACGCTGAGTATCTTGCAAGAGAGAAGGAAATCCTGATGGCTCAGATCATGAACGATCCGAAGGAATCCCAGAAGCCACAGAAGGTTATCGAGGGTATGATCAACGGACGTATCAACAAGGAGCTGAAGGAGATCTGCCTGATGGATCAGACTTACGTAAAGGCTGAGGATGGAAAGCAGACTGTAAGCGCATACGTTGCTCAGGTTGCTAAGGAGAACAACGCAAAGATTACTATTAAGAAGTTTGTTCGTTTCGAGACCGGTGAAGGCATGGAGAAGAAGGAAGAGGATTTCGCAGCAGAAGTTGCTAAGCAGATGAACGCATAAGTAAATTTGCGCTTCGAATGAAATAAGAATTGATAGAGACTCTGAAAGTCTCATAATCACTGGAAACAAATGTGTTTATGAGGCTTTCGGAGTTTTTTATTTCTTACAATTTTTCTCTTTCAGCCGATGGTGAGATGCCTTTTTTCTCCAAAGCCTGAATCCGGGCTTTTACTGCCACTCTGGAAATACCGGTTTCTTTACCGATA
>DAVZID010000011.1:0-68178 GCA_052273485.1 Lachnospiraceae bacterium
TAGTGATTATTCACTTGTTTCTTGTGGATTGTAGACTCCTATCCTTACTCTTTTTAGACTATTACCGGATTTGGAGCATTTAGTCTTGATACCTGCTCGCTGTATAATACAGAAAATGGTTTTTCATCGATTGCCGGAAAGAGCTCATCTGCAAAGATTTTAGCCCAAGACTTTTCAAGTGCCCTTTGCTCTCTGGCTGTAAGTCCTGTGAAGCTGTCTGTAATCGATAATTGCTGATATGCGTTTTCTTTAAATGTCATAGAGAATACCTGCCTTCGTAAGTTATCTCTATTATACCGCAAAACAGCTTTCATTTGGAGTTTTTACTACAAAATATATGAACTTTCCAAGGTGCTATAGAGGGACTTTTGACCCCAACATCATAAGAATACTATAACTTACAGGTTTGCTCTGATTTCCTTCGGACGGAAGCCACCCTCTGCTAATGCAGCGATGATCTCCTTCTTATGGCTCTCGCCAAAGCTCTCCATGGTGATCTTTAACTCTACTGCAGCGCTTCTGTTTGTCGTAACAAACTGGTTGTGATCAAGCTTAATGATATTGCCCTTTACACCGGCAATCAGGGAAGCAACCTTTGCCAGTTCGCCCGGCTTATCCGGAAGCAGGCAGGATACGGAGAAGATTCGACCTCTCTGGATTAAGCCGTGCTGTACAACGGAAGACATCGTGATGACATCCATGTTACCACCGCTTAAGATCGAAACAATCTTCTTATTCTTTACATTCAGATGCTTGAGTGCAGCAACAGTCAGAAGACCAGAATTTTCAACTACCATCTTGTGATTCTCGATCATATCAAGGAATGCACCAATCAGCTCGTCATCCGGTACGGTGATGATCTCATCTACATTTGCCTTGATGTACGGGAACAGCTTGTCGCCTGGGGTACGAACTGCAGTACCATCTGCGATGGTGTTCACGCTCGGCAAACTTACGATGTGGTCAGCCTTTAAGGACTCCTGCATACAATTTGCGCCCTCTGGCTCAACACCGATGATCTGAATCTTCGGATTGAGCATCTTTGCTAATGTGGAAACACCAGTACACAGTCCACCGCCACCGATTGGACAAAGGATATAGTCAACAGTTGGAAGTTCCTTGATGATCTCCATTGCGATGCTTCCCTGTCCACAGGCAACGTCGAGATCGTTGAAAGCATGGATAAAGGTATATCCATTCTCCTCTGCTAACTTCATTGCATGTTCACATGCATCATCGTACACATCTCCGTACAGAACAACCTCAGCGCCGTAGCTCTTAGTGCGGTTGATCTTAATCAGTGGAGTGCTGGTCGGCATAACGATAACTGCCTTTGCGTGATACAGCTTTGCTGCATAGGCAACACCCTGTGCGTGGTTTCCAGCAGATGCGGTGATGATACCCTTTGCGCGATCCTCCTCGCTTAAGGTTGAAATCTTGTAGTACGCACCTCTTACCTTGTAAGCTCCTGTGTACTGCATGTTCTCAGGCTTGAAATAGACCTTATTTCCAGTCTGATTTGAGAAATACTCGCTGTACTTTAATTTTGTCTCCAGTGTAACGCGGCTGACGATCTCACTGGCTTCCTCAAATTTCTCTAATGTCAATTCTTCCATTTTCTCATGCCTTTCGTTTTGCTTGTTATGCGTTATTTGTTGCATTTTCTTAACTATACTGCATTTGCTGCTTTTGACCGTAACTTTCCTGTTTGAGATTAGGGAATTTACTGCTCAGACTGCGTATCCTTGCGGTCAAACAGTGCGGTGACAAACTGCTCGGAGTTAAACTTTTGCAGGTCATCAATGCGCTCACCGACGCCGATATACTTAACCGGAATACCAAGCTCGGACTGGATCGCAACTGCGATTCCACCCTTTGCGGTTCCATCCATCTTAGTTAAGATAATACCGCTGATATCGGCAACCTCCATAAACTGCTTTGCCTGAGAGAGTGCATTCTGACCAGTCGTTCCATCAAGAACCAGAAGGGTCTCTCGGTATGCTTCAGGGTACTCCTTGTCGATGATACGGTTGATCTTTTTTAACTCTTCCATCAAATTCTTCTTGTTATGGAGACGACCGGCGGTATCGCAGATCAATACATCGGTATTTCTGGCCTTTGCTGCCTGAACGGCATCAAAGATAACAGCTGCCGGATCGGAACCTTCCTTGTGGGAAATAACACCAACATTGGCGCGCTTTCCCCACTCCTCCAACTGATCAATCGCTGCGGCACGGAAGGTATCGGCTGCTGCTAAGAGCACGCTGTTTCCCTCTGCCTTTAACTGATCAGCCAGCTTTCCGATGGATGTGGTCTTTCCAACGCCATTTACACCGATGACGAGCACAACGGACTTTCTGTGCTCAAACTCGTAGGCGTTCTCGCCCAGATCCATCTGACGGCGGATGCTGTCGATTAAGACCTCCTTGCACTCCTGAGGCTCCTTCAAATGAAGCTCTTTTACCTTCTGCTTCATATCAGCTAAGATCTTCTCGGTCGCATCGACACCCAGATCGCCCATGATCAGGATCTCCTCGATCTCCTCGTAGAAATCGTCATCAATGTCGGTAAAGCCTCTGAAAACAGAGTCAATTCCGGAAACGATGCTGTTTCTTGTCTTTGTCAGACCTTCCTTTAAGCGGGCAAAAAATCCTTTTTTCTTTTCTTCCATAGTCCACCTCTATCTATTATTTATCAAGATCTTTTTCGATCAGGTTGACGCTGACCAGCGTGGAGACACCCTTCTCCTGCATCGTGATACCGTACAGGCGATCCGCCGATGTCATGGTGCCACGTCGGTGCGTGATTACGATAAACTGTGTATTTGCCGTCAGCTTATGCAGGTAATTCGCAAAACGGCCTACGTTGGAATCGTCAAGCGCAGCCTCGATCTCATCAAGAAGACAGAACGGGGACGGCTTTAAATTCTGGATGGCAAACATCAGCGCAATCGCCGTGAGTGCCTTCTCACCACCGGAAAGCTGCATCATGTTCTGAAGCTTCTTGCCCGGTGGCTGTGAGATGATGCGAATACCGGCCTCGATGACATCCTCGTCCTCAACTAACTCAAGTGTACCCTTTCCGCCTCCGAAAAGCGCTTTGAATACGCGGTCAAACTCGACGCGAATCTCCTCAAACTTTTCCTTAAACTGCTTTCGCATACCTTCATCTAATTCCTCGATGACCTTTTGCAAGGTCTTCTCGGACTCGATCAGATCCTCATACTGGGTCTTCATAAAGGTATAGCGCTCGGATACTTCCTTAAACTCGTCGATCGCACTGACGTTGACGTTTCCAAGGCCGCGTATGCTCTTTTTAAGCTCGTTGATGTGTTCCTTAAGTTCGCTGAGTGGTCGCTCGCTCTTTGCTGATGCCTTAGCATCGCTTGGGCGAAGCTCATATTCTTCCCACAGATACTCTGCCAGCTCGTCCAGGCGATCCTCAAAGCGCTCCTTTTGGTTGTTCATGCGAAGCAGATCGCGGTCAAGCGCAGACAGTCTCGTGGAGAGTTCCTCGCGCTTTGCAAAAAAGCCCTTTAACGATTCGTTTGCACGGTTGCGGCGCTCGCTCACCTGTGATAACTCGGCTTCTTTTTGCTTTTGGGTCTGCTCTAAGCTTTCAATCTGCTTTTGCACCTCGTCGATCTGTGCCGTTTTTTCTGCTACGGCCTCCTCGCACTCGGAAAGTGTTGTTTGCAGCTCATCCTGCTCTGCCTTTCGCTTGTCGACTTCCTGCGCCATACGGCGGATATTTTCGAGAATGAACTGTTCCTGCTGCTTAAGCTGTAACTGCTTGGCACCCAGATCGGAAATCTCTTTCGTGAGTGCATCGCGCTGTTTGATCATCTCATCGACAAAGCTCTGGTTACGATCGGCGCTGTCTTTTGACTCATCGCCCGCCGACTCAAGCTCTTTGATGGAGCCTGCTACCTGCTCGTAGCTGGCTTTGATGCGCTCGAGCTTTCCTTCCTGCAATACAAGTTCATTATTTAAATGCTCGCGATCCTTTATGATCTCCTCGACACGTTGGGTCGCCTCCCGCATACGAAGACGGCCTTCGGTCTCTTTTAATGTCAGGTTTTGAATCTCGTTTTGCTGCTTTTGAACCTGCTGTGACAGCATGTTTGCCTTCTTTTCGGATTCCTCAAAACGGGCAGACAGCTTTTTTAACTGCTCAGTTTCTTTCTTGATATTGGTCTCAAGCTCTTCTAGCTCTCGATTTCGACCAAGAAGGTTGCTGTTATTTTTGAAGGCACCTCCTGTCATGGAACCGCCCGGATTTAACAGCTCGCCCTCAAGGGTAACGATGCGAAGGCTTCTTCGAAACTTTGCAGAGACCTTAAGTCCATGGTCGATCGTATCGACGACCACAATTCTTCCGAGAAGAAACTGCACGAGCTTTTTGTAGGTATCTTCTGTCTTGACAAGGCTGCTTGCCAATCCGATGACACCCGGCTCTTTTAAAGCATCCTTCTGTGCAAATTCATCGCGCACGGTGATTGCATCAAGCGGAAGGAAGGTTGCTCGTCCAAAGCGTCCCTGCTTTAAATATTCAATCAAACGCTTTGCGGTTTGCTCGGTGTCAGTGACGATGTTTTGAATCGCACCGCCGAGTGCTGTCTCGACTGCCGTCTCGAAGCGTTTTTCTACATGAATCAGATCGGCCACAACGCCGTGGATGCCAGGATTCTGGGTTCGCACTTCCATGACCTTACGGATGCTGTTTCCATAGCCCTCGTAGCGCTCGGCAAGATTGCGAAGGGACTCGGCTCGTGTCACAGACACCTGATGAAGACGGCGCTGCTCATAGTACTCATTTTGCAATTGCTCTCTTGTCTTTTGCTCGGTCTCAAATGCGTCAGCTGCTTCTCGCTGCTTCTTGGCTAACTCTGCCTTTTGTTTGGAAATCGCCTTATAGGACTGCTCACTTTCGGTTGCGCGTTTCTGCCAGATAGACTCCTCTGTCTTACTCTCTAAGAGTCTGCGGTTCATCTGCGCCTGCTCGGTCTTTGCCTGTTCAAGAAGGGTCTGGTACTTTTGCAATTCACCGACAAACGAGGACTTTTCATTTAACAGGGAAATCATCTTTCCCTGATCATCCTTTAACGCCTGCTGGTAAGTTGCAAGTCCATCCTGCACCTGAATGAGAACGCTCTGTGCGCCATCCTTCTTCGCCGTTGTATCGTAGATCTCGCGGCTGCACTCCTGGCGTTTTTTCTGCTCCTCATTGACCTGTGTGCTATATTCTTCCTGCTCTTTTTCAAGCGTTTCAATACGCTCAGCGGTGTGGGTGCGTCTTAAATATTCGGTGTTAATCTGTTCCCTTAATACGTTGACAGCGCCCTCTTTTTCCTGGCGCTTTGTCTGACAGGCGGTACTTTCCTCGCGAAGCGCTGTGATCTGCTCCTCAAGACGGTTAAAATTGTCCTGCTGATGCTCGTACTTTGCCTTTAATGCCTCGCTGCTTCGATTGGTGTCGTCATAATCTCTTGTCGTGATCGCAAGATTTTTTTCGAGTGCCGAAAGATCGCTTTCAAGCTTACTGCTCTCCACTGCATAGGCATCAATATCATACTGCTTTAACTCATCACGCAGTTTCAAATACTCCTTTGCCGCTGTTGCCTGACGCTCTAATGGTCCTACCTGTCTGGACAACTCGGACATGATGTCGTTTAAACGCACCATGTTGGCCTGCTCGCTCTCGAGCTTTTTCTTAGCAGCGGCCTTGCGGCGCTTAAACTTCACAATACCGGCTGCCTCGTCAAAAAGCTCACGGCGATCCTCTGGTTTGCCACTTAAAATCTTGTCGATTTGGCCCTGTCCGATAATCGAGTAGCCCTCTTTTCCGATACCGGTATCATAGAAAAGCTCGGTGACATCCTTTAAACGACACTGCGTCCCGTTCAAACGGTACTCACTCTCGCCGGAGCGATAGATTCGTCTGGACACGGTGACTTCGTTGTAATCCAGATTTAGATGGCGGTCGGTGTTGTCAAAAGTGATCGCCACACTGGCATAGCCCTGCGGCTTTCGATTCTGCGTGCCAGAAAAGATAACGTCCTGCATGTTAGCACCACGAAGCTGCTTGGAGCTTTGCTCTCCAAGCACCCAGCGCACCGCATCGGCGACGTTGCTCTTTCCACTTCCATTTGGCCCGACAATACAGGTGATGCCATTGTGGAACTCAAACAGCGTCTTGTTTGCAAATGACTTAAAGCCTTGCACCTCAATACTTTTTAAATACATAAAAGTTTTTTCTCATTTCTAAAAATTGATTCAAAGCATTGCCATTTTATGCATTTGCTTTCTGAAGCAAAAGAATCGTCTCATAGGCTGCTAACTGCTGTGCACCCCTTTTGGTGTGGCCCACGCCGACTCCAAAAGCCTTATCGCCGATCTTTGCCTGCATGCGAAACTTCTTGTCGTGATCCGGTCCCTCTTCTGCAAGCAGCTCGTAGGACAGCGGCTCGTTAAAGTCTCTCTGCACAATCTCCTGAAGGATAGTTTTGCTATCGTAAAAGAGCTTTTTATTTTCCAGATCGTTTAACACAAAACGGACAATAAATTCTTTTGCATTAGCAAATCCACCATCCAGGTAAATGGCTCCAATCAGTGCTTCCATCGCATCGGATGTGATCGATGCTCGAAGTCTTCCGCCTGTGGAGTCCTCTCCATTTCCAAGGCGAAGGTATTTTCCAAGAGAAATGGCCTCAGCACACGTTGCTAATGACTGCTCACAGACAATACTTGCACGCAGCTTTGTCAGCTCGCCTTCCGGATATTCTTTATAATTGTGAAATAAAAAATCACTTGATACAAGTTCGAGTACTGCATCCCCCAAAAATTCCAAACGCTCATTGTCATGTCTTTTTCCTGCATAATGCTCGTGCGCATATGAGCTGTGCGTCAGGGCAAGTTCTAACAGCTTCGGATCACGAAACGTATATCCAACTGTTTTTTCCAGTTCACTCATAATTCCTCCTCTAAATGAAATGACATAAAAAGCTATAAAAAACCATAAATGAAAAGACAGAGCCGCAAGGATTGCCCTCGCAGCTCATGTACCAGTCTTCTTTTTACGCCATTGTATCGTTAATCAGTTCGTACACATCGCCAACGGTTGCCAAATTTTTATCCTCGAGTTCTTCCTGCGGAACGGTGATTCCTAACTCATCCTCGATTCCCATGATGATCTCAACCGCATCCAGTGAATCTGCTCCCAGATCCTCCAGAAGTCTTGTGTCCATTGTGATTTCGTCCTCCTCGACATCTAAAACCTCAGCAATGATTTTCTGCAGTGTTTCAAATTCCATACAAGCCACCCTTTCTTATACTTTCTTTGTTTTTGTTTTACTTTGTTTGATTTTCTTATACACTCAGACTTTTTTCTATCTTTGCGGCAATATCTGCCTCAGTAAAGGATACGCACTGCTCAATTGCAGTCGTAACTTCCTTTGCTTTTGAACTACCATGAGCCTTTACAACAAGACCCTTTAATCCTAGAAGCGGTGCTCCGCCGTACTCGCTGGCATCAAATTTTTTGACTACACCTTTCAGTGAAGGCTTTGCAAGAAGACCGCCGATCTTTCCTGCTGTTGTGGACATCATCGCATTCTTAATTTCTTTGATCAGTGCCTTTCCAACGCCCTCATACAGCTTTAGAATGACATTTCCGACAAAGGCCTCGCACACTAACACGTCACATGGTCCATACGGAATCTCACGTGCCTCAACGTTTCCGATAAAGTTGATATCCGGACATTCCTTTAACAACGGATAGGTCTCTTTTACAAGTGCATTTCCCTTTTCCTCCTCAGCACCGATGTTAACGATGCCAACTCTAGGATTATGAATGCCCATGACGTTCTCTGCGTAGATGGAACCCATCTTTGCAAACTGGACAAGCTGCTCAGCGCGCGCATCTACATTTGCTCCACAGTCTACTAAAAGCATCGCTCCGTTTACAGTCGGAATAACTGGTGCAAGCGGTGCTCTCTTTACGCCCTTGATTTTTCCCGCAATCAGCTGGCCGCCAACTAGTACCGCGCCTGTACTTCCGCAGGAAACAAATGCATCTGCCTTTTGCTCCTTTACAAGCCTTAATCCGACAACGAGTGAGGAATCCTTCTTTGTGCGCACAGACTCTACCGGCGGCGCTCCGGTTTCGATCACCTCAGATGCCGGTACAATCTCAAGTCTTGACTTATCGTACGTCAGTCCTTCGAGTGCTTTGTTCAAGTCGTCTGGACGACCGGTCAGAAGCACTTTAATGTTGCTGTTTTTATTAACGGCATCTACCGCACCCTGCACCATACAGGCAGGAGCGTTATCGCCTCCCATACCATCTACTGCTACTGTAATCATTCTTTTCTTTTTCTTCCATTCTCGTTAATTCACAGGGGAGTTTTTCATCCCAGTATCATGATATACGATTCTGTGTCAGAAATCAACCACTTTTTATACATAAAAAAAGAGGCATACAGTCCGAAAACTGTACGCCCCTCCAAATTTTTTTAATTAGTCCTCAACAGAAACGATCTCTCTCTTGTTGTAAGAACCACAAGCCTTGCAAACTCTATGCGGCATCATAAGAGCACCACACTTGCTGCACTTTACCAGGTTAACAGCACCCATCTTCCAGTTTGCTCTACGCTTATCTCTTCTAGCCTTAGAAGTTTTATTCTTTGGACAAATAGACATGTTTTTACACCTCCTTTAATACTTAAGCTTTCACAGCCTGCCATACACATCCTGGCAGGCAGGATGTGACTACTGTATCAGGAATCCGTGCGATTATTCTGAGCGAATATATCACGGATAATCGACATTCTGGGATCTAATTCTGTTCGATCGCAGTTGCAGGTCTGGCGATTTAAGTTTACTCCACACTTTGGGCATACACCCTTACAGTCCTCTTTACAGAGCACCTTGTCTGGAATATCCGTCATCATTTCGTCCCAAACCATACCATCTACATCCAGCTGATACCCGTCAATGTAGGATTGCTCATCCAACTGTGCGATACGCTCCTGAGCCGACGCATTGGCATCCACGTCTCTTTCAAACTCCAGATCCATTGGTACCTTTACGCTTTCCAGACAGCGGTCACATGGCATCTCAAGAACAAGAGATACCGTAGCCGTTATCGCAATCTTCCTGTCTCCCTCATGTGTAAGCCTCAGTTTAACTGGCTGCTTACTGACAATCGGATACTTCTTACGCTTCCAGACGACCTCTGACATCTCAAGTGGAACCTCGTATGTCTTTCCAATACCATCTGCCGCAAAAAGCTCAGACATGTTAATTACCATAGCAGACCTCCTCACAGGCTGAACCTGTGTCAAGTATTTTTACATGACACTTCGCACACACTCGTACATTATATAGTTTTCCCTATCATTTGTCAACCATTTTCTTTTAAATTTTTGTCTAAAAATTGTTATCGTTGACAAGTAAGGTTTACGAAAGCGCCTCGACGATTGTGTCTCGGCGCTTTCTAACAGTTCTGACTCGTCAAATCTTCATGCAAGCATGCGGTTTATCCGAGTCTAATGTGACGCGTGAACTGTAAATTACATATTCTGTGCCTGAACAGCGGTGATCGCAACAACACCTACGATGTCATCTGCGAAGCATCCTCTGGACAGATCGTTTACAGGAGCGCCGATGCCCTGAGTAACTGGGCCGTATGCTTCTGCCTTTGCAAGTCTCTGAACCAGCTTGTAGCCGATGTTTCCTGCATCCAGATTCGGGAAGATCAGAACATTTGCATGACCTGCAACGGTGCTGTCTGGAGCCTTGGAAGCTGCTACGGACGGAACAAGTGCTGCATCTAACTGAAGCTCGCCATCAACGTCAAGCTCTGGATACTGCTCTTTTGCAATCTTGGTAGCCTCTACAACCTTTGTTACCAGATCGTGCTTAGCACTTCCCTTTGTGGAATGGGACAGCATAGCAACCTTTGCCTTCTTGCCAGTCAGCTGCTCGAAGGACTCTGCGGAAGATGCTGCGATTGCTGCTAACTCTTCCGGATTTGGATCCTGATTCAGACCACAATCACCAAATACAAATACGCCGTCCTCACCATACTCGCAGTTCGGAACGATCATTAAGAAGAATGCGGAAACTAACTTGCAGCCTGGCTTTGTCTTGATGATCTGCAGACACGGACGAAGTGTGTTAGCGGTAGAATGGCATGCACCAGATACCATACCATCAGCATCACCAGCCTTGATCATCAGACAGCCATAATATGCGTAATCAGACAGAGCCTGCTTTCTAGCCTCTTCCTTGGTCAGACCCTTCTTCTTTCTTAACTCAACGAACAGATCCAGATACTCCTCGGTCTTCTCATATGTAGCTGGGTCAATGATGGTAGCACCAGTTACATCGTAACCCTTACCGTACTTTTCAACCTCTTCCGGGCTTCCCAGAATGATCAGGTTTGCAATACCTTCCTTTAAGATCTTCTCTGCTGCCTCCCAAGTTCTTTTGTCCATAGACTCTGGCAGAATGATTGTCTTCTTATCGGCCTTTGCTTTTGCCTTAATCTCATCAATAAATCCCATGATACTCTTTAATTCTCCTTTCATTCTTTGGACGCGCTAAGCGTCGTCCCTCTTTTATCAATTATAGTACAATCCCTTCGGTTAGGCAAGACAGGATTTTCCATATTTTTGTTTCTTTTGCGGTACAAAAAGTTTTTTTGTGGTATTCGCACTTTTTTTGTCGTATACTATAGCGTATACGATAACGCATATGATTATATTGCAAGCTACCGTTCACGGAAATGGCATACTCTGAATCAGTTCCGAGACGAGGGGCTTTCTTAAATCTTGTCGTGAACAATAACGATTTCAGGAAGGATTTTTTATTTATATGAAGACAGTTGGAATTATTGCGGAGTACAACCCCTTTCACAAAGGGCATGCCTACCATATTCAAAAAGCGAAAGAAGCCGCCGGAGCCAACTTTGTCGTTGTTGCTATGAGCGGAAATTTTGTGCAGCGCGGCGCACCTGCCATAATTGACAAATATACACGCACCAAAATGGCACTTGACGGCGGCGCCGATCTGGTTTTTGAACTTCCTGTGCCATTTGCAACGGCTGCTGCTCCGATCTTTGCCAAGGCCGGTGTGTCCCTGTTTCATCATCTAGGCTGTGTAGATGCACTGTGCTTTGGGAGTGAATCTGGTAATGTAGACTCTCTTATTGCAACTGCACGCATCCTGATGGAGGAACCTCCCGAATACAAGATGTTTTTGCAGCGCTTTTTAAAGGAAGGAAACAGCTATCCAAAGAGTGTACAAATGGCAATGCAGGCGATGGGAGCCGAACTTTCTGCTTCGCCAAATGATACGCTTGCCGTGGAATATAGTAAGGCATTATTAAAATATAATCGTGCGATCACACCGATTGCAATCATGAGGCAGGGAAACGGGTATCATGAAACAAGTCTGTCCTCGGGTTTTGCCAGTGCTTCTGCTATCCGAAATCAGATTGAACAGCAGATTAAAACGCTTACTGAAACTAAGTTCATTTCTTCTGTTCACTCGATCAATTTGGAGCGCTCTTCTGCTATTTCTGCGCTTGAACCATTTCTCCCTGAAACTTCATTTTCACGAATGAAAGATTCCTTTTATCATACCTTTCCCGTGACCGAGGATGATTTCTCACTTGCACTCGCAATGATTTTAAATGCTGGTCAGATGACAAATGGTATGAGTATTTTACAGGCAGCCGATATGACACCAGAGCTATCGGATCGAATACAACGCATTCTCTCTAGCGGACAGCTTTTCACTTTCAGCGAGCTAGCCGAAGCGCTAAAAACAAAAAATATTACACGCGCCCGTATTAATCGTGCGCTTCTTCACTGTCTGCTTACTATTAGTAAGAATGCAATCGAAGAATTTCGTGCCCATGATTTTTGCTCCTATGCACGCATTCTTGGATTTAAAAAAGAAGCATCACCACTATTAAAGGCAATCAAAAGCAATGCGGATATTCCTATCATCACAAAGCTTGCAGACGCAAAAAACAAGCTCGATGAAACAGGAAAAAAACTCCTATCCCACGAGCTTGGCGCTTCGTTTCTCTACCGTCAGGCCGTCCGATGCAAGTTTCATGAAACACTTCCAGATGAGTACCGTGCTGGTGTGATTATTCGATAATGAATCAGAGCCGCTTGCAGTTTGCAAAACGGCTCTGGTATTTTTGTCACTTATTTTATTGGAGATTCGTGCAAGAAAATTCGTGACTTTCGTCAGGAGTCATTGACTTGTGCTTTCTTTCGTAGCAACGAAAATCATAGACAAGATCAAAATAGGTCTGCTCATCGCTAACATCGGTTAATGTCCATTCCTCAGAGGAAATCTCCGGAAAGAAGGTATCTGCCTCATAGACATAATCAATTCGTGTTAGATGAATGCGATCTGCATACGGAAGAAATTTGCGGTAAATGCTCTCGCCGCCGATCACATAGACATCCTCACTGCGGTACTGTTTGATCTGCTCAAGCACCTCATCTACGCTGTGACAAATGATTGCACCCTTGCATGTATAATCTTGATTATGTGTTAATACAATGTTCGTGCGACCTTCAAGCACACGGCCTCCCGGAAGACTCTCTAAGGTCTTTCTTCCCATGATAACGACCTTTCCGATCGTTTCCTTTCGAAACAGCTGTTGGTCAAACGGGATGGTAACAAGAAGCTTTCCCTGATAACCAATTCCATTTTTCTTATCTGCTGCAACAATAATATTCATATTTCTTTTACCTGTCTTACTTTTTCTTATTAGTTCTTAAAGCTGTGAATTGGAGCTGGGATGCGTCCGCCTCTATTGACAAAGGCGCTGCAATCCTTTGTGTTGACTGGCATGATCGGTGCATAGCCAAGCAGTCCGCCAAACTCTGCGGTGTCACCCACCTTTTTACCGATGACTGGAATCACACGAACGGCTGTTGTCTTCTGGTTTACCATACCAATCGCTGCCTCATCTGCAATAATGCCAGAGATGGTTGCTGCGCTGGTATCACCCGGAATCGCAATCATATCAAGACCAACGGAGCATACACAAGTCATAGCCTCAAGCTTCTCAATGCAAAGATTTCCATGCGCTGCTGCCTCGATCATATTGCGGTCCTCGCTGACCGGAATAAATGCACCGCTCAAGCCACCGACATAGGAGGATGCCATGATGCCGCCCTTCTTTACCTGATCGTTTAACATAGCAAGCGCTGCGGTAGTGCCCGGTGCACCAACCTCCTCTAAGCCAATTTCCTCTAAGATCTCAGCTACGCTGTCGCCCACTGCCGGCGTCGGAGCAAGGGACAGATCGATAATACCAAACGGAACACCCAGTCTACGACTGGCTTCCTGTGCAACCAACTGACCTACTCTGGTAATCTTAAATGCAGTCTTTTTAATGGTCTCGCAAAGCACCTCGAAATTCTGTCCACGTACCTGTGAAATTGCATGCATCACAACGCCTGGGCCACTGACACCGACATTGATAATCGCATCCGCCTCTGTCACACCATGGAATGCACCTGCCATAAATGGATTATCATCCGGTGCGTTGCAAAATACAACAAGCTTTGCACAGCCAAGCGAATCCTGTTCCTTTGTGTACTCTGCTGTTTCCTTTACAATGCTTCCCATTAAACGAACCGCATCCATATTAATTCCAGTCTTTGTGGAACCGATATTGACGGAGCTGCACACACGGTCGGTTACGGCAAGTGCCTTCGGAATTGAGCGAATTAACAGTTCATCGGCCTTTGTCATACCCTTGCTTACCAGTGCAGAATAACCGCCGAGAAAGTTTACGCCAACCTCTTTTGCTGCCTTGTCCAGTGTCTTTGCGATCTCAACGAAATCGTCGCTTGTCTTGCATGCTGCACCACCGACAAGGGCGATCGGTGTTACGCTGATTCGTTTGTTGACGATCGGAATACCATACTCCTTCTCGATGTCCTGTCCGGTTGACACCAGATTCTTTGCCAGTGTTGTAATCTTGTTATAAATATTTTCACAGACCTTTTCAACCGAGCTGTCGATACAGTCAAGCAGGCTGATACCCATTGTGATGGTACGCACATCCAGCTTTTCCTGTGTGATCATGTTGTTGGTCTCGTTTACTTCAAACATATTTATCATAGGAAGCTACCCTCTTTCTGCTTTGATGTTTTATTCAGTGAAAATTAAATGCGGTGCATTTTTGTGAAGATCTCTTCCTTTTGGCAGTGAACCTCTACGCCAAGCTTCTTGCCAAGCTCTTCAAGCTCTGTTACACAATCAACAAAATTTCCTTCGATATCGCTGATATCAACGATCATCATCATGTTGAAATATCCCTGTACGATCGTCTGGGAAATATCCAGAATATTTACTTTTTTTTCTGCCAGATACGTACAGATTCCTGCAATAATACCTACTGTGTCTTTTCCTACTACTGTGATAACTGCTTTCGTCATGTTCGAAACCCTGCCTCTCTCTTATATGTAGATTACTTCTGACATCGCATCCCGTCTAGCAACTGTGATTGGGAAATCACCGGAGTGGTATGGATTCTCCCCCATGTTCACCTCACAGCAGACGGTCTCATAAGCAAGCTCGGCATAATTATTCTCTTTGCTTAAATGACCCAAAACGATGTGCTTCATGCCATCGTGAAGCAACTCATTTAGCAAATGGCCCGCTGCTTCATTAGACAGATGGCCTTTCTGACCAAGGATGCGCCGTTTTAGTGGAAACGGATATGGTCCGACCTCGAGCATATGCACATCATGATTTGCCTCAAGTAAAACAGCATCGAGTCCTAACAGGTGATTGACGGTATACTGACTGTATACGCCAAGATCCGTGACCACACCAACCGCATGGCCTTCGGCTTCTGCGCGATACCCCACTGGATTGACCGCATCGTGGCTGTTTGAAAATGGTGTAACAGTAAAATCGCCGACCACGATTTGCTCATCTGCACGAACCGGACGGTACAGCTCTGGATCAATCTCTTTTTTCACATCCATGCGCTCGATGGCTTCAAGCGTCTCTTTCGTGCCATAAAGTGGTACGTGATGCTTCTTTGAGAACACGCGCAGACCGCTGATGTGGTCGCTGTGCTCATGTGTGATCAAAACTCCGTTAAGCTCATCCGGCTTGATGCCCAGATCCTGCACTCCGGTGTCGATGCGCTTGCAGCTGATTCCTGCGTCCACCAAAAGGTGGGTGTGATCGGTGCCGATATAGGTGCAGTTTCCGCTGCTTCCACTGGCTATCGTGACAAATCTCATATTCAATCCCTGTTTCTTATGCCTTTCTTCCTTATATAAAGATGGTGCCACGAATCATTGTAGCAAGCTACCATGCAAAAGTCAATTGTTTTTATTGTGGCCACCCGGAAGGCTTTGCTACCCGGAAGGTTATGAAATGGTTACCCGAAAGGCTTTGCTACCCGAATAGTTGCGAGGTGGCTACACGGAAATCTTACGAAGGGCGGTTCGGCGATTGCGTAGATCTTTCCTTTGCTGAGGTAATGGATAAGGAAGGCTATCCAGTCACAAAGGGCGCTACCACGATTTGGGAGCACTGGGATGGCATCATGGAAGATGGCAATTTCTGGAGCAAGGATATGAACTCCTACAATCACTATGCATACGGCTCCGTTGCCGACTGGGTCTATGGCACTGCCGCCGGTATTCTTCCTCGTGAGGATGCACCAGGCTATAAAAAGGTTACAATTGCACCGTATCCAGATACCCGTTTAGACTGGCTTCGCGCCGAGTTAGACACACGCCACGGTCATATCAGTTCCTTCTGGACAAAAGAGGATTCTGAGTGGCGTTATGAGATTACGGTACCAGTTGAAGCTGATATTGTAATTGATGGTGTTTGCCATAGCGTAAAGGCTGGCTCCTATTGCTTCTATAGTGAGCAGAAAAGCAAGTAAAATTTATACATAATACAATACCCACATGTTTCCTTTTTGTTAAGGGAACTATGTGGGTATCTGATTGATTGGCAAAATCGCCTTGACTACGATTCGATTAGATTTCTTTTTTCATCTGCTTTTCAATTTGCGCCTTCGTCTCCTCAATGCTATGACTATTGTCAATCACAACATGGCTCTCCGCACGAAACTGCGCATCACTCTTTTGTCTTGCAATGGTCTGGCGGCAACGCTCTTCACTGTAGCCTCTCGATTCCATAATACGCTTTATACGGGTCTGCTCATCGGTGTAAATATACCAGACATCATCGCACAGCAAAATCAAATGACCTTCCGAAAGAAGTGCCGCTTCAATGACAATCAGCGCATCTGGCTCCTTGTCACGAATTTCCTTGATCATCCATTCAATGCGCACACGCACATTTGGATGTGTAATCGCATTGAGGCGAAGCGTCTCTAGCGGATTTGAAAATGCAACTGCTGCCAACTTCTTTGTGTTAATCGTCTGATCCTCATTTAAAATTTCTTTTCCAAATGCATTGACGATATTCACATAATTTGCCTCACCTGGCTGCATCAGTTCTCGTCCGACCTCATCGGCCAAAATCAACTTTGCATTGTACTCTTTTTCTAAGATCGCCAGCACACTCGACTTTCCGGCGCCGACTCCTCCTGTAATTCCTAGAATCATAATTTTTCCCCCTTACTTCGTCTCATACCAACTTAGCCCCTCGGACACCGACACCTCAAGCGGCACACGAAGATCCGCCGCTGATTGCATCTCCTCGCGAAGAAGCACCTTGATTGTTTCGCACTCTTCCTTCGGCACTTCGACTAACAATTCATCATGCACCTGAAGGACAATTCTTGATTTTAACTGCTCTTTCTTGAGGCGTTTATTCACTCGCGTCATCGCAATTTTCATGATGTCCGCCGCAGTTCCCTGAATCGGCGAGTTCATCGCAATGCGCTCACCAAACTGGCGCTGCATAAAGTTAGAAGACTTTAATTCTGGAATCGGGCGTCTGCGACCAAACATCGTTGTGACATACTCGTTTGTGCGGCCCTCATCCACCATGCGATCAAGAAATGCCTTAATGCCTGGGTACGCCTTGAAGTAATGCTCGATATACTCCATGGCTTCCTTGCGAGAGATACTAAGATCCTCGCTTAATCCAAATGCGCTGATACCGTACACAATACCAAAGTTTACTGCCTTCGCATTTCGACGAAGCTGCGGTGTCACCTGATCAAGCGGCACATGAAATACCTGAGATGCCGTGAGTGCGTGGATATCCTGCGCGCTGCGGTACGCCTCAATCAGCCCCTCATCGCCAGACATATGCGCAAGCACACGAAGCTCAATCTGGGAATAATCCGCATCAACAAACACACAACCTTCCTTTGGCACAAAGACCTTGCGGATGGCTCTTCCAAGCTCCATACGAACTGGAATATTCTGTAAATTAGGCTCGGTACTGCTGATGCGGCCTGTCGCGGTAATCGTCTGGTTAAAGGTACCATGGATACGGCCGTCCGGTGCGATACATGCAGCTAGCCCTTCCGCGTACGTTGATTTGAGCTTTGTCAGCTGACGATACGACAGCACCTTTTCCACGATCGGATACTCACTAGCAAGCTTTTCTAGCACATCGGCAGAGGTGGAATAACCGCTCTTTGTTTTCTTCGCGCCCGGAAGCTTCAGATCCTCAAAGAGTACTTCCCCAAGCTGCTTCGGAGACAGGATATTAAATTTTTTTCCGGCAAGCGCACAAATCTCTTTTTGAAGGGCAGTAATCTCGCCTGTCAGATCGTCTCCATATTTTTTAAGTGCTTCTTTCATGACAGCAATACCAGTTTGCTCCATGCGACAAAGATCAAACACGACCGGCATCTCGATCTTCTCATACAGATCGCGCATCCCCTCTTCTGCTAGCTGTTTTTCAATCACAGGCCCACTAAATAATGCAGCTGCCGCCTGACGTGCCACATATGCATCATACTCTGGCTGCATGGATGCCACCTCAACAGAAGTCTTTCCAAACAAATCCTGATAGGATGGAAGCTCCTTTGACGCATATTTTCCGGCAATCTTTTCAATCGGATAGCTTCCAGTGAGTGGATCAAGCAAATACGCACCGATGGAAACATCGCGAAGGGACGGATATGCCGATGCGTCTGCACCCTCTGCCATGTAATCGGTTGTATGATGAAGAAACAGCTTCGCATCCGGCACATACAGTTTCTCGCTTGAAGCCGCCAGCTCATTTGCAAAACCAATCAGAAGGTCTTCGGTAATGAAATTTAATACTGGAAAATAATAGGCCTTTTTCCCGGCTGCAACCGCCATTCCGGCTAAAAAGCTTCTCGTTCCGCCAAAGGACAGACCAAGCGTCTTTTCTTTCTTTAACTCGCGAATGACCTCGAAGCTTTCATTCATGTCCTCTACACAAGTAATCACAAGCTCTTCAAAAACAGATGATTCTTCCTCCTCATCAAAATCAAGGTGTATGCTATGAAATTCGAGGCGATCTAGTTCCTTTTGAGCAGCAACTTTGTCAATATGCGTGCGAAAATGCTCTAGTGGCTCGTCAATTGGAATATCGGTCTTGATCGTCGCCAACTGCTCACTTAAAAAGGCTGCTTTTTTTCCGACCAGCTCAGTGTCACTCTCCTTTAACAAGAAATTGAGTGGGGAACGCTTTACGTTCAGCTTTGTCTTCCAGTATTCCTTGATCGCCTTCTCGCCTGCCTTATCCAGATGATCAATCGCCTCGTACAGTTTGCTTACGGTGCCGTACTCCTGAATTAGCTTTATGGCTGTAGACGAACCGACACCTGGAACACCTGTGATATTATCGGATTTATCGCCCATCAGTCCCTTTAAGGAATTGACGTGACGCGGCTCAATGCCAAATTCTGCCTTCACAAGTTCTGGTGTAAATGGGAAAACACGATCTGGAATGTCTAAGTCTTCTTTTTTTATATGATACTTATCAAAAATTTCCTGTGTCTTGTCTGCCGTTGAATGCATCAGCCACAGCGTCGTCTGATCGGTTACCAATTGCAAATAGTCATTATCCTTTGTCAGAATCTTAACTGGCAGCTGCGACTCAAACTTCTTTGCCATAGAACCACAGAAATCATCCGCCTCAAAGCGCGTGTCCATCAGCTGACAGACACCCATATTCGCAAGTACCTCCTGGCAGAGCGCAAACTGCTCCTTTAACGGCTCTATCGTCTCAGAACGATTGCCTTTATAATCAGCATAAAGCTCACGGCGGAAAGTATCTCGCGTCAAATCCCATGCCACGGCCAGATACGCCGGCTTTTGTTCTTTTAATACTTTAAACAAATATCGTAGGAAGCCAAATATGCCATTTGTATAAACTCCCTTTGAGGTCATCATGATCTTATAGTACCATGCCTCTTTTTCCTCCTGCGTCTTCGCAAACAGGATTTCTCTCGGCAGATTACCGAAAAACTGTGTTGACAGCAGGCTCGAGCCGTCTATTAACAGCAAATAGTCTTCCATTATTCCTCCTTATCAAAGGAGCCAAAAAGACAGGCAAACGCTGCTTTTTGACTCTATTTTTTAAAACCATCGCATGATTTGCAAAACTGCGGCAACTGCTGCTCCCACTGCTGCCGCTATCATGGCAATATGATGAAGCCACTGAATCGCCAGACTGGTATGCACCTGTCTGGCCTCCTGGCTGATATCATGTTCAAACTGCTGCTTTAGGTTGTAGGTTTTAAAACGATCCTGATCCATACCGTCGATGGCGGTACGAACGGTATAGTAGATTTCCAAATCCTCCCTGCAGCCAGAACACTCTTTTATATGCTTTAGAAAATGATCGGTCTCCTCTGGTGGAAGAGTCCCCTCCAAAAAAGGAACCATCATGCGGTTCGCAGTTTTACAATCCAAGAAATTCCCTCTTTTCTGTCAGGCAATGACGTACTGCAAAAACTCTTCCATCTCTTCTTTCTGGCGAAACTTAGCGATATACATCTGATCGCCCATGCCCTGCGCCAACACAGCCGGCATACGATCGCTCATCGTGATATTCGCACGGTAACGGGACAGAATCTCGTTGTGACCATTCTTGTGCGGATTGCAATCGCGTCTGCCAACGTAAATACAATAAAACTTATCTGCATACTCAGACAGCGTGCAGCGATCAAATGCAATCATATCAGCCCAGATTTTATAGACATTGGTACTGTTTGCATAGTTTAACATATCCGGTGTAAAGCCGCCGCTCGGACGCATATTAACCTCAAGTGCAATGACTTCACCCTTATTTGCCACACCTGGCATATCCTTATTCAGACGGAAGAACTCAAAATGAATGAAACGACTCTTAACGCCAAACGCCTTTACACAGCGTCTTCCGGCATCGCGCACATCATCCGGCAGCTGCTTTTCTATGTAAAAATAAGCATCTGCCTTGTTATTTACAATGTCCATGATCGAAACTGGTGTTACATTTCCAGACTCAAACAGCACATCTCCTCTGCTATTGATAATCGCATCATAAGAGCAGATCGTGCCATCCACATACGGTTCTGCAAGAAATCCTTCTCTGTTTCCTTCTGCAAAAAATGCATCCAATTCCTGATCACTGGAAATACGATAGGTATTCTGTGCGCCAACACCGTTATCTGGCTTTACGACGATCGGATAACCGTACTTTGCCACAAATGCAAAGCAGCCCTCGCGGGAACCGATGCGATAGCAATCGACCGCTGAAACACCTGCTTTTTTGTAAAATTCCTTCATGTGTTCCTTTGACTTAAAGGTCTCAATCTCGTTTAGCTGGAATCCACTCGTGATATGAAAATCCGTGCGCAGTCTGGCATCCTGTGCCAGCCAATACTCGTTGTTGCTCTCGAGCCAGTCAATACGGCCATACTTAAAGGTAAAATAGGCTACTGCACGCATCATCTGGTCATAGTTTTCCATGGACTCTACCTTATAATACTCGGTAAGTACATTTTTTAGGCTATATGGAAGAGAATCATAGGCACTGTCTCCGATTCCCAAAACGTTTACTCCGTTATTTTTCAGTTCCGCACAGAAATGGTAATAATTGGTCGGAAACTGAGGCGATATAAAAATAAAATTCATAAAATTAACCTCCAAAAATTGTTACATTTTACGCATAATAGTATACGTCAATCTTTTTCGATTTGCAAGTGATGATTCCCTTTGCCGACTCGGGAAGTGTCGGTTTCGTCCAACCATACCAAAAATCCTTCAGCCTTGCGGCGATCTCACGAAGTTCTCGATACAGCTGACCATTATAAATGCCATCCACATCGGCTGACACCCCATACACCTTCAGTCCCATCTTCCGTGCCAGATACATTGCCCGGTACAAATGATAGCTCTGAGTCACAATCACAATTGTCGCACCATCTCCAAAAAATTCCTTACTGTGTACAATCGTATCGTACGTATTGAGTCCGGTATGATCCATATACACTTCATCCGCTGCGACGCCATCGGCCACGGCAAGCGCCTTCATGACAGACACCTCATTATACTCTTCGTTTTGATTGTCCCCACTGACAAGCATCTTGGAAACAGACGCTTTCTTATAAAAGGAAACCGCCGTCTGCATCCGATCCTTTAACATCGGACTAGCCTCTCCATTTGCTCTGACCGAGCAGCCAAGCACAACAACACCATCTGCTTTAAAATTTGCCCACTGATCCTTTTTTAAAATACGCCCTCTTGTCCCCCATACCATATAGACATTGATTGCTGCTATCACCGCTGCCAACAAGATAACTATTCCAGCAAGCAGACCAAACAACCGTCTAATTTTCCTGCGCATACGATCTGTTTTTGCTCCTTCTTTCCAACTTTGAAAACTTGTTTAAAGTTTTATTTCAAGACTGTTTTACCGGATTGTTAAAAAGAGCCGGATCGCTCCGGCTCAAAGCTTACACATATATTGCTTATTTTGTTCCGAAAATACGATCGCCTGCATCACCAAGACCTGGGCAGATATATGCATTCTCGTTTAACTCACGGTCAACATGTCCAACATACAGCTGAATATCTGGATGAGCCTTCATCAATCGATCAATGCCTTCCGGTGCTGCGATAATGCACATAAACTTAATCTTCTTTCCGCCGTGCTGCTTGATAAAGTTTACGGCCTCTACTGCAGATCCGCCAGTTGCTAACATTGGATCTAATACAACTATCGTTCTTAACTCGATTGGAGACGGCAGCTTGCAATAGTATTCATGAGGCTCATGTGTCACTTCATCACGATACAGACCGATATGACCGATCTTTGCACTTGGAACCAGTGCGGTCATACCACTTACCATTCCAAGACCTGCTCTCAAAACTGGAACAATCGCTAACTTCTTACCTGCAATCATCGGAGTCTTGCAAGTTTCAATTGGCGTCTCAACCGCAACGTCCTCAAGCGGCAGATCACTCAGTGCCTCATAGCCCATCAGCATTGCGATCTCCTCAATCAATTTACGAAACTCATTTGTTCCTGTGTTCTTGTTTCTAAGCATGGAAATCTTGTGCTGTACCAATGGATGGCTGTTTACGTATACATTGCTGTACTCTTTATACATATTTTTCTTCCTTTCTGAGTTTTATCTCGTGCTTCTTTGCTTATCATATCATTTTTTTACATTTGCTTCAACTATTTTCAAAAAAATGCTTGATTTTTTTTTGAATCTATGCTATTATTTATATGTTGCAAGCCGGTGTGGCGGAATGGCAGACGCACGTGACTCAAAATCACGCGGAGCGATCCGTGCCGGTTCGAGTCCGGCCACCGGCATCGAAAAGAGTGTTCATAAGTAAAGTAATTTTGCTTATGAACACTCTTTTTTTACAGACGTGATGAACGTGAAAGGAGATCGCACTATGCCCAATAAAAAGGAACGAATCGTTCAGGGTGATGAAACGATAGGCATCGAAAAAAATTGGGATAATTTTGAAGACTGGTTTACTTTTAAAGAAAATCCCTCCACCTACACAGAACTTCCAAAAAATATGATTCTCTATGGTCCTCCCGGAACTGGAAAGACATATCATACCATCCTCTATGCGGTTGCAATTATCGAAGAAAAATCTTTGTCTGAAGTTGCGAATGAACCATATGAAGCGATTGCAAAACGCTATCATCATTATCAGACAAATGGGTTGATCGAATTTACTACATTTCACCAGTCCTATAGCTATGAAGAATTTATTGAGGGGATTCGTCCTGTAATGAATCACAATGCAGATGATGATGTCACCGATATTCAATATGAAATTTCCCCTGGCCTTTTTAAAAATTTTTGCGACCGCGCTAAGCAATCACTTCCAACCAACTACATTTTTATTATTGATGAGATCAACCGTGGCAATATTGCAAAGATTTTTGGTGAGCTGATCACGTTAATCGAACCGTCAAAGCGAATCGGCCAAATCGAAGGCGCCTATGCGCGACTGCCTTATTCCAAAAGTCCATTTGGTGTTCCCGACAATGTGTATCTGATCGGAACTATGAATACCGCAGACCACTCGATTGCAACGATTGACACTGCTCTTCGCCGTCGTTTCCAATTTAAGGAAATACAGCCCGATCCGACTATTCTTGATGGTATTTATGTTGAGGAACTTTCCATTAAGGAACTTCTCTCGCACCTGAATCAAAAAATCAGCGTGCTGTACGATCGCGAGCACACGATTGGTCATGCCTATTTCATGCCATTAAAAAATACTCCAACAATCGAAACGCTCGCTTCGATCTTTAAAAGCACGATTCTTCCTCTCTTGCAGGAATATTTTTATGAAGATTATGAGAAGATTCGTCTTGTACTTGGTGACAATAAAAAGATGAATCAAAGTGAACAATTTATCTTCAAAAAGACGATTGACTACGACGAACTTTTCGGCAATACCGATTTTGAGTTGGATGATTCCTTCCAATATGAAATAAATGCAACCGCTTTTTCAAACATTGAAGCCTATCGTTCCATTTAAAGATAATAAGAGATTCGCTCTAACTATGTTTGAGGGAAACCGAAAGGAACTTATATGCAAAAAACAATTTATCAGATAACCGAATATGGCTCATTTATCGCAGAACGGCAAGTGGACGGTTATACCACGCTGCCATCTGCCACTTTTGAGCAGTTGGAAAACTTTATTCTTTCTAACAAAAATTCGATTCATACAGTCAATAGCAGTCCTATTTATATGTTCCATAAAAATTTCAATAACGACGCCAATACGACTACCGATCCCTTAGAGTTAATGGGAATTTCATTTAAAAAGGGACTTGGTAAAATCATCACCGCCAAAAACTATATTGGTGTTCTGGCATTTGATGATGGTACTACAATTGAGATTTTACCCAAAATTATTTCTACCGTACCTGAAAGCAACCAAAAAGTGAAAAAACTTGTGGCAAACATGATCAAGGCACTCACGAATGTCTCGCATAAAAGTTTACAGATTACAAGTGTTGATCTTGAAAAGATGCCAATTTTGGATATTTTCATCCGAATGTTTCTTGAGGAAGTATTTCGCTTGGTGAAGCATGGACTGCGCAGTGACTACGAAACCATAGCGGAGAATCGGTCATTTTTTAAGGGAAAGATCTTGTTTTCCGAGCAGATCAAGCAGAATTTTTCTCATAAAGAACGTGTTTTCACCGAATTTGATGAATTTACATCCAATTGCCCCGAAAATAGATTAGTCAAATCGACGCTTATGCTGCTATATAAACAAACACGCTCCTCACGAAACAAAACCGATATCAAAACATTGCTTGCTGTTTTTCATCATGTTCCGTTTTCTGTAGACTACACGGACGATTTTTCAAAAGTGAGAAAGGACTATGGCACACTTCTTCTCTGGTGCCACATCTTTTTAACTGGAAAAAGCTTTACCTCATTTTCTGGCTCTGGTGTTGCATTTGCGCTTCTGTTTCCTATGGAAACACTCTTTGAACGCTATGTTGCCGTACAATTAAAAAAAGTCCTCCAAGCAGAGGACTTTGGGATCTCCATACAAGATACGACACATTATTTGTTTACACAACCAAATAAGAGATTTTTATTACGGCCAGATATTGTAATCACAAGAAAACGCGACAACGCACGCTTTCTCTGTGATACAAAATGGAAGCTGCTCTCAAATCGCACTGCAAACTTTGGCATCTCACAGGCGGATATGTATCAGATGTATGCATATCAGAAAAAATACAATGCAAGAAACATTACATTGCTCTATCCGATGACGGATCAGACAGCCTCTGCCAACGACATCCAATTTGATTCGGACGACGGTGTGATTGTGCGGGTGCGGTTTGTAGATTTGTTTGATATCAAAAACAGCTTATTGGAACTACTAGCCGACAACACAATCATTGAACTGCCTTCGTAAAACGCCCTTGTTTTAATCTTCTGCGCTATGCATTATAAGGTGCGCAAAAAATCCTCGATAAACCAGCTCTCATACAGATGAGCCTTGATATTTGGATGGGAATTTCTTCCGCCAACCTTAAATGCCTGCATGCGAAGCTCCTTTGCACGAGCACAATGCACCGGATTCGTGGAGCGATGCATCATTGGGGTACGCTCATCTCCATTTAAATCGATATAGGGAATGCCCCACTTCTTTGCGACCTCGATGGTTGCCAGACGATAGTCATCTGTCTCACAGCCATTTGACACTAAAATACCGATATGGGCATATGGATGATGTTCAATCAGGTATTCGAGTACTACATTCCATGCACCGTAAAAGGTCGTGTTATCGGTGTCTTCGATCGTACCTAAATGGATAATTCCGGTCTGATCTTCTCCGTCGCTGCCTGTCGAATGCGGTCTGTGATGAGAATCATTAATTCCATAGTACAGTGTGATGTAGTCGACGTCCTCATCAATTGTCTTATAAATTTCATTTGAAAAAGAATTGGAAAACGTGCCCGGAACAGGTGGCATCGCCATCGTCTGTCCGCCGACTGCTAAGTGCTGCACGGTCATATGATTGCGCTCTGCAATTAAATAGCCATAGGTCTTATATTTTCCAGCAAATGGACCCTCTTCAAAGGTCTCACTGTATCCGCCAGAAAAATCTCCGTTTGTAAAGCTGTCTCCACAAACTGCCCACTTTTTTCCATAAAGAATATTTGTGTTGTCCATTTTCTCTCCCTCTTCGTTTTCTTTTTAAAGCTGCAGTGTCGCAAGGCGCGCATATGACATTGTTCCACCGAACAGATCAAGTGCACTGCCAATCGTCATGTCAATCTTTCCCTTGCCAAGTTTTTTCAGCAGTTCAACATCCTCCCAGTTGTGAACACCTCCCGCATAGGTAATCGGAACACCCTCAAAACCGGATAACAATGTAACGAGGCCTGTCTCAATGCCATTATTCTTACCCTCGACATCAACTGCATGTACCAAAAATTCATCGCAGTAATCCGAAAGCTCCTCCAAAAGCGGCAGTGTAACCATCTCTTTGGTGAACTTCTGCCAACGATCTGTCATAATACAGTAGCCATCCTCTTTTCGACGACAGCTTACATCAAGTACAAGATGTTTTTTTCCTACTAATTGTATCATCTCTTTTAGACGGTCATACTGGATGATGCCATCACGAAAAACATACGATGTGACAATCACATGGGACGCACCTGCACGCAAAAAATCAAGCGCGTTCTCTGGTGTGATACCGCCGCCTACCTGAAGACCGCCCTCGTATGCGTGAAGCGCTTCGAGTGCCTGCTTCTTCGTCTCCTCATAATAGGGGGAGGACTGTGGATTCAACAGAATCACATGTCCTCCCTTTAATCCATCCTGCTTATACCGGTTTGCAAACCATGCTGCATCACGGTTTGCTACATAATTCTCTGCAGCCTGATCATTCTCATCGTGCAGAGAGCTTCCAACAATCTGTTTTACGATACCATTATGGATATCAATACAGGGCCGAAATCTCATATTTTCACCTCATCCGATCTGGTCTAAGACCGATTGAAATACCGTCATCCGATCCGGTTTGCTCTGTGGATTCCCCACAAATTTTCCCGTTTCAGATTCAGGTATTCATTGTACGCCTTTTCGAGTATCTGCTTCTCATTTGAAAACTTTAGCAGATGGTACGCCTCATGATACTTGTAATATCCGGAATCGACAAAATACTCTTCCTTCTGCGGCTTGCTGTAGTAACTGTCTGCCATCATCAGATACCAGTGTACTTCCTTTTCTACAATATCCTGCGGTACATGGAATGTATACTCACTTACACCGATATACTTGACAATGGATGCTTCGACACCTGTTTCTTCCCGAACTTCGCGAAGCGCTGTCTGCCAGTGCTCCTCTCCGGGTTCCACGGTTCCCTTTGGTAATACCCAGCCTTCATATTTGCTCTTGTAGTTCTTATATAAGACTAAAATTTTACCACGAAATATCACCACACCGCCACAGCTCGTTGCTTCTATCATTGCAATTCCTCCTGACTATGGTGTGTATCTGCCAAGGCCACTCACACGCCCCAGCATCATATAATACAAGTATACTTGAAAATGCGTTCAGTTTCAAGGCTTTTTTTATCGGCTAAAATAGTAATCGAAAATCTGTCCCGCAACTGGTGCTGCTACAGCACCGCCGGCACCGCCCTTTTCGATCATAACACAGACGGCGATTTCATTTACATCATTTGTGCCGTATCCACAAAACCACGCATGATAATTCTTTGTAGAATCATACTGCGCAGAACCAGTCTTTCCGGATACGCGTGCATACTGGCTTCCGCCTGCTGCTGCCGTTCCGTTTGTGATCACATAGGTCAAGAACTCGTCAAGAAGCTCGGCCTCGTCCTTTGTGCACACGGTACGAAGCGCCTTCGGCTTTGTCTGCGTAACAAGATTGCCATCGGCATCAAGGTAGGAATCAACCAAATATGGCGTCATCATCACGCCATCATTGGCAACTGCCGCATACATCATCAGATTGAGTAACGGAGTAACATTCGTGCTTCCCTGTCCAATTGCAAGTTGCATTCGCTGCCATACGCTGTCATCTGAAGCAATGTCAAAGGAGCTTGTCTTATATGGAAAATCGACCTGGCTGCGGTCATTTTGGTTATAACCAAAATCCTCTGCCAGTTTCTGCCACTTCTTGGAATTAAGTGTCTGTGCAATCGTATCAAATGCACCATTACAGGACATTCCCAAAATTCCATAGATATCTAACTCCCCGTGTGCAACGCCATCGTGACAATTTACCACATAGTCGCCGTTTGTGTACGTTCCGGTACAAGTATAATGGAAATCCTGCCAGGTATCTGGATTCTCGCGGATATACTCAAGCAGCGTAATAATTTTAAAGGTAGAACCCGGTGGGTACGTTCCCTGCGTCGCATGATTCATCAGATTCTGCGTCGTGTTCTCATCGGATGTCAGCCAGCTCCACTGCTCCTCGACCGTGTTTGGATCAAAGTTTGGTGAGGAAACCATCGCCAAAATCTTTCCGGTGGACGGTTCCACTACCGTAATTGAACCCGTCCTTCCATCCAACTGGCGATAACAAAAATCCTGCAGACCTGAATCAAGTGTGGTCACAAGCGTATCGCCCTGTGTCTTGACACCCAAAAATTCATTTTTCAGCCTCGTCCAGAAATCAATATGGCTCGTCAACAGATTTAATTTCTGCGTATCCTCGAGACCATAACCGCCAAGCACGGAATATCCGACCGTGTGCGCATACCAATTGGTATAGGGATATGCGCGCTCCTCAGTTCCATCCTCGCGTGTCTGCGTTGTAGCCACCACTACACCATCACTCGTCACAATATCACCCTTTCGGATTAACTGTGCCATGTTTTGCTGTCTGGTGTTATACTTGCTTGAAAGGACTGCATCCTTTCCTTTTACTTCAAAATAAATAAAATACAAAAGCATTGCACCTAAAAGCGATACAAGAATCGCACCTGCCACCTTGATTTCATGCTGGCGGCTTGTCGGCTTTTTTTCTTTTTTTGCCCGTGTTTTTCTTGTTTTCCCTGACTTTTCTTCGGGCTGATTCTTGGCTTGTGACTCTGCCATTTTTTTTGTTGGCTCTTCTGGCTGTTTCTCTGTCTGTTTCTCAGATGACTTTTCTACCTTCTCTCGCGATTTTGTATCATTCTTTGACTGTTTTGTTTCTTTCTTCTCCTTATTTTCCTTGCGATCCTTTTTCACTGTTTCCTTTTTATCCGCTGCTTCTCTATCATTAAAAATGGACTTTTTCTCTGATTCTCTCAAGTCTTTCCACCTCATTCTGACGTTTGATATACAATTCCTGCATGATTCCAAAGATAATAAATGTGCTTAGCACGGAACTTCCTCCATAGCTGACAAGCGGAAGCGTGACTCCTGTAAGCGGAATGAATTTGATACCGCCTCCGATCGTCAAAAAGACCTGCGTACCATAGATGGCCGCGAGTCCGATTCCAATCAGCTTATAGAATGGAAGATACAGCTCTGCTGCAACTGCAATAAACATTAACAGGCACGCAATACAAATTAAGATCAGACAGATACCGATAATACCACCAAGCTCCTCGCAGACCGCAGTAAAGATACAGTCCATGATAACCTCTGGTGTCTTGGACGGCTGTCCCTTGTAAAGACCTTGTCCGAACCATCCTCCAGTTCCAATACCGAAAAGTGAGTTTCCGATCTGATTTCCCTTTCCATAAAAATCTGCAAACGGATGAAGCCATGTCTGTACACGCACACGCACATGGGCAAATAGAAAATAAGCTGCAATACTCGCCAGTATACCTGCGATCAATCCAAGGAACAAGTATGCTTTTTGCTTTGTTGCTACGTATAACATCATCAGATACGATACAAAGAAAATAAGTGCAGCACCAAGGTCTCTTGATGCAACCAAGATCACACCGTGTAATGCCGCGATGACTGCCGACAGCAGTACACGCTTCAGATCGGTGCGTTCACGTAACAGCACAGCAATCAGCAATACAAAGCTGATCTTTACAAACTCAGACGGCTGAAAGCTGAAAAAGCCAAGGTTGATGTAAAGGTTCGCACCTCTTGTAAGCTTTCCGACTACCAAAACAGCACCCAGCATCAAAACACCAACGATACCCATGACCATTGCCCAGTTACGCGCCGCCTTTAGCTTTGCAAACATTTTTGGAATAATCAGTGTCAGCACGGAAGAGCCGACTACAATGATATACTGCTTGACGGACTGCTTCGGGTTGAGTCGTGTGAGCAAAATAAAGCCGATCGTCAAAAACATCATCATATGACTTAATAGTGCCAGATTTGCCTTCCTATATAAGCATCGGTACACAAGAAGATAAACGACAAAAAACAGCAGAATCGCCGCATAATATCCCACCATTAAAATACGCCGCTCATTGATTGTAATCACTGCAAAGCCAAGCGTCAAAAAGGAAAAGGTTAAAAGGTTCATTCCCCAATAACACCCTCTCATATTTTCAACACTCTTATATTTGAGTGACCAGAATGCCAGCACGGTATATAAGATCATTACAATGATCATTGAATATTTACATACACTCGTTAATAATGTTGCCATCTGTTCTTCCCTTTCGTTCTAATCTGTGTCAAATAAGTTTTCACAGTCTGTATTGTTATGACAAAGGTAGCTACATTTACTCGGCACCTCTCTTGTAGTGGCCACGCGTCGTATTTTCAAGCTTTCCAGACGTTCTTCCAGTACATGCAAGCTCTCCATATACCGAAAGCACCTCCTGCATCTGCTTTCGAGTCTCCGTCGTAAAGCTTAAGCGATATCCACGAAGCGGCAACGTCCGCACAGATGACCACTGATCGGCAAGCGAAAGCGGCAGACTGTTGTAGATCACGTTGTAACACTCTCTACAACTATTCTTGACCGGAAAACGATTTCTCATTCGATCGACAAGTGTCAGCTCTACTGGCTGTTTTTTGCAGCCGATTGTATTTTTGCAAATGCACTGTGCCGATACCATCATCGGAATGCGTCCATAAACGATCAGCTCACTATTTCGGTCAGCCGATGCCTCTAGTTCTCTTCGATTTAGCTCAACAGAAAGTGTGCGGTACTGACTTCCCCATGAAGCTATCTCCTCTGCCGCTTTTGTATTCCAAGTATACAGACTGTGATCTGCTGCCACCTTTCCAGGAAGCAGATATTTTTGTGCAAACAGCCATGCCTCTGGTGTGGATGCGAGAATCCCATCAAAGCCTGCCGCAAGAATGACTTCTCTATGTGACAAGTACCATGTCTCATCCTCTTGGCGAACTACCTTTGGAAGATACAGATAGCAGGTTTTATTTACGTCATGCGCACTGCGTACTAGCTGTGCATATTCCTCTGGCTCACCGATATGGCTGTCGACTGTCAACTGCTGAATCCAGTCCTGTGTCAACAGACACGTAAACTGCTCCATCGTCTCGGCTGATGCATGCCAGATCACAGATGGAGAAGCTGTTTTGTCCTGCTTATCACTTGCCTTGGCAGTCATGGCATCTGCCACTTCATTTGTGACTTTGTTTGTTACGTGATCCTTTCCTTTAGCCATTTTTTCCTCAGCTGCTTTCGTCTCTTCCTCTCTGTGCCATGCCCAAAGCAGCTCGTTTTGAATCGCGCCAATCGCATTTCTTCGCAATTCATTTAACACACCAACTGGACAAAAAGATGCTTCATCTGTCTCAATCGTAAGCGTTTCCCATGAAAAATCAGTATCACCAAGCTTTTCCATTTGCTTTTGGATTGATTCCTTTGTGAGTGGACGACTTTTTGCCTCCTGCACCAGACCTGCACGGACCGTAACCTCTTTTTGATGCGCGTTCCCCATCTGATTTTGTGCTGTTTCCGGCAGATTTTCTTTCTCTACCGCAGCAGTCACAGTTAGTATAGCAGGTTTTCCCTGATAAATCTTTACCGTTCCTTTTATAGTTTCTTTCAATTTTGTACCAATATAGTCGGTACGAATTTTTTCCAGAAATTCATCCTCCCCGGCGCGAAAATCTGGCGCTGTATACGTGATCATCGATGAACCATTGTGTCTGGTATAATAGCCGTCTGTAAAGCCCTTTCGATTAAATAATCCCAAAAGATGCTTCTTATCGGCCTCGGATACGCGATATGGCGCTGTTGGATTTGCCAGATAGCGATCCAAGTACTTTCGATAAATGCTGACTACGCCGGCCGTGTACTCTGGCTTTTTCATTCGCCCTTCAATCTTTAGCGAATAGATTCCAGCCTCAATTAACTGCGGCAAAAGCTCAATCGTACACAGATCCTTTGGGCTTAAAATATAGCCCTTTTGCTGTGGCAAAACAACCTTTCCATTTTGCTCGACCGTGTAAGCCATACGGCACGGCTGCGCACAGCGACCTCTGTTGCCGCTTCGACCACCTGCAATACTGGAAAACAGACACTGACCGGAGTAGCAATAGCAGAGTGCGCCATGCACAAAGCTTTCGATCTCAAGATCACAGCTTTCATGAATGCGTCGAATTTCATCAAGCGATAATTCACGCGGTGTTACAATACGGGTTGCACCAAGCTCCTTTAATTTCAATGCGGACAGTTCACCGCTCATCGTCATCTGTGTGCTTGCATGGATTGCAAGATCTGGAAACCACTCGCGCACACGGCGAAAAACACCGAAATCCTGCACGATCACCGCATCAAGACCTTGACGGTAAAATGGCAGAAGATACGCATACAGTTCCTTCATCTCCTGCTCCTTTAACAGCGTATTAACGGTCAGATACAATTTTTTTCCGTGCAGGTGCGCGTAATCAATCGCCTCAAGAAGTGGCTCGCTCTCGGCATTATCCGCGTAAGCGCGCGCGCCAAAACGGCTGCCACCGATGTATACGGCATCTGCTCCCGCTGCAAAGGCCGCATACATCGTCTCAACGGATCCGGCCGGTGCAAGCAGCTCTGCTTTTTGTCTCATTCTTTATGCCTGCCTTTCGTTTGTGTGAAAGCACAAAGCCCCGGCACTCTGCCCGGGCTTATGTACATTTTATTTGCATTGTTACCTACTTTGTTTGTTGTTCTTTCAAATATTCTTATTGAATTGGTTTATTTCTTTTTGTGTGTTGTTGCATTCGGTGCAAAGGTTCCATACGGCGGACGTGGCTTCTTTGACTGTGCTGTCGCAGCTGCTTCCTGTACAAGCTCTGCCTCTGGCTTCTTTTCAACTTTTGTCTGACTTTCTGTTTTGACTTGCTGCTCTATGTTCTCTTTGTGCGCTTCACAAGTTTCTGCAGCTTCTGCCTTTTCTTGCAATGACTGCAAATACGGACATACCGCCTGGGATGGCTGCTTCTTTTCCTCAAACTTCTTTTTCATATTTGCCATGGTCATCTGCATATTAACCATTTCGCGCTTCATGTTGTAAAATTCTGTTTCCTGCTGCTCGTATCGTTTCTGGGCTTCCTCTGCCTGCTGTTTCATACGGCAGTAATCATCTGCCATATTCATTAAAACAAGCATCTGTCGAATGCCATTTGGCTGCTTACTGTACTCCGACTGGCGGTGTAACAGCTCCATTTTCTCATTGATGTACTCTGCAAGTGCTCTTACATACGCGGCATCCTGATCGGTGCTGATGGTATACACCTTATCTTCTATTATAACATCTGTACTATTTCTTTCCATGCTCTCCATATCCTCAAAGCCATCTGACTTTTGTTTCTTATTCCTTACGCCCGAAATGCCACCACTTTGTAAATGGCATCGTACGCGTCTTCCAATTTATTTTTGATCCACATGATTTACACTTCAGGCACTGACCTGTGAAGATGCTCATATGCCAGACGGGTGATTGCTCTGCCTCGCGGTGTTCGCTCAATCAGTCCATTCTGAATCAGATACGGCTCATACACATCCTCAATCGTACCGGAATCCTCGCCAAGTGCTGCTGCAATGGTATCAAGACCCACTGGACCGCCGCCAAACTTATCGGCGATCGTCTCCAAGATGGCTCGGTCGCCCTTGTCTAGTCCGAGGCGATCTACCTCAAGAAGATCCAGTGCATACTCGGCTACTTCTTTGGTAATGACGCTGTCATAGCGCACCTGTGCAAAATCACGCACACGCTTTAACAGACGGTTTGCCAGACGCGGCGTTCCTCTTGAACGACGTGCAAGCTCTAATGCGCCCTCACGCTCGAGCTTGACATTAAGGACATCGGCAGAGCGCTCTAACACCTGCACCAGCTCATCTGTCGTATAGAAATCAAGCTTATGCACCACGCCAAAACGGTCACGAAGCGGCGCTGTCAAAAGACCAACTCTCGTGGTGGCACCAACAAGCGTAAACTTCGGAAGATCCAGACGAATCGAACGCGCTGTCGCTCCTTTTCCGATCATAATATCAATCTCGAAGTCCTCCATCGCCGGATACAAAACCTCCTCGACCTGACGACTCAGACGATGAATCTCATCCACAAAGAGTACGTCATTTTCACAGAGGCTGTTTAAAATGGCAGCCATATCGCCTGGCTTTTCGATTGCAGGACCGGATGTAATCTTAATGTTGCTTCCCATCTCATTTGCAATGATTCCGGCAAGCGTGGTCTTTCCAAGTCCCGGAGGGCCATATAAAAGTACATGATCCAACGCTTCTTTTCGCTTCTTCGCCGCCTCTATATATACCTTTAGAATCTCTTTCGCCTTTTCCTGTCCGATATATTCGGATAAATACTGAGGCCTGAGATGATTTTCCAGCACGTTTTCATTTTCTTCGAGCTGGGTCGTGATAATTCTTCTTTCCATGTTGTTCCTCTATTGTCTTCCCTACGATTGCTCTGATTGCTCTCGAAGCGCGGCTCCATTCTGACTACAGGGTCTTCTTTAACGCTGCCTTGATAATCGCCTCAGTGCTTAGTGTCTCAATATCCTTGACACCAGAAACTGCACGCACAGCCTCGGACGCACTAAAGCCAAGTGCAGTCAATGCCTCAATCGCCTCTGCGCGATTCGCGGAAGCAGCCGAATTTGTTGTACCTGTGTTTGCAACCTCTGCTGACTGCTCTCCAAGCGTATCGGCAAGCGAAATCTTATCCTTTAGCTCAAGAATCATCTTCTGAGCAGTCTTTAGCCCAATACCCGGTGCCTTCGCGATTGTCTTCGCATCCTGCGCATAGATCGCAAACCGAAGCGTATCCATCGTTAATGCGGATAAAATTCCAAGTGCCCCCTTCGGACCAATGCCGCTGACACCAATCAGAAGCTCAAACATCTCCTGTTCTTCTCTGCTTATAAAACCATATAGCTGCATCGCATCTTCCTTTACATGAAGATAGGTATACAGCTTAAATTCACTATTTTTTGCCGGAAGACGATTGAATACGGTCTCCGGTACCCGGATGCAAAAGCCGATGCCATTACATTCAATAATTACGGCGTCTGTGCTGTGTCCGGCATAAATACCTGAAATATAGGAAATCATTGTTTTCTCCTTTAACGTACCTATAAAACAAAAAGGCATGTTCGCTTTAGTATAGCATGGAAAAAGGCGATTGGCAAGACGAAAGAAAAAGAACGCGCTGTGACAAAAGTCCCAACACGCTCTTTTCTATCTCAATTATTATAAATTACAGATGTGCAGCTGTCTCACAGATGCAATACACGTTCCTTAATCTCCTGGGTTCTTCCCTGATTCCAGAACTGCGTTCCGATATAGCCGCAGGTACGTCTTGCAACATTCATCTTGTCCTGATCGCGGTTGCCGCAGTTCGGGCACTCCCAAACAAGCTTTCCATCATCATCGGATACAATTTGTATCTCTCCATTGTAGCCGCATACCTGACAGTAGTCGCTCTTGGTATTTAACTCGGCGTACATAATGTTCTCATAGATGTACTTCATAACAGCCAGAACAGCCTCGAGGTTGTTCTGCATGTTCGGAACCTCAACATAGCTGATTGCACCGCCTGGGGATAGTCTCTGGAACTGTGCCTCAAACTTCAGCTTATCAAATGCATTAATCTTCTCCGTTACGTGAACATGATAGCTGTTTGTGATGTAGTTTTTGTCTGTGATACCCGGGATGATACCAAAACGCTTCTGTAAGCACTTTGCAAACTTGTAGGTGGTAGACTCAAGCGGAGTACCATACAGACTAAAGTCGATATTATGCTCTGCCTTCCACTTTGCACACGCATCGTTCATATGCTGCATAATCTCAAGCGCAAACGGGGTTGCCTGTGGATCGGTATGGCTCTTTCCTGTCATGTACTTGACACACTCGCACAGACCGGCATAACCAAGGGAAATCGTGGAATAGCCATTGTACAGCAAGCGGTCAATCGTCTCACCCTTCTTTAAACGGGCTAACGCACCATACTGCCAAAGAATTGGTGCCACATCAGACGGCGTTCCCTTTAAACGATTGTGACGGCACATCAGCGCACGGTGACACAGTTCGAGGCGCTCATCGAAGATCTCCCAGAAACGCTCCATATCCTTATCAGAAGAACATGCCACATCAACCAGATTGATTGTGACAACTCCCTGATTGAAGCGTCCATAAAACTTCGGCTTATCGTTTTCATCGTGATATACAGTTAAGAAGGAACGGCAACCCATACAAGGATAGCAATTTCCATCCTTTAATTCCTTCATGACTTTCTCGGAAATATAATCCGGTACCAGTCTCTTTGCGGAGCACTCTGCGGCCAGCTTTGTCAGATAATAATACTTGCTGTCCTCATGAATGTTATCCTCCTCAAGCACATAAATCAGTTTCGGGAATGCCGGTGTGATCCATACGCCCTTCTCATTCTTGACACCGCGAATACGCTGATGCAGCATCTCCTCGATGATGGCTACTAAGTCCTCTCTTGTCTGACCCTCCGGTACCTCATCAATATACATAAATACGGTGATAAATGGAGCCTGTCCATTTGTTGTCATCAAGGTGATGACCTGATACTGGATGACCTGAACACCACGGTTAATTTCTTCCTTTACACGCTTCTCCGCGATGGTGTTGATTTGCTCCTCCGTTACTGGAATGCCTGCTTCCTCCATCTCCTTGCGGACCATACGGCGGAATTTCTCACGGCTAATCTGTACAAACGGTGCAAGATGTGCCAGCGAAATACTCTGACCACCATACTGTGAGCTGGCTACCTGTGCAATGGCCTGTGTAGCAATGTTACATGCGGTAGAAAAGCTCTTTGGCTTTTCAAGCATTGTCTCACTGATCACTGTGCCGTTTTGCAGCATGTCCTCAAGATTAATCAGACAACAGTTGTGCATGTGCTGTGCATAGTAATCGGTGTCATGGAAATGGATAATTCCAGCGTCATGTGCTGCCACAATATCCTCTGGCAGCAAAAATCTTCTAGTAAAATCCTTGTTTACCTCACCTGCAATGTAATCTCTCTGTACGCTGTTTACAGTCGGATTCTTATTGGAGTTTTCCTGCTTTACCTCTTCGTTGTTACACTCAAGAATGCTCTTAATACGGTCATCAGTTGTATTGTGTGTTCTGGCTAACTCGCGCTCATAGCGGTACTTCACATAATTTCTCGCTACAGAGAAGGCCTGCTCACTCATAATGGCATTCTCCACAAGATCCTGTATCTCTTCTACGTTTAAAGAACGGTTCACTGCAAGGCACTGCTTCTCTACTTTTTCTGCAATATGAGCGATCTGATGATGGCTTAATCTTTCCGCCTCAACCACGCTGTTATTGGCCTTTTTCACGGCCTGTGCAATCTTATTTGCGTCAAAGATTGCCTCTGCTCCACTTCTTTTAATAATCTTCATTGTGCAGCCCCCTTAATCAAGTTGTTCCTCATCATTATACAACATCTTGTGCTTTTGTCAATGTATTTATACTGTATTTAGTGTCTATCGAATTTATACTTGTAGTGGGTGCTTTTGCAACTTTGATTTTTTTTTTGCAGTTTTTTCACGCAATACGAATCCATGTTCCCGATATCGGCAAAATATTATGATGTCTTTTGGGAAATCCTGTCATATCGTCTGACTATACTTTCTGCGTCTTTGAAATGAAAGACTTTCGATAATCGCTCGGTGAGCACCTCATGACCTGATGAAAGACCTTTCCAAAGTACGCTGGATTTGAAAATCCGACCGCCTGCGCGATCGCCGTGATGCTGTCCTCCCCTCGAATTAGAAGCGGCAAACTCTTCTCAATGCGATACTCAAGCAGGTACTCAAAGATCGTCTGATTCATGTGACGCTTGAAAAAACGGCAGCATTCGCTGGTGCAGATGTTGACGTGCTCCGCAATTGCGCTGAGTGTCACATGCTCATGATAGTGTTCCTGAAGATATGTGATTGTCTTTCTTAAACGTTCGATTTCTTTATACTGAACCGACGAATCGGACGCAATTGCGCTCCACACATTTGAATAAAGTGTACTCCAAATTGTTAAAAGTGTCTGACAACTTGCAAGTTCAAATCCCGACTTATGTGCCTCATACGTTTCTACCAGATTCTGAATAAGTGCCAACACGTTTGACTGCCATCCATCATCAGGTACAAGATGTAGTCCTCCTAACAGATCATTTCGTGTCACTGGCTCAACATAGCGCTTGTCTACAGCGCTTCCTTCAAAACCATAAATCATGCGCGGATGAAATGTCACAGACAGGTAATGACAGTCGCCCTGGTTGAGCATGTGACCTGTATGAAGGGCATTTGCATTGCAAAAAAGACCATCGCCCTGCTTTAAATGGTACACCGTGTCGTTCACCTGATACTCAATCTGCCCATCCTCAATATAGGTTAACTCAACCTCTGGATGCCAATGCCATGCAAATGCGCCTCTTTCATAAGCGGACAGAACCTCATGACTGACAAATACAGGGAATTCGTAGCTTCCATGAAATTTCAGTTCTTTTTTTTCCTCATTGATTTTTATCTGCATAGATACCTCGCACAAAACAAACGTAATCGTTTTCTATTTTCTCTATTTCGATTTACCTCAAAATAGTTATATTTTTTTCTAAAATAGTTGTTGCCATACTACTCCTCTCTCATTATAATTGTAAGTAACGGAAAGTCAAGTTTCTTTCCAAATGCACGTTAAGGCAGTCAGCCAGCGCTGCGGCTGATTCATTGCCTGTACGCCTATCATCTACATTTACAAATTACAATCTATACTACATTTTTATTATTTTTGTGGCAGCGCAGAAATGGGGTTATCATGAAAATTTTAGTTACCGGTGGTGCCGGATATATCGGCAGCCATACCTGCGTAGAACTGTTAAATGAGGGATACGAGGTTGTAATCATGGACAACCTGTACAATGCCAACAAGAAGGCTGTTGATCGTATCGAGCAGATCACCGGAAAGAAAGTCACCTTCTACCAGACCGATATGCTGGATCGTGAAGGCGTAAAGGCAATCTTTGATAATGAGAAAATTGACGCCGTTATCCATTTTGCAGGACTCAAGGCTGTCGGTGAGTCTGTTGTAAAGCCGATCGAGTATTACACCAACAACATGTCCGGTACACTGATTCTGTGTGACGAGATGCGCAAGCACGGCGTTAAGAACATCATCTTCAGTTCTTCCGCTACCGTATATGGTTCCCCTGCTGAAATTCCGATCACAGAAAACTGCCCGAAGGGTACTGCAACCAACCCATACGGCTGGACAAAGTGGATGCTTGAGCAGGTATTAACCGATATTCACACTGCTGACCCAGAGTGGAATGTTATTCTGCTTCGTTACTTCAATCCAATCGGTGCGCATAAGAGCGGTTTAATCGGCGAGGATCCAAAGGGTATCCCGAACAATCTGCTTCCATATGTTGCACAGGTAGCCATCGGAAAGCTTCCATGCATCAACGTATTCGGCGATGACTACGATACACCGGATGGAACCGGCGTTCGTGACTACATCCACGTAGTAGACCTTGCAAAGGGCCATGTAAAGGCCATCCAGAAATTAGCCGACAAGGAAGGCGTTAGCATCTACAACCTTGGTACCGGAAAGGGCTACAGCGTTCTGGATGTCATCCACGCATTCGAGAAGGCTTGTGGCAAGAAGCTTCCATATGTGATCAAGCCACGCCGTGCCGGCGATATCGCAACCTGCTACTCCAAGTGCGACAAGGCTGCCGCTGAGCTTGGCTGGACTGCACAGTATGATATTGATGAGATGTGCGCAGATTCCTGGAACTGGCAGACAAAGAATCCGAACGGATACAATGACTAATACAATAACGCATTTTGGTTCACGCATCCTGTGACCTCAAAAAGAGCCGCTCAATTGGGCGACTCTTTTTTCTTTCATGATTTAAATTGCAAGTGAAGCTTACAGTGTTGCTATTGCATCGGTCAGTGCCTTAATCTGCTCGTCGGTTGTTGCCCAGCTGGTGCAAAAGCGCACAATGCTTCCTGCGCCGTCTGGAGCCTCTCCCCAGTATTCAAATGCAAAGTCTTTTGCAAGTGCCTCCTTCTGTGCATCGGTCAGAATTGGAAACTGCTGATTTGTCATAGAACTTCCATACATGGAAATGCCCTTTGCCAAGAATGCCTCGCGCACAGTCATCGCCTTCTTTACTGCTTCTGCGCAGATCGTCTCATATAAGTCATCTGTAAACAGCGTATCAAACTGAATGCCTAACAGACGACCCTTTGCAAACATACCGCCGCGCTGCTTAATCATATAGCGAAAATCCTTTTTAAGTGATTCCTTTAAAATGACAACGGCCTCACCAAAGAGCGCACCGCACTTTGTTCCGCCGATATAAAATACATCACAAAGATTAGCAAGCTCTGGCAGTGTAACATCACATGCCGGACTCTGCAAGCCATAGCCAAGGCGCGCTCCATCAACAAATAGTGGAATGTCAAGTGCCTTGCAAACCGCATAGATATCGGTCAATTCCTGCTTGCTGTACAGTGTTCCGCTCTCGGTCGGGAAGGAGATGTACACCATACCTGGCTGCACTATATGCTCATGACTGCCATCCGCATAATGCTTCTTCACGGTCTCTTCGATCTGTTCGGCTGTAATCTTTCCATCCTCGGAAGGAAGTGCCAATACCTTATGGCCGGTTGCCTCGACTGCACCTGTCTCATGGCATGCAATATGACCGGTATCAGCGCAAATTGCGCCCTGCCACGGCTTTAACGCTGCCGCAATAACCGTCATATTTGTCTGCGTTCCGCCTACCAGAAAATGCACATCGGCATCCGGTCGTGCGATCGCCTTCTTTATCTTTTCTCTTGCACTTGCACAGTACGGATCCATGCTGTATCCGACCGTCTGCTCCAAATTTGTCTCCTGAAGCTTTTTTAAAATGGCTGGATGACAGCCTTCCTCGTAATCACACTGAAAATAAATCATTACTAGTTCCTCGCTTTCCTTACTTACTCTTTTATCATTTGCATTTTTATCGTTGGCCTTGATAAATTATCTTAATACGTTGGCAGACTTTGGCGAAATAATCCGTTTTCCATTTTCTGCCTTTACGGTACCACCCACCGTATACAAGCTCTCATTCCATATACCCGGTACTTCCAAGACAGCCTCTTTGTCCGCCGGATTGATGATCACAAGAATCTTCTCATCTGCACTGCTTCGAATATAGGCAAGCGGTGCACCGTCTGCACCATCCGATACAAACTCGATGTCACCATCGCTTAACAGCGCGCTGTGTGCACGGCGAAGCGCAATCAGCTTCTTTACCTCATAGTACAGGGAAGCTGGATCTGCCATCTGATCCTCTACTGTCGGACTATTCGGCTTATCATCAGTTGGAATATACAGTTTTTCTGGCGATGCATTGCTAAAACCAAAGTTGACACTGTGATTCCACTGCATCGGAGAACGAGAACCCGTACGGCTGTAACCACCCTCAACCGAAACCAGATTTTCCACATAGCGAAGACCGATCTCGTCTCCATAATAAATAAACGGCGCACCCGGCATCGTTAAAAGGAATGCAAATGCTACCTTTAACTCATCGCCATGCAGCGTTCTTGCCAAACGATCCATATCGTGGTTTCCAGACGGAATACAGATTAAGCCCTTTTCGCCTGCCTTCTTGCGGCTCTCCTTATATTTCTCAACAAAGGCTGCCGCACTGCCCTTTCCTCTGGAGGAAAAATATGGCTCTTCACAACGAAACAGATCGTTGTAGTGAGATGGTCCAAAATGAAGCAGAAAGTCCATATCAAAGCCTGCCTGTAAGGACTTATCCGGCTCTCCCCACTCCGATACCATTGCTGCCTCTGGAAATTCTTTACTAAGGAATGGGCGGATGCCCTGCCACAATTGAATTGTTCCAAGACCATCCGGGTCATTCTTTACAAGAGAACCTGCCATATCAACACGAAATCCATCACAACCCATTTTCAGCCAGAAACGCATTACCTTTTCCATCTCCGCAACCGTAGCTTTTGGTCCCTCGGCGTCCATTGGCTGCTGCCATGGGTGCTCACAAATATAATGGCCATAATTTAATGCTGGTTGATGAGAGAAGAAATTTACTACGCAGCAACCATCACGATCGGAAATACCCTTGATGGAGCCAATGCCCTCTGGCTGATCCCAGATATTGTTCGTCCAGATGTAACGGTCTGTATATGGATTTTTCTCAGCTTTAAGAGATTCCTTAAACCACGGATGATCCACCGATGTATGACCTGGAACCAGATCAAGAAGAATGTGCATTCCTCTTTTATGTACTTCATCAAATAGTCGCTTTAAATCCTCATTTGTTCCGTAACGCGGCGCTGCAGTATAATAATCAGAGACATCATAGCCCGCATCACCAAATGGAGATGCAAAGCATGGGTTCATCCAGATTGCATTGCAGCCTAACTCCTTAATGTAGTCCAGATGGTCAATGATTCCCTGAAAATCACCGATTCCATCTGCGTTTGTGTCCTGAAAGGATTGCGGATAAATTTCATAAAAAACCGCATCTTTTAACCACTGTGCCATACCTCATTTCCTCCTTCTTGACTGCCTTTGCATTCAGTCTTGCTTATTTTTTCTTCGTGTCTTAATTGTTGCTTTCGCTGTTATTTGGATTGCTCTTTGGACTGCTTTTTTAATCGTTGTTTTAGCCGTTGCTTTGTCGCTTCATCCTTAAATGCAGCATTTGCTGCCGCAAAAAGCATCTGCTGTTCCTGCTTCCATTTATCTTACTCGTGGCGAAGTGCCTCGATCGGGTTTAAGTTTGCCGCTGAAATGGATGGCAACAAACCAAAGATCACACCAATAAGAGTGGAAAATCCAACCGATACTACAATAGAAGTACCGTTGATTGCAACTGGCGTATCGGACATCTTTGAGATAACCTCTGCAAGTCCGATTCCTGCTGCTACGCCCAAAAGTCCACCCATACTTGTAAGAATTGCAGCTTCCGTTAAAAACTGCCCGAGGATTCTTCCCTTCTTAGCTCCGATTGCCTTCTTTAAACCAATCTCCTTTGTGCGTTCTGTAACAGAGACAAGCATGATATTCATGACACCAATTCCTCCGACAAGAAGGGAGATGCATGCAACCCAGATTAACATGCTGTTAGTAGAGCTTTGCATATCCTGCAGCTGCTTTGCCTGCTGCATCAGATCCTCAGAACGGTAGGTAATGCTCGAATCCGATACGTTCATATTCTGATTCATGATATTTGCTGCAGCCTTTCCTGCTGCCGCCATCTCATCTGCTCCACTTGCCTGCAAAACAAGATTCTGCGCTTCGTCAAACTTATAGATTGTTCCCCATACGCCCTTTGGAATATAGATATTACCACTTGATGAACCACCCTGATAATATGTCCAGTATTCTTCCTCTGAGTTAATAACAAGTTCGCTTTGGCCAACCTGCGTACATACACCTACTACTATAAATGGTTCTCCATATATCTCAATTGTTTTTCCAATTGGATCTTCATCTGGAAATAATGTACGCAAAACTGACTCATCGATAACTGCCACCTGACGCTTTTTTTTGCTGTCCTCCTGAACAATTTCACGCCCCTGCATTATCTGATAGCCTGCCGTGCCAAAATAATATTGATCAATGCCAAGCACCGTACAGCTGCTTAACGACTGATTATTATAAAAAACAACACTATTATACTCGGAACGCACCTGATAAAATGCAGCACGCAGCACGTTTGGAATTTGCAGAATCTCCTGACGCGTATCCTCATCAAAGAGCGGAACACCCTCTGGTGATGGACTCCATGTGCTGATCTCATATGTGTAATCATCCTGTGACAGCTGAACCTTTACCGTATGACGATTATTGCCCATCATGTTCTGCTTGATTAATTCATTTGTTCCTTCTATGGTAGAAACAATAGCAATAATGGCTGCAATACCTATGATAATGCCAAGCATTGTCAGAAATGAACGCAGTTTATGTGACCAGATTCCCTGAAAGGATAATCGTATATTTTCAAACATTTACTGATCCACCTCCCCATCATCTGCCATGCTTGCATTGTATATCATGCCATCATCTGCCATACTTGCATTGTACATCATGCCATCATCTGCCATACTTGCATCATACATCATTCCATTGTCATACATGCTTGCATCCATATCCGGATTCATACCTGGATCCATCTGTTCATTGCTGTCATCACCATACTCACTTGTTGTCTTAACACCTTCCTTTACAGTCTTTCCAAATGGTACTGCAATCATATCATCATTTGTTAATCCTGATTTGATCTGGTAATAGCTGCCATACAGACTCTTTCCAATCGTGACATAGCGCTTTTCAAGAAGACCGGTCTGCTGATTTCTCGCATAGACAAAGTAACGATTATCTTCTTTCTTGACATACATCTGACTTATATAAAGAGAATCAGAATCACCCTGGGTCGTCAGGCTAATATCAACATAAGCGCCATTTGTAAGTCCCTTTCCATCCTCTGGCGTAATATATGCTACAAACGGATAATATGAAAGATTTGGATTCTGTGAACCTCCCATCGTATTTGTAGTTGGATACTCAGAAACTTCTGTTACTACCGCTGTACAGAAAATTGATGAATCATCCACCCAGCTGCTGCATGAAATCTCCATTCCCGGCACAAAAGTATCAAGAAGATCCTCTGTGACAGTTCCCTGAACGTAATATCCTTCGCCTCCGTTAATAACGGCAAACGGCTTAGAATAATCAATATCATCCATATTTTGCAGTTCTTCTACTGTTCCCTTTACGGTACTGCAGATAGTTGCGCTTTTTGCCAGCTCTTTTTGCTGCTTTGCATATTCAAGCTCTAACTTTCTGCGCTCCAAATCCATATCACGCAGACTCTCCTTCTGAGACTGAATCTCCTTCGCAAGTTCTTCTGCTGTGTAGCCGCTAAAATCCTCATTCTGGAATGTTGGAAGTGAGATATCGGCTGATCCATTACCATTACCGTCACCATCTCCACTGCCCGCCGCCGTCAGTGTATGACGTACAGATGCTGTTGCCAGCATTGCCGTGCGCTCCTCTGTGATATTATATGCACTTTGTGTGCCAGACTCTGTCGATGGTTCTGAAGATGGCATTGTTGGCTGCACGTAATTAGGATTTGCCTCTGTCTTTGTTGCACCACATACACTGCACTGGTAATAATTCCACGGACTTGTCGTGCCGCCATCATAATACAATACATATTGATGTGCATTTGGATCTGGGTCAGTCTGCTGCGTTTCAATCACACCACATACTGAACACTGTCTAACAAGATAGCCCTTTGTCACACATGTTGCAGGGTTATTTACAATATCTACAAATATATGATCTGCCTTTTCACCCTCCTGCACAATGTATCCATCACCGCATCCGTCGCAGCGATATGTTACAATTGACGGCGACAAACATGTGGCCTCTGTGCGACTTTCTTCTATATAATTATGTGTGTGAATAATCGGCTTATCATCCTCAGAAAGAATCATCTTTGATAAGTCAAGATCATACGCCGGCATTCCACTCTCATTATAAAAACGAATTGTTGCATATTTTTTCTCACTTACAAGCTTACGAATCAGTGCATTATCAAGCTTTGCATCAGCACCGCAAAGAAACAAATATGGTGACTGCTTACTTCCATCACCGCTTGCTGCCTGCTCTACTTTTGTAATTTCCTTTCCAATCAGCTGTTCTCCATTTGCGCCTGTCGGATCAGGCACCGTGGTCGGTTCTGGTGTTGATTCCTCACTTGGCTGCGTACTAGGATTTTCTGAACTTGACTGCTCTGGACTAGATTCCTCTGCACTTGACTGATCCTGACTTGACTGATCTGCGGACGGTTCTGAAGATGAGCTTTGAGATGGACTTTCCGAAGACGGTTCTGTACCTGTCGGCTGCTCTGCACTCGTCTGCTCACCACTTGACTCCTCTGGCTTTGTTGGCTCTTCACTGCTTGATTCCTGTTCAGATGTTGGTTGTTCTGAGCTTTCATCTTCGGATGAACTTTCATTTGAAGAACTTTCTTCTGTTGAACTTTCTTCAGTGGAACTCTCCTTTTCGGATGAAGATTCTTCGGATGAACTCTCCTCTTCGCTTGAACTTTCTTCTTCGCTTGAACTCTCCTCTTCACTTGAGCTTTCTTCTTCGGATGAACTCTCTTCCGGCTCTTCCCAGCCCGGATCCCATCCTGGATCCCAGCCTGGATCAAAATCGCCTGGATTAAACGGTGCCGTCGGAGTTGTCTTTTGTAACTTGTCCAACCGCTTAAAACCATCCGAAATTTCAAGAACCTTTTTTTGAATCTGGATCTCAAGATCCTGCAGATTCAAGTTATCCATCGTCGTATCCATTTTTAAAATCGGATCACCAATATTGACGGTATCTCCCTTTTTTACTAAAACCTCCGAAATTTTCTGTGAGGTCGTAACGTTGATTTGCTGGCGCTGATTGTTGACGACTTGTCCATACATATACATATCAGAGCCATAATCTGATGTTGATATACTGCTGACAGGCACAACCTTCACATAAGTGTTGGCCTGTTTATTTTTCTGGTACACATAAACACCTGCACCGCAGCTTCCTACGATCAGCGCCGGAACCAGAATATATACCGCTAATTTTTTCATTTCTGCCCTCCATCTGTCATCTCTATTGAATCTTATTGTTCCGCAATCTGTCCATCGCGGATATGGATGACACGCTGCGCATGTGATGCAATTTCCGAATCATGTGTAATCATAATAATTGTTACACCTTCCTCGTGAAGACTCTGAAAAAGCTCCATAATCTGTGCACCAGACTTGGAATCAAGCGCACCAGTTGGCTCATCTGCGAGCAAAATTTTGGGATGATTAGAAATGGCTCTTGCAATAGCTACTCGCTGACACTGTCCACCTGACAGCTGTGTCGGTTTATAATTCATACGATCTTCTAGTCCGACACGCTTTAGCGCCTGCGCGGCAATCTCCTTTCTCTTTCTCTTTGGTATTCCTGCATATGTCAGCGGAAGACACACATTTTCAAGTGCCGTCTGCTTCATCATCAAAAAGAAACTCTGAAATACAAATCCAATCGTATTTAAACGCACAGTTGAAAGTGCATTGTCTTTATATTTTAAAATGTCCTTTCCATCCAGATAAAAGCTTCCTGAAGTTGGCTTATCTAGGCACCCGATAATATTCATTAATGTTGATTTTCCGGAACCTGACGGTCCCATGATTGCCACATACTCGCCTTCCTCTACACTAAAATTGACATTTTTTAAGACGGGCATTTCCTGCTTTCCCTGAAAATAACTTTTATTTATATCTTTTAGCTCTAACAGCATACTGCCTGCCCCCTTACTCCATCACATTCATCACACCGGCATTTCCTGCATCGCCCTGATTTTCACCATTCTCCATGCTGTCCGGCAAAATAGCCTCCATACCTTCCTGTGTCAGCTCATCCGGAAAAGCAATATAGTCATTCTCTGTCAGTCCATCAAGAATCTGGTACTCAAGCATTTCTTCATCAATCTCTCCAACACTTATCTCTTTCCTGCAGACCTTTTGGTTGTCATCGCAGCTCCACACATAGTAAGTATTCGTCTCATCATCTGATACTACATAGTAGTTTGGAATCCAAAGACCTGTCTTTTCCTCTGTTTCTCCGGTATCCTCCTCCATGATTACATGCTGACCAAGCATCAAATCCATTGCCTCATTTACCGTTACATAAAAATGGTATTTGCTGCCCTCGGCTGAAGAATCGGACATATTGCTATTATTGGTATCAGTTGCCGGCTCTGTCTCGATTTTGCTTACAACACCAGTATATATTTTATCCTCATCAGCTCTTGGACGAATTACCATCTGCTCACCCACATATAAGCTGTAAATATTCATTTCATTGCATGTTCCCTTAATTCTGTAATCGCCAGTTGCCAGAATCGTCATAAAGGCATTCGAACCAGATGAACCATAACTCGAATCACCGCCTGATGAATCAGAATTGATACTCTTTATAATACCGTCAATATCTGAATAAACAACTGCATTATCAACGTTTTTCTCCAGCTGTGCACGCTCTAGCTGCTTGACACTTATATTATATTCCTGCTTATGAATTGAATTTTGTGCTGAAAGAATCTGAAGATTATACGCCTGCTTCTCAGACTCCTTTGCCTTAGATGCCTGCACATTCAGCTCATTTAACTGCTGGTTCATCGTCTGGAGTGTATTATTCATCTCCTCTAATTCCAGATCAGCCTCCTGAATCTTTTGCTTCATTGCCTCAACATCATAGGAAAACAGAGGATCACCCTTTTTCACTTCATCGCCAACTTCTACAAAAGTCTCCTTAAGCTGCTTATCAGAATCAAGCTTAATATCCTTTGACTCCTGCGGATCTACAACACCGACAAGGCGCGTCTTTATGCCAAGTGCGCCCTGATCCATAATATCAGATACCTTGCTCATATAAACAGATCCTTCTGCTGACTCTGCAGATGCCGATTTTTCCTGATTATAATAATTTTTATAATAATACCAACCGCCGCCTGCAGCAGCAATTAAAATAAGACCGATTAAAACGGTTCTTTTTCTCATACTTTCCATCCCTTCCCGCAATGCGGTTTGTTGTTCTTTTTTTAATCAGATACAGTATATCACTTTCTGACAATATTGAAAAGTGTTCAATTCTTACGATAAATTTAAAATGTAATTTCAGTTATTAACTTTTCTTTAAGGCAAAAACCAAGAAAGGCCAAAACCTCATTCAAAGCGAAAGAAAGGTTTTGACCTTTTGGCAGTTTTGTATTATGATAAAAGAGATTAGAAAAATTACATTTTGATTTTTTGATTTCAAATAATTTTAAATAAAATCTATACTCGAAAAGGAGTTCTCTATGGCAGCATCAAAAAATTTGTCCAAAAAAGAAATTGAGATTCTCTCAATTCTCGCTCATGCCGAAAATCCAATGACGATCTCCGATATTGTTGCAACAAACAGCGCATACACCACCAATATCGTTCAACCAATCATTCATAAGCTCTCTGATTTGGGACTCGTTGAGGTCGACTCCATTGTTTTCCGCAAAAAGTCCTTCGCCAGAGCATTTCGCATTGCCGATAATTCCAAAAATATCCTGAGCGGCATGTTCTTGGAGGAGTACCAGTCCTTTCGACAGCTTTTTGCAGACAGTTATCTTCTCGCTCCCCTTGTGGAATCCGAGCTAAAAAATCCACAAGATTCCCAGGCAGAAATTGAGCGTTTGGAAAAGATTTTGGAAGCTGCCAAAAATAAGCTGCGTTGATTCTGTTATATTGATTCTGTTATGGCTGTAAAACATGGAACTGTGCATCTTTCTCTAGCATAGTTTCCTTTTCCAGCCAAAATACAGCATCGCCATCCTCTGTTCTTCCGGTAAAGAAAATCTGGTTCTCATCAACTCCAATGCACTGGGAATCGGGCATTCCATCAACAAAAATAATCTGTTGCAGTTCCAGATTTTCTTTCTCGTAAATGGCTACAAACTCTTCTATTTCTTCCTGTGTCGTTACACTTCCCTGAAAATAAAAATAGTCAGCGTCTGTGGACAGAAAGCTATACAACCAAAATTCATCGTGATCCGATATTCCAAATTCATTCTTATTACCCGACAGCAGTGTCCCAATCTGTTCTACCTGCTTTAAATCTAGGCTGATCTGAAATAGCTTTCCATTGTCCATTCCAATAAACCCCTCTTCCCACGGTATAAAAAAGAGAATATTTTCTTGCTTAAAGCGTCTTGCTGTCGTTTTTTCTGTCTTGGAATCATAGACAAACAAATACGTCACATTCTCCATACCACACCAACCATATACAAAATCGCCATACGGATAGATCTCGAAAATCGCATTGCCCTGTACCTCTGCAATCGGGACCGGATCTCCTCCATCTAGTGGCACCCAGTACACTCCTTCTGTCTCTGTTAATTTTGCAGGATCTGTTACATGTGTAACATAATATACATTTCCTCGCTGAATGCAAAAGCGAGACGCATTTTCCATTTTTAAATTCATTTTTTCGCGACTGCTACCATCTTTTTTGACTGAATATAAATCATCTCCTGCATATGTCTTGCCATCTTCTCCTATGCCTTGTATCGCAAAATTTGCATATAATGTATCCTCATTTTCTTGAATTCCGCTGAACATAGTAATATTTCCAACTCCAACATAAGCCATGCACAATTCCTTCTTCTCGCTCGATTTTTCCTTACCGTGCAAGCAATCTGGGCGAACACAAAGTGGTATCAACTTTTCATGTTCAAAGCTACAAAAATAAATATACTCGCCAAGGCGAATATAATATCCATTGTCGCCTTTTGCAATTTTTGAAATATGATTTCCACCATAATATGACCAATCCCAGTCGGTTTCTGAATTATATGAAATTTCGTTTATATCTATATCCAGTTCTTTTTGATAGTTTTCCAACTGCAAGGTATAATCTTCTTCTTCAAAGATTGTTGCTTCCTGAGCATTTATTTCGCCCGGAATTTGTATTATGCATGTCATTATCCCTAGACTTACGAACGTCGAGAATATTTGCTTTTTCCATTTTCTTTTGCCCTTCACACGCTTCCCTCCATTTTCTTTCAACTTTCTTCAAATCCTACTGATATCTTGATATTTATACTTGATATTTATATTTGATATCTATATCATATTTTAAATATTGTTTTTTGTCAATAATTCTTTTGACTTTTTTATAATTTTATATTATTATTTAAATAAACACTCTTTTAAGCGAATCTCTTTAAGAAAGGAAGTTTCATGTCACATGATCGAACTATCTTTTTACACAATTTTAATGGCTTTTCTGACATCCACGGTATTATTTTCTCTTTCCTGCATTTTCTTTAGCCGTTCAAAACGAATCCTGAATGTCGGATACAAAACGATCGCATTCATTTCATTTCTTTCTATTTTGCGTCTGGTTGTGCCGATTGACTTTGACTTTACAGCAATCCTTCCAATGAACGAACTAGCCAAGCAAATTTCCTTTTTTATTTGTCAGCACCGCATTGCTTTCTTTTCAATTCGGCTATCCATATGGGATATTCTGCTTGTTATTTGGTTGATTGGAATTCTTTTTCAACTCATCCTTTATTGGCGTCAGTATAGGCAAATTGATCGCATTGTTGTACAAACCGGAAAAAACGTGTCGTATCATCCAAACTATATGAAAGCATTTCAGTCCATACAAATTTCCTATGGAATCAGCCAACAGCTGCCTGTCTATGAGATTCCGATGCTTTCAAGTCCAATGCTTTTTTCCATACGTAATCCTCGCATTTTATTACCTGCTGAAAATAACTATTCCGATGACGATTTGCACTTTATTTTCCGACACGAAATGACCCATTTTCTGCATCATGATCTGCTGTATAAGTTTTTCTTTCAACTATTATTTATTGTGTATTGGTGGAATCCGTTGAAATATATTTTAAAAAGACAAGTCAACAATCTTCTCGAAATCAATGTGGATTCTTCTCTCACACAAAACTTTGAGGACGCCATTCCCTATATGGAATGTTTGATAAAAATTAAGAAGCAACATGCAGTATCAAATAAAAACTACTTCGATTCCTGCACACTCTCGATTAGCAATATAAAAGAAGGAAGTCTTGAAAAACGCTTTCAGCTGTTAGCACATCCATCCAAACAGCCTCGCCGTTTTTCTGGAATTTTTCGTTTGATCAGCATTTTCGTTTTCTTGTCCTCTTACTTTGTAACATGGGAACCGCTGCCTGTCGATAACAGCTCAACTATGAACGAACAAGATTTTATTCTGACAGAAGAAAACGCCTATGCCATTTTAAATGAAGATGGTACGTATGATATTTACCTGTATGGCGAATACCTAGAAACCGTCACCTCATTAAAATATTATGATTCTTCACTGCCAATTTATACTAGAAACAACTCGAATTAAAAGGAAAATATTATGAAAAACAAATTATTACTAACACTCGTTACTTTTTATTGCTCTTTAAACTTATTTTCATGTAAGAGACGTCTAATTTTATTTTTTAAGTTTTAATCTAAAAGAGAGGATTTTATAAATTAAAAAATCCTCTCTTTTAGATTTTTTGTAGTACTACTTAAAATCAACTACTTCGATAAGTATTTTTTTCTTATAGCAAGAAAACTGCCTCCTACTGCCGCCAGCATTCCAATCCAGTACACACCATACAACATGACCTGTCCGTTTTGGAAAGTAAGCTGCGGCAAAAGGCCGCCGACAACGCTCACACCAGACAGATTTACCTTCCAAAGATATAAAATACATGGTCCCAAAAACAGTAAGAAACAGATTACGCTTCCAAGTGCCTGTTTCTTTACTGCACTGGTAACAGCTGCTGTGATTATGCTGCAAATCACTGCTGTCAGATAGCGAAGCACAAACATCACAACAAATGCCTGACGAATGGACAACGGCACAGGCGACTTTTGATAGCCTGGCACTCCATTTAAGACAAGGGACGCATCCACCTCTGACAAATCGCGCCAGATTGCTGCATAATACGGCACATACAAAATTGCATACAGCACCGTTGCGCACAAAATTGTCTGCAATAATTTTCTTCTTTGTAATGGCTGCCGTCCCTTTTGCGTGGATTGTAACAGCGCCATCATGCCATTTCGTTCCTCGATTCCAAACAGACCCGATACGCCCAGAATCAATGCTGAAAGCAGCACACAGGCAAGAAACATTTGATTATTCTCATCCTTAAACAGATAGGACAGCTTATATTGATCGACAAATCCTGCATTTTCAAATCCATTCTCTTTCGCATTCTTAATCACCTGTTCCTGTGCCAAAATTTTATAAAACCCTCTTGACCGCATTTCAATCAACTGCTGGCGTTTCTCCATCCAGTCTGTGTATGTCTCCGAAGAAATTTCTCTGTTTTGAAATTGCTCCTGAATTTCAAATGCCTCTTGATCGGTCATCTGCATAATTTGTGTTTCCTGCTCCAGCCATGCCCTTGTTTCTTCGGTATACGTGCCTTGCAGCTGCTCAATATAATACCGATATGCCTGTATTTCTGTCGTTCCTGTATGGGATGGAATTCCCTCTGCCATGCGCATCGAAACAACTGCGGCCACAATCAAAAATACCCCCATGCCACCAAGCACATAAAACTTGTAGCCCTCATGTGCAAAAATGCTCACATGCTTTCCGCTCAATGAACAGACTGCAATTCGTCTGCCTGACGCTATGCCATATACACGCTTTCCCTCACGCTCATGACAATAAATCAAAATCGAAAGCACGGTACACAAAAGAATCGTTGCAATACATAGAACCATCTTTGCAAACTCTGCCCAAATTGGATAGGAAAACAAATTTAAATTCCAATAAACCGTAAACGGCTGTGATGCATCCAATATTGAAAACAAATTCACATAGCGAAACCAATTCCATTTTGAAAGGCTATTTACAGTGGTATACAATACATATTCGATCAGCATCACCAAAAAATAGCTACAGACAGCAGGCACAAATCGTTTCCATGTTATCATAAAAAATACAATCAGGCTACCGAATACCAAACAAGCTGTCACTTTAATTTCCAAAAACAGCCATATATATGTCCCGATTGAAACTGGAAGCACACAATTTCGATACTCGGAGAGTGACTGCAATGCCACATCTAAATTTCCAATCCCATACAAGGAAAAAGCGAACAAAAACTGTACCGCATAAAGCAAAAAAGAAAGGATTGCAAGCATGAGAAAATACGCCGCAAGCTTCGCACTGATAAATGCCACGCCTCCTCTTTTTGCCGTCTGAAGAATCGGATAGATTCCATTCTCGCGCTCCCTGCAAAAGATCTGCCAACCAATCAGGATCACCAAAAACAAGATCATCATATCAACCATCACTGTATTAGTTCCCATATAGATGGCTGCACTGTAATCATATTCTAGTGTGAGATCACCCAGCTTTTTATAGGCCTCTGCCGTCTGTATGATGTTGCGGCTGCTATATCCGCTAATATCTGAAAAAAGTGCCAGATCTTCTAATTCATCGGCTTTTTGCTGAATGCTCTCTCGAAACTGCGGATACGATTCCTGATAGGTTAATCTCGACACAATATTATTATAAAATTTATGCATTGTCAGATGACTCATTTCTTCTGGTACTTCTTCTGACTGATGCAAACGTGCTTCCATATCCACATCTGGATAGAGTTCCTGAAACTCCATCAGTGATGACTCAATATCTTGTCCATTCTCTTCTGCCGCTAAAAGGCCATGATATCAGCCTTCAATCTCAAAATATTGTTTTAACTTGTCACGGTCTGTTCCCTTTGTTTTTTCTAGTTCTTCGCTCCAAAAGGAGCCGCGCAGCCCGCTGTACTGATCGTATTGTCCGCCTGAGCGTGTCTCACTCCACTGGTAAGCAATGCTGATGCCCAAACACAAAATTATAATTGCCAGCAATGCTTTCGATGCGACGGTCTTTCTTAACTCATATAAGAAAAGTTCCAAAAGTCCCATTTTTCTTTCCCCACTCTCTATCCAATATCTGCTTCCATCCGATACAAATATACATCTTCCATATTTGCCGCAGCCTTTTTTCGTTCAGCCGGGAACTGCTCCCCATTTCCTACTGCACGAACAAGCATCCCGGCATCGGTCATCATAATGTTGCTGACCAGATATTTTTTCTGCACACCTGCCATCTCCTCCGGCTGAATCAAAAATTCCCATACCAGTCCGTCCATTTCTCGGATCAATTCCATCGGCGATGCTTTTTTGAGAATGCGTCCTTGTTTCAATAAAATGATTTCTTTCGCAATACACTCCACGTCCGTAACTACATGTGTTGCTAGTAGAACGATCTTATCTGCTGCAATCTCACTGATAAAATTGCGGATGCGAATGCGCTCTTTCGGGTCCAGACCCGCCGTTGGCTCATCTAACACAAGTACATCTGGCTCATTTAATAATGCCTGCGCAATTAAAAGGCGCTGCTTCATTCCACCGGAATAGCCTCCGATACGTCGATCTGCGGCATCCTTTAAATTCACCAACTCTAGCAGTTCATTTACACGCGTTTTGGCTTCTCGATGTGACAATCCCTTTAACGCTGCCATGTACCATAAAAAACGTGTCCCGGTAAAGGAACTGTATAGCCCTTGCTGCTGTGGCATATAGCCAAGCCTTGCACGATACGCATTGCTGTTTTTCCAGATCACATTTCCATCGAGCGACACTTCACCCGCTGTTGGCCTCAGATTATCAGTAATGATGTTCATCAGCGTTGATTTCCCTGCGCCGTTTGGTCCTAAGAGACCATACACACCAGGGGTAAGACTTGTGGAAATTTCTGATAATGCTTTTTTTCCATTTTTATAGGTGTGCGATACATTTTTAATTTCCAGCTCCATCGGTGTCCTCCTTTTTTGTTAGCTCATTGGGTTCATTAATCTTATTGGGCTTATTTGGTTCACTATTAAAATCAGCCTCATTATTAAATATTATATACTGTATTTTAAATAAAATATCGTTTTTTGTCAACGAAAAAAGGAACTCTGCCACCGCAAAATTCCCCTCGCTCTAACTATCTCTAACGATTATTCGTAAAATAAAAATAACACCACATTCTTTATATATATAAGATCAATCTAACAATTTTCCCTCTCTATATGACCACTCAAGATAGTTTGGATTTTGGTAATATAAATCGGTATTAAAATTCGATATCTCATCACTGATAAAAGAAGAAAATATTTTCATCAACTCTGAAACTTCATCTCCCGGCTTCGCACAGTCCTCTATCATAATACTATATAATTTACCAATATCAAGAAAACTCGGGATTGAATACTTGCAAGCCGATATTGTATCAAAATCCCCCTGCTTTATTTTATAATAATCAACTACTTCATCGCTAACCTGTTCAAAACTAAGGCAGTGATCTACCTCTGCATCATACAAAAGCTTTTTTATACCATCTTCACCAATTTGATTCACAATATCTCCGCGATGATTTTTTGTTTCTCTTGCAATATATTCAATTAGTGCGCATACGTAAAAATAATCATTTTTTTCCTTCTCTGTCATAAACTACCTCACTCTTTACAAACGTCAAACAATCAAGTGCCGACAATGTATGGAAACTTATTTGATGTGTCGGATATTTAAATTCTGCCAACACCCAAAACTGCTTTCTGTTTATTCGCCCTGCTAGAAAATCATTTACGTAATTCCATACTGTATCATTTGCCATAGGTCCCTCTACAATATCATAGGAATGTGTTTTTCCACTTCTACACTCTGCAATAAAGTCTAACCACGCATCGGATATTTCTGGAAATCTTAATATATTTAATTTTTCATTCGGCTTATATTCATAGTAATTGATTATCGGATCACCAATTCCGCGATTTGCCCATCTTACTGCCTGTTTAAAATTATTGGTACAATAAAATCCCCAGGAAAAATCTTTTGTATACCTTGCCTTTCTTACTTCTGGGTACTGAACAATCTCTTTACTCGCATGATATAGTTCCATTCTTCACCTCCTATTAAATGACCATCTTTTTCTGCTCACTTATTATAATAGTAATGAAAAAAGTGTCTGTCAAGTTTTTGCTCTTCCACATTTTTGGTTGTTTTCTTTCGTCTCTTGTGGTATACCTATTATGAGAAAAAGACTGACTTTGAGAAAGGCTTACTATTATACATATGAACATCCAAAATATTGATTTATTTGAAATGCACGAACCTTTAACAGGTTCTTTTCCTTTTGCTGCCCTGACGGCTGTTCTGCCTGATGACATTTCTTCTGTATCTATTCACTGGCAGGACACGATGGAAATTCTTCTAATCCGTGAAGGAACTGGACGAGTATCAATTGACCTTGAAAAATTTTCAGTAAAGAAGGGCGATATCTGTCTGATCTTACCAGGTCAGCTGCATTCCATTGACGCAGATTCAAACTCCTCACTGAAGATTAGCATGATCCAATTTCCGCTGTCTCTTCTTTCTGGAAGTACAGATAATGACGATGCATTTGCATTTTTAAAGCCGCTCTCAGAGGGTGAACAAGTCATTCCATGGCTTATCACGCCTGAAGACGGCTGGTACAATGAGTTTCGTCAATATTTTGAGGAAATGTTTCAGCTGCAGACGTTTTATTCAGCAGCTTACCCGCTTGGCATAAAGAGCTGTCTCTTTCGCCTGTTTTATCTGCTATTTTACAATGAGCCGTCTGTAAAGCCAAAGAGCCGCCCACAAAAATCAGTAGTAAAGACAAAGCAAATCATTAGCTATATCACAGATCATTACAGTGAACCGCTGTCTACTGAGCAGATGGCAAAAGTATGTGAATTTAGTGAATCTCACTTTATTAAGTTCTTTAAGTCCACGATTGGCATAACATTCACAGAATGCTTAAACAGCTATCGTCTTTCTCAAGCTTCAAGACTGCTGCTTGCAGACGTTTATGAACCAATCATGGATATTGCAAGAAGATGCGGTTTTAACAGCATTCCTCACTTTAACCGCGTCTTTAAGAAAAAATATGGAATTACGCCAAGTGCGCTTCGCGGCACAAAATCTTCTCCAGAGACGGCAGATCCATCGCTCTCATAACGATATCACAATCCGCCGTCTCTCCTTCTGGAGATAGATTGGAATGAATATAGCAAGCGCCCATACCGAGTGCTTTAGCGGTACGAATATCATCGTGCTCACTGTTTCCAATCATCATCGTCTTCGATGGTTCTAGTCCCTCTGATTCAAGCAAATTTTTGAAATAGGCTTGATCTGGCTTTTTACAATGATAATCGGAAGACAAGCATACCTTATCGAAATATTCATAAATACCAAGGTAACGCAGCTCGCTTTCCGTAAAGACCTGCTGTGCATTGCTGAGTACATAGAGCTTTTTGCCCTTTTTCTTTAGGTGGGCAAGAAGCTCTTTTGCCCCATAGTACAGGCGAACATATCGCAGGGAAAAGCTACGAAATACCTGAGCGGCATCGACAGCCTCCTGTATCGAAACACGTACTCCTTTTTCCTCATACAACCGCATAAATACACGCTCGATTTGTGGCTCTGGAAGCCGATCCGGATACTCAATAAGCAACTGTTCTTCCTCTTCATGAACCAGTGCCTCATAACGCCAACGAAGCTCCCAAGAGCCGTATCTTGCACCCTTATACGCATAATATTTCGCCATAAATTCCCACAGCTTATCATCCCCCTCATCGGTATGAATGTCAATCAGGGTACCATACAAATCAAAGAAATAGTTTTCATAATCTGGCAAACTCGGTGATACAATCGGCGTGTAGCATTCATTTTTTATGTAGCGTCCCTTCTTTCCTGCATGCGCAATGCAAATGCCCTCACCGTCGTTAATTGTACAGATACTTCGCCCAGTCTCCTCTTCATAGCTTGTTAAAATCTCATTTGTCTGCTCATACACCGTCAAATACGCAAGATAATGTGGCATAATGTTTAACGGCACAATCCCAAATCCACTGCAATCGACATTTTCTCCAGCTTCTGCAATGCTTTCTGGTTCAATTGGGCATGCAAACTCCATCGTATCACCAAGCACCATACTGCCAGCACTGATGCCAACAAGCACATGACGATTGGCAAGCTCTGTTAAAATTTCCAGGCTATTCTTCCATTTTTTCAAATGCTTACGCAAATAGTACGGATTTCCCCCCATCAAAATGACAACATCATATGCTAGCAGAAAGGTCGCATCCTGAAATTCCACATCCACACACTCCGGCTCCAATCCAAATTTTCGCATCAGAGCACTTAAAACAGGCACGTTGTCATCCTTTTCTTTGTACCGGCACGAGGCGGTTGTCACAAGCGCCGCTCTTTTTGAGATCGGCACCAGTACCTTTCTGATTTCTTCCTCCAACTGTGGGGAGGTTATGCCGTCTGATGTCAGTAATATCATTTTTTCCTCATTTCCGCACAAAATTGTGCTAATTTTCTAGACTAAGTATACCCTTTTCCACTTCAATTTGCAAGTGAAAACCAGTCACCTCAAGGCTTTGACATAAACAATCGTCGAAGCGCGCTTCCTGACCTTCCGGGTTGCATATCCAAAAAGGCGCGCACCCTTCGGTACACGCCTTTTAAAATACTATGTAAATAAACACCTACCAAAACGATTTAGAAGTCAACTTCCTCATCATAGTAGCAGCACTTTAACAGCTTTGCCATCTGCTCTGGGTTGATGCTTCTTGGATTGGAACCGGTACAAGCATCGCCTACAGCAAGCTCAGCAACCTTCGGCAGCTTCTCCATGAATTCCTTCTCATCAATGATTCCGCCCTCATAGTCCTTGATACAGGTCGGGATATTTAACTGTGCATTCATACCCTTGATATGAGCGATCAGTGCATCAACAAGCTCAGCATCGGTGCTTCCCTCCAGATGAAGGAATCTTGCGATGTTTGCATATCTCTTCTGTGCTTCCGGCTCAACTGCATTGAAACGGATAACCTTTGGCAGGTACATTGCGTTTGCACATCCGTGAACAATATGTCCGCCACTGTATGCAGCACCAGTCTTATGTGCCATGGAGTGAACGATTCCTAGAAGTGCATTGGAGAATGCCATACCTGCTAAGCACTGAGCATCATGCATCTTTGCACGAGCTTCCATGTCGCCATTGTAAGATGGGATCAGATATTGGCTGATCAGCTCGATTGCGTGAAGTGCTAACGGATCGGTGTACTCGCAGTGCAGAGTAGAAACGTATGCCTCGATTGCGTGAGTCATTGCATCCATACCGGTGTGAGCAGTCAGCTTCTTTGGCATGGTCTCTGCTAACTCAGGATCTACGATTGCAACATCTGGTGTGATGTTAAAGTCTGCTAACGGGTACTTGATACCCTTCTTGTAATCGGTAATAACGGAGAATGCGGTTACCTCGGTAGCAGTACCGGATGTAGACGGAATCGCACAGAACTTAGCCTTTGTACGAAGTGTCGGGAAGTTAAACGGAATGCACAGATCCTCAAATGTAACATCCGGATACTCGTAGAATGTCCACATAGCCTTTGCTGCATCAATCGGGGAACCTCCGCCGATCGATACAATCCAGTCTGGTCCAAACTCGGTCATTGCTGCTGCACCCTTCATGACAGTATCCACTGATGGATCCGGCTCTACGCCTTCAAACAGCTTAACCTCCATACCTGCTTCCTGTAAATAGGAAACAACCTTATCCAGAAAACCGAAACGCTTCATAGAACCACCGCCGACAACGACGAACGCCTTCTTTCCTTTCAGCGTCTTTAATGCTTCAAGTGCTCCCTTGCCATGATACAGATCTCTTGGTAATGTAAATCTTGCCATGATAACTCTTCCTTTCCATTCTGGTTCTGTATGATTCTGACCAGTTTTTAAATTATTTTTCCTGCCTATGTAGAATGCATTTTCAAAAGCTGCATTCAAAATTCATAGTTGCAATACTTTGTTTGTTAATTATCAAACAAAGTTACTTTATCACAGTTATTCAAAATAATCAAGCCTTTTTTTGTAAATTTCACAAAAAGTTTTTTCAAAAAAATTTGCCCTCATCCGTTTTTTTTCACAGATGAGGGCAATTTGTCTCAGATTTAATTTTTTTTACGTTTTTATTGATTTAACAGCTTTGCCAAAATTTCATTTACGGCAGCAGGGTTTGCTTTTCCCTTCATGGCCTTCATTGTCTGACCAACTAAGAAGCCAATTGCCTTCTGCTTTCCTGCCTTGTAATCGGCTACCGACTGCGGATTTGCAGCGATGACTTCCTCTACGGTCTTCTGCAATGCTTCGGTATCGCTAACCATGCCAAGGCCATGCTCTTTTACATAGCTTTCCGGCTCGATATCATCCAAGAAAATCTTCTCAAAAACTTCCTTCGCAACAGTCTGGTTGATTGTCTTTTTCTCAACAAGCGCAATTAACGTTGCCAGATTCTTTGGGGAGAAATCAAGCTCATCCGGCTCCATCGTACGCTCCTTTAACAGACGCATGGTCTCCGTCATCAACCAGTTTGAAACCTTCTTTGGCGCAGCGCCAAGCGCTACGGTCTGCTCGAAAATATCAGCCATTCGCTTGGAACCGGTGATGATATCGGCATCGTACTCCGGAATCTCATATTCAGTCTTGTAGCGCGCACGCTTCTCATCGCGAAGCTCTGGCTGTGCTGCCTTTAAACGCGCAATCCACTCGTCTGGAATCTGAAGCGGTGGAAGATCTGGATCTGGGAAGTAACGATAATCCTGTGCATCCTCCTTGGAACGCATCGGATAAGAATATTCCTTGTTGTCATCCCAACGTCTTGTCTCCTGAATGACCTTCTTGCCCTCCTCGATCAATTCAATCTGACGTGCACGCTCAGACTCAATCGCACGCGCAATTGCCTTGAAGGAGTTTAAATTTTTCATCTCAGTACGTGTTCCGAAGGTCTCTGTGCCAACCGGGCGAACCGACAAGTTGACATCGGCACGCATAGAGCCTTCCTGAAGCTTACAGTCGGATGCACCCAGATACTGAATGATCAGACGAAGCTTTTCAAGGTACGCAATGACCTCATCGGCACTTCTCATATCTGGCTCGGAAACGATCTCGATTAACGGCACGCCAGAACGGTTGTAATCAACTAAGGAGACATCCTCCCATTCGTCATGGACAAGCTTACCGGCATCCTCCTCCATATGAATCTCGTGGATACGCACAATCTTTTTCTGATCGTTTACGTCGATCTCCACACCGCCATCATGGCAAATCGGATAATACAGCTGAGAAATCTGATAGTTTTGCGGATTATCCGGGTAGAAATAGTTTTTACGATCAAACTTGCAATACTGGTTGATCTGACAATTTGTCGCAAGACCAACTGCCATTGCATACTCAACGACCTGCTTGTTTAATACTGGAAGCGAACCTGGAAGACCGGTGCAGACCGGACAGGTATGGCTGTTTGGTGCGCCTCCAAATGCGGTGGAGCAGCCGCAGAAGATTTTTGTTTTTGTTGCAAGCTCCACATGAACCTCAAGACCGATCACGGTTTCATACTGTGCCATCACGCTTCCTCCTCTCTCGCCTGCTCATACGCAAAGCCTGCGCGAAGCAGTGTCTTTTCTTTGAAACAGCCGCCAAGAAGCTGCATTCCGATCGGAAGACCTGTTTTGTCTTTTCCACATGGAAGAGACAGTCCCGGGATTCCGGCAAGGTTTGCGGATATCGTGTAAATATCACTCAAATACATCTTCATCGGATCGCTTAAGCTGCTTCCAAGAAGCGGTGCGGTCGTCGGAGCCGCCGGAGCAAGGATGATGTCATAGTTTTCAAATGCCCTATCAAACTCGTGCTTGATTAATGCCTTTGTCTTTAATGCCTTTAAATAGTAGGCATCGTAGTAACCAGAACTAAGAACGAAAGAACCAAGCATGATACGGCGCTTTACCTCTGGACCAAAGCCCTCGGAACGTGTCTTTTTGTACATATTGTGTAAGCCATCGTACTCTTTTGTGCGGTAACCGTACTTGACACCATCAAAACGCTCTAAGTTTGAGCTGGCCTCTGCCGAGGCAATCACGTAATACGCTGGAATCGCATATTTTACCAAACCTAAATCAAACTCCTCGACAATGGCGCCCATGCGCTTAAAGGTTTCTGCCGCCTTAAAAATAGCTGCCTTTACCTCGCCGTCAAGACCCTCGCCAAAGTAATCCTTTGGAAGACCAATGCGAAGACCTTTCACGTCCGGTACCAGTGCAGATGAAAAATCATAGTCATCACGTTTGATCGAAGTGCTGTCCTTCTTATCATAGGAAGCGATTGTCTCCAAAACAGCTGCGCAGTCGGTGACATTCTTTGTCATTGGACCGATCTGATCCAAAGAAGAACCATAGGCAATCAGGCCGTAACGGGAAACCGTGCCGTAGGTTGGCTTCATTCCGGTGATGCCGCAGAATGCAGATGGCTGACGGATGGAACCACCGGTATCGGAGCCGAGTGCAAAATAGCTTTCGTTTGATGCGACAGCCGCGGCACTTCCGCCGGAGGAACCGCCTGGAACATGCTCTGGATTATGTGGGTTTCTTGTCACGCCGTAGTGTGAGGTCTCGGTCGTGCTTCCCATCGCAAACTCATCCATGTTTGTCTTTCCGATGATGACACAGCCTGCATCGGTCAGATTGGTAACTGCCTGTGCCGTGTAGGTTGGAATATAGTTTTCCAAAATCTTGGAGCTGCAGGTGGTCAACAGCCCCTTTGTACACATGTTATCCTTGATGGCTGCCGGAACACCTACAAGCGGTCCAGTCAGCTCACCCTTGTCAATTTTTTCCTGAACAGCGTCTGCCTGCTTGTATGCACCCTCACGGTCAAGTGTCACATACGCATGATACCTGCCTTCTGTCTGATCAATCTGTGCGAACGCGGCATCAAGTGCCTCTCGCACGGAGATCTCTTTTTCTTTTATCTTTTTTCCCAGCGAAACCGCTGTCAATTTTTGAATCTCCATTGAACTGTCTCCTGTCTTTCTTTTTACCTGTTTTGGAACATGCCTTATACAGTCTTTGGAACCTTAAATGCACTGTTTTTCTGCTCTGGTGCATTGGCCAGCGTATTCTTACTTCCGTCTTTGTTTGTCACGACGTCCTCACGGAATACGTTGAAAACAGGAAATGCATGGCTCATCGGCTCTACATTGGATGTGTCCAGTTCACCGAGCATATCTATATAATCAAGCATATCGGCCATATCTTTTTTTGCCTGCTCCTTTTCCTCTGGGGAAAGCTCGAGCTTTGCTAAGATGCCGACGTACTCTATTGTTTCGTCATCAATTTTGTTTGCCATCGTGGTTTCCTTCCTAATACACATACTTATAATCTATTTATTGGGACTTATTATACGTTACGGCTCTAACCTAGAAAGATCTCTCGGGAAGAGACAAGTCTCACGCACGTTGTCCTCACCAATTAACTTCATCGTCAAACGCTCTAAGCCAATTCCGAGTCCTCCATGCGGCGGCATTCCGTGCTTGAAAATGTCAAGATACTGCTCCATACCCTCGGTTGTCATTCCCTTTGCCTCGATCTTATCAAGAAGCATCTGATATTCGTGAATACGCTGTCCGCCTGTTGTGACCTCAAGTCCCTTAAACAGCAGATCAAAGCTCTGAGTAAATGTCTTGTCATCCGGATCGTCCATCGCATAGAACGGACGCTTCTTGCTTGGATAGTGGGTAACAAATACGAAATCTGCACCATATTCTTCCTCGAAGTAACGGCCAATCAAAGCTTCCTCCTCTGGTTCAAGATCGTATGGGTTACGAATCTGTCTGTGATATTTTTCCGATACCAGGCGCTTTGCCTCATCGAAACGTACCTGCAAAATCTCATCGACCTTTGGAAGTGTGATGCCAAGCATATCAAGCTCTCTTGCGTAATCTTTCTTTAACAGCTCCATCGTGTACTGTAAAAATCCGGTTTCCATTGCCATGATGTCCTCGAAGCTGTCGATAAAGCCCATCTCAAAGTCAAGACTCGTATATTCGTTTAAATGGCGCTTTGTATTGTGCTTTTCTGCACGAAATACCGGTCCGGTCTCAAACACGCGGTCGAATACGCCGACCATCATCTGCTTGTAGAACTGTGGGCTCTGTGCGAGTACCGCCGGACGGTGGAAATAATCAAGCTTAAATACATTTGAACCGCCCTCTGCTCCCTTGGCTCCGATCTTTGGGGTACGGATTTCCGTAAAGCCCTGAGTGGTTAAAAATTCGCGGAACCCTCTCGCGATTCCCTCCTGAATGCGAAACTTTGCGCGCTCCTGAAGGTTGCGAAGGGATAGTGGACGGTAGTTTAATTTTGCTTCCAGTGAAGTATTCAGTTTCCATTTGCTGACAGGCAGCGGCATTGCAGCGGAAGGCTCCGATAAAACGGTCACTGCAGTCAGACGCAGCTCCCTTCCAAAAGGCGCTCTTGCCTCCTCATAAACAACACCCTCTACGCGAATGGCGCTCTCATCCTTAAGCTCACCAAGCGCAAAGCCTGCTGTTTTTTCTTCGTAGACACACTGAACGAGACCCTCTGCCTTTCGTAAAATGACAAAGCGTACATCGCCCATATCGCGGATGGCATGAACCATACCCTCCATGCGGACGGTCTTTCCATCACAATCTCCCTGTGCCAGTTCTTTGATGCTTACATACTCTTTTTTGCTGATTCCACTGATGAATTCCATGTTGCCCTTTCTTTGCAGCCAAAATACGAGTCTCCAATGAGGAATGTGGGATAGAAAAAGCCCCGGAGACCATTCAACACAGTCTCCGGGGCGAAACGTCTTTGTTCCGCGGTACCACCCGCATTCAATCCAATTGGATCACTCTATGGTTATAACGTAAACCAACGTGCAAACCTACCCTCCTACTCAAGGTAAAAGCTCAGCATGCCTGCTCCAGAGTGTTCCCACACCCAGTCCCTCATGACGGCGCTCTCAGTCGGTGACGCCCTCTTCCTGTCGAGATCGTTGGGATAGAGTCTCTTTCAATGCATTTCTTATGGTTCATTACTATAGCACACGAAAGTGAAAATTGCAAGCAGAAATTTCTGGAAGTTATTTTCTAAATTTTTGTATAATTTTAACGAAATATCTGGATATCTGTTTGAAATCTGTCCCCATTGCAGACGTTTCAACGCATGATTATAGCTGTCTTAGCTTATGATTTTGTCGCTCGCGGCACCAGTTTCCAATTTCCGTCAGACACAAAAATAATACAATTAGAAAGATACCGGGAAATAAAATCATCCACCATGCACGCATGACAAAGGCATTCTGTGCAAGCGCAAGCATGCTGCCCCATGAGATGGTCTCGATCGGGAGACCAAGTCCTAAAAAGCTAAGAGTGGACTCCTCTGCAATCGCATTTCGCACATTCATAATAATCATAAATAGGATAGATGGCAGAAAATTGGGGGCAAGATGCCAGTACAATATGTGAAAAAAACCACCACCCATGCACTGTGACGCTACGACAAAGCTTTCCTGTTTTACAGTGCGCACCTGTGTACGCACCACCTTTGCCATCGAAAACCAGCTGCATACGCCGATCGCCACACTCATCGCAAGCACACTTTTTCCGACTGCTGCCTGCACAAAAAGAATTAAAATAAGGGATGGCACTGCAAACAACAAATCCACTATACGCATGAAAAGCCGATCTAACCAAGCTGGTGCGAGCGCACTCGCCGTGCCATAGACAACTGCAATTATTGTGGACAGCGCTGATGATAAAAAACCAATCGTAAGGGAAATGCGCCCACCATGCCAAATACAGGAAAACAAATCACGTCCAAGTGTATCCGTGCCAAAGAAGAACTCATGACATGGAGCGAGACTAAAATTTGCCAAATCCATATAAGACGGATCTTTGCAAAATAAGTTGGCACACAGACAGCCCACAATCAAGATTCCAAGCAGAACAAACGATAGCACAGGAGTATGCTGCTGTTTCTTTTGTTTTTTATGTAATATCTGTTTTCTGCCGCTAATTTGCTTTTTTATCCATTCTGTACAGAATCCATTCCATCTGCTCATTCTCTGATTCCCTACTTTACCTAGTTTTCTCTTATCGTTTCGTTTTTCATCTGTTCTTTGGCTGCCCCATGAACTGCCATCGACAAATTGGATGTTACATTAAACTGTAAATTTAACTGCGGATTCAACCGCGCATTGAGCAGCTCTGCCACCGTATTGGCCACAATCATAATCACACCTGTTAACAGACATAACACCATCAACATGTTATAGTCGGATGTCTTTGCACTCTCATAGATCAACATACCAATCCCTGGGTAGCTAAAAACTGCCTCCACAAGATATGTTCCACCCAAAATATGAGCCACAGAAACTGCCATTAAGCTGATATAAGCTGGAAGCACATTTTTCAAACAATGGCCAAACAAGATTGCGCCGTCCGAGGTTCCCTTTGCGCGCGCCAATAAAACATACTCAGAGCGCGTCTGCTCACAGAGCATATTGCGTACCATATACGCATAATACCACAAATGACCAGACACACAGGCAATCACCGGCAGCTCTAAGTGGCGCAGACGATCCATTAGGTCTCCTCCTCCGATGGAATACGCGCCACTGGCCGGGAACCAGCCCAACACAATACTAAACACAAAAATTAAGACAAGAGACAGCCAAAATTCCGGGATACAGCTCATGACCGTACCGAGACGTACAATCATTCGATCGGCAAGGCTGTTTTCTTTCCAGGCGCAAAACAGCCCCAAAAGAAGCGCGCCGATGAATAAAATCACATAGCTTACCCCTCCTAACAGGATCGTATTTCCAATACGCTCATTGATCACCTGCGTCACGTCCTGCTTATATTTGTAGGAAATTCCAAAATCACCAGACAGCGCAAGCTTCAGCCAACGCACATATTGTACTGGAATCGACTCGTTTAATCCCAAACGATTTCTTGCGCTTTCCTTTTGCTCTTCACTCATCTTTTCTATGCGCTCACCGTAATACGACTGGAGCGGATCGATCGGCGTTATTCGGGACAAAACAAATACAACAGCAGACAATGCCCATATGCTTATAAAAAATACAGCGATCTGTTTTAAAAATAGCAGGAGCCATCTGTTTTTTTTCATCTTTGCTTTTCCCTTTCCTATGATTCTATTTTATGATACCAGGGTCAAAAGCTCCAAAAGCCGTTCGTGCTTGCACGATTAGGTTT
>DAVZID010000012.1:0-62518 GCA_052273485.1 Lachnospiraceae bacterium
GAGCGCTGCGTTCGGGACGCAGAGGTCGCAAGTTCAAATCTTGTCGCCTCGATTGTCATTTTTGACAGCAACAAATTTATAAGTTTATGTAATCTGGCTTGTTGGTCAAGGGGTTAAGACGTCGCCCTCTCACGGCGAAAACAGGAGTTCGATTCTCCTACAAGCTGTTATGCTCTGCATTTGCAGAGCATTTTTTTTGGAGTTTGATCCAAACATCTGTTCAATAAACAAAGATCTTGACAGAAAGAATCATTCAATGGTATAAAATGATGTGTGCGCCAAAAAGGATTGGCACACATTTGAGATAAGAAAGGAAATGTAAATGGCAAAACAAGCAGCATATAATGCAGATAGTATTACGGTACTTGAAGGACTCGAGGCAGTCCGAAAGCGTCCGGGCATGTATATAGGAGGCGTATCCGTCTCCGGTTTGAACCATTTGGTATATGAGATTGTAGACAATGCAGTAGATGAGCATCTGGCAGGTTTTTGCAATCATATAGAGGTGACACTGGAAAATGACGGTTCTGTTACCGTAAAGGATAGCGGTCGTGGTATTCCGGTCGATCGTCATAAGCTTGGTGTGTCGGCAGAGCGTGTCATTTTTACGACACTTCACGCAGGCGGTAAATTTGATAATACTGCGTATAAGACGAGCGGAGGACTCCACGGTGTGGGTTCCTCCGTTGTCAATGCGCTTTCGGAATATTTGGAAATCCGTATCGCAAAGGATGGATGGGTTTACTATGATAAATATGAGAGAGGAACGCCGGTCATTGAGTTAAAGGATGGTCTTCTTCCCAAAAAGGGAAGAACAAAAGAGACGGGAACCTGGATCAATTTTAAGCCGGATGCCGAGATTTTTGAGCGCACCCGCTTTTCGGCACAGCCGATCATGAGCCGTCTTCATGAGACTACCTATCTGAATCCAGGTCTGGAAATTGTTTTCAATAACAAAAGAAGCGGTGAGGAGGAGACAATCACCTACTATGAGCCAGACGGAATCTCTGCGTATATTCGAGAACTGAACAAAGGAAAAGAAACTGTTCACGACATCATTACTTATACCGGAACAAGCGATGGCATCGAAGTAACCGTAGCATTTCAGTTTGTTAATCTGTTTGAAGAAAAGCTGTTGAGTTATTGCAATAACATCTACAACACAGATGGCGGTACTCACCTCACTGGTTTTAAAACAAAGTTTACACAGGAGATCAATAGTTACGCAAAGGAGCTTGGTATCTTAAAGGATCCGGCAAAGTTTACCGGACCGGATACGCGCTGTGGTATGACTGCGATCGTAGCGATCAAGCATCCAGATCCGATTTTTGAAGGTCAGACAAAGACAAAGCTCGGCAGTCAGGATGCATCCAAAGCTGTGATCAATGTAACTGGTGAGCAGTTAGAACTCTACTTTGACAAGCATGTTGAGGTATTAAAGAGCATCATCGGCTGCGCTGAGAAGTCAGCAAAGATTCGAAAGGCAGAGGAAAAAGCAAAGTCCAATCTCTTAACCAAGCAGAAGTATTCTTTTGATGGAAATGGAAAGCTTGCAAACTGTGAGAGCAAGGACAGCAGCCTGTGTGAGATTTTTATTGTAGAGGGAGACTCTGCAGGCGGCTCCGCAAAGACTGCAAGAGATCGTCGTTATCAGGCTATTTTGCCGATTCGAGGAAAGATTTTAAATGTCGAGAAAGCTTCGATTGATAAGGTTCTTGCCAATGCAGAGATCAAGTCCATGGTGCAGGCATTTAATTGTGGCTTTTCAGAGGGCTACGGAAATGATTTTGATATTTCCAAGCTTCGCTATGACAAAATTATCATCATGGCCGATGCCGATGTCGACGGTGAGCATATTAGCACGCTCTTAATGACGTTTTTCTATCGCTTCATGCCAGAGCTGATTCAGGAAGGCCATGTCTATATTGCAATGCCGCCTCTGTACAAGGCTGTTCCAAAGCGCGGTCACGAGCAGTATCTGTACGATGATATTGCACTCGATAAGTATCGTAAGACCCACAAAGATTTTACATTACAGCGCTATAAGGGACTTGGTGAGATGGACGCTTCCCAGCTGTGGGAAACCACATTGAATCCAGAGAGTCGTTGCTTAAAGCGTGTCGAGATCGAGGATGCGAGACTTGCAAACGAGATGACGGAGCTTTTGATGGGCAGCGACGTAGAGCCGCGAAGAGAATTTATCCATAAGCACGGCCGTGAGGCAGAACTGGATATCTAAAGTGTAACTAGTCAGAGCCATGCAAAATTGCTTGCAGTGAATGCTTGCATTTAAAATGATAAATGGCGTAACGAAAGGAATTTAAGATAAATGGCAGAAACAATCATTACAACGGAATATTCGTCTGAGATGCGAAAATCCTTCATCAACTACTCGATGTCCGTTATTACGGCTCGTGCGGTTCCAGATGTAAGAGACGGATTAAAACCGGTTCAAAGAAGAGTGCTCTTTGCGATGGACGAGTTGGGGTTGAATGCGGATAAGCCACATCGAAAGTCGGCGCGTATTGTCGGTGATGCGATGGGTAAATACCATCCACACGGTGATTCGTCTATCTACGATGCACTTGTTGTATTGTCACAGGACTTTAAGAAGGGTATGGCGCTCGTTGATGGTCATGGAAATTTTGGATCCATCGAGGGTGATGGCGCAGCTGCGATGCGTTACACGGAGGCACGCTTAAAGAAATTCACACAGGAAGTTTACCTTGCAGATCTTGATAAAAATGTGGTGGACTTTGTGCCAAACTTCGATGAGACCGAAAAGGAGCCGTCGGTGCTTCCAGTTCGTGTTCCGAACTTCTTGATCAATGGATCGGAGGGTATTGCGGTCGGAATGACGACGAGTACACCGCCGCATAACTTGGGGGAAATCATCAATGCGGAAAAGCTTTTGATGGAGTTTCCGAATGCGACGGCAGCCGATTTGTTAGAGATTATTGAGGGACCGGATTTTCCAACCGGTGGCATTGTAACGAATAAGGATGAATTGCTTTCCATCTATGAGACTGGACGTGGAAAGATTCGTATCCGCGGTAAGGCAGAAATTGTGCGCGGTAAGCGAAAGAGCGACCGTGATAAGATCGTAATTACGGAGATTCCGTATACGATGGTTGGTGCCAATATTGGAAAATTTTTGAGTGATGTGGCAACGCTTGCCGAGTCCAGAAAACTTCCAGATATCGTCGATATCTCAAATCAGTCTTCAAAAGAGGGCATTCGCATTGAGATCGAGTTAAAAAAGGGCGCGGATGCGGAGCGTATTCTTGCTGGTTTGTTTAAAAAGACAAAGCTAGAAGATACCTTTGGCGTCAACATGCTTGCAATTGTGGATGGAAGACCAGAGGTGCTTGGCTTAAAGGAAATTTTGACACAGCACATCAATTTTCTTGTGGATATCAATACAAGAAAGTACACAAGTCTTCTTGAAAAGGAGCGAAATAGACGCGAGATTCAGGAGGGTTTGATTCGTGCAGTTGATGTGATTGATCTGATTATTGAGATTATCCGCGGCAGCAAGACGTTAAAGATGGCGAAGGCATGTCTGTCAGAGGGCATTACGGACGGAATCAACTTCCGAACCGAAAAGTCTCGCAAGCAGGCAGCAAAGCTGATGTTTACCGAGGCGCAGGCCACTGCAATTTTAGAGCTTCGATTGTCGAAGTTAATCGGTCTTGAATTAGAGGCACTGCAGGACGATCACAAAAAGACAATTGCAAAGATTGCAACCTATGAGCGCATTTTAGGCAGCAAGAAGGCGATGTATCAGGCGATTGAAAAGGAGCTTGACAGCATTCGTGAGCATTATCAGGTGCCAAGACGTACCAAGGTAACAAATGCATCGCTGCCTGTATTTGAGGAAGAACCGGCAGTTGTATCCGATGTGGTATTTGTTATGAATCGTTTTGGCTATGTAAAGCTGATTGACAAAACACTGTTTGAGAAAAACGAGGAGACAATTCGAAGTGAAAATGTGCGATTCGTTCCGTGTAAAACGAACTCTCGTCTGGCGGTATTTACAAAAGAAGGTGTGCTGCATTATTTAAAGGCAGAAGACATTCCGCTTGGCAAGGTAAAAGACAAAGGCGCGCCAATTGACAATTTGTGTAACTATAGCAGTGCGGAGGAGACGATTTTGACCGTCTTAAACGATCAGGAGCTTAGGGAAAAGACACTCCTTTTTGTGACAAAGAATGGATTGATTCGAAAGACAGCTGGTGCTGAGTTGACCAGCATCAAGAAAATGATTGCGGCTGCAAAGCTTGGCGAGGGCGACTTGCTTGTAGCGATTCTTGATGCGTCAAAAGAATTGGTTGCTGTTGTGACAAACAAAAAGCATGCAATCAAATTTGCAACAGAAGAAGTTCCGCTTCAGAAAAAAACAGCTGCAGGCACAAGGGCAATTAAGCTTGAAGAGGGGGAAGAAGTTGTTTTTGCCGATGTGTTTGATACAAAAGAGAACGTTTTTGCAGAGATTCAGGGAAAGAAGATTGAACTGAGTAAACTTACAAAAAAGAAAAGAGATGCAAAGCCTGAGTTGATAAAGTAATTGGTTCAGACAGCATCGGAAAGGTGAATATTCATGGATAACAACAGACCAGAGTATGAGGAAACCCCACGGATGGCTGAGTTTCGAAGACGCAAGGAAAAAGAATTGAAACGACGTCGCCGTAACAAGCGCCTGTTAATTGGAATTGTTACGGTACTTGTAATCTGTGCAGTTGGGGCAGGGACGGTTACCGTTCTTCATTTAGGTGGAATTGACTTTTTGAGTAGCTTTGGCAGGCATGAGTCTTCGGCAGAGGCGCATGAAACGGTGTCAGAGAAGGGGACACCGTCTGCAAACGGGGAGTCCCAGACACTTGCGGAGCCGTTAACCAAACAGGCTGTTCAGAGTGAGAGCAAAAACGAAGTGGCACAGAGTGAACGTGCGTCTGAAGTTGAAGCTGATTTTGAAGATGAAAATAAGACCGATGAAGAAATAAGCAGTGCAGCTGATGAAACAACCACCAAAACAGCTCCTAAGACAGGAAAGAAACATGAAGATCCAAGAGAAGATGTCTGGAACCATTACACAAACATGTTTGTTGCATCAAAAGTAAATACGTATCTGAATGTGCGTAATCAGCCGACCACAGATGGTACCATTATCGGAAAGCTGACAAAGTATTCCGGTGGTGAGCTGATTGAAGATCTGGGAAATGGCTGGTGGCATATCAGCTCCGGTGGTATCGATGGCTATATTTGGTCTGAAAATTGTGTAACTGGTGATGAAGCAAAAGAGGTTGCACTCGAACATTGTATGCAGATGGTTGAAGTTACGACTGATAAGTTAAACGTTAGAAGCGGCCCAGGCCTTGAATATGATGTTTGGACTACCCTCAATGCAAATGAAAAGCAGGTGGTAGAAGAAAAAGATGGCGATTGGTTAAAAATTGCGTTCAACAGTACATACGGTTACATCAATGCAGAATATGTAAAGACCGGATTTTATCTGGTCGAGGCGATTCCGTGGAGCAGTATTTCAGATTGTTCCCCGACACGTCAGCAGATTTTGACGTTCGGTGAACAGTATCTGGGAACACCATATGTGTACGGCGGAACGAGTCTGACCGGTGGTATTGACTGCTCTAGCTTTGTTCAGCAGTGTTATGCAAGTGTAGGCATTTCTCTTCCGAGAACATCGCGTGAGCAGGCAGTAAGAGGCACGGAAATTTCACTTGATCAGGCAAAGCCGGGTGATTTGTTGTTCTATGCCGATGCAAGCGGAACAATCGATCATGTTGTTATGTATCTTGGTGATGGCAAGATTCTTCATGCAGCGCTGTCGCTTGGCCAGGTTACAATCAGCAAGTACAATTATAGTACAGAACCGGTGCGCGTGGTGAATATTATTGGGGATTAAAAAATTACTTGACCTTTTATAAAATATATGATATAAAAAATATATAGGTTTTTTATGGTAAAGAGTGGGCTTGCGAGTCCACTCTTTCTATGTAAATACCCACACTAAGAAAAACAGCAAAAAACAGGCAGATACGCTGCAGCAAAAGACAAACCTGCTGGCGGCGAGAAAGGGCAGGAGTATGAGAAGAAAAGAAGAGATTGAAGCATATGCAGAAAATCTGTTTTTGCCGATCACACAGAAGCATGGATTTGAACTGGTTGATGTGGAGTACGTCAAGGAGGCAGGAAGCTGGTATCTGCGTGTCTACATTGACAAAGAGGGCGGAATTGCAGTTGACGACTGTGAGGTAGTAAGCCGTGAGGCTGATCCGATTCTGGATGCAGATGACTGTATTGAGGAAAGCTACATCTTAGAGGTCAGCTCCCCAGGTCTTGGAAGACCATTAAAGAAGGATAAGGATTTTGCAAGAAGCATCGGTGAGGAGGTTGAGGTTCGACTGTTTCGTGCCGTAAATGGCTGTAAGGAATACACCGGACTGCTTGAGGCATACGACAAGGCAACCATTACACTGACGATGGAAAATGAAGAGACGCTGGTGCTTGAGAGAAGCAATATCGCACTGATTCGTCTTGCACTTGATTTTTAAAACAATTGGAAGCAGAGAAAGGAAAGAGATAAGAATGAATACGGAATTAATGGAAGCATTAAATGTCCTTGAAAAAGAAAAGAATATCAGAAAGGAAGTTGTCTTAAAGGCAATCGAGGAGTCTTTGATTCAGGCATGTAAGCATCATTTTGGAAAGAGCGACAACATCTCCGTAACGATGGATTACAATACTGGAGAGTATGAGATCAACATGGCAAAGGAAGTTGTTGAGAATGTAGAGGATCAGCAAACTCAGATCAGCCTTCCGAATGCAAAGATTCTGGATAAAAGGGCTGTTTATGGTTCCACCGTGTATGTAAAGGTAAATTCCAAGGAATTTGGCCGTATCGCAGCACAGATTGCAAAGGCAATTATCCTTCAGAAGCTGCGCGAGGAAGAAAATCGTGCGGTATATGAGCGTTATAAGATGATGGAGAAGGATCTGGTAAGCGGTGTGATTTCCAGACATTTCGAGCGCAAGGGCGAGGATGGAAAGTCATCTACCAACGTTAGCGTAAACCTTGGAAAGGCAGAGGCTACCTTAATGGCAGGCGAGCAGATCAAGGGTGAAAAGTATGATGTCAATACCCGTATGAAGTTCTATGTTGTTGAAGTAAAGGATCTGCCGAAGGGACCAAAGATTCTCCTTTCCCGTTCTCGTCCGGAGCTTGTAAAGAGACTGTTCGAGGCAGAGGTTGCCGAGATTAAGGACGGTACCGTAGAGATTAAGGCGATCAGCAGAGAGGCTGGATCCAGAACAAAGATGGCAGTCTGCTCCCATGATGAGAATGTTGATGCAGTCGGCGCATGTGTCGGTGTAAACAGCTCCCGTGTAAACGCAGTTGTAGATGAGCTTGGCGGTGAGAAGATCGATATCGTAAACTGGGATGAGAACGCAGCGCAGTTCATCGAGAACGCACTGAGTCCGTCAAAGGTTATCTTCGTTGCGGTTGACGATGAGGAGCATTCCGCACTTGTTGTCGTACCGGATAGTCAGCTGTCACTTGCAATCGGCAAGGCAGGACAAAATGCACGTTTGACTGCAAAGCTGACTGGCTACAAGATTGATATCAAGAGTGAGAGCCAGGCAGAGGAAGAGGGTCTGTTTGATGAGATCGATTTCAGCAACGCAGAGGAGATCGAGCAGAAAATTGCAGCACAGCCGGCAGAGATGACTGAGGATGCAGATCCGTCCTCCAAAGAGGCAGCTGTGACCGCTGAAAACGAGGATCAGGAATAAGAGGTGATAGAGTGGCCGCTGTAAAGAAGATTCCAATGCGCCAGTGTGTAGGGTGCGGGGAAAAGAAAAGCAAAAAGGAACTGATTCGTATCGTCTGCGCTGAGGATGGGACGATCGGATTTGATCTGACCGGCAAGAAAAACGGACGGGGTGCATATATTTGCAGTAATGCGGTCTGTCTGGAACAGGCCAGAAAGAAGAAGGCTCTGGAACGAGCTTTGAAGACAGAGGTTTCGCAGCAAAGCTACGATGTTCTGAAAAAGGAGTTGGAGCAGATTGAACGATAAGGTAATATCTCTTCTTGGGCTGGCAGAGCGCGCAGGCAAGATTGCAAGCGGCGAGTTCGCAGCCGAGAAGGCAGTAAAGACAGGAAAGGCACGTCTGGTCGTTGTGGCGGATGATGCTTCTGATAACACAAAAAAGAAGTTTAGTGACATGTGTAAGTATTATCAGGTACCTTTGGCATGTTACGCGCAGAAGGAAGTGCTCGGCCACGGAATCGGCAAGGAATTTCGTGCATCGTTAGCGGTTCTTGACAGCGGTTTTGCGAAAGCAATAGAGAAACAGTTGGACAACAAGTAAAGAAAAGGGTCGGTGATACATTTATGGCAAAACTGAACATCCATGATTTAGCCAAGGAATTAAAGAGAGAAGAAAGTGAAATTATCAGCTTATGTTCCAGCAAGGGCATGAGCGGAGTGACAAGAGCAACCATGCTTCAGGATACCATGGTAGAGGAAGTAAGAAAGGCATTCAAGAAGCCAGCAGATTCCTCTGACAAGGAGAATGGCTCCGATAAGGACGGCGCTCCAAAGAAGAAGCTTCGTCTGTTATTCCATCCGGAAAACAGCACAAAGCCAATCTCAAAGAAGAAGCGTCCAGATGGTGCAAAGAAGCCGGAAGGTGAAAAGGCAGAAAAGTCTGCTGAGAAGCAGGAGAAGACTTCTGAGAAAACAGAGGCAGCAAAGCCTGCAGAGAAGGCACAGGAGACGGCAAAGACTGAGGCACCAAAGGAGACTATGACAAGAGAAAATACAAAGAACGACAGATCCGATTCCAGACCGACAAACGATGGAAACAGAAGAGATAATTCCAGACGTGACGGCAGAGATGGTGGAAGACGTGACGGCGGAAATGGTCAGGGTGGCCAAAGACGCGAGGGTGGCTATGGCTCCAGAGATGGTCAAAGACGTGACGGTGGAAACGGTCAGGGTGGCCAAAGACGCGAAGGCGGCTACGGTTCCAGAGACGGTCAAAGACGTGACGGCGGAAATGGCCAGGGTAACGGTCAGAGACGCGAGGGCGGCTATGGCACTAGAGACGGTCAAAGACGTGACGGTGGAAACGGTCAGGGTGGCCAGAGAAGAGAAGGCGGCTACGGCTCCAGAGATGGTCAGAGAAGAGAAGGCGGTTACAATCAGGGCAATGGCGCAAGACGCGAGGGCGGCTATGGCAATGGCCAGGGCGGTCAGAGAAGAGAAGGCGGTTATGGCCAGGGTGGTCCAAGACGTGACGGCGGAAATGGTCAGGGCAGCTACGGCGCAAGACGTGATGGCCAAAGAGGTGCAAGAACCGAGAGAGAAAATCTTGACTCCATGGGAACCGGAATGACCAAGAGCGAGGCAAGAGGCGGCAAGGGTCTGAACAAAAAGGAGCGCGAGATTCGCGAGAAGGAAAGACAGAATCAGGAGAAGAACTCCAGATTTACCGAGAATACACGCAACATCTCCAAGATGAAGCAGAACAACAAGAAGCCAGAGGTTCAGCCGAAGGAGGAAGAGGATGATGGAATCAAGACAATCACCATTCCAGAGACCTTAACACTGGCAGAGTTAGCAGAGGCAATGAAGCAGCAGCCGGCAGCACTCGTAAAGGCACTCTTTATGAAGGGCACTATGATGACGATCAATGCTGAGCTGACATTCGAGCAGGCTGAGGAGATTGCACTTGAGTTCAACTACATCTGCGAGAAGGAAGAAAAGGTTGATGTAATTGAGGAACTGCTTCGTGAGGAAGATGATCCGGAAGAAACTAAGGTTTCCAGACCTCCGGTAGTCTGCGTAATGGGTCACGTTGACCATGGTAAGACATCCCTTCTGGATGCAATTCGTTCCACCAACGTAATCGCAAGAGAGGCCGGCGGAATCACACAGCACATTGGTGCATATATGGTTAAGTGCAACGGACAGGACATCACCTTCCTTGATACACCAGGTCACGAGGCATTTACTGCAATGCGTATGCGTGGTGCACAGGCAACCGATATTGCAGTACTCGTTGTCGCAGCAGACGATGGTGTTATGCCACAGACCATCGAGGCAATCAACCATGCAAAGGCAGCTGGCGTTGATATCATCGTAGCAGTCAACAAGATTGATAAGCCGAGCGCAAACATCGAGCGTGTTAAGCAGGAGCTTTCCGAGTATGAGCTCGTTGCTGAGGACTGGGGTGGTCAGACCATCTTTGTTCCAGTATCTGCTAAGACACATGAAGGAATTGACACCTTGCTCGAGATGATCCTTCTGGATGCAGAGATGAAGGATTTAAAGGCAAACCCGAACCGTAAGGCAAGAGGTCTTGTCATTGAGGCACAGCTCGATAAGGGTCGTGGACCAGTTGCTACCATTCTGGTTCAGAAGGGTACGCTCCATGTTGGTGACAATGTGGCAGCAGGTTCCTGCTATGGTAAGGTTCGTGCAATGATCGACGATAAGGGCCGCAGAGTAAAGGAAGCAACCCCGTCTATGCCAGTTGAGATTCTTGGTCTGAATGACGTTCCGAACGCAGGTGAGATTTTTGTCTGCACCGAGAACGAGAAGGAAGCAAGAAACTTCGCTGAAACCTTCATCAAGGAGAACAGAGAAAAGCTTTTGGCTGATACCAAGACACAGCTTACTCTTGATAGCTTAAATTCTCAGATCAAGGAGGGTAACTTAAAGGAACTTAACCTTATCGTTAAGGCAGATGTTCAGGGTTCTGTTGAGGCGGTAAAGCAGTCTCTTTTGAAGCTATCCAATGAGGAAGTTGTTGTTAAGATCATCCATAGCGGTGTTGGTGCAATCAATGAGTCTGATGTATCTTTGGCATCTGCATCTAACGCAATCATCATCGGATTTAACATTCGCCCAGATGCAATGGCAAAGTCCGTAGCAGAGCGTGAGAAGGTTGAGATCCGTCTGTATCGCGTCATCTATCAGGCAATCGCTGATGTAGAGGCTGCTATGAAGGGTATGCTTGACCCAATCTATGAGGAGAAGGTAATCGGACACGCACAGGTTCGTCAGATCTTCAAGGCATCTGGTGTCGGCAACATTGCCGGTTCCTATGTAACCGATGGTCTATTCCAGAGAGGCTGCAAGATCCGTATCACCAGAGATGGCGAGCAGATCTACGAGGGCGCTTTGGCATCCTTAAAGCGTTTCAAGGACGATGTAAAGGAAGTAAAGGAAGGCTACGAGTGTGGTCTTGTATTTGAGAAGTTCAATGATATTCAGGTTGATGATATCGTAGAGGCTTATATCATGGAAGAAGTTCCGAGATAAGCAGAACAAAAACCAAAAGCCATGGCAGCGATGTCATGGCTTTTTAGGAATTTTAGGAATTAGAAATTACCCGGTAGGTTATCTCGGGTGGTGCCGTCTCGGCACCATCTAAGTAATGAAACGATATCGGCAGATTAAGGAGAAAACATGCGTAAAAATAGTATTAAAAACATTAGAATCAACGCTGAGGTTCAGAGAGAACTCAGCCGTATTATCCAGCAGGAAATCAAGGATCCAAGAATCCATCCAATGACAACCGTTGTTATGGCAGAAGTAACGCCAGATTTAAAGTATTGCAAGGCTTATATCAGCGTTTTAGGAAATGAGGAAGCACAAAAGAGCACAATGGAAGGCTTAAAGAATGCAAAGCCATATATCAGAAGAATGCTTGCATCCTCTGTCAATCTTAGAAATACCCCAGAGCTGACCTTTGTGTTAGACCAGTCCATCGAGTATGGTGTTCATATGACCGGACTGATTGATGAGGTCGCAAGTGAGCTTGCAGCCAAGGAACCAGCAGAAAGCTCTGAGGGGAAGGAGGCATAAGCCATGGAAAAACGCCCGAATAATACAATCGAGGAACTTCGCGCCGAATTTGCAACCGTCAGAAAGACAGCTATTGTTGGTCATCTTCACCCAGACGGAGACTGCATTTCCTCCTGTTTGTCCTTATATCACTATCTAAAAGACAATTATGGCTATGAGGCAGACGTGTATTTAGAGCCATATCCAGCTGCCTTCAACATGCTTCCGGGGACTGAGATTATCCGCCATGAATTTGAGCCACAGGTATATGATGTGGTGTACGCCCTTGACTGTGCAGATGCAGACCGCATTGGCACCGGAAGAGAGCTGTTTGACACGGCAAAGAAGCGTGTTATGATTGATCATCACATCAGCAATCCAATCTTTGGCGATGTGAATTATGTACAGGGACAGATCGGTTCTGCTTGTGAGGTACTTTATACCATCTTCGAGGAGGACAAGATTGGCTACAATACTGCAATGTGTCTGTACACTGGAATGGTTCACGATACTGGTGTATTTCAGTATTCAAATGTCACACCAGATACCATGAACCGCGCAGCAAAGCTGATCGCATTTGGCATTCCGTTCACGGATTTGATTCAGAAGACCTTCTATGAGAAAGGATTTGACGAGGCAAAGGCAAGCGCGTATGCCATTTCAAAGGCAGAGCAGCTGCTTGATGGTTTCCTCGTATGGTCTTATATTACAGCAGAGGAAATGGAGCGCTTCCATGTTACTTCCTCTGAGTTAGATAGTGTAGTAAGTGAGCTTCGCAATATTCGCGGCGTAGATGTTGCCGTATTTTTATATGAAATAGAGCCGGGTGTTTATAAGTGTAGCTTCCGCTCCAATCACGTAGTAAATGTCAGTGCATTGGCTGTTACCTTTGGCGGAGGTGGTCATGTGCGCGCATCGGGCTGTACTTTCTATAATCAGAAGCCGGAAGAGATTATTACAGAAATTGTAAATCGGATTCCGAAGGAGGATTATGCAGGCTGAGCATTATAATGGACTGATCGCAGTATGGAAGGAGCGCGGCTATACCTCACATGATGTAGTGGCAAAGCTGCGCGGCATCCTTCATCAGAAGCGAATCGGCCACACCGGAACACTCGACCCACAGGCAGAGGGAGTGCTTGCTGTTGGTCTTGGTCTTGGAACAAAGACCTTTGATTTGTTGCCAGATCATTGGAAAACCTACGAGGCAGAGGTGACCTTTGGTATTCAAACAGACACTGAAGACATCTGGGGAACAATCCTGCAAACACAAAACGTCTCTTATACACCTGAGCAAATCACACAGGCAATCGGTTCCTTCGAAGGTACTTATAACCAAGTACCACCGATGTATTCTGCAAAGAAAATTGACGGAAAAAAACTATACCAGCTCGCACGAGAGGGAAAAACTGTCGAGCGAAAGGCTGTGCCAGTCACATTAAAGGATATCCAAGTCTTATCCGTAATAGGCAACAAGGCACGTTTTCTCGTCACCTGCTCCGCCGGAACCTATATCCGTACACTTTGCGTTGATATCGGAAAAATGCTTGGCTGTGAGGCTTGTATGAGCAGCTTAACACGTATAATGGCAGGCGGCTTTTCAAAAGAGCAGGCGCTTACGCTTGATGAGATCAAAGCCCTTGTCGATCATAACCAGCTCGAAGAGCGTATCATTACTATTGACAGTGCTCTGGGGCATTTCCCAAAGGTAACAGCGTCCAACGAGTTTGAAAAACAGCTCAAAAATGGAAATGCGATCGGAACCAATTCTGTTTCAAGTTTGCCAGAGGCAGCTACAGATACGAGAGTACGCTTGTATTTAAATAATAATGAAGAGGGTGAATTCATAGGTGTCTATCGTCTTGATCTAGAAAATAAACTTTTTAAGCCTGTAAAAATTTTCTATAGGAATGAAATCCTATAGAGAGTAAGCGAAAAACTTTGATTTTTATAAAAATGTATTATCGGGACAATAGGGGTATGTAGTGGCCCCTTTGTAACCTACCGGGAGGGCATCCCACTCATCTTCATAACCTACCGGGTAAAATAAAGAAAAGGAGACAAAAGATGCAGGTAATTTGCAATACAGAGGATTTTCAAATCACAGAGAAGACCGCAGTCACACTCGGCAAATTCGATGGAATCCATAAGGGGCATCAGCGTCTTCTAAATGCCTTACTTGAAAAGAAAAAGCAGGGCCTAAAGACTGTAGTATTCACTTTCTTCGTGCCACCGACTCCAGGGCGTGAAGACGTTCGCCAGCTGACACCAAACGACGAGAAAAAAGAATTTCTTGAATCCTATGGAATCGACTACCTAATTGAATATCCATTTACCGAAAAGGTACGTCACACCGATCCACGAGTATTCGTGCAGAACATTTTGTGTAAAAAAATTGGTGCAGCCTTTGTTGCAGCAGGACCTGATTTTTGCTTTGGCTACGAACGAAAAGGAAATGTCGCACTTTTAAAACAAATGTCTCATGAATGTGGATATGAGTTTCAGGTGTTTGACAAGGTTTCTTACAAAGGTGAGCCAATCAGCAGCAGCCGTGTCCGCGAAGCCATCGGTGAGGGGCATATGGAAGACGCCATGGATATGCTTGGCCGACCATTTTCCATTGAGGGGACGGTGATTCATGGAAAATCAATTGGCCATACGATTGGATTTGCGACAATGAACCTTGCATGGCCAAGTGAAAAACTGCTCGTTCCAGTTGGTGTTTATTTTTCAAAAGTGCAGATTGCAGGAAAATCCTATGCGGCCATTACAAATGTTGGTCATCGTCCCACCATTGAAAAAGATGCCACAAAATCTGATTTACTTTTAGAGGCCCATCTGCTACAATATAGCCAAATGGCGTATGGGGAAACAATAGAGGTAACGTTCTTTCACTATGAGAGGCCAGAGGTGCGTTTTTCAGGTCTTGATGCACTGAAAGAGCAGCTAAAAAAGGATTCCCTTGCATGCGTTACTTATTTTGAAGAGAGGGGAAACGATGGAAAACAGGAAGGATTCAGCAAAGAAAAAGCATAAAGGCTCCGGCAATGGACTTTTGATTGCAGCTGTACTGTTAACGATACTGTTTCTGGCGGGCGTTATGAGCCTCGGAGCCCTGTATTACTTAGAAAAAAATAGGGCAAAGCCGCAAACCGTTCCACCAAAGGTTACAGAGGCTGCTGCAACAGTAGATGCCAGTCCAGCGGAAACGAAGACAGAAGCAACGACAAAGGAAGCAGATACAAAAAGCAATTCGCAAGGGGAAACGATTTCACAAGAAGAACAGAGTGAAGAACCATCGAAAACAGAGATGGAAAGCGAATCAGAGCTAGTGATGTCTTCTAAGTCAGAAGAATCGGCAAGTGAAAACGAATCGGAGTCGTCTGAGGAAGTGTCATCTGAGGAGGAGAGCACCGAAGAGGAATCCACTGAGAGCGAAGAGATCCGCAAGGCAAAGGAAGCGGTTCTTGATAAGTATACGAATCTCGGTATGATTACTGGTGTACGCAACTATTTAAATATGAGAAAAGGCCCGTCAACGGACTATGAGATCTGCGGCGTTATTTTCAAAAATTGTGCGGTTGAGATCTTAGAGGAGAAGGATGGCTGGATGAAGATCGAGTCTGGCGGTGCGACTGGCTATGTTTCTGCCGAGTATGTCACGACAGGAGAAAAAGCAAGAAAGCTTGCCCTTTCTAGTATGAAGTACATGGCAGAGATTTTGACCGATTCCGTCGATGCACTGTATGAGCCAAAGGAAGGTGCAGATGTAATCACGACCTTCTTTAAGGGCGAACGCTATGACATTAATGGAGAGACAAAGAACTGGGTCGAGATCGAAGCCGTTACGGAGCTGTCTGGCTATGTAAAGCGTGAGACCGTTTACACTGGCTATTTCCTCGACGAGGCAATTTATTTCTCACTCGATGGTGTGTCTGAGACACGTCAGAATTTAATTCGAAAGGCATTTGAGTATTATGGCGGCACCTATGTTTGGGGTGGCAAGGAACTGACCCCAGAGGGCGGTGTAGACTGCTCTGGCTACACGATGTGTCTGTATCGAATGTTTGGTGTATCACTTCCGGAGTTTTCTGGCGCGCAGGCAGAGGTCGGTGTCACGGTCGATGAGGATACGATTCGCCCGGGCGATCTGATTTTCTATGTTGGTCGATACCCGGGTGTGATCGGTCACGTTGCGATCTACATCGGAAATGGCAAGATTATCCATGCAGCATCCGAGTCAAAGGGCATCTGCGTCAGCAGTTGGAAATACGGACCACCTGTCGTCATGAAAAATGTGATGGGAGATTAAGAAAAAACCTTTGACAAAGAGAAAATTATGTGCTAGTATATCACATGTGTGCGCCATGCCCCAGCAACAGGATACTCCAACCATTGCCTGGGCAGAGGTCAGAATAAAAATATTAGGAGGAACTAATAATGATTTCCAAGGAAAAGAAAGCTGAAATTATCGCTGCTTACGGCAGAACACCAGAGGACACCGGATCACCGGAGGTTCAGATCGCTATTTTAACAGCACGTATCGCTGAGCTGACCGCTCATCTGCAGAGCAACCCGAAGGATCATCATTCCAGAAGAGGTCTGCTGATGATGGTAGGACAGAGAAGAGGTATGCTGGACTACTTAAAGAGCAAGGATATCGAGGCTTACCGTACCTTAATCGAGAAGTTAGGTATCAGAAAGTAATTTGTAACTATTCAGAGCCAGGCAGGTTCGAAGGCAAAACGATGAGCTATGCTTGCATAAGCGAAGCGATTTGACGAAGAACCTATCTGGCGAGAAGCCACAACGAGATGAAGCGAAGCGGAATCGAGGTGGCTCTGAATAGTTTGGCGATTAGGGTGGAGAAATCCACCCTATATCTATATCTGAATAGTTACGATTGTTACGTGTAAAACGATTCAGATTTTGATCTAGTTTCACTGGCAGAAGTCAATCCGAGACCGCTCAAGAACAGATAAGCCTTGTTTATCTGCTGTTTAGTAGTTTCGGCTCCTTCTGCAGGAAAGACAAACAGTGTGCAAACATGCACAGGAATGAGGACAGTATGTATAAGAGTTATTCGATGGAACTCTGCGGCCGTACCCTTACGGTTGATGTAGGCAGAGTAGCAGCTCAGGCAAACGGTGCTGCATTTATGCATTATGGCGATACAGTTGTATTATCTACCGCAACTGCATCTGAAGAGCCAAGAGACGGGATTGATTTCTTCCCACTTAGCGTAGAGTATGAGGAGAAAATGTACGCAGTTGGAAAAATTCCAGGCGGCTTCAATAAGAGAGAGGGAAAGGCAAGCGAGCATGCGATTCTGACATCCCGTGTAATTGACCGTCCGATGCGTCCACTTTTCCCGAAGGATTACCGCAACGACGTTACCTTAAACAACATGGTTATGAGTGTTGACCCGGACTGCAGCCCAGAGATCACTGCAATGCTTGGTTCTGCAATCGCAACCTGTATTTCCGATATCCCGTTTGATGGCCCAACCGCTAGCACCAGAGTTGGTATGGTTGATGGAGAGCTTGTATTCAACCCGACTAGCGCACAGAGAGCCGTATCCGATCTGGAGTTGACCGTTGCTTCTACCAGAGACAAGGTTATCATGATCGAGGCTGGTGCAAATGAGATCCCAGAGGCAAAGATGATCGAGGCTATTTTTGCTGCTCATGAGATCAACCAGAAGATCATCGCTTTCATCGACACCATCGTTGCTGACTGTGGAAAGCCGAAGCATTCTTATCAGTCCTATGACGTAGATGCAGAGCTTTGGGAGGATATGACTTCCTTTATTCCAGGCGCAGAGATGGAAGAGGCTGTCTTCACCGATGTAAAGCAGGTTCGTGAGGAGAACATTCGTGTATTAAAGGAGAAGCTCAAGGAGCGTTATGAGGAGACGCATCCGGAGTGGATTCCAATGCTCGGCGATGCGCTCTACAAGTATCAGAAGAAGACCGTTCGTAAGATGATCTTAAAGGATCATAAGAGACCAGACGGCAGAGCAATCACTCAGATTCGTCCGTTAGCAGCAGAGGTTGATATGATCCCGAGAGCACACGGTTCCGCTATGTTCACCAGAGGACAGACTCAGATCTGTGACGTTGTAACGTTAGCACCGCTGTCTGAGGCTCAGAAGATCGACGGTCTGGATGAGAACGAGACAAGCAAGCGTTACATGCATCAGTACAATTTCCCGGCTTACTCCGTAGGTGAGACCAAGGTTTCCAGAGGTCCGGGAAGACGTGAGATTGGTCACGGTGCACTGGCTGAGCGTGCACTGGTTCCGGTTCTTCCGTCACCAGAAGAGTTCCCATATGCAATTCGTGCCGTATCCGAGACCTTCGAGTCCAACGGTTCCACCTCTCAGGCTTCCATCTGTGCATCCTGTATGGCACTTATGGCAGCAGGTGTTCCGATCAAGTCTATGGTTGCAGGTATTTCCTGTGGTCTGGTTACCGGCGATACCGATGACGATTACATTGTACTGACCGATATCCAGGGCCTTGAGGACTTCTTCGGCGATATGGACTTTAAGGTAGCTGGTACTCATAAGGGTATTACTGCAATCCAGATGGATATCAAGATTCACGGTCTGACAAGAGCCATCATCGAGGAGGCCATTGCCAGAACAAGAGAGGCAAGATTCTACATCATGGATGAGGTTATGTCCAAGGCAATCGCTGAGCCGAGAAAGACCGTTGGCAAATATGCTCCGAAGATCGAGATGATGACCATTGATCCGTCCACCATCGGCGACGTTGTTGGAAAGCAGGGTAAGGTGATCAACCGTATCATCGCTGAGACTGGCGTTAAGATCGACATTACCGACGACGGAAATGTTTCCATCTGTGGTACCGATGCCGACATGATCGCAAAGGCAATGAAGACCATCGAGATCATTACAAGCGATTTTGAAGAGGGACAGGTTCTTGAGGGTACTGTTATCAGCATCAAGGACTTCGGTGCATTCCTTGAATTTGCACCGGGCAAGGAAGGTATGGTTCATATCTCCAAGCTGTCTGACAAGCGTGTCGAGAAGGTTGAGGACGTTCTTTCCTTAGGACAGGTTGTAAAGGTTGTATGCCTGGGCAAGGATAAGATGGGCAGATTCAGCTTCAGCATGAAGGACGTAAAGTAAGTTAAACTTCTTATATAAGAAAAATTAAGATAAGATGTGGCTCTGAATGGCTGCGTTTGTAAATAAGATGCCAGGGTCAGAAGTCTTTGACCTGTGGCAGTCGGGAAAAAGATGTTGTTGAATTTCGGCAGCATCTTTTTCCACTTTCAAGCAAACAACAAATGAGACAAACAGGTGCAGATGAGTTCACAAAAAGCAATAGAGAACAAGATAAGAAAGGCATGGTTTTTGTATGGAAAAGTTACTAAGCATTATTTCCAGAGAGGTTGGGGACGCATTTGAGGCGTGCGGTTACGAGCGTGAGCTCGGACGTGTTACCGTATCCAACCGCCCGGATCTATGTGAGTACCAGTGCAACGGCGCAATGGCTGGTGCGAAGAAGTACCACAAGGCTCCGTTTATGATCGCAGATGAGGTGGCCCAAAAGCTGCAGTCCTCTGCGGTATTAAAGGATGTGGCATCGGTAAAGCCAGGATTTTTAAATTTCAACCTGGACAATGAATATCTGGCATCCTATGTCAATCAGATGAAGGCAAGCGAGAAGCACGGCATCGAGCCGTCTGCACCGGAGAAGATCGTAATCGACTACGGCGGACCAAATGTAGCAAAGCCGCTTCACGTTGGTCATTTACGTTCTGCAATCATTGGAGAGAGCGTAAAGAGAATCCTTCGCTATGCAGGAAATGAGGTCATTGGTGATGCACACTTAGGTGACTGGGGACTTCAGATGGGTCTGATCATCGCCGAGTTAAAGGAGAGAAAGCCAGATCTGGTTTACTTTGATCCAAATTTCGAGGGCGAGTATCCAAAGGAAGCTCCATTTACCATCTCTGAGTTAGAGGAGATCTATCCGTGTGCAAGTGGCAAGGCAAAGGTCGATGAGGAGTTTGCAAAGCGCGCGCATGATGCAACCGTTCTGCTGCAGCACAAGGATCGCGGCTACACCGCCATCTGGAATCATATCCTGCACGTTTCCATCGAGGATTTGAAGAAAAACTACAGCAAGTTACATGTTGATTTCGATCTGTGGAAGAAGGAGAGCGATGCGCAAGCCTACATTCCGGATATGGTTCAGATGTTAAAGGACAAGGGACTGGCTTACATTTCAAACGGCGCACTCGTTGTTGACGTTGCAAAGCCAGAGGACACAAAGGAAGTTCCTCCGTGTATTATCTTAAAGTCAGACGGTGCAAGCCTTTATCAGACAACGGATCTGGCAACCATCGTAGAGAGAGAGAAGCTGTTCCAGCCAAATCGTATCATCTATGTCGTTGATAAGCGTCAGGAAATGCATTTTACTCAGGTATTCCGTGTATCCAGACTGGCAAATCTTGTTCCGGAGGACACAAAGCTTCAGTTCTTAGGCTTTGGCACCATGAACGGAAAGGACGGAAAGCCGTTTAAGACAAGACAGGGCGGCGTTATGCGTTTGGAGCATTTAATCCGTGATATCAACGATGCCGTTTATGATAAGATTATGGCTAGCCGCGATGAGGACGAGGAGACCGCACGCGAGAATGCAAAGATTATCGGTCTTTCTGCAATTAAGTACGGCGATCTGTCCAACCAGGCTTCTAAGGATTATGTCTTCGATGTGGATCGTTTCACCTCCTTCGAGGGAAATACCGGTCCGTACATCCTGTACACCATCGTAAGAATTAAATCCATCTTAAAGAAATTCGGCGAAGAAGTGCCGAAGGCTATCACCGCACCGGACGGCGCAGCACAGAAGGCGCTGATGCTTGATATGACCAGATTTGCCGATGTCTTTGCTCAGGCAAGCTCTGAGTATGCACCGCATAAGCTGTGTGCGTATATCTACGATCTTGCAAACGACTTTAACCGTTTCTATCACGAGACTAAGATCTTAGCAGAGGAAGATCAGGAGAAGAAGAACGGCTATATCGCGCTGATTTCTTATTGCAAGGACATTTTAGAGACCTGCATTGATCTGTTAGGATTCAGTGCGCCGGAGAAAATGTGATGCAACAGTTCACGCGTCTAGGAACGTGCGGTTTTGTGAATGATCTTGTGTGGCGTGAACTGTTTTATAAAATAAAAACCTTTAGTATATGGGGAGAAGTATGGAGAAAACCTACGAAATGCTGCAGCAGTATGCGGTAAACTCTTTGGAATATCAGAAAGGACGTGCGCTCCATCAGCGTGGACAGGCAGCCCTGTCAAACGCTGAGGAGGCACATGGAAGAACACAGATACAGGCGACAGTGCGCGACTTAAGCAGACGCTATGATGTGGAGGTTGCACTGCAGTCCTCTGGTCTTGCAGTGGATGGCAACTGGGGAGACTTTTCGATTGAGGAGTCGTCCTGCTCATGTGGGGAGTATCACACGCCGGGCAAGCTTTGCCGTCACGAGATTGCGGCTATTTTGCAATATTTTTGCGAGGGTGAGCTGGTGTCAAGTGTTCATACTTCAGCTGCCTGCATTAGCATGATTCAGGCGTATGAGAAACGCTACACGCTGCAGTATCAAAAATCCAAAATTTCAGATGTAAAGGTAGTGCCAAGATTTGTGGCAGAGGGAAAGAAGATTGGACTGGAGTTTTTTGCCGGAACGCGTCATCTCTACCCAATCCGCGATCTGACCGCTTTTAAACAGAGCTACCAGAAGGGAGAGGACATCTCTTTTGGCAAGCAGCTTTCGTATCCAAACTGTGAGTATTCCTACGATGCGGATTCGGCAGCACTGATTCAGGTCATTTGTCTGCAGATTGATTCGTATCTAAATCATTGGTCACAGCAGGAAAAGTATACCTTTGACCGCAAGATTGCAAGTGTTGAGCTTGAGGAAGGCTTTGCCGATCTGTATATGAAGGCCTTTTGCGGACGAGAGCTTGAGTTAACGGAGGAAGGCAAGAGCCGCACGGTTCATGTTGTAAAGGAAAATCCACAGGTCAAGCTGATTTTAGAGAAGAAGGGAAAGGACGGCGCAAGACTGTGGCTTCCAGATAAGTGGAAGCTTGCAGAGGGAAACCGTCACATCTACCTGTTTGGTGAGGATAAGGTCTACATTTGTGATGAGTATTATAGCCGATCACTTCGAATCTTTTACCGAAATCTGCTTCAGATTGCCTATCCGGGAAGTGGCTATATGGATATTAACAACAGCGATTTTCCTCCGTTTATTCATTACGTGCTTCCAGAGCTTCAGGAAAATATTGATTTAGAGTGCCGTGACCTGTCATTAGAGGAATTTGTTCCGCCAATGCTTCAAGTACACTTTACGGTCAATATGTGGGACATCTTAGAGTTAAAGGTGGAGGCGCGCTATGGCAAGAAGAAGGTGTGTATCGGTGAGAAATCCGATGGCAATCTGGTTCGCGATGTAGAGAAGGAGCAGGCATTAAAGAGTCTGTTGGAAACGTATCTTCCAGAGCCAGAGAAAAACACAGAGGAAGAGTCTGACGATGCCGAGCACTACATTATCGAAAAAGAGGATGCGATTGGACGATTTTTGGAGTTTTGTCTGCCGCAGCTGTATTCGTTTGGAAGCGTGGATTTAGAGGATGGACTGGTTGATTTTCGATTTGATGAAGCACCAAAGATCAAGGCCGGAATGCGCTTTATGGATCATTTCTTGGAGCTTGGCTTTGAGAGCGAGGGTTTGAGTGAGCGACAGTTAAAGGATGTGCTTCGTGCGTACCACGAAAAGCAGCATTATCATCGCCTTGAGGATGGCCGTATCTTAAAGCTTGATGAGGATTTTGCCGATCAGTTAGCGGAGTTTGAGGATGTCATGGACATTGATGCTCGTGAAGCCGTTGACGGTCCGGTGAGCCTTCCGGGGTACCGATTCCTATTTGCCGATGAGATGCTTCAGTCCATGCAGGGAATCGACTATCAGCCAGGTCGTGAGATTCGCGATATGGCTGAGCGTATGAGACGTACCGAGATGGAGCTGTATCCAGTTCCAGATACGATTGGCGCGACGCTTCGTGAATATCAGGTGTACGGTTATCGTTGGTTGAAGATGCTTCAGGAGTACCATTTCAATGGTATATTGGCCGATGACATGGGTCTTGGAAAAACGCTTCAGACGATCACGTTACTTGCTTCGGATCAGGGAAAGGGAAGCTCCATCATTGTCTGCCCGGCGTCACTGATCTACAACTGGCAGCATGAGTTAGAGCTGTTTGCCAAAGGTCTGCGTGTTCAGGTGATTGCCGGAAATGCAAAGGAGCGAAAAGAGCTGATCGATCATTATACCGATTTTGATGTGTTGATCACTTCCTATGATCTTCTTCGCCGCGATCTGGAGGTCTATGAGAACTGCACATTCTTCTATCAGATTTTGGATGAGGCGCAGTATATCAAGAATCACATGACGATGAACGCGAAGGCCGTAAAGCAGTTAAATGCGGCTTACCGTCTGGCACTTACCGGAACACCGATTGAGAATAGCTTAGGTGAGCTTTGGAGTATTTTCGACTATTTAATGCCGGGATATCTATACAGCTACACACGTTTTCGCAAGCAGTTTGAGCTTCCGATCATGAAAAATGAGGATGCGACCGCACGAAATCGCCTGCGCAGAATGACGGCACCATTCTTGCTTCGAAGATCCAAGTCTCAGGTGCTTTCCGATCTTCCGGAAAAGGACGAAAAGACGATCTACTCTGGTATGGAGGACGAGCAAAGAAAGCTGTATCTGGCTGCCCACAAGCAGCTTGTGGATCAGCTGCAGGGCATCGACAGCGCATATTATGAGAAGAATAAGATCTTTATCTTGAGTCAGTTAACAAAGCTTCGCCAGATCTGCTGCCATCCGGCACTGTGCTATGATGATTATCAGGGTACCTCATCCAAGCTTGAGGCCTGCATGGAGCTCGTACAGCGCGCCGTAAAGGGCAAACACAAGGTGCTTTTGTTCTCACAGTTTACGTCCATGCTCGATCTGATTCGCGAGCGTCTGGCAGAGCAAAATACCAAGTATTATTGCCTGACTGGAAGCACAGACAAGCAGGAGCGTCAGCGTCTTGTTGACGAGTTTCAGAACGACGATACGCCAGTATTCTTAATTTCACTTAAGGCCGGTGGTACCGGACTGAATCTGACCGCAGCCGACATTGTCATTCACTACGATCCGTGGTGGAATGTGGCGGCACAGAATCAGGCAACCGACCGTGCTCATCGAATCGGACAGAAAAACACGGTAACCGTTTACCGTCTGATTGCAAAGGACTCCCTCGAGGAGGGAATACTAAAGCTCCAGGAGTCCAAGAAAGCGTTATCAGACGATATTCTTTCCATGGACTTCGGAGCCATTGCGTCGATGTCTAAGGATGAGTTGTTATCTCTTCTTTCTACGGGAGAGGTAGCTAATCAGGCAAAGTAACATAAACACTGCCATAATTACAATAAACATAGGCAGATACTTAAGGGTGGCATTCCACATCGGTGTCTTAAACAGGGCAACGCTGTAGGTGTCACCCTTAAATGATTTGATGGAGTAGGTGACAATTTCCTTGTCATCATCTGTTTTGACGGTGGAAAGCTTGCTGCTGCCTGCATTTCGTACAATTGCAGAGGAGTAGCCATTCGGCAGAGGAACGGTTACGGTATCGGACACGTTTGCGTAAGTGGCAGTATCTTTTGCTAATTGCGCACGTAACGTAACTTCCTTTTTGGAAAGTTCAGTTTCGCGAGCGGTCCATGCAAAGACAGAAGAACCTGCTGGAACAGTGAGGGTGTACTGTTCAATGAAAAAGCGCTTCTGCTGAGTTAGCCAGTCGATCGTAGGAAGAAGATCAATGGAAACGGTAACAGAGCTTCGTCCAAAGTAGTCTGCCAGATTGGAAAGAAGAAGCTCAGGTGTTGCCTGCGAATTGTCTTTATTTTGATCTAGGTACCAGTCACAGCAAAATTCCAGATAAGATTTCAGATCAGAAGATTCATCATCCATCGAGAACTTCTCAGCATCGGTTTTTGCACCCTCGGACTCAATCAGAGAAACGGTAAAATCAGTGCCCTCGGTTCCAGTCAGGAAAACGTAGCAGTCGCTGAAATTTTTGCTTATGGAAAGCTCATATCCGTTATCTGTCGTGGTATAGCTGCAGCCAAGCGGATAGATGTGGCAGCTGTCGCTAAGACCAGAGATGGACATACATGCCTTTGCATCGAGATTTGAGTCGGTGAGCGGTCTGGACAGATGATAAAGAACACCCTTATCTTCTGGAATCGCAGTATTATAGACTTGACCTTGATACAGCTCGTCGAGGGTTAACGAACTTTCACTAAGTCCATTTGATGAAAATAGTGGAGAATAATAGGACGATGCCTCAAAGGAAGCACGATCGGTGCCAGCAAACAGATCAAGGGCGGTAAGCTCCTCGAGATCTGTTGAATCGTAGGCAAGTGCGTCGAAGGAATAAAGTGACTGCGGTTTTGTTGCAATCGAGGTAATTTGCGGAATCAAAACATCAAATGAAGCGTCGGAGCCGGACTCGTTACGGATCAGATAGCTGTCGTACATCGTGTTGCTGTCGTAATCCAGACGGATATCGTGTGTCACCGAGACGCCCTCTGGCTGTTCGTCTGTGCTATACAGACCGGATGTATACAGTGGGGTGGAAAATTCTGTCGCATTCGCAGTGTCGGCAGAGCTTGTCTGCTCGGCGAATGAAACAGTGGTGCCGGAAAAACAAGTTCCGGCTGCAAGAAGCAAAGCGGTAAATTTTGTCTTATGCTTTAACATGGAAAACCTGACCTTTCTATTGCATGATAGAAGCATTTAATGCTATAATAAGAACATCCAACATCAAAAACTGAAGGAGAAACTATGGCAGTTGATCTACACACGCATTCCTGCTGTTCGGACGGATCTTTTACACCGACTGAACTGATGGGACTTGCATATGAGAAAAAACTTTCGGCAATCGCATTGACCGACCATGATACCGTAAGCGGAATCAAAGAGGCAAAGCAGGCAGCAAATGTGCTGTCGCTTACATTGATTCCGGGAATCGAACTATCAAGCCTGTATGATCTGGGCAATTCAGTGAAGGAGTTTCACATTCTGGGGCTTGGCATCGACGAGACAGACGAACCATTTTTAAAAAAGCTGGAAGCGTTTGGTGCGCTTCGTCAGAGCAGAAACGAGAAAATGCTGCGTCTGATCAGCGAAAAGGTTTTGCCAATTGACGAAGATGAATTTTACGCGCGCTTCAACCGTTCGGTGATTACAAGAGCCCATTTTGCACAGTATCTTCACGAAAAAGGAGCCGTATCTTCTGTAAAAGAAGCGTTTGACCGTTATCTTGGAGATGGGATGCCGTGCTATGTCCCGAAAGAAGGAGTGACCGCAAAGGAGGCCATCGCCTGTATCTTATCGGCGGGAGGTCATCCAGTGTTAGCTCATCCAACGCTGTACCGTTTGGGGTCATCTGTGCTTGAGAATGCCGTAAAGGATTTAAAAGCATCTGGCCTTGAGGGAATCGAGGCAGTGTACTCAACCTATACATTGGCACAGGAGCGCGAGATTCGTGCGCTTGCCGCAAAATATGAACTTCACATGACCGGAGGATCGGATTTTCACGGAACACCGAAGCCGGATATTCAGCTTGGAACAGGCCGTGGCAATCTTTACGTGCCGGATGAGTTTGCGAAGTGGCTGCTTGCATAAATGCTCATAACAGCTATCATAACATAAACAGAAATTGATGTCCAGTAAGAAAGGGGATTTACCATGATACAGCAAGAAATCCAGAATTGGATCTATGAAATAAAGGAGGTAGATGCGCTCAGTGCAAAGGCACTGCTTCGTGTTTACGAGCAGCTTGGCTTAAGCGCAGCATCGGATCGTCTCAGTGCGATTGCCAGCACAAACGAAGCATCAGACGTTGAGTATGGCAGTGTATGGCTTTGGATGATTGAGCGAAATCCAGAAAGGCGCGAGGCTGTAAATAAGCTTCGCGAAGAATTGACCGCAAAATATTGCGGCGAAAACAGCAAGAATGTGCATTTAACCGGTCGTCAGGTGTTTTTTGAGTTGACATTTTTCACCGAATATGAGACAAAGTATGGAACACTTCAGTATTACGAGAATATTTACCGTCAGCTGTGCCAAGTTGAAGCATCTGAGCGCAATGGCTGGTATTTGTATGGTCTGACTCAGGTTAAAAAGGCGATGAAGGAAGGTGTCTTTGAGTATCAGGCGCAGATCACTGCACTTTTTAAGGAAACCTTTGCGGCACTTCGTGAAACCTTTACGACACTCGATCCGATGCAGCGAATTTTAATTCTGGCAGCTGCCTATGAAGCGTGTGATCAGAAAATTTTGCTTTCCTATAAATACCAGAGTATGCTTCACGAGTGGTATCGCGTTGTTAGCCGTCATGAGCATAAGAGCGCTGAGCTTGAGGCAGCGATGGTGTTGATGGAGATGGCAAAACAGAAATTAGAAGCATAACGGGAACAATAAATAAAAAAGAGGAGCTTATCATGAATTATCATATACTATTCTGCTCATCCAGACATGTGACCATTGAGTTGGATGAGGATGCGATTTACGAAACTGCAAGCTATGAGATCTGGGTAAACGGTCAGCTAAAGGGAATTTTTCACAAAATGATTCAGACGATTGACGGATTGCTGCCAGATACCGATTATGAGATCATGTTGGTGCGTGCAAACGAGGAATCCGAGACGATTACCTTCCACACCGAGCCGGAACCAATCACCTTAAATGTAAAAGAATTTGGTGCATTTGGCGATGGTGTTCACGATGACACGAGTGCGATTCAGGCGGCGATTTTGTGCTGTCCGGAGAAGGCAAGAGTTTTGATTCCAAAGGGAACCTATCCAGTAACGGCTCTGTTTTTAAAGAGCGATATGATTCTCGAGTTGCAGGAGGGAGCAACCTTAGCTGGTATTTATGACCGCGAGCGCACACCAATTCTGCCGGGACAGATCGAGTATGACAAAGAGGATGGCTACTATAACCTCGGCAGCTGGGAGGGCAACCCACTTGACAGCTTTGCATCTATGATTACGGGTATTCATGTAAAGAATGTAACGATCTGTGGTAAGGGCGTTCTGGATGGACGTGCTGATTTTGAGAACTGGTGGAGTCGCCCGAAGGATAAGATTCGCGCATGGAGACCGCGAATGATTTTCTTAAATCACTGTGAGAACATTACCGTTGTTGGCATTACGGTGCAAAATTCACCGGCATGGAACCTTCATCCGTATTTCTCGAACAACATTCGCTTCCTTGATATGGAAGTAAAGGGACCGGCAAACTCTCACAATACCGATGGCTGTGATCCAGAGTCTTGTACCAATGTGGAGATTGCAGGTGTTCATTTCTCCGTTGGCGATGATTGTATCGCAATCAAGTCTGGAAAGATCTACATGGGCAAGAAGTTTAAGGTTCCGTCCAAGCACATTCATGTCCGCCAGTCCTGGATGCAGGATGGCCATGGTGCCGTTACCGTTGGAAGTGAAATTGCAGCTGGTGTTGATGATATTCATATTTCAAAGTGTCGTTTTTCCAATACCGACAGAGGTCTTCGCGTGAAGACAAGACGTGGACGCGGAAAGGATTCGGTATTAAAAGGGATTGTATTCGAGGATCTGGAGTTAGAGGGCGTAAAGGCACCGTTTGTTGTAAATAGCTTTTACTTCTGTGATCCGGATGGACGTACCGAGTATGTTGGCACGAAGGAAGCGCTTCCGGTGGATGACCGCACACCAAAGATTGAATCCTTAGAGTTTCGCAATATTGTCTGCCATAATGCACATTATTGTGGTGCGTACATCTACGGCCTTCCGGAGCAGAAGATTGAGCGACTGGTATTTGATAATGTTTCTATCACGTATGCAAAAGATGCACAGACTGGTGTTGCAGCGATGATGATGGGCTGTGAGCCAGCGAGTCGCCTTGGCCTTGTGGTTGGAAATGTCAAGAAGCTTGTGCTTCACAATGTGTCCATCGACGGACAGGAGGGTGAGAGACTTTGCCTGACTGGTGTTGAGGATGTGGAGGAAGATGGCTCCCCGGAAGATTAACGAAAGGTGAAGTGTGGTTAATCGGAAGGATTATTATTAATGGATCTTGTTTTCTGTGGAATTATTTTTATTCGCCGGTATCGTTCGCAGAAGTGGACACAATTTCGTTTGATTTAAATTCGTGTCATATGTGTCATATAGATGTTTGAAATGATAAAATAGAATATAAAATATAAAATGTAACAAAAAATGTTCGGGAAGCCTTATTTTAAGCGGATTCTCGAACATTTTCAGTAACTATGCAAAAATAATAAAAAGCGGAGCGAGTGGGATTTGAACCCACGTGCCCGGAAACGGACAACCGCATTTCGAGTGCGGCTCGTTATGACCACTTCGATATCGCTCCACATAGCAGAAATATATCTGCACTGTTTGATAGTTTACTATAAAAATGGTCATGTTGTCAAGGATTTTTTGTGTTTTCTCCATGGAAATTATAGTTTACGTTACAAATTCGATTGCTTGTCTGTATAGTTTTTTAACCTCTTGCAAAAAATACTTCTTGTATCAAAGCAGGAGGTATTTTTATGCAGAAAGTTGAACAAGAATTAGAACAAAATAACGATAATACAGATGAAAAATTAAAGGATCAGCAGGAGCAAATTCGTGAGAGCGGAGAGGTACTGCTAGATGAAAATGCACAGCAACACAAAATTTTCTTATTAAATATTATTGGGGAGATAGAAGGCCATGAATGTCTGGCTTCCAATCTCAAAACTACAAAGTATGAGCATGTGCTGCCACAGTTAGCGCAGATTGAGGACAGCCGTGAGGTGGACGGGCTGTTAATGTTAATCAATACAGTAGGCGGCGATGTGGAAGCAGGTCTTGCAATCTCGGAAATGATTGCGAGTATGTCGATCCCGAGTGTGTCACTGGTACTTGGTGGAAGCCATTCGATTGGCGTGCCGCTTGCAGTGTCATCTGATTATTCCTTTATTGTGCCAACAGCGACAATGATGATTCATCCAGTGCGCTTAAATGGAATGATCATCGGCGTGCGTCAAAGCTATGATTATTTTAAGAAAATTCAGGATCGCATCACGGGCTTTGTAACAAAGCATTGCGCGATCCCGCAGGCGCGTCTGTTAGAACTGATGATGGATACCGAGACGCTAACAAGAGACGTTGGTTCGATTCTGGTGGGGGAAGAAGCGGTAACGGAAGGACTGATTCATGAGGTTGGTGGAATAAAAGAGGCCATGGCAAAACTTCATGAACTGATTGAAAAAAACAAACACATGTGTTATACTAAAACGGTTATGTCAGAAAAGGAAGTAGAATAAATCTTGAAAAGAGGCTTATTCTAAGACGTTTAAAAGGGAAAAACGGCTTTCGGTATAACAAAATAACTTGAAATGAAAGGAAGGGGAATCATGGCTGCAGCACAAAAAAAGCCAACAGGAGCAGCGAAAACGACGGCGTCAAAAAGCAGTAGCAGCACAGCAGGAAAGAAGACACAGACTGCTGGCACAGGAAAAAAGCAACCGCCAAAGAAAGCATCGTCATCAAAGCCATCTGCTGCAAGGGCGTCCGCATCAAAAGCATCTTCGTACACTGCGGCAGCGAAGACAGGCGGTAAAAAAACAGCGGCGAAAGGATATTCATCTTCCGCAAAGAGAAAAAAGACCAGTTCAAAAAATCAAGTACAGGCTGATTATACAATCGCAAAGGACATTGCGGTAATTGCCGTATTTGTATTCGGCGTAATTTTGCAGTTAAGCTGTTTTTTTACAGGCGGAGGTCTGATGCGGCTACTGCATACATATAATTTTGGCTGGTTTGGAGTAATGGCTTATGTTATGCCAATTCTTTTGTTCCTTCTGCCATGTTTTATTATTAGCAACTGGCACAATCACGGTTTGTTTCAGAAAGTAGCAGCTGTTGTGCTATTGTTTTTGTCCATTGAGACGATTTTATCCATTGTCTATGAGACGTCTAATATGTTCCCTATGGGAGGCGGTTTGGTTGGCCATGCGATATACAATGGATTGTATCGTGCAGTTGGCACAATTGGCGCATTTGTGATTGCATTTGCACTCCTTTTTATCAGTGTCGTACTGTTTTTTGGACACTCCGTTGTGGTTGAGCTTCATCAGAATTCAAAAAATGCATACCGAGCTGTTTCTTCACACCATAAGATTCAGCAGGGACGACGCAAGATTCGTGCGCAGGAGAAGCGATTGCATAGAGAGCAGGAGGAAAATGAACAGCTTGAGATGCAGCGTATTCGTCTGGAAAATTTGCAAAGGCAGCGACAGGAAATTCTTGAAAAGAAAAATATCAATCGAGAATTTGTGAATATTCAGCTAGAAGAGAGTAAGCGCCGCGAGCAACAAAATCGTGAATTGCTAAAGAAACAGAATGCGCGGGTAAAAAGAGAGCTGCGTACCAATACGGAGCTTGAAGAAGAAGACCGCAGCATGAAGGAGATTGTGCTTGGAAAAGAGGATCCGAGTGAAAAGAAACTTGGAGCAACGGCGCTAGAAGAGCAACAAAATAAACTAGTTGAAGAAACAGAGAAATTAAAAGACAAAGAAGATGAGTTAACCGTAGATACAGAAGCTAAGAAAGCTGCATCAGCACAAAAGCCACCGAGCATGTTCATTGAGGGCGAAGAAATTTCGTCCGATTTTTCAAGCCTTTTTGAAAATTCAGGTGATAGTCTTTCAAGACCAATTAAGCTAGAGGTAAGCAAAAAGGAGCAAAAGACATCCGCTGACTTAGATGACGGTTGGATACGTGAACCAGAAAATTCGGAGATTGACAAGACAGAAAAATCAGAATCAAAGGATGATTCCGTAGCGTTTGATCAATTGGAACAAATGATCGTGGAAAAAGCAAGTGATTCGGACGATACCGATCACGTTACTGGTTCTGAAAATAGTACAGCGGACACAAATACGGTTAATAATATAGATACCTTTGATGTATCGGATTCGTCTTTCACAGAAGATCTTTCCGGCGAATCAGTGGCGGGAGATGAGTCGGTGGATTACCGTATGCTCATGAGAGATACAAAGAACACCGGCAAACATGATGAGGATGAATCGGTATATACAAAGACGGTTCGCACGGCAACTGGAAAGGTCATTACCGTTGAGTTAGACGGTCTTCCGGGAGAAAACAAGCGCCCGAAGGATTCGGCAGCGATTAAGGAAAAACTTGATCAGTACGACGAGAAGGTTGTTCCGATCGCCTACGAGGAGCCAAAGGAATACATTTTTCCGTCGACGGATCTTCTGACACCGGGAAGCACATCTGGCAAAGGTCGTGAGGAGCTTGCGCGCAGCATGCAGGAAACGGCAGACAAGCTAAAGCGCACGCTGCAGGATTTTGGTGTAGGTGTGACGATTACCAATATTAGCCGTGGTCCGAGCGTTACCCGTTATGAGTTACAGCCTGAACAAGGTGTTAAGGTCAGCAAGATTGTGAATCTGGCCGATGATATTAAGCTCAATCTGGCGGCAGAGGATATTCGTATCGAGGCACCGATTCCAGGCAAGGCAGCGATTGGCATCGAGGTTCCAAATAAGGAAAAGCAGATGGTTGCGTTCCGTGACCTTCTTGAAAGTGACGAGTTTATTAAGGCAAAGTCAAAAACTGTTTTTGCGGCAGGAAAGGACATTGCAGGAAAAACAGTCGTCGCAGATATCGAAAAGATGCCACATCTTCTGATTGCCGGACAGACCGGCTCCGGAAAATCGGTCTGCATCAATACAATTATCATGAGTATCCTTTACAAAGCAAGGCCATCTGAGGTAAAATTGATTATGATCGATCCAAAGGTTGTTGAGCTTAGTGTTTATAATGGTATTCCACATCTTCTGATTCCGGTTGTCACCGATCCGAAGAAGGCCGCCGCCGCATTAAACTGGGCGGTAAATGAGATGGAAGAGCGCTACAAAAAGTTCGCCCAGCATAAGGCAAGGAATATCATTGGCTATAACGCCCAGATTGATCAGATTGAGGATGTTCCAGGCAAGGATCGCCCGGAGAAGATTCCTCAGATCATCGTCATTGTCGACGAGTTGGCAGATTTGATGATGACGGCTGGAACTGATGTGGAGGATGCCATTCAAAAGCTGGCGCAGAAGGCCAGAGCGGCCGGTATTCATTTGATTATTGCAACACAGCGTCCGTCGGTAAATGTCATTACCGGTGTAATTAAGGCAAATATTCCATCGCGAATTGCTTTTAGTGTTGCCAGCGGAATTGATTCCAGAACCATTCTGGATGAGACGGGAGCAGAGAAGCTTCTTGGAAAGGGCGATATGCTGTTCCATCCGTATTACATCAATAAGCCAGTCCGTGTTCAGGGCGCATTTGTGTCCGATGACGAGGTGACGGAAGTAGTCAACTTCTTGACACAGCAGCAGAATGTAAAAGGCGGCGAGATTAACACAAACATTGATCTTCAGGCCAACATGCCGGGAAGCAAGCTTCCAGGTGGTGAGCAGGACGAGCTGTTTGAGACAGCCGGACGCTTTATCATTGAGCAGGAGAAGGCATCCATCGGCAATTTACAGCGCCACCTTCGAATCGGCTTTAATCGCGCCGCACGCATCATGGACCAGCTCTATGCGGCTGGAGTGGTCAGCAAAGATGAAGGAACAAAACCGCGCAAGGTCTTAATGAAGGCCGAAGAGTTTGAGGAGTACTTAGCAGGCAGATAAGCCATTCTAGAACTATCTGTATACTTAGGTATCATTTCAGACGAGATCTTTTTTGATAAGATCGATCATAGTTTGCTACAAAGCACAAAAAGGAGGACATGTTATGAAGACAGACATCCAAATCGCACAGGAGGCACAGATGCTGCCGATCCGCGAGGTAACAGCAGGCTTTGGTATCACAGAGGATGACATGGAATTATATGGAAAGTATAAGGCAAAGCTTTCCGATGAACTGTGGAATCGTATTAAGGACAGACCAGACGGAAAGCTCGTACTGGTAACTGCGATCAACCCGACTCCGGCAGGAGAGGGCAAGACGACCATCAGCATCGGTCTGACACAGGCACTCAATAAGATTGGCAAGAAGGCGATTGTTGCACTGCGCGAGCCTTCCCTTGGACCATGCTTTGGTGTAAAGGGTGGAGCTGCAGGCGGCGGTTACTCTCAGGTCGTTCCAATGGAGGATATGAACCTTCATTTTACTGGCGATTTCCATGCGATTACATCTGCAAACAATCTATTGGCTGCAATGTTAGACAACCATATCCAGCAGGGAAATGCGCTTCGCATTGATACCAGAAACATTGTCTGGAAGCGCTGTATCGACATGAATGACCGTGTTCTTCGTAATGTAGTTGTCGGTCTGGGCGCAAAGGCAGATGGTTTTGTTCGCGAAGATCACTTCGTTATTACCGTAGCATCTGAGATCATGGCAATTCTTTGCCTGTGCAGCAACATCCGTGATTTAAAAGAAAGACTGGGAAAGATTATTGTTGCATATAATATGGACGGAGAGCCCGTTACTGCTGCTGACTTAAAGGCAGTTGGCGCAATGGCAGCGCTGTTAAAGGATGCAATCAAGCCAAATGTCATTCAGACATTGGAGCACACACCGGCACTGGTACATGGCGGCCCATTCGCAAATATCGCACACGGCTGCAACAGCGTTAAGGCAACCAAGATGGCATTGAAGCTGTCTGATATTGCAGTTACCGAGGCCGGATTTGGTGCGGATCTTGGCGCAGAGAAGTTTATGGATATCAAGTGCCGTGCAGCAGGTCTTCACCCGGATGCAGTTGTCATCGTGGCAACTGTAAAGGCATTAAAATACAACGGTGGTGTCAAAAAGGATGAGCTTTCTGCTCCAAATCTTGAGGCAGTCAAGAAGGGTATTGTAAATCTGGAGAAGCACATCGAGAATATCCAGAAGTTTGGCGTGCCGATTGTTGTCACACTGAACTCGTTCTTAACCGATACCGAGGAGGAATATGAGTATATTCGCCAGTTCTGTGAGGAGAGAGGATGCGAGTTTGCATTGTCCAAGGTATGGGCAGACGGCGGTGACGGTGGTATTGAATTAGCAAACAAGGTAATTCAGACACTTGAGACAAAGCCATCCAACTATCAGCCACTCTATCCGCTTGAGATGCCGTTAAAGGATAAGATTACCACAATTGCAAAGGAAATATACGGCGCAGACGGCGTGGTATTCCAGCCAGCTGCAAATCGTGCATTAAAGAAGTTAACAGAGCTTGGCTTTGGTGAACTTCCGGTATGTATGGCAAAGAACCAGTATTCTTTGTCAGATGATGCCAAGAAGTTAGGCAGACCGGAAAACTTCAAGATTACCGTTCGTGATGTCTATGTCAGTGCAGGTGCAGGATTTGTCGTTGTTCTGACAGGCGATGTTATGACCATGCCAGGACTGCCAAAGGCACCGGCCGCATTCAATATTGATGTGGACGATAACGGCAACATTACAGGGCTGTTTTAACATAGTAAGAATCAGGAGGCTGAATGAGACTGGATACACTTCTTTCAGGAATCGAGTATCATTTACAGCAGGGAAGCCTTGAGGATTGTGAGATTACAGGGCTTTGTGAGGATTCAAGAAAGATAAAGCGCGGAGAGCTGTTTTTTTGCCGCACGGGCGCGCATACAAATGGAAAAAACTATCTGCGGCAGGCACTTCTTGGGGGCGCTGCCGCAGTTGTCTGTGATGCATACGATGAGGAGAGTAAACGTCTGTTATCTACGCATAAAGACGTCTGCGTAGTGGAAATGCAGGACTTGCAAGAACAGACACAGGCGCGTCTGGCATCCAATTTTTATGACTTTCCGCAGGAAAAGCTTCTGCTGATCGGCGTGACCGGCACAAAAGGAAAAACAACGGTCTGTGCGATGCTGCAGAAGCTTTTTTGCGACAATGGCATTGACTGTGCCACAGTCGGAACAAACGGCCTTTTTATTCAAGATCAGGTGAGAAAAAGCCACCATACAACACCGGAGCTATTTGAACTGTATGGGGATCTTGCAGAAGCAGTAAAATCCAGATGTACTCATTTCATTGTGGAAGTCTCATCGCTCGCCGTCAAACAGGGCAGGATTGCAGGACTTTCCTTTGCGCTTGGCATTTTTACAAACCTTTATTCCGATCATATCGGCGGAAAGGAGCACGCCTCGTTTCAGGAATATGCATACTGGAAAAAGACATTTTTTAACAGCTGTAGGCGCGTGTTACTCAATCGGGATGATCCGTTTTCCTTTGAGATTGCCGAGGATAGAAATGGTGTGTGCAGTTGGTATTCGTCAAGTGTCTGCGCCGATGGCTATGCGTCAAATATTCAAAAAAGCATCGAATCTGATGGATTTTATCAACATTTTTTGTGGCACTGGCAAAAGATGCCTGCACGAAGCATTCATTTAAAGCTTCCTGGACTTTGCAATGTTAGCAATGCAGCAGCGGCACTGTCTGCATTTTGCCTGTTCGAACTCGATATGGCATCAGAGCCAGACCGGAAGCAGGAGTGGAATCATCAAGTAGCTTCGCATACACAATATGATTTGTATCAACTGGACTTTCATACCTTTACCGTTCGTGGCCGCTTTGAGGTAGTGGGTCACTTTCATGGCGGTGTCATTTTAATTGACTATGCGCATAATGAGATCAGCTTCAAAAATTTGCTTGAATCGCTTCGTGCCTACCATCCAAAACGAATTTTATGTATGTTTGGTTGCGGTGGAAATCGAAGTGCTGTGCGGCGAAGTGCAATGGGGCGTGTCAGCAGTGAATTGGCCGATCTTACGGTGATCACACAGGACAATTCTAGGGATGAACCATTTGAGCGAATTTTATCAGACATCCTTTCTGGCGTAACAGGAGAGTATGTAGTGATTCGTGACCGCAAAGAGGCTATCGGTTACTGTATGAGCCAGATGCAGCCGGGCGATCTTTTGGTCCTTGCTGGGAAGGGACACGAAGATACGCAGGAAATTGGCGGGAAGACGGAAGTCTTTTCTGAGCGGGCTATTGTAGAAGCAATCGTTCACGGGTCGTAACCTAGATGAGCGGTGAGACGAGTTGCTTTTACGAGGCAGAACGTTGAAGCAGGCCTTGTCAAAGTAAACTTTCGTAGAAAACACGTAGTGGGGTCCTGCAAAAAAGTGATGCCGACAAAACAATCGTCGAACCGCTTTCGTCGAAGTTCTTCCCGTGAACAATGCATGAAACATAGATAACAAAATAAAAAAAGAGAAAGAAGAAAGGCAAGGTTAACAAGTGATTAATATTTGTATAAAAGATATCGTAGAAGCAACAAAAGGCACTCTTTTGTGCGGAGACGAGAACCAGAAAATCGATCATCTGTCCATCGACTCAAGAAGCAGTCAGGGCAACGATTTGTTTATTCCAATCATCGGCGCAAAAGTCGATGCGCACTGCTTTATTGATGGTGCATTTTCGGTTGGCTGTGTGGCAACACTGACAAGTGAGCACGACCACATGGAGGATCCAAATCACGCATGGATTCGCGTAGAGGATACCGTGCTTGCACTTCACGAGATTGGAAAGCTCTGTCGAAGTTGCATTCATGTACCGGCGATCGGCGTAACTGGAAGTGTCGGAAAGACAACAACAAGAGAGATGATCGCATACGCACTTTCCGCAGAGAAGAAGGTTTATAAGACACAGAAAAATTATAACAGCTCCGTTGGCCTTCCGATCACGATGTCCTTAATGAGCAATGATTATGATATCGCCGTATTGGAGCTAGGAATGAACGTTCCGGGAGAACTGGGTACGATCTCCGAAATCGCCCAGCTTACGATGGCAGTTCTTACCAATGTCGGAGTTGCCCACATTGAGTTTTACGGATCTCAGGAGGCAATCTGTCATGAAAAGTATACGATCTCAAAGGGTTTCGGAAAAGAAGGTCTTCTGATCGTAAATGGCGACGATGAATTGTTATATAAGTTCCGTGAGTCCACTGGTTATCCGTATGTACTATATGGAACGAAGGACTACTGCGATTACCGCGCAGAGGAGATTCATATGGAGAACGGTCATTATGCATTTACATTTGTACATGACGATATGCGTGTACCAGTGGTATTGTCTGTTCTTGGCCAGCATAACGTGCTGAATGCGACAGCTGCACTCGCCGTAGCGCATTTAAATGGTGTAGATGTGACCGCAGCAGCAAAGTCACTCTATACCTTCACTGGTTTCCAGAATCGTCTTCAGATCATGGATGTAAAGAACTACAAAGTCATTGATGATACCTATAACGCAAGTCCAGCTTCCATGGTTGCCGGTGTGAATGTATTGGCTGGCTTTGAGACAACTGGTCGCAAGATTGCTGTGCTCAGCGAGATGCGCGAGCTTGGCGAAAACACGTTAAACTATCATCGCGAAGTAGGCGAGAAAATCGCAAAAAAGCCGATTTCTGAGTTGATTGTTATCGGTGAGACCGCAAAGGCCATCGCAGAAGGGGCAACAAAAAATGGCTGTACCTATCCGGTGCGCGAGTTTGCCGATAAGATGCAGGCTGCCGAATACTTAAATCAGAACCTGGCAGAGGGTGATGTCGTTTACTTAAAGGCATCCAATGCGATCGGTTTAAAGGAAATTACAGCGTATCTGATGGAGCAGTAAGCATGTATGCAGATATTGTAATCGACATTTCGCATGAGGCGCTTGACCGGCCGTTTCAGTACCGCATTCCAGAAGCACTTGAAGGACAGATTCATCCTGGTATGTGGGTGCTTGTGCCATTTGGCAGAGGCAACACATCAAAAAAAGGTTTTGTATTGCATATCAGTGAGAAGCCTAAGATTGATCCAAGTCGAATCAAAGAGCTGATCGAGGTTGTGTCCGACGACAATTCGTCCGATCAGCTTCGCATTGCGCTTGCCGTGTGGATGTATCAGGAGTACGGCGGCAATTTGATTCAGTCGCTTCGTGTCGTCATGCCCGCAAGAAAAAGTGTGCGCCCAAAGCAGGTAAGCTTTCTGGTGCGCACACCAGATGAGGAACGCTTTTTGTCCTACCTAGAAATTGCAAAGAAAAAGGGCTGGAGAGGGCGCGTGCGTCTGATGGAGGCCCTTTTAAAACGCGACAGCATCTCGTCAAGCTTTGCCAGGCAGCAGCTAAAGATTGCGTCCGATGCAGTCAAGGCACTAGAAAGAGAAAATCTGATTCGAGTTGAGACAAAGCGCCTATACCGAAGTGTACTTCCACAATCGCAAGAGTTGCTGTCCAAAAAGAAATTGAACGAAGAGCAGCAGCACATCGTTGACGAACTGATTTCATCCTATGAGAATGGGGTTCGCACCCCAGCGCTTCTCTATGGCATCACCGGAAGCGGCAAGACAGAAGTATATATGCATTTAATTGAATGGATGGTGAACCAGGGAAAACAGGTCATTGTACTAATTCCAGAGATTTCGTTGACCTATCAGGTCATTCTGAATTTCTACAGTCGCTTTGGCGAGCAGGTCTCCATGATCAACTCAAGGCTTTCTGATGGCGAGCGAAGCGATCAGCTCGAGCGGGCAAGAAATGGGGAGATTTCGATTATGGTTGGTCCACGCTCAGCGCTGTTCACACCATTTTCAAATCTTGGTCTTATTATTATTGATGAAGAGCAGGAAGGCGCCTACAACAGTGAGCAAATTCCGCGCTATCACACAAGAGAGACCGCAGCAAAATTAGCAGATTTAAGCAATTCGCTTCTTCTTCTCGGTTCCGCGACGCCGTCGATTGAGGCCTTTTCTCGTGCGGAAACAGGAGACTATCGAAAATTCACACTGACAAAGCGCGCCGTCGAAGGAAGCAGTCTGCCAGAGGTGCAGGTGGTGGACATGCGAAAAGAACTCGAGGCAGGAAACCGTTCTGTATTTTCACGAGCGCTTCGGGAAAAAATGGAAGAATGCTTGTCTAAGAAGCAGCAGATGATGTTATTTATCAACCGCCGCGGCTTCTCGAGGGTAGTCAGCTGCCGTTCCTGTGGCAAGCCAATCGAGTGCCCACACTGTGATGTAGCGCTGACGGAGCATCTTGGCGGCACACTTGTCTGCCACTATTGTGGCTATACAAGACCAATGCCGCTCAGCTGTCCATCTTGTGGTTCGCCATATCTGGCAGGTTTTGGCCTAGGCACTCAAAAGGCAGAGATGATGATTCATGCGCAATTTCCACAGGCGCGTGTGCTTCGTATGGACATGGATACCACCTCACAAAAAGACGGACACGAGCAGATTCTTGATGCATTTCGTCGTAGAGAGGCGGATATTTTAGTCGGTACGCAAATGATTGTCAAAGGTCACGATTTTCCAGGCGTCACGCTTGTCGGCATTCTGGCAGCAGATATGTCGCTGTACAATTCAGATTTTCGAAGTACTGAGCGTACCTTTCAGCTTTTAACACAGGCAGCAGGTCGCGCTGGGCGTGGAAGCGATCCGGGAAGCGTCATCATTCAGTCCTATGATCCGGAAAATTATAGCATTCAGACGGCGGCCGCACAGGATTATGAGTCCTTTTATGCGCAGGAGATTCGGTTCCGTAAGCGCATGCAGTATCCGCCAGTTGGTCAGATGTGTGAGGTTATGGCCGTATCCGCGCAGGAAACGCTCGCCGATCAGTGGATTCATCAAGTAGAGTTGTTGATAAATAAAAGATTTTATGGTATAATTAAAATAATTGGGCCTTCTGATGCGCCAATCGCAAGGCTCAAGGATATGTGGAGAAAGCATCTTTATATAAGAAGTAATGATCATAAGGCGTATCTTGAGGCAATGGAATTGCTTCAGGAGTTAACAGAGCAGGCCGCGTCGCAGAAGGTATCTATTTCCGTGACAGTTTGCTAATACGGACAGCAAGAGAAAGGAGTTCCATATGGGAATCAGAACAGTCAGAACAGAGGGCGATGAGTGCCTTCGCAAGGTATGTAAACCAGTAAAAAATGTAAGTTTACGAACAAAAATTTTAATCGAGGATATGTTTGACACAATGTATGAGACCGGCGGCGTTGGACTTGCAGCTCCGCAGGTTGGCGTATTAAAGCGCATCGTTGTCATGGATACCGATGACAATCAGCATGTACTCATCAACCCAGAAATTTTAGAGACAAGTGGTGAGCAGACTGGCTACGAGGGATGCTTAAGCATTCCGGGAAAGAGCGGTATTGTTACCAGACCGAATTACGTAAAGGTAAAGGCATTAAACGAGCGTGGCGAGGAGTATATCTTAGAGGGTGAAGGTCTTCTTGCAAGATGCATCTGCCATGAGTGTGATCATCTGGATGGAATTTTATACAGCGACAAGGTAGAGGGTGAGTTGGTCAACAACGAGGATCTGCCGGAGGATGAGGAAGAGGAACTGTACGAGGATGCCTATGAGGAGTTTACCGAAGAGGAAGACGGCATTCACGAATAAGACAAAAGAAAAGCAGTTACGATAAAAGCAGCTAAAAGAAAACAGACGAAATAAGATCAAAGGAGTGGTAGGTTTGAGAATTATTTTTATGGGAACACCTGAGTTTGCTGTTCCGGTACTCGAAAGCCTCATTGAAAGCAAAAAGCATGAGGTTGTCGCAGTTGTCACACAGCCGGATAAGCCAAAGGGCAGAGGAAAAGCGATGCAGTTTCCACCGGTAAAGGAGTGTGCAATCGCACACGGCATTCCGGTTTTGCAGCCAGTTAAGGTTGGTGATTCAGAAGTAGTGGAAACGCTTCGCAGTTATGCACCAGAGTTAATCGCCGTAGTTGCATTTGGACAGTTCGTTCCAAAGTCCATCCGCGAGATGCCAAAATATGGTTGTATCAATGTACATGCGTCTCTACTTCCAAAGTACCGCGGTGCAGGCCCGATCCAGTGGGCAGTCATCAATGGTGAGAAAGAAAGCGGTGTCACAACAATGTATATGAGCCGCGAGATTGACAAGGGTGACATGCTCTTAAAGGAGATCATCACACTTGACCCAAAAGAGACAGGAGATTCTTTGCATGATCGCCTTTGTGTGCTAGGTGGCCCACTTCTTTTGAAAACAATTGACCAGCTTGAGGACGGAACTGCTGTGCGAATTCCGCAGTGCGAGGAGGAGAGTACTTACGCGCAGAAGCTTGAAAAGTGGATGGGCAATATTGACTGGACGATGGACGCTGTTCGAATTGAGCGCCTTGTTCGCGGGCTAAATTCTTGGCCGGGTACCTTTACAAAGATTCATGGAAAGACCGTGAAGATCTGGGATTGCGATATAATCGCACAGGATGTGCTGTCAGACGAAGAAAAGAAAGCCACACCGGGTACTGTTTTGCTATCCGATAAGAAACAACTGATTGTAAAGACAGGAGACGGTGCATTGTCGCTTCGCACGCTTCAGCCAGAGGGCAAAAAGAGCATGGCGGTGGATGCTTACTTAAGAGGCTATCCGATTGCACAGGGGGAAAAATTAGGAGAGGCATAAACGCTAGAATTGAGAAAGTGAGAACGGCATAAAGGAAAAACATTAGAGTCAGAAAACGAAAATCCTAAAATGCCAAACGCAAGAGATCATCACGGAGGTGAAAAATATGCCATATTATTACTGGGACCCTACTTATATACTTGTTTTAATCGGTGCGCTGCTCTCTATTGGTGCATCGGCACTTGTAAACAGCACATTTAACCGCTACTCATCCGTGAGGGCAAGAAGTGGCTTAACCGGAGCAGAGGCGGCACAAAAGCTTTTGCATTCACAGGGCATCTATGATGTGCAGATTCAGCATATATCAGGTAATCTGACGGATCACTACGATCCAAGAAACAAGACACTCAGTCTGTCGGATGCCGTGTATAATGTATCGACAGTTGCTGCTGTTGGTGTCGCTGCCCATGAGTGTGGACATGCCATGCAGCACGCAAAGGGGTATGTGCCGTTATCCATTCGCAGTGCCATGGTTCCGGTGGTGAACTTTGGTTCCTACTTATCATGGCCGCTGATTGTGATTGGACTGTTTATTAATAGTTCGACCGGTACGCTTTTATTAAATGCCGGATTGCTTTTGTTTAGTCTTGTTGTGTTGTTTCAGCTAGTAACGCTTCCAGTAGAGATCAATGCCTCCAGACGTGCCGTAAAATTGCTCGACCAGCAGCATATCCTTGTCGGAGATGAGGTTGGACAGACTGCAAAAGTGTTAAAAGCAGCAGCGTTGACCTATGTAGCCAGTGCAGCAGCATCTATTTTACAGTTGCTTCGTCTGCTGATTTTAACAGGAGGAAGACGAAAAGATGACTGAGACGACAAAAAGAGAAAATGAGAGAGAGATCGTCCTTGCGATCTTGCTTGAGGTGTTAGAGAAGGATCAGTTTTCTCATATTGTAATTCGCCAGGCACTCGATAAATACAGCTATCTGCCAAAGAAGGATCGCTCCTTTATTGCGCGCCTTTCGAGAGGCTGTGTTGAGCGAAAGATTGAACTCGATGCAATTATTGATAAGGCAGCATCTGTAAAAGCATCCAAGCAAAAGCCAGTCATTCGAAACATTCTTCGTATGGCGGCCTATCAGTTAAAATATATGAACGTTCCAGAACACGCAGTTTGCAGCGAGGCCGTAAAGTTGGCGGCAAAAAAGGGGTTCTGGTCGTTAAAGGGCTTTGTCAATGCGGTAGTGCGAAAGATGGCAGCACGGATCCCGTCGCTTGACTGGAGTGATCAGCCTTCTATTTTTTATTCCGTTCCGCAGTGGCTCTATGACGAGCTGATAAGCTGGTATCCAAAGGAAAAAGTGACCGCCTATTTAGAGAGCGTTGTCTCACAGAGTGGTCATCCGATGTATGTACACTGTCACACATCCGAATGCAGTATAGAAGAGATCACCAGATCCTTAGAAAACGAGGGCATTCAGGTAAAAAAAGCGCCGTATGCGAATGATTGTCTGGAACTGGTTGATGCAGGTGACATCCGCCGAACACAGGTCTTTCAGGATGGTCTGATTCAGATTCAGGACATCAGCTCCGCACTTGCTGCGCAGTGTGTGGCACCGACACCGGAAAGCTTTTGCATTGATATGTGCGCCGCACCGGGGGGAAAGAGCATTCATTTGGCAAAGGCACAGCATGGCACAACAAAGGTATTAAGCCGTGATATTTCCTGGGACAAGTTAGATTTGATTGAGGAAAATAAGGAGCGCTGCCATGCTGACAATATGCAGATTGAGCAGTGGGATGCCTGTGTGCTCGACGAAGCCAGAAAAGAGACAGCAGATTTTGTACTCGCAGATGTGCCATGCTCTGGTCTTGGTATTTTATCAAGAAAACCGGACATCAAATATCAGCTGACAAAAGAGCGTTTAGAGCAGCTTGCAGCGTTACAGCGAACCATTCTTTTGAATGCGGCGCAGCTTGTAAAGCCGGGCGGTGTTCTAGTTTACAGCACCTGCACAATCAATCCGGCGGAAAACGAGGAAAACGTTCGTTATCTGTTGTCACAAATGCCATTTGAACTCGAAAGTCTAGCTCCATTCATGAAAGAAGAAATCGAGGGTAACGATCCAGAAAGTGGTATGTTACAGCTACTTCCTGGTCAAAACAAATGCGACGGATTTTTTGTCGCGCGCCTTCGAAAGAAGTGATGTAGTTCATAGGGGCGTTTGTTTTTGGCAAGCCCTGAGGTGGATGGCTTTCACGAGGCGACACCGTAAAAGCGCGCGGATCAAAGTATAGTAAGATACTATGTAAGATAGTGGGCGCGCTGATCAGGTTCGCCGACGAAACCATCACCGATGGGCGCTTCGTAAAACTTCCCTGTGAACTATAAGTAAAAGAACTTAGGAGATCGAAATGAAAGAAGATATTAAATCTATGACATTGCCGGAACTGACAACATGGATGACAGCACTGGGAGAGAAGGGGTTCCGGGCAAAACAGCTGTATGGCTGGATGCATAAGAATCTTGTTTCTTCCATTGATGAGATGACCAATCTTTCCGGTGCACTCAGAAACAAATTGAAGGAGCAGGCCGATTTTGTCGTGCTTGAGCCTGTCGATGTGCGAATCTCTTCAATAGACGGAACAAGAAAATATCTGTTTCGTCTCCCAGATGGAAATGTGATCGAGAGCGTATTGATGCGCTACCATTTTGGAAATTCGGTCTGCATTTCGACACAGGTTGGCTGCCGTATGGGATGCCGCTTCTGCGCATCCACGCTCGATGGACTGGTTAGAAGTCTTCGTCCGAGCGAGATGCTCGAACAGATTTACCGGATTCAAAAGGATATCGGAGAACGTGTTTCGAATGTTGTGTTAATGGGTTCTGGAGAACCGTTTGATAACACAGAGAATGTATTCCGTTTTCTTGATTTGATTTCCTGTGAGGAGGGATTAAACATCAGTCAGCGAAACTTAACGATTTCGACTTGTGGACTGATTCCGGGAATCGAGCAGCTAACTGAGCGTCATAGTCAGGTAACGCTTGCACTGTCGCTGCATGCACCGAACGATACGGTGCGAAGGGAACTGATGCCAATCGCAAACAAGTATCGCATTCAGGATGTACTGGCGGCTTGTAAAAAATATTTTGAAGTTACCGGACGACGCGTTACGTTTGAGTATAGTCTTGTAGCCGGAGTCAATGACAATGAGGATGAGGCAAAGCAGCTTGCTGGACTCTTAAATGGATTCCCGTGTCATGTCAATTTGATTCCGGTAAATCCGATCAAAGAAAGAAATTATGTCCAGTCCGGGCAGATTCAGATAGAGAAATTTAAAAAATTGCTTGAAAAAAGTGCAATACATGTTACTATTAGAAGGGAAATGGGCCGCGATATAGACGGCGCATGCGGACAACTCCGAAAAAGCTATCTAGAACAACATACATAAAGGAGTTTTTGGAATGCAGATTAGTTGTAAAAGTGATATAGGAAGGATGCGTTCCCAGAATCAGGATTCTGTATTTGCATCCGACAAACCGGTGGGAAAGCTGCCAAATCTGCTGATTGTAGCCGACGGTATGGGCGGCCATAAGGCAGGTGATTTTGCGTCCCGCTATGCAGTGGAGAAGTTAGTGGAGTGCATAAAAGAATCCGTTTACGAAAATCCACTGTTGATTGTGAGCGATGCAATTCGTGTGGTAAACCGTCGAATCTATGAAAAATCGCAGGATTATGAAGAATACAGAGGTATGGGAACAACGCTGACGCTGGCATTTGTAGATGAGGCAAGCAAGCTTCATGTTTTTCAGGTTGGCGACAGCAGACTGTATCTGATTTCAGATACGATCCGCCAGATCACAAAGGATCACTCCTATGTGGAAGAAATGTATCGCAAGGGGCTGATTACCAGGGATTCGGAGGAGTACCAGAGTAAGAAAAATATAATCACAAGGGCACTTGGCTCTCATGATTATACTGCAGCAGATATTTTTGAGGAACCTGTCGTACCGGGAGATCTGCTTTTGCTGTGCTCAGATGGTTTAACCAATATGTTGGGGGATGATGCAATCCTTGAGACCGTAAAGAGTGCAGCCTCACTGGAGGAAAAGACAAATGTTCTGATTGAACAGGCCAACGAGAACGGAGGACAGGACAATATCTCTGTTATTTTGGCGGCAGTGGAGTAGTACCCAAAGGGGGTTATGGAGGATAGGATGATACGAACAGGAACAATTCTGAGCAACAGATATGAAATCCTTGAGTTGATCGGTTCTGGTGGCATGGCATATGTCTATAAGGCAAGAGACCGAAAGCTGAGCCGATTGGTGGCGATCAAAATCTTAAAAGAAGAGTTCTGTAAAGATAAGAGCTTTGTGGCAAAATTCCGTATGGAGGCACAGGCTGCAGCAGGACTGTCACACAACAATGTGGTTGGTGTTTATGATGTTGGTGAGGAGGATAACACGCACTACATCGTCATGGAGTTGATCGACGGCATTACACTGAAGGAATATATTACCCGAAAAAGAAAGCTAGGCACGAAGGAGTCGATTGGAATCGCTATCCAGGTAGCCCAAGGACTTGAGGCGGCGCATAAGCGCCATATTGTGCACCGTGATATTAAACCGCAGAATATTATTATTTCGAAGGATGGTCGTATTAAGGTTGCTGATTTTGGCATTGCAAGAGCAATCACCGATGAGACGACGAATCTTTATGGTGCTGCGGGCTCAGTGCATTATATTTCACCAGAGCAGGCAAGAGGCGGTTATTGTGATGAGCGAAGCGATATTTATTCGCTCGGAATCACAATCTATGAGATGGTGACAGGACGTGTGCCATTTGACGGGGATACGACTGTAGCGGTAGCAATCGCACATATCAACGAGGCGATGGTTCCACCGAGCAATATCGAGCCAAGCGTTCCGGTTGCACTCGAACAAATTATTTTCAAGTGTACACAAAAACGTCCAAATCAGCGCTACTCTAGCTGTGCGGATCTGATTAAGGATCTTCGTCATGCGCTTGTTGCGCCAAATGAGCGTTTTGTCCATTTTATACAGCTTGAGGAGACGGCAAAGGGAGAGACAACCGTGATGAGTGACGAGCAGATGCGAAGCATTCGAAATCGCACGGAAGGTTCCCGACTTGAAAATGAAAACCATCAGGAAAAAAGTTTAAAGAGCCAACAAATTAAGCGATCTGCCGCACGAGAAAGTGCTGTTGCTCAACAACGTCATCGTCAAGATTCGATCGAGTTTGAATCCTATAATGATCGTCGACGAGAAGGCGAATTTTCAGAGGATGCCTATAAAAAGGAAAATTACAAAAAGGAAAAGCAAATCCGTAAAAAGGCAAAGCGTGATCCAGATGATGTAACAGTATTTGATAAGGTATTAGCAGGCATTGGCTCTGTACTTGGTGTAGCGATGCTTGTTATGTTGGTATACATTGTCGGTTCTCTTTCTGGCGCATTTCAGCGAACACCGGCGAGTGTGTCTTCAAACAATCATACGGCAAAGGATAGTGATCCGGTTATTTCTACCTATGAGGATGCATCTGGAGATGATACGAGTGGTAGAGCAAAGGTTCCGAAGCTTCTTGGTATGAGCATTACAGAGGCAACAAAAGCATTAAAAGAGGCAGGACTTAAGATTGTTCTTGCTAGAACGTATGAGTATTCAGAGGAATATGCGACTGGTCTGGTATGTCGTCAACAGTACGATGAGGGTACTGTAGTGGATAAGGGAAGCTCGATCAAGGTATACTTAAGCTTAGGTAGTGATAAGTTTGAGGTCAACAGTAAGCTTTATGTTAACGGAAATGTCAGCATTTTGAAATATTACTTAAGAAGTTTTAAAGACATCGATGTGGAATATATTGGCGAGTATAGTGAGACCTACGCGAAAGATATGATACTTCGCATGGATCCGGATGAAGGCTATCTGAAGGCAGGCGATTCACTAAAGGTATATGTCAGTCTTGGACCAGAATATGTTGATGTTCCAAATCTCTACGGAATGTCAAAGCAGCAGGCGATTGCAAAGCTTCAAAATGAAGGTTTTGCTGTGGGAACCGTCAGTGAAGTGAATAGTGACAGCACGGATGCTGGTCTTGTATGCGGTCAGAGCATTGATCCGGGTACTAGCCAGAAGAGCGGTACCGAGATTGACTTCTCAATCAGCCTTGGACCGAAGATGGTTGTTGTTCCAGGTGTAGTAGGAAATGCAGCTGATTCGTATGCATTCCCTACAATTAGCAATGCAAATCTGTATTACTATGTGGAGTATGCGGAAAGTACGTCTGTACCGGCGGGAACGGTCATTAGTCAGGTACCGGAAGGTGGTACATCGGTACCTGAGTATTCGACTGTAAAGCTGGTTGTAAGTTCCGGACCGCCAACAGTCAGCCTTGATTCCGGGGCGTTAACCAATATGTCACAGGATCAGGCAACCTCGACATTAGCCGGTATGGGACTTGGTGCACAGATTCAGTATCAATCGAGTGACTATGTGGCAGTTGGCTGTGTAATCGGATGGGCGTCAACTAGTGCAGATGGTTCTCTTCATGCAGGAGATACGGTCGTTATTTATATCAGTACAGGCCCAGCTCAGACGACGCCGAGCGTTGATCCGACACCAAGTTCAGATCCAGCTCCAAGTTCAGATCCAGCTCCAAGTTCAGATCCAGCATCGAGCTCAGATGCATCACAGAATACCGATTCTGGAGCGAATCAGACTTCAGATGGTGTTGCACAGCAGGCAGAGACGCAAGGCCAGTAAACAATCGATGAGCATTGAAAATATAAAAGAAGGCAAATGAATAAAGGAATCAAGGAATTATAAGATGCAGGGAAAAATCATCAAGGGAATTGCCGGTTTTTACTATGTGCAGGCAGAAAATGAGGCACAATATGAGTGCAAAGCCAAGGGAATTTTTCGGAAAGACCATAGAAAGCCCCTTGTAGGGGATGAAGTACAGATTGAAGTGCTTGATGAGGAAGAAAAGAAGGGCTCCATTGTGGAGCTCCTTCCTCGAAAAAGCGAATTGTTTCGTCCGGCAGTTGCCAACATCGATCAGGCGGTAATTGTATTTGCCTGTCGTGAGCCGGAACCGAATTTCAATTTGCTTGACCGATTTCTTGTACTGATGGAAAAGCGAAATGTGCCGGTGATCCTGTGTTTCACAAAAGCTGATTTGGCAACACCTGACTTTCAAGAAGAGGTGTTAAACACCTATGGTCCTGCTGGCTATCCAGTGTGCTTTACGGATTGTCATGATCCGCAGGGTGAAGGCTACCAAAAGTTGACAAAGCTCTTAGAAGGAAAGGTTACTTCATTTGCGGGACCGAGTGGTGTTGGTAAATCAACGCTTGTAAATCATTTCTGTCCAGAGGCAGGGATGGACACAGGTGCTGTCAGTGAGAAAATAAAAAGAGGAAAACATACGACCAGACATTCCGAGATCTTTTATCTGGGTCATCAGACATTTTTGTTTGATACGCCAGGTTTTAGCTCATTGGATGTGCTTTCACTGGAAAAAGAGGAACTTGAGCTCCTTTTTCCAGAATTCGAACCATATCTTGGTCATTGCCGTTTTACTGGTTGTTCACACATTTCAGAACCGTCGTGTGGAATCAAAGAAGCGGTCGAGGAGGGGGAAATCAGTCAGAAGCGGTATGAAAGCTATACTGCTTTTTATAAGGAGTTAAATGCAGTGAGACGATATAAGTAATACGCAATTCGTTAAAAACAGTGAGAAAGAAGAAAGGACAGCAATTGTATGGCAGACTTGGCAGTATCTTTATTATCGGCAGATTTTTCCTGTCTGGAGAAACAGCTTCAGGAATTGAAGGAGGCGAAGGTGAAATGGCTTCACATCGATGTGATGGATGGCAATTTTGTTCCGAGCATTTCTTTTGGCTTTCCGATTATTAAAACACTTCGAAAGGCATTTTCTGGCGTATTTGATGTTCATTTGATGATTCAAGAGCCGATCCGTTATATCAAAGAGTTTGCAGAATCTGGAAGTGATATGATCACGATTCATCTGGAAGCATGTGAGGATGTTGAAGCTACTTTAAGGTGGATTCGTGAGTGTGGCTGTAAGGCAGGACTTGCAATCAATCCAGCCACACCGGTAGAAGAGGTGTATCCATATCTTCATTTGGCGGATATGATTCTTGTGATGACCGTGCAGCCAGGTTTTGGCGGTCAGAAGTACATCCATTTTGTGACAAAAAAAGTGGAAACATTGCGCCAATACTTGGATGAACATGGACTTCATGATTCTGTGCTGATTGAGGTAGATGGAGGGATCTGTATGGAGACAGCACCAGAGGCAGCAAATGCTGGAAGTGATATCCTTGTTAGTGGCAGTTGTGTCTTTAAAGGCAATATTACAGAAAATGTAAACGGACTTTTGAAAGCGATGAATGGCGGGAGTGAAACATGAAGAAACTATTGCTGGTGTTAGGCGGAACACTTGATGCACGGTTTTTAAAGGCATGTTATGAAAAGCTTGGGCCACAGCTTGTTGTTGCGGCAGATGGAGCACTTGAGACAATTTGTGAGGCTGATATTCCCTGTGATTGTGGATTAGGTGATTTTGATACCGTATCGCAGGACATTCTTGCACGATTTCAAGAAAATGCAAAGACACGTCTGTATGCCTTTCCACCAGAGAAAGATGAGACGGATGCAGAGCTTGCTGTTCAGTTTGCAGTAAAACAGAAACCAGATGTAATTTGGATTGTGGGTGCGACAGGAGGTCGTATTGACCATATGCTTGGCAATTTGGAGCTTCTTCGCATGCCACTTCAAGCGGGCATTGAATGTGAGATTGTGGATCAACAGAATCGAATTCGTCTGATTGATCGCCCGACGGTGTTAGAGAAAATGGAAAATTGGAAATATGTATCTTTTTTGTCCTACACCGATCAGACGCAGGGAATTACATTGAATGGTTTTGCTTATAACGTTGCAAATTTTACGCTGAAAAAAGGAAGCACACGCTGTATAAGCAATGAGATATGTGATGAAAAGGCAACGGTTTCGTTTACGAGCGGAATGCTATATTGCATCCGTTCCCGAGACCGAGAACCAGAGATGTTTTAAGGCTACGTATTGTGGTTTGATTGTCAACAAATTTGCAAGGAACGAAGTTGTGATGAAAGTGGAGAGAAACGTACTCTGGAAACATTACAACGGAAAAGAGGAATCAACATTGAAAAAACATAGAATTGGCTTGGCAGTATGCCTTGCTAGTTTTTGTCTTGGCGGTTGTAAGGGTGTGGTGCTTTCGACTGCACTGACCGATCATATCCTCCTTAGCGGAACGAAAACCAGACTGAGCTTACAAGAGTGCAGTCTGGTCTTTCTGGATTTTCAGACCCGCTACAACTGCTACTATGAAAATCTGGGAGAAACGGATTTTTGGAAAGAGCCGGCTGGAGAGAGCGATTTTTCCGATTATCTACGCGATGGAAGAGTAAAGGAAGAATTGTGCGCTTTGGTGCTGTTAAACGATATGGCATCGAGCCTTGGTGTAACGCTTGATGAGGAAGACAAAGCTTTGTGTCAGGAGGCTGCAGCGGATTATTATAATAGTTTATCTGAAGCAGAAAAAGAGTATGTCCAGTCGGATGAGTCAAAGGCGGTGTCCTTATATGAAAAATATCGCATTGCGCAAAAGACGATTGATGTGCTTAGTGCAAAGATCAATACAGAGGTTAGCGATAACGATAAGCGTGTCATGATTCTTCAATTGATTGCATCGTCGTCTCGTGAAACCATTGAGAGTGCCAAAGAACGTATTTCGTCAGGTGAGGATTTTGAGAGTGTGGCAAAAGATGTTAGTCGCTTCTCACAAATCGAATATCAGGTCAGCCGTGGAACGCTGAACCCTCTTTTGGAGGAGACTGCGATTTATATGAGCGATGGCGATGTCAGTGATATTATTCAGACGGAGGAAAATTATTATATTATTCGCTGCGTTGATGATTTTGATGAGGAACTCAGTGCGGCAAATGAGAGTAAGGTGTTGGGAAAACTTCGCTACGCGGCATGGTCACAAAGCTTCCTAGACTATGCAAAGGAGCATCCAGTTGCCATTTCTGAGGAGATCTGGGAGAATCTTCATTTTTATCAGACAACTGCATTTACATCAGATGATCTGTATGAAACATATGACAAGTATGTGCAAGAATAAAATAAAATAGCAAAATCAAAAAAGCAAAGTTCAAAAATATAATAACGATTCAGATCCATGCGAGACAAACGTGTGGATTTGGATCGTTTTGAATTTAAAAAAAAATAAAGTAGAAAGACAAAGCGGAAAAGACAACGTATGAAAACAACAGGTAAGCAGCGTATCAGCAAAGAAAGCTCTGTGTAAATACAAGGTAAAATATGAAAAATGTGGTCAAATTGCGTTGACAACACAAAATCGCGGTGCTATATTTTGTGTCGGCAGAGGGAGAAATGCAGCGGGCCCAAACAGTTCTTTCCGGCCAATTATCCATCACTGGAGATCTGTAAAAAGAAGAGACAGATCAAGATGAGAAGAATAAGAAAACAAGAATAAGAAAACAGTGATTGGAACAATGGAAGGAGTCCATGGTTATGAGAAGAAGAACACTTACCGCTTTAATGACAGCAATCGCAGTGACAGGTGTCTGTACAGCAGCATTTGCCGGAACCGATCATTATAATGACAGCAGCGTATCAGGAGCAGAGTCTGGATGGGACGAGTGGACTGCAAACTGGGAGGAAACCAGTGCAGATTTCACAAAGGTTTCCATTACACCAGGTGAGGATGAGACCAAGTTAAATTTTGCCTGGTACAGCGAGAAGACTGACAGTGAGGCGACACCAGTTGTTCATTTTGGAACCGATAAGGATGCATTAGAGGCATTTACCGGAACCGTAGGAGATGTCGATACTAGTCTAACAGGTGACACCGCGTATGAATACAACCATGTAGCCGTAACCGGACTTGAGCCAAATACGACCTACTATTACACCGTAGAGAAGAACGGAGAGCAGACAGAAGTCAGTGAATATAAGACACAGAGTCTTGATACTGTAAAGATTTTGTACGTAGGTGATCCACAGGTCGGTGCTTCTAAGGGACAGTCTCAAAACGGTGAGGATCTGGTTGCAGATGATGGCGCAGCCAACACTGCAGCACGCAACGATGGATTTGCATGGAATCGCACCCTGACAGCTGCAACCGAGCAGAATCCAGACATTAATTTTATGATCTCCGCAGGTGATCAGGTCAACAAGACAGGAAAGCCAAAGGAAGAAGAGTATGCTTCTTATCTGGCATCCGATGTATTATCTGGTCTGGCAGTCGCAACGACTATCGGAAATCATGATTCCTTAAATGAAGACTATATGTATCATTTCAACAACCCGAACGCATCGGACTATGGAACAACCGCAGCAGGTGGTGATTACTACTATACATATGGCGATGGCCTGTTTATCGTACTGAACACGAATAACTACAATGTAGCAGAGCATGAGCAGTTGATCAAGGAAGCAACTGAGGCAAATCCGGATACCGCATGGCGTGTTGTTACCATCCATCAGGATATCTACGGAAGTGGTCTTGATCATTCTGATACAGATGGCATGATTCTTCGTACCCAGCTGACACCAATCTTTGATTCCTATGACATTGATGTGGTTCTTCAGGGACACGACCACACCTACAGCCGTTCCAAGCTGCTCTACGGTGATGGACAGACCCATCAGTCTTATGAGTTCTCTTTAAATGAGGATGGAACCGATTACGACTGGGATCACGCAACAAATGTTGAGAGCGGCGAGAAGATTGAGCTGTCACCAGAAGAAGGAAATACCGAGGCAGAGGCTGCGCTTGAGGCATTTAAGGCGGACAATCAGTGCTACACCATTGAGGATGTAGATGGCAATACTGTAACCGATCCGCAGGGTGTTCTGTATATGACTGCAAACTCCGCATCTGGTTCCAAGTTCTATGAGCTGATCAGTTCTCAGCAGGATTACATTGCAGCGCGCAGCCAGAACTGGCTTCCAAGCTACTCTGTCATCACGATGACAAAGGATTCCTTTGCGATCGACACCTATCAGGTATTGGACGATGGCACGGTAGAGCCGATTGATGAGACCTTTACCATTCAGAAGACCGAGACTGCCGGTGAGGCTTCTGAGGCCACCTCTGCAGAGGATGCATCTGAGAATACAGAAGATGCACAGACCGAAGCTGCAGAGACTGAGACTGCTTCCAAATAAGTGTCTGTGAAGCAGAAAAAAAATACCAGACCGTGCACAAATAAGCAGCGGGTCTGGTATTTTCTGATTGTACTTGCAATCGTTCTGTTCGCAGGCTTTGTCTGGAAGATCAACCAGACAGAGAAGACGCAGCTGGCAGTGCGCACCGGACAGACCTTTGAGAAGGCAACCGTCGTTGAAATTTTACAGGACAATCTGCAGGCGGATGGAAGCCGCGTGGGCGAGCAGAAGGTTCGTGTGCGCATGTTAACTGGTGTGCGAAAGGGCGAGGAGCTTGACATCACAAGCAGCTCAGGCTTTTTGTTTGGTGCACCGTGTACCGTTGGAATGAAGGTCATCGTCATGCAGAGCGTGGCAGGAAGTACGACAATTGCAAGCGTCTACTCACAGGATCGTGAATGGGTCGTCTATGCATTTGCAGGGCTGTATCTGTTAAGCCTCGTGATCATTGGCGGAAAACAAGGCTTAAAGGGTTGCCTTGGTCTTATCTTTACGTTTTTCTGCATGATTTTTGTCTATCTTCCGTTAATCTATCAGAATTATTCGCCATTTGGCGTTGCTGTGTTTGTCTGCTTTTTGACAACACTTGTCACGATGTATCTGATCGGTGGCCGAACGAGAAAGACAATCGCTGCAACACTTGGAACATTAGCAGGTGTTGTAATTGCCGGACTGTCTGCACAGCTTTTTAGCAAAGCCTCTGGAATCAATGGTTATAACGTTTCCGATATTGAAAGCTTAATGACGCTGTGGAATACAAACGGCATTCAGGTTGGCGGTCTTTTGTTTTCTGGTCTTTTGATTTCAGCGCTAGGCGCGGTGATGGATGTCGCGATGTCCGTCAGCAGTTCCATGCAAGAGGTGTATGCCCAGAGTCCCGATATGACAAAAATGGAGCTGTTTCGAAGCGGCCTTCGCATCGGACGCGATATGATGGGAACGGACAGCAATACGTTGATTTTAGCCTTTGTCGGTGGCAGCGTGAGTATGCTGCTACTTGATTATTCCTACGATCTTCCATATCAGCAGATTATCAATTCAAACAACATCGGCATTGCAATCATGCAGGGTCTTGCGGGAAGCTTTGGCGTCGTTCTAAGCGTTCCAGTTACGGTTTTGATCTGTACGTTTTTGTATCATCAGAAAAAGTCGAGCGCATCCGAATAAGGCCAACGGCGTCTGCGATGCCCCAACCGATCGGGATTGCCATCCAGATGCCAACAACACCGATTGCGGTGGCCGATAAAATATAGGCGAGCAGTACGCGCGTGCCGAGCGAGAGAATCGTGAGGACCACGGACATGCCCGCTTTTTTGATTGCGCGGTAGTACCCATAGAGCAAAAACAGGCATCCGATTCCGCAGTAGAAGGCACCCTCCACGCGAAGATAGACAACACCGGCTGAAATATAAAACTGCTGCAGCAAATTTCCGGCCATCATCGGCAAGGCAAACAGCAGAAGAGAACGGGAAATGTTTCCCTTTGTAAGATCGTGATACATAAAAACTTCTAGTTACTCAATTCGAAATGCATAGCTTCCGCTTACAAGCTCGAAGGAAACGAAACCAGATGAAGCAGTATCCGCCATCGCAGCGCCTTCAAGAATTTGTACCTTGCGAGGATCGGTAACAGGAAGTGTCAGACGAGCGGTTGTATTCGCCGGAATTGTACAGCGATAAACAACCGATCCGTCTTTCTTTTCCCAAGAAGAGGCAATCTTTCCAAATGGTGTTTCCTGTTCCCCTTTTGCAAAGGTCAGTGTGCCGCCCCAAGACGGAGCTAAGAAGATTCGATGATATCCGGCCTCATTTGCATGTTCTCCAGTTTGGATACCAAGAACTGTGCGGTAGAGCCACTGTCCGATTGAACCATATGCATAATGGTTGAACGAATTCATTGACACATCACCGAAGGTAGCGGTCTCTGCAATGTAAGAGTTCCAACGCTCCCAGATAGTAGTTGCACCATTTATAACGCTGTAAAGCCATCCCGGATTGCCTTTTTGCTCAAGTAAAGTAAAGGCAAGCTCGGTCTGACCACATTTTGTCAGTGCTGGAAGCAGATGGCTGATTCCAAGGAAACCAACAGAAAGATGATTGTCTCTTCTATGGATCGACTCGACAAAATAATGGGTTGTCTGAGCCATTGTTTCTTCAGGCATAAGATTAAAATCAATTGCAAGTGCATAGGCTGTTTGGCTTGGATGATGGATGCTGTCTGCATTCTCACAATAGCGTGTCTGATTGATAATAGTACCATCTGCCTGTGGAGTGCCTTTACTCATCTCACCCCAGTAGGCCAGGGATCCGTCTGGCTGTACCCAGGCCTCACAAAAGGCGGTGCGAATCTTCTCAAAGCGCTTTTTGTAAAGAACGGCATCGTCCTTTTTTCCCAAAATGGCAGCAATACGAGACATCAAATCGGCAACATAAGCAGCATAGGCAGTCGCAGTCAGGATGAATGGGGTTGACTCATCAAAGGTCAGATGATCGCCACGGCTTTGCTGTACCTGAAGAAATGGCTTTGAGGAGAGATCGGACTGCTCTGGGCGAGGTGTACCGTCCACCGTGCGAAGACCACAGTTTTGGCGGGACTCCAGACTCTGGTACGCAATCCAGCGTGCCATGCACTCATAATTCTCCTCTAACACACGGGTATCACCGTAGGCCAAATACATTTCCCATGGAACAATTACTGAGGCATCTGCCCAACCAGCGCATCCTGCCGGACGGTTATCGCCTCCAAGTGGTGCAGTATCCGGTACAGCGCCCTGACGGTTATACATCAGCTGACCATCACGCACATCAAGCAGCCATTTATTCATGAAGGACTGAACATCCATGTTAAAGGCAGCAGTCGGCGCGAAAACTTGCGCATCGCCGGTCCAGCCCATACGCTCATTTCGCTGTGGGCAATCCGTATATACCAAAAGAGAATTGCCGCGCTGACCCCACTGAATGTTGCTCTGCAATTGATTGACTAGCGGATCGGAGCACTCAAAGCTTCCAGTTGTGTCTGGTGTGTTGCAAAGAACGAGACCTTCCAGACTCTCAACACAGCGAATATCTGACAGCATACAGCCATTTCCGGTAATCTCCACATAGCGAAAACCATGAGAAGTAAAGGATGGAACAAAGACCTCGCCGTTTTCATCTCCATTAAACGTATACGTATCGGTATTGGCGGCGGAGCGAATATTTTTGATGTAAATCTCACCATTTGCATAGCTCATCTCGCCGTAGCGAAGCTTAATCGACAGACCACGTGCCCCCTTTAAATGAAGGCGCACGGTTCCAACCATGTTTTGACCAAGATCATAGACAAAGTGACCAGACGGGATCTCCTGCATGGAAATTGGTGTCAACACGCGCTCAATCACAGCAGATGGGCCTTCCTGTGCAGTCAGTTCAAATTTTACAGGATGCGCAAAAGCACCATTTGTCGGAATTGGCTCACCTGGCCAAGGAAGAATACCGCAAGTAATCCAGCGCTTGTCAGCATTGTCAATGTGTGTCAGATTTGTTGGCAGCAGACGCGCATCATAATTTTCACCATCCAGATAGTCAGAGTCAACTACAGCGCCCTTATCAGTAAAAAGCCATGAATCATCAGTTACAAGTTCATCCTTGCTTCCATCGGTGTAGGTAACGATCATACGCCCCATAAAAGAGTTTTGTTCGCCATATTTCATAGGACCGCTGTAGCCACAATAACCATTGTAATAGCCCTTGCCGACAATTGCGAACAGCTGGTTTTCACCCTCATGCAGCAGCTTTGTCACATCATAGGTCTGATAGAAGAGGCGCAGACGATAATCGGTAAATCCCGGTGCGAAGAAGCTGTCATCGGCATCAATTCCGTTTACCTTTACGCGGTAAGAGCCACGCGCTGTCGCATACAATCGGGCAGAGGCAATTTCTTTTGATGCATCTGCATGGAAGGTGCCGAGTAGGTTTACGGCTGGAACTGGGCAGGCCAGTTCAAACTGATTTTTTACGATCAGAATGTCATCCTTGCAGGTGCCAAGCACTGAGAAGATGCCAGATTCATCCGAGAAGCTTTCATTCTGAAAAATCATACCTGTTTTCGGATCGGAGACAATCAGATTGTCATAGTAAGCAGTGCTTCCTAGCTGTTTAAAACCGACAGAGAACAGGCACGCACGGCGCGGAACGAAGAATCCAGCGTTTGGCATTAGGTCGGCCTCTTTGTCTAGTATCGTTACATTATTAATAGAAACGGAAGTCTCGCGATGATCCACCGTAATCGAGATTGTATTCCAATCATGCTCATAGCCTGCAGGAACAGCCTCTTTACGAATTGCATAGCCAACGCTATTTCCTAAAACAGTTACAGTCGGAATATGACCCTCTGCGGTACTGCCATCCCAAGCGTTGTCGCAGTACTCGTAGATCGTCAGTGTTCGGTTATCCATGTCAACATCAAATAATACATAGTTATCTTTATTTCGAGCTGAAAGCACAATGCCAGCCTTATTGTTTGCCTCGGTCTTAAAGTCGACGGTCATCTGGTAGGAATATAGGCAGGCCGTGTTTGTCGTCTTTTTGGGAGAGCCAATCCACTGTGCATTGTTCCACACAGAAGCATCGGTTCCCATCAGACCGGTCTCAAACCAGGTTGTTTCACTCTCGTGCATCGCGTTTTCTTCATCCCACACGCAGACCTTCCAGTAGTAGCGAGTGCAAGGCTCAAGGAGGGCACAGTCAGCTTTTAATGCGGTGTGTTGCATTTCACTTTTTACGATCGTGCTGTCCCAAATTGGGGCGGTCAGGGTTTCATTTTTTGAAACGAGGATACGGTAAGCGGTCTGCTTTGCACCAGTTCGTGAGGTCGCCATCTGCCAGGAAAATGTTGGATTTTCGCAGTCGATGCCCAGTGGGGTTGTCTGCGCCTGGGTGCGGCAGTTTAAAATGGAAGTACTCATTATGTAGTCTCCTTTTTATTTTTATCGAATTTTTGAAAAGTTTCTAGATTTATTTCTCTTTGGTATCATAGCACAAAAATGGGGGAGTGTCCACCGCTGCGGCAACCCGGAAGTGTGATTCTATCGGGAATTTTTCGTGTTACCCAGAAGTCTTACAAGGAGGTAGGCGTGCGATCCCGGAGAAACTATGAAAGGCGTGGAGATGCGATCCCGGAAGTCTTACAAGGGGCACGCTCGGCGATGGTTTTGTCGGCGCCCCTTGTTCCCGCGGCACCTTCTACACACTTTTTTGTCTTAGGTACTGCGTAGGTCCGCTCCCACACGGGAATCGCCTCGTAAAACACATACGCCTCGGTACCCACTACGTAACGAAGCACCGCTCGGTACTTAAGTGATCATTATAAAATTCCCGGCCCCGTGAACAGTAACGACTATCATTAAGTGATATAAATTCACAAGCTAGAGTGGTTGTCTGTATACAAAAATCATGCTATTATAACATCAGGGTCGAAATCGTGACTCAAAATAGAAGACAGTCTGATTATTAGGAGGAGATCGAGATGGCTTGTACAACAATATTAGTTGGAAAAAATGCTTCGTATGATGGTTCAACAATGATCGCACGAAATGACGATTCAGGAGCCGGACACTATATGCCGAAAAAATTTGTAGTGGTTCACCCAGAGGAAAGACAGAAGGTTTACCGCTCTGTAATTTCCCACGTAGAAATTGAGCTTCCAGATAATCCGCTCCGCTGCACATCTATGCCGAATGCTGTTGAAGGCGAGGGTATTTGGGCAGCCAGTGGTGTAAATGCAAAAAATGTTGCAATGACAGCAACCGAGACAATCACCTCAAATCCGCGTGTACTTGGCGCAGACCCGCTTGTAGTTTATGAGCCTGCAACGGATGGAAAAGAAGAAAAAGCAGGTGGTATCGGTGAGGAGGATATCGTTTATATTGTGCTTCCGTACATAACAAGTGCAAGAGAAGGTGTGAAACGTCTAGGCAGTCTGCTCGAGACATACGGTACCTATGAGATGAACGGAATCGCATTTCAGGATAAAGATGAGATCTGGTGGTTGGAGACCATCGGCGGTCATCACTGGATTGCAAGAAAAGTACCAGATGATGTTTACGTAGTAATGCCAAATCAGTTTGGAATGGATGAATTTGATCTGGATGACGCATATGGCGAGCAAAAGGAGTTTATGTGCTCTGCGGATTTAAAGGAATTTGTCGAGAAGAATCATTTAAATCTTTCTCAGGATGGCAGCTTCATTCCGCGTGACATTTTCGGAAGCCATGACGATTCTGATCATGTATACAATACACCGCGTGCATGGTATATGCTTCGCACATTAAATCCGCAGACCTTTACCTGGGATGGTCCGGATGCGGATTATACACCACTTTCCGATGATCTTCCGTGGTGTCTGATTCCAGAAAAGAAGATTACAGTGGAAGATGTTAAGTATGTATTGTCTTCTCATTATCAGGGAACACCGTATGATCCATACCTTTCCTATGGCGATAAATCTATGAAGGGAGCATACCGTTCCATCGGCGTAAATCGTACCGACTTTTTATCTGTTATTCAGATGAGAGCCGACCATGAGAACGACAGCCGTGCAATCGAGTGGGTAGCATTTTGTTCCAATGCATTTAATACACTGCTTCCATTCTATGCAGATGTCGACAAGACACCGGATTATGTGGCAAATACCGATAAGAATGTGTCAACCGATAACTTTTACTGGACGAGCCGATTAATCGCGGCTATGGCAGATGCGTCCTATAAGAGTTCTCTATTCCATGTTGAGCGTTATCAGGGGCATGTAATGGCAAAGAGTCATGAGCTGATCGCAAAATATGATGCGAAATTAGCACAGACTACCGATAAGGCAGAGCGACTTGCCATTAAGCATGAAGCGAATGAGACAATTGCACAGATGGCAAAGGATGCAGCTCTCACAACACTTGAGAAGGTACTTTCTGAGTTGACCAATCAGATGAAGAATGCATATTCCAGATCTGATGCATAAGGATCAATAGTGATTTAGGCGACATTTGTATGAAAGGCAAGTGTTGCATAGGAGACATATCAATATGAAAATTTTGGTAACCGGTTTTGATCCGTTTGGTGGAGAAAGTGTCAACCCGGCATATGAGGCTGTAAAGCTGCTTCCAGATACGATCGCAGGAGCACAGCTGATTAAGCTTGAGATTCCAACGGTATTTACAAAAAGCATTCAGGTGGTAGCGGATGCGATAAAGGCACATCATCCGGACATGGTAATCGATGTAGGACAGGCAGGCGGACGTGCTTGTGTGACCGTGGAAAAGGTAGCAATCAATCTGGCAGAGGCTGGAATTCCAGACAATGCAGGAGAAAAACCGCACGATGAGCCACTTGAGGAAGATGGGCCAGATGCTTATTTTTCCACGCTTCCAGTAACAAAGATGGTGCAGAATGTAAAGGCACATGGGCTTCCGTGTGAGGTTTCGTATTCGGCGGGCACTTATGTCTGCAACAGCATTATGTACCGTGTGCTTCATCTGACAGCAAAGGAATATCCAGAGATGAAGGCAGGCTTTATTCATGTCCCGTATTCTTGTGAGCAGGCTGCTAAGAAGAATGGACGTGTGGCCTCCATGCCGCTTGAGACGATCGCAAAATCACTTGAGTATGCGATTGTGGCAGCTGTGAAAGGTTAAGTTTTGACTTGACTTTTAACGGTCTCATTGCTATGATTTGTTTAATCACGCGGAGGGTGAGCCGTTCGTAAGAAATGGTAAGCTGGATAAGGTGACATATAATGATTCAGCGCAGAAAACCCCGGCCGTTCGCAAGAACGTCCGGGG
>DAVZID010000013.1:0-56174 GCA_052273485.1 Lachnospiraceae bacterium
TCTTGGCTTTCATCCCACGGTTAAAACCGTGGGCTTTCCCGCCCGACTTTTGTAATCGTTGTCCGCTTCCTTTTCCAAAAAAGCAATTGGAACGCCATCCTTCGCCAAGGTTTTTCATTGGTATAGAGAATCTGAAATGACTTCAGATTCTCTTTTTTATCTTGTTGCCTTAAAAATGGCAACTCCTGCTACTGCTGCAATAATCACAGCAATCATTCCAAACAGAATGTTTCTCGTCTTTTTCTTCATAGCCTCAAACTCCTCCTTGTTATTCGTATTCTCAGAAGCTTTTGCATCAGCGATTGGTTTGCCCTTTTTCTTCTTACCCGTATTGTTGTTTAACTCCAACTCATACGCTTTAATCGCAGGCTCGCCTTCCGTTGATACATATGGCAATGCCTTATTACCAAACATAAAATGAAGCTTCTTACCCATATACTCATAAAAACTCATACCGTTATAGGAATAGAAACCGCCAAGAGCAATCGGTGCCACACACGGAATAGCCACATAAGCAGCTCCCGTAAGTCCGATATACTTATACAGCAAAAGCACCATTCCACCACCGACAACCACACTGGCTGCCGAAAAGATAAGCTGTTTTGCCGTAAGTCCAAGTGCCACTGACTCCTGATAGCCCTGCTTAATTCCTCCTGCTGACTATTCAGTGCTGCTTCGCTGTCGTTATATTTCTGAAGCAGGTTATCATGCACTTCCTTGTCCTGCCTTGCAGTCTCAAACACAGAGAGTTTCTTATTCAGCTCGTCATAGCGTTCCTCCTGATGATTGATTTTGGCTACCACCTCTTCTATCTGTTTGACAAGCTTTTCTACATAGTCCTTTTCTAATCCGGCATCCTGTAATCCATCCTTAGATTTCTCCAAATTGGCAAGAATCCCCTCAAAGGCTTTCTGCATATGCTTGGCATTCTCTCCATTATCCATAACAGACTGTATTGTCTCTAAAGGCACACCCTTCTGATAAAACTCAAATGCCACCTGCATCTGACTACCATCCATACCATCACGCATAATTACTGCGATTACTTCGTCGGATAACCCTTCCCTCAAACATTTGGAATATATCTGCTCATAATTCCATTCGCACACAGCATCAATCAAATCATCAACTGTATAATCATCCCATACAATCTCACCGGGAACCTCATCCAAATCACCTCGATAAAGTCTCCCCTCTGCATAACCTACCGTGTAATCATGGTCTTTCACATAACGAAGCAATAACTCGGCTTCTTTATCCGTCATTACAATAGAACTTCCAACCTGTCCTATAACAGACAGCAAATCTTCCGGCTGACTAATCTCTGTAATGCTATTAACTTCCATTCCCATTGCTACAACCACACCTCCTTATCCGTGTTTTGAGAATCCTTTCATTTACCTTAAGGGAGAAAGCTTATCTTCGATAACCTTTGCTAGATACGCACATTGTTCCCACAAGCTCCAATGTGCATCTAGTTAGGGGGAAAATCCCCCTAAAACCCCTGTTATATCGAAAATAGCATTATTTCCGTACAGAAATGGACTTCTATAACATAATTTCCGTATAGAAATCTCATTTCTGTACGGTATTTTGACCCATAACTTTGTGAGCATCTTTTTGACCTAATCTGTCTTTTACATCCACCAGCCATTCATTGTAATCCTTATATCCTTCGGGCGGCGGACAATCCTCAACTTCATAACCCATACCATAGTATTTCTCCATTAACTGGGCAGCCGCCTTTCGCCCCGGCTCATCTCCGTCCAGACAAAACTTAATGGTAGTAATCTGTGGATGCTCTTTAAGAAATGTGACAAGCGGAGCATCGGCAAGCATCCCAAGTGCCAGCTTGTTTGTCTCATAATCAGAGAAAATATCCACATAGCTCATCAGGTCGATTGCACCCTCAAACACTACAAGTTCCGAACTATCATCATTAACCACATTAAATCCATACTCTTTGTCATTGCCTGCCACATCGCACTTAAATGGCTTTCCTTCCTTATCAAATACACCTCTCATGCTTGCAAATCTGGTAACACCATTCTTGTCATTACCCTTGCGGAATTTTACTCCATACAACATCTCTAGTATGACAATGATTTCTCATTGAATCTGTAATTGATATTCAGTTGTTCATCAGGTAGCATCCTGACTTGCATATAGTTTAACTCCACATCTGGAATTTCAGAATATTCTCTCATGGTCGAAATGAATGAAAATATATTCTCTCACGGTCTTTTTGAAAAAAATAGGACTTAGCACACCTGTCTCAATATTTTTTGCAATTTTAATTTGATACAGCAAAAAAGCAGCCCCCAATTTAGGCTGCTTTCTCACTCTTAAAATTATAATTGACGGGTTGCCACCGTTACCTACAGGCGCTGAGGCAAATGTGCTTTACGAGACGGACCGTTGTAGCAGGCCCGTTGTCAAAATACACTTACGTTGAAAATGTGTAGTGGGGACCTGCGGAGTAGGTCCGTCGACAAAGTCACTTTGCCGAAGTGCCCTTCGTTAACCTTCCGGGTTGCAAATTAGGCCATCTCTGCTAACAGCTTCTCTGCGGATACAAGACGAACGCATACAGTGAAAACACGAGAAGCAAGCTTTAACTCATCAATGGTCGGGAAGGTCGGTGCCAGACGAATGTTTCGATCCTGCGGATCAATGTGATATGGGAAGGTTGCACCTGCACCAGTCAGGATAACACCTGCCTCCTTCATCTTTGCAACGATCGCCTTTGCACATCCTTCCATGGAATCAAATCCGATAAAGTAACCACCCTTCGGGTTGGTCCACTCTGCGATGCCAAGTCCGCCAAGATCCTCCTCCATGATGGAGATCAGTGCCTCAAACTTTGGACGAATCAGCTCAGCATGCTTTTTCATATGCTCTTCCATGCCCTTGTTATCACCGAAGAAACGAACGTGACGCAGCTGGTTTACCTTGTCGTGACCAATGGTCTGCACAGCCATCTGCTTCTTGATGGAAGCGACATTTGCAGTGGAGGCTGCGAGTGCTGCCATACCAGAACCAGGGAATACAACCTTAGAGGTGGATACAAACTCATATACCAGATTTGGATTTCCTGCCTTCTCACACTCATCAAGAATGTTTAAGATCTGTGCTGGCTCACCGTTGTACAGATGATGGATGCAATATGCGTTATCCCAGAAGATACGGAAATCCTCTGCTGCTGGCTTTAAGTTTGCAAAGCGAAGCACGGTCTCATCGGAATAGACATAGCCCTGTGGATTTGTGTACTTCGGAACACACCAGATACCCTTGATCATTGGATCCTCTGAAACAAGCTTCTCAACCATATCCATATCCGGGCCGTCTGGAGTCATCGGAACATTGATCATCTCAACGCCAAAATGCTCGGTGATACCAAAGTGACGGTCATAACCTGGAACCGGACATAAAAACTTTACCTTGCCCTGCAGTGCCCAAGGCTTTCCACCCATGACACCCTCAAACATACATCTTGCAACAGTATCATACATTACATTCAGACTGGAGTTTCCGTACACAATTACCTGCTCTGGCTTTGCGCCTACCATACCGGCCAAAAGACGCTTTGCCTCCGGAATTCCATCGAGGACACCATAATTACGGCAATCAGTACCGTCCTCACAAGTCAGATTGGAATCGGACTTCAGCACATCCATCATTCCCTTAGACAGATCAAGCTGTGCTGCCGACGGCTTACCTCTGGACATATTCAGTGCCAAATTCTGTCCCTTGTATTCCTGATACTTCGCCTCAAGCGTTTCCTTCTCGGCGAAAAGTTCTTCTCTGGTCATATCCTTGTATGCTTTCATAATGTGCAGCCTCCTCAGTCTATACTATTCTGCTTTCTATGTTTCTTCCATTTCCACGCAAATTAGTATGCATATTGCGTATGCCGTCTTTGGTGTTTTTCTACCCATGCAGCACTCGCGAGTACTATTGTATTACACTTTCTTATTTTTTGCAATATGAATTATGATAAAAATACGGTCGATACCCAAAAGAATATGATACTTTTCCAACATATTTTTTAAAATTATTCTGAAAAGATGCCTAATTTCCTATTTTTCTTTCGGTTTATCTGCATTGGCACAAAGCAAAAGGGACCCGAAGGTCCCTTGGTGTCATAAGATTGTTCGATCCTGCATAACTATGCATATTGATGCATACCAATTATTCAACTGGTGTCGGTCTCGCCGGGTCAAAAATGTCTCTTGCATCAAACAAATCAGAAAGACGATTGTGATAGCTGTTATCTGTATAACTCATGACAGCCTCCCATAGACGAGTGCCGTCCAAATTTCGTCTTGCCTGACGGAAATAATCCTTATTGGCACCAATCTGAATCCAATGCTCACTCGAAGCATCTACATTGCAATAATAGTGAAAGCCCTTCTGCTTCAAATAAAGGAATTTTTGATTGTCTGCCGCATAGCCCTGCCAGCCATCAAGATCTTCACCAAACGCAAAGATAATGATATCCGTGTCTCCGACAATCGACTCAACCTCGCGCTCCCACATATCGCTGTCCCAGCAAACACGTTCATAACTGCTGCTTCCAATATAGATATGGCCCCAGCTATGGCTGGCAATCGTCCAGCCAAGCTCCTTCATTGCATCCGCAATCTCTTTTGCTGACGCCTTGTCTGCCTCGATATTTTCATTATTATAGTACATACGCTGACGCTCGTCTGCGTTTTGCTCATCAAAATACGGACAATTCCAGTTGTACCAATAATCCGATGTGCGATAGCCAAACACACCATTGTAACCAGTAACAGCGATCGTTCCTCTGGCACCACGATAGGAAAAGTCTGGATGTGCTTCTATGAAATCCTCTAAAATGGTCAATACATCAAAGGAACCGCGAATCACCGTGCCATCATCAAGCGTATATTCATTTGTAATTTTTCCATTCTCATCGAGTACAAAACGATCCGCAAAGCCCTGCCCCGTCATATACTCGTAATAGCAGACATCATCCTGCGACAGCACAAATGGCGTCTTTCCCGCTGGAAGATAAATTGGCTTCATCTGCATCACCTGTGTTCCATCTGGCTGCGTAACCATCTCTGCCACATCATGAAGTCCAACAAGCACATAGCCATCATCATACATTTTCTGAATAATCTTGACAAACTCATCAATTGTCGTCATTGCTTCGTTGTACGCGATGACCTGCGCCTTGCTGCTAAGCGACACATCAAACGTTTTTGCTGGATCTACGATTAGCGTATGGAAGAAAATATGGGTAATGGTATAATTATCATTCCACTGAAACAGACGAGACTTTTCAAGATCGTATTCCTCAAGTGCCTTTGTATAATCTGCATTGCTCTCATAACCGTTTACTGCCTGAATGGTCTCGATTGCTTTGTCATAGTCATACATTGCTGCATAGCGGTTTGCTGTATCAAGAACCGAATCCCCCGTGTAGGTAAAGGTGCTCTCAAAGATCGGTGGATTCTGAAACGTTTCTGGAAGTGTAACCCCATAATCTCTTACCTGCTTTAAGCCAGAAGAAATCCCCTCATCCATACCGGCCTCCGGGTTTGTCTCCTGTTCTTCTTGTGATTCATCCGCCTGCGCATACAGTGTGATTACCTGTTTTTCGTAGGGGCTTTTCATGTTTTGTGAAATCACGATTCCAAGAATAATCGCAGCTGCTGCAATCACACCAAAACTACCTGCAAGAATTGTTTGTCTGCCAAATTTACGCGGCTTTTTTCGTTTTTTTCGATGACTGACGGACTCCATACTTCTTACTCTACCGCTATTTCCGACTGCCTGTCCACTTTTTTGTCTGGATGCTGTGTTCTTTTTTTCTATATTGCTGCCTGCTTTTCTATTATTTTTATTATCGATTCTATTTTTTTCCATGAACTCCTTTTCCTGCCTTTTTGCTTGCGTTTCTCTGCCTATACATGTTATGATATTACTCAGCCTATCGCATAAAACATGCTTTTTGCTGTTTTCATATCAGATTGTTCCACACTCTGGTATCATAGCATATTTTTCTTTATATTTGAAACACTATTTTCATAAATGAAAGGAGATTCTATGTTTTTTTCAAATTTACAAGCAACATCACAGTCAAGACGACGTCTTTTCTGCGCTGTGATGCTCCCAGCAATCACACTGACTGCTGCAGTTCCTTCACTGGCAGCGGAATCTGCAAAATCTACATCAAATGCCAGCGAAGCCTTTGACTATGCCGCTGATACGCTTTTTCAGGATATCATGGATTCCTCTCCGATTAATCTGCACTACTCGTTTTCGTTTCCGGAGGATTATGAGCCATCCGATCAGCCGCCGTTAGGCACGTTTAGCGAAAGCTTTACTGAAACGGAAAAAATCTTAAACCGGGCAAAGGAAAATCTCGCTGCGGTCGATTACAATTCGCTGACAGCCAAACAAAAACAGGTATACCGAATGGTTGACAATTACGCCGATATCAATCTAGGCTATTGCAGCCTTCCAGATTACACCAATACGCTAGGACCGATGGGCGGCATTTTATCCAGCTTAAATACGACCATCACCGAATATTATCTGCTTTCTGAGCAGGACATTGAAGGTTACATCAGCGTTTTGAAGGACATTCCACGCTTTTTGGAGGATGTAGTAAAGGAAATCGAGTATCAGGAAGGGATTGGCTATGCGCCAAGTCTCTATGCCTATGAACAGGCGCTTGAAAATAAGGACGCGATGACCACACTTGAGAATCATCCATATCTTGAGGCATTTGAGTCAAATGTGACCGAAACCGGATTATCGGATGACGTGGTGAACGACTATACCGAACAGGTAAAGACGGTGCTGACCGATGAAGTGCTTCCTGCCTTTTCCTCCTTCTACGAAACACTCGAAAACAAAAAAGCCTCTGCCGGTGAGAGCAAAGGTCTGGTTTCCTATGATCAGGGAAACGAATATTATGAACTTTTAGTAAAGGACAACACCGGAACCGACATGATGCCACTCGAGCTTAAGGATTATCTGACCGATAAGCTGACAGAGGGACTGATGAAGTTGTCTCAGTCCTACTCACAAAATCCAAACCTGTTAAATGAGCTAGATTCTTTAACTGCCCCTGAGACAGACGCAGATGCCGTTCTTGAAGCTTTAAAAGAAAAGGCAGCCGACTGCATGCCGGATATCGGAGATACCACATACACACTCAGCTACCTTCCAGAAGCACTGCAGATTCCAAACAATCTGGCCTACTATCTGTCTAGTCCAATCGACAATACTGCCCGCAACGTTATCCGCATCAACCCTAGCGAAGTCGGCGATGACTCCATGCTTCTTTGGACTACCATGGCACACGAAGGCTATCCGGGCCATTTGTATCAGCATCAGTATTTCATGCAAAACTCCTTTGAGTATAACATTGAAACACTTATCGGCACTCTTGGCACCTCCGAGGGCTGGGCTTACTACGTTGAAAAGCTTTCCCTTGACTGGGCGGGCGTGGATGAGGCAACTGCTGATGCTTATTTCACCAACCAGATTATGGGCATGGCGATCATTTCCGTTGTCGATATCGGTGTCAACTATGAAGGCTGGGGCCTTGATGAGACCTCTGATTTCTTAACTACCTACTACGGAGATGTTGACAACGATACCTGTCAGAACTTCATTGATACTTGTGCAAACGATCCAGGAACGTATCTTCCATACAGTGTTGGCTACTATCAGACCGAGGATCTTTTTGACCAGATCAAGGGCAACTATTCCTCCGATAAGGATATGTATGCCGCTTATTTAAAGCTTGGTTCTCTGCCATTTACACTGTTAGAAAAATACCTAATTCCAGATGATACCATTTAATGGCTTCTCTCTGCCAGGCAGTTAACTTCTGCCTGGCTTTTTAACTTTTTCTAGTTTTATTTTGTGTCAATTCCTCCATCGCATATATCGTATCTGCAATTATTTGATGCAAATTGCTTTTTTGATACTTTTTCTCAATTATTAATCTAATTATCAATTTAAGTTAGAACAGCAACACAATCATCTGCTCTACCAATACAACGGTTACAAGTGCGATCGGATAGGTTGACGCATATGCCGATGCCACATCATCCGTTCCTGCCACCTGAATCAGCGATCCAAGCGCTGGAGTACTTGTCATACCACCGCAGAGCGCACCCATGTTGTTCAGAATCGGAAGCTTTAATATCTTCTTTGCAAACAGATAACCGACAATCATCGGAACAAGTGTCATGATCACACCATACACAAAAAGAATTGGTCCCTGCTCAGCTAATGTCTCGACAAAGCCTGCGCCGCCCTCACAGCCAGCTCCGATCAAGAATAGAATCAGACCAAATTCACGCATACACTCCATAACACTTTTCTTTGGCTTTAGATCAATCGGTCCAAGATGTACCAGATGGCCGACAATTAGACCAGCAATCAGCGGACCACCTGATGTTCCAAGTGAGAAGTAAGCACCTCCCGGAAGCGGAATCTTAATCAGTCCAATGATTAGTCCAAGAACGATTGTCAGACAAAGCGGCATCATACCGAGCGCGTCAATGGAAATCAGACCCTTTGCCTTGAACGCCTTTGGTGCATTTCCGGTATCCTCTGCCAGCTTTGCACGTTCCTTTGCCATGTCGACCTTCGTCAGCTTTGGCATCAGCTGTACAAAAAGTACAACACCAATTACGCCAAACGGATAGGCAATTCCATAACCAACCGATACGACATCCTTTAAGTCTCCGGCTGCCTCCTGTGCTGCCGCAAAACCTGGCGTACTCGTTAACGCACCAGAAAGCAGTCCTGCTGCAAGCGCACCATCCACCTTTCCAATCAGACAGATCAGCGCGGTACAAAGTCCGCCTGCAATAATAATACAAAATCCAAGCAGTACATAAGATTTAAAATTATGGACAAAATTGTGGAAAAACTTTGGTCCGGCAATCAGACCAACCGATGCTACAAATAATACAATACCGATGCTTTTTGCAAACGGCGGACAGGTAACGCCTAGATGTCCGGCAATCAATGATACAATCAGGATTCCGGCATCTCCTACCTCAATTCCTTTGATTTTAATACGTCCTAAAATATAGCCGATCATGGCAATCAAAAAAACCTGAAAGGCTGAATTTGATAAAACACTGTTCACATATCCCATGGCAGTTCCCCTCGTTGTTCTTCTAACAAGAACGCATTTCGTTTTTATTTTTGTATATTTGTATTTTGCCTTTGTGTTTTTCTTTCCTCGTTTGTTTTTGTAGTATGCCTTGTATTCTGTTTTTCGATTCTGTTTTTGAAATTATTTTTTTGTGCGGAAAAAAGCCGGAGAGTCCTCCGGCCTTTTTCACTTAAATTTATCGAGATTACTTCTTTCTTCTGTAATCTGGAAGAATCTTCGGAGATACCTCATCGGTATGGATACCAGCAGCCTCGCACTCCTTCTCGAATGCGTCTACATGATCCAGAGTCAGATCAGACAGGGTAACATTCTTGAACTGCTTACCTGCTTCCTGACCTGCATTACGACCGAATACGATAACGTCCAGAAGGGAGTTGCCCATCAGACGGTTTCTTCCGTGAACACCACCAGCTGCCTCACCTGCAACATACAGGTTCTGAACATCAGACATACCATTTACGCTGACACGAACGCCACCGTTCTGATAATGAAGTGTCGGGTAGATTACGATCGGCACCTTTCTCATATCGATGTCGTATCTTAAGTACATACGAAGCATACCTGGAAGTCTCTTCTCCAATGTTCCTTCTCCGTGGATTGCATCGATCATTGGGCTATCCAGCCAGATACCATCGCGAAGCGGAGTATGAACACCATTTCCTCTGGATACCTCACGGATAACGCCAGATGCTGCAACGTCTCTTGTCTCCAGCGGATGCATAAATGCTTCACCGTCTACATTAACAAACTGTGCACCCATAGAACGAACCTTCTCTGTTACAAGCGCACCATAGATCTGAGATGGGAATGCAACACCAGTTGGATGATACTGTAAGGTATCCTGGTACAGAAGTCTTGCGCCTGCACGGTAAGCAAGTACCAGACCATCTGCGGTTGCGCCGTAGTGGTTGGATGTCGGGAATCCCTGATAGTGAAGTCTTCCTGCACCACCAGTTGCGATAATTACGCACTTTGCACGAGCGATCAGAATCTCGCCGGTCTCCATGTTCTGTAAAACAGCACCTGCTGCCTTACCTTCAGTATCCTTGATGATCTCGATTGCAGATGTGAAATCAACAACCGGGATCTTACGGTTCTGAACCTCATCACGAAGAACTCTCATGATCTCAGCACCAGAGTAGTCTGCTGCTGCATGCATTCTCTTTCTGGAAGTTCCGCCGCCGTGTGTCGTGATCATATTGCCGTCCTTATCCTTATCAAACAGAACGCCAAGGTCATTTAACCACTTGATACAATCTGGTCCGTCCATAACCAGCTTCTCAACAAGCTCTGGAACGTTTGCGAAATGTCCGCCGCCCATTACGTCTAAGTAATGCTGTGCTGGAGAATCATTTTCCTTATCTGCTGCCTGGATACCACCCTCTGCCATCATGGTGTTGGCATCACCGATACGAAGCTTGGTAACGATCATTACGTTTGCGCCTGCCTCATGTGCCTCGATTGCTGCAGATGCACCGGAACCGCCGCCGCCGATAACGAGTACGTCAACGTCGTAATCCGGATGAGCCAGATCTAAGGTCATTCCCTGAACACGGCTCTTTGCCTGTAAAAGCTCAACTAACTCCTTCGGAGCCTTCTCGCCCTTGTTTGGTCCAACTGTGATCTGTGCAAAGCTGGAAAGATTATAATCTGGATGATACTGCTCAAGCAATGCATCTTTTTCTTCTGCTGTCATACGTCTCGGCTCAGTTGCCATACGGGCTGCTCTGGTGGCTTCAACTTTCTTGACAGACTCCATCATTTCCTCTGTATATGGAAAGCTCATCTTATTCGTCCTCCTTTATTTTTCGATTACACGATTGTTGTACATATCCTTCAGCTCGTCCATAGACTTGCTCATGATATCCTTCATCGCCTCATCGAAATCTCCCTCTGCAATCTCCTTAACACGCTTTGTCAGGTGCTTTGCTTCCGGCTTTAAGTACTTTCCGGTCAGTCTTCTTGCAAGTAATGCAACCTGCGGATGGGAAATTCCAGCCGGACATCTGGATGAGCAGACACCACACATTACACAGTCAAAGGACTCCTCTGCACACTTCTCATACTCACCGCGCTGTGCATATGCGATATACTGCATGGTGTTTAACTGCTGTGTGCAGGCCTTTGTACAGGCATTACATCCGATACAGGAATAGATCTCCGGATACAGCTGCATCATGATCTCCTGAGTCGGACGGATCTCCTCGATGTTGTAGATTTCCTTCTCTAACGGGAAGAACGGAAGAGATGCTACGCACATGTTGTCCTCAACCTTTGTGGAACATGCCAGACATCCGTGAAGAGTGGTCTCACCCTTGATACGGTAAATTGTAGCACAGGCACCGCAGAAACCGTTACGGCAGCCACAGCCACGAACCAGCTGATAACCGGAATACTCAAAAGCTTCCATAATTGTCAGGCTGGAGGGAACAGTATATTTCTTACCATATAAATAAACTGTAATCATTTCGTCCATTATTATATTTCCTCCATATTCATTTACAAATCTTTATTGTGCCGTGCGATTTCTCTCACTACTCTATGAGCGCGGCTCGTAGATTGTTCCGTGAGCGATTATTCCGCACGGCTCATTGCTTTCGCATTCATACGATCTGCACTTATTTGTACTGATTAATACTCGTCTGGCAGCTCATCCAGCTGGTCGAAGCGGAATACCGGGCCGTCCTTGCAGACATACTTGGAACCGATATTGCAGCGGCCGCACTTTCCGATACCGCACTTCATGCGAAGCTCCATGGTTGTATATACCTGGCTCTTTGAGAAGCCGAGTGCCTGCAAATTCTGCAGGGTAAACTTGATCATGATCGGCGGTCCACAGATCAGGATTGTCTTGTCTAAGGAAAGATTCAATTCATTTACGTAGCTTGGAACGAATCCAACATGGCCATCCCAGCCCTCCTGTGGGCGGTCGATGGTTAAATGAACGTTGATTCCAGACTCCTTACACCACTCGTCCTGAATTTCCTTGATGTCTACCAGATCATCCATGGAACGGGAGCCGTAAATAACGTCAATGTCGCCATACTGGTCACGATAGTGACGGCAGTAGTTGATTACAGAATGAAGCGGAGCTAATCCGATACCACCGGCGATAAACAGTAAATTTTTACCCTTAAGCTCGGTGTCGACCGGGAATCCGTTTCCGTATGGTCCACGGATCGTAATCATCTGGCCCGGCTCAATTGCATGCAGCCAGCTGGTTAAGCATCCGCACTTTTTAATGGAAAACTCCATATATTCTTCCTGTGTCGGGGAAGAGGTGATGGAAAACATACCCTCGCCAACACCCGGAACGGAAAGCATGGCACACTGGCCAGGCTTATGTTCAAATGCTTTCTTGCCGTCTGGCGTTACGACGCGGAATGTCTTAACATCCGGCGTATCCTTGCGGATCTCGGTAACAACGCCAAGAGCAGGAATTAATTCTTCTCTTCTCTCACTCATGCCTGTGTACCTCCCAATGTTTTTGCTACCTTAACGATATTCAGGGAATTCGGGCACTTCTTTAAGCAGCGGCCACAGCCTACGCAGGAGAACTCGCCATTGTTGCGCAGCGGATTGTAAACCAGCTTGTGCATGAATCTCTGACGGAAACGCTCTACCTGACTCTTACGGTTGGTTCCGTGTGCCATCATGGTGAAGTCACGGTACATACAGGAATCCCAGCAGCGATAACGCTCAATGCCGTGTCCCGTATCGTAGTCGCGCACATCATAGCACTGGCAGGTCGGACATACGAAGGTACAAGTTCCGCATCCTAAGCAGTGGCTAGACAGCTCTTTCCACTCTTCTCTCTTGAAGATCTCTAACTCCGGACGAGAAGTGAAGTAGGAAAGATCAAGATCTGCAAGCGGCAGCTTCTTTAAGATTTCCTTTACAGCTGCCTGCTGTGCCTCTACGGCAGCAGCATCGCTCTTAGCTAAAACAGCAGAAACCTTCTCGGTTAATGCAGTACCCTTCTCGGTCTGTGCTTCCCAGTACAGAGTGCCATCAACAATCCATGTAACAACATCGCCTTCTGGCTTTGTTGCGTCAATTCCAAAGGTGCCGCAGAAGCAGGTCTCCTCTGGCTTATGACATGCCATGGATACAACAATTCCGTGCTCTCTTCTTGCCTGATAATAGGTATCAACCGGATCAGCAAGGAAAACCTTGTCCAGAATTGCAAAGCTTCTTGCGTCACACGCTCTGACACCAAATACAACAAAATCCGTATCCTTCTTGGCAGCAGCCTCTACAGAGATCTTCTTTCCATCCATGTGGAACTTCATCAGATCCTCCTGGAATGGGAAGAACATATCCTTTGCAGACTTTACGGTCTGGAGCGCATCAAGGCGCACCTTTGCATCTGCACTGTACGGACCAAACTCTACCTCATTGCCCTTTTCTACTGGCAAATACAGCTCATCCACAGCCTGAATCGCATCAAACAGGCGGGAAATCTCACTCATTGCAATCTTTAACATGATTAGTTCCCCCTCTCCATAACGATACTCGGCTCACAGTCTTCCTTTGTATAAGAAATCAACGGACCTCTTACACCTACCTCAGTTCCTGCCTGGAAATCGCCGTAGAATGTATCAATATCCTTGATGAACTTACGATTTAACAGGTGAAGCGGAATGTTCTGCGGACATACTCTGCTGCACTCACCACAGTCGGTACAACGACCAGCTACGTGGAATGCACGGATAATGTGGAACATGTTCTCCTCGAAATCGGTGTTGTTTACCTTAGCGGCAACGCCAGACTTCGGGTTATCAAATACGCAGGTACGGCAGGTACATGCAGGACAGGCATTGCGGCAGGCATTGCAGCGGATACACTTTGACAGCTGGCTTCTCCAGAAATCAAAACGCTCTTGTTCTGTCATTGCCTCAAGCTTTGCAACCTCAGCCATGCGATCTGCACTTACTGGAACCTCCGGTGCTTCCTCATCCGGAATTAACAGCTCATCGCCGGCTACGTGGTTCTTGCCCTTACATACCATGCAGCGCTCTAAGAGCACTTCGCTCTTCTTGCAGGTTTCTTCGCCGTAAAGGGTCTGTACCTTAATGGTATCGCCCTCTTCCTCGATGCCGAGGATACCAGTGATTCCCTTTGCCTTGATCTTATTGACATCGATCATTCCGGTACACGGAATTCCCAGTGCGTATACCTTCTCTGCATCCAGTCTGTGCTCGGTCTGCAGCTGATTGTAGCTGTAGCAGTCACACGGCTTAAGCAGTGCAAGGATTTTCTTTGGCTTCGGCGGCTCCGGTGCGTTTGGTGCACGGAACGGCACGTCCATGGTTGCAGCGCCTACTAAGAACTTGCTCTGGTTTGCGCCGCAGAAACTATTGTAAACGAGTTCGTCCAGATTCTCTTTTGTGAAGATCGCCGGAGATACGTCGTAGCAGAATTCGCCGGCCTTCCAGCCGATCACACGGTCTACAGTGCCATTGTCAATGAGCTCATTGATTTTTGACACCAGTAATTCTTTTATTTCTCGCATCGCAGATCCCTCAACTTTCTGTTTTCACCAAGCTTTGTAATGGTGTCCACAAAATCATTCATAACAGATGCAAATCTTGCACCCTCTGCTGCGGAAACCCACTCCACTCTTGCTCTCTCCTTCTCAATGCCTAAGTAATCAAGCATGGAGAACAGAAGTGTCATTCTTCTTCTTGCGTAGTAGTTACCAGTGGTGTAATGGCAGTCGCCCGGATGACATCCACACAGGATTACACCGTCAGCACCTCTTTCGAACGCACGCAGAATGAACAGCGGATTTACACGGCAGGAGCATGGTACACGAATGATCTTGACATTTGCCGGATAATTCAGACGGCTGCTTCCTGCAAGGTCAGCTCCCGCATAGGAACACCAGTTACAGCAGAATGCCACGATCAGAGGAGTAAACTCTTTGTTTTCATTTGTCTCATTTACTTGCATATTGCGTCTACCTCCGCCATAATCTGATTATTTGCAAATCCCTTCAGGTCCATAGCGCCGGACGGACAGGTTACCGTACAAGCACCGCAGCCCTGGCAGATTGCTTCATTAACAACTGCAACTCTTCTTGTCTCACGAACACCCTTGTCCATAACAAGTCTCTCTTCATAGGTGATCGCACCATATGCACAGACATTTGCACACTGAGAACATCCGTTACACAGTGTCTCATCGGAATGAGCAACACATGCATTACAAAGCAGGGAATCCTTTGCAAGAAGGCCGATTACCTTTGCAGCTGCGGCACTTGCCTGTGCAACGGTCTCCGGAATATCCTTTGGTCCCTGGCAAACACCAGATAAGAAGATACCAGCGGTCGGGCTCTCTACCGGACGAAGCTTTGCATGAGCCTCAGTAAAGAAGTCGTTTGTATCCATACTTGCAGTCAGCATTGTTGCAAGGCTTCTTGCACTCTCATCTGGCTCAATTGCAGATGCAAGAACAACCATATCAGCGTCCATGTGGATCTGCTCGTTGTTTAACAGATCAGATGCCTGAACCTTTAAGCAGCCCTGGCCCTGCTCAACCTTACCAACCATACCCTTGATATAGTGAACACCATACTGCTCTACAGCACGGCGATAGAACTCATCGAAGTTCTTTCCCGGTGTACGAACGTCGATATAGAATACCGTAACGTCGATATCCGGATGATGATCCTTTACAAGCATTGCATGCTTTGCTGTGTACATACAGCAGATCTTGGAACAGTAGGACTTATCTCTGCAGGAGTTTCCTCTAGAACCAACACACTGTACAAATACAATCTTCTTTGGATGTCTTCCATCAGATGGACATACAAGCTGTCCCTTTGTCGGGCCTGCTGCATTCATGATACGCTCAAACTCAAGAGAGGTAACAACATCCTTGCTCTGAGAATACAGATACTCGTCAAACTTAACTGGCTTAATCTGATTGTAACCAGTTGCAACTACGATTGCACCGTACTCCTTAGTGATGAACTCTTCCTTCTGATCATAGTTGATTGCGCCAGCACCACAAGTTCTCACACAAAGTCCACACTTTCCAGTCTTGAAGTGAATACATGCATCACGGTCGATGACTGCTAACTTCGGAACTGCCTGTGCAAATGGGATGTAGATTGCAGTTCTGTTGTCCAGACCCATGTTGAACTCGTTTGGCGTCTTCTTGGATGGACATTTCTCGGTACAAGCACCACATCCAGTACACTTTACTGGGTCAACGTAACGCGGCTTCTGCTTGATAGTTACGCTGAAGTTTCCTACGAAACCGGAAACCTTCTCTACCTCACAGTAGGTATACAGATGAATCTTGTCGTTTGCACCTGCATCTACCATCTTAGGGGTCAAAATACATGCCGCACAGTCGAGGGTTGGGAATGTCTTATCCAGCTGAGACATCTTACCACCGATGGTTGGCTTCTTCTCGACGATATCAACCTCGAAACCTGCATCTGCAATGTCCAGTGCGGTCTGAATACCTGCAATACCACCACCGATTACAAGCGCACGCTTTACAACTGGGCTTGTCTGAGAGGTTAACGGTGCATTTAACTGAACCTTTGCAATTGCGGAGCGGCCTAAGATAATAGCCTTCTCGGTTGCCTCTTTCATATCCTTGTGAATCCAGGAACACTGCTCACGGATGTTTGCGATCTCGAGCATGTATGGATTGAGTCCCGCTGCCTCTACAGTCTTGCGGAAGGTTGCCTCATGCATACGAGGAGAACAGGAACAGATTACTACGCCGGTCAGTCCGTATTCCTTGATGGCATCCTTAATGATGTTCTGTCCGCTGGCAGAACACATATACTGATAGTCGGTTGCGTATACAACGCCTGGCTGAACTCTTAAAGCTTCAACCACAGCCGCAACATCGACAGTTGCTGCGATATTGCTTCCGCACCAACATACAAATACTCCTATTTTCTGCATATGTAAACCAGCCTTTCTTTATCTCTTATACTTACGGAATGCGCTGACAATTGCCTGCTGCGGAAGCTCTGGGTCAAGAAGTTCTGGAATTGCTTCCTCACTTAAGTGATTCATTCCCTGCTGACGAATAACTGCCAGACGGATTGCTTCTACTAACTTTCCAGGCTCAACGCTTCTTGGACATCTCTGTACACATGCCATGCAGCTTAAGCAGTTCCAAATGGACTTTGACTGCATCAGTGCCTCGATTTTTCCATTTTCTACCATGTCAACAAACTGATGCGGATGATAATCCATTGCATCAAATGCCGGACAGGTTGCAGAACATTTTCCGCACTTCATACACTTGCGTGGGTTTACTCCGCTGATATCGGTAATCATTTCCTTGGTGATATTCATGCCTGCACCTCCTCTTTTACGCCCAGTGCTTCTGCTAACAGCTCGGTGAAATAGTAAACCGGAATCTGCTTCTCAGTCGCATTGGCTACAAGATTGTACCGGCAGAGAGGACAGGCGGTGATCATGCAGTCGGCCTGCTGCTCCAAAGCAGATGCGACAACGGCATTGCTTCTCTTCTGTGCCAGTTCCTTGTCATTTAAGGTCATGTATCCTCCGCAGCACTCATTTCGCTGTGAGAAGATAACAGGTGTTGCACCGATGGCCTTGATGAAGTCTTCCATGATCTTTGGATTCTCCGGATCATCAAACTCCATTACCTTGCCAGGACGAAGTAAAAGACATCCGTAGTAAGCAGCGATCTTCTTTCCCTTTAATGGGTTTACAACTGCCTTCTTTAAGTTGTCAAATCCTACTACATCGCGTAACATCTCAAGGTAGTGAATTACATTGGCCTCGCCATTGTACTCCATATCCGGCGCCATGTAATTGTTGGCCTTTGTGCGGAATTCCTCGTTGTTTCTCATGTCATTGTTGACACGCTTAATTACATTATGACAGGCGGAGCACAGAGTCAGAAGATCCTGTCCCTTGTCTCTTGCCTGCGCCAGAGCTCTGACGGAAGAAAGCTTGTTGGCAATCTCATCGGTAGCAGTAGAATATACGCCGCCGCAGCACTGCCAGTTCTCGATCTCCTCCATCTCTATGCCCAGTGCCTTTGCAGAAGCAATGGCATAATCATTGAGCTCTTTTGCCTTTGTCTTCAGGGTACACCCTGGGTAGTAGCTATACTTCATAGTTCCTTCCATTCTGCCACATAGTGGCTGTGTTTTTGTGCCGCTCTTTTTGTCTTCAGAACTTCGAGAGCAGACCTCTACGTGCGCAATGCCGTAAAGCGAAGCGATCCGGCTTGCGCTGTAGATTGTCTGTCGAGAAGTCTTATCTCATGGCAAAAATAGTCACGGCGTTGTCTGCGTTTTATGCCATCTCTTCCGGATGGAATACCTCGTCAAACTTCTCTGCTGTCAGGAATCCTAACTGTACACAGGCTTCCTTTAAGGAGATATTCTCCTTGAATGCTTTCTTGGAGGTCTTTGCTGCATTGTCGTAGCCGATGTACGGATTCAGAGCAGTTACTAACATTAAGGAGTTGTGAAGGTTGTACTTCATCTTCTCTCTGTTTGCCTTGATTCCAACTGCACAGTGATCGTTGAAGGAAACGATCACATCAGACAGAAGTCTTACGGACTGCAGGAAATTGTATGCGATAACCGGCATAAATACATTCAGCTCGAAATTACCCTGGCTGGCTGCAAAACCGATTGTAGCATCGTTACCCATTACCTGAACGGCAACCATGGTCATAGCCTCACACTGGGTCGGATTTACCTTACCTGGCATGATGGAGCTTCCTGGCTCGTTCTCTGGGATGGAAATCTCACCAAGTCCACATCTTGGACCACTTGCTAACCAACGAACGTCGTTTGCAATCTTCATTAAGTCAGCTGCAAGTGCCTTTAATGCGCCGTGTGCAAATGCGATATCATCCTTAGCAGTCAGTGCATGGAACTTGTTCTCAGCTGTCACAAACTCTTTTCCTGTCAGCTCGCTGATAACCTTTGCAACCTCTGGTCCGAAGTTCTTCGGAGCGTTCAGTCCAGTACCAACAGCAGTACCGCCGAGTGCTAACTCCTTTAAGCCCGGAAGAGTTGCCTCTAACATCTTCTTTGTCTTCTCGAGCATGTTTCTCCAACCACTGATCTCCTGAGAGAAACGGATCGGAACGGCATCCTGCAGATGAGTACGGCCGCTCTTTACAACATCCTCATTCTCAGACTCCAGACGCTTTAAGGTCTCAGTCAGCTTATCCATAGCCGGGAACAGATTGTCCTCGATGCTCATAGCTGCTGCGATGTGCAGTGCAGTTGGGAAGGTATCGTTGGAGCTCTGAGACATGTTAATATGATCGTTTGGATGAAGAAGTTTCTTACCTGCGATCTCATTTCCGCGGTTTGCGATAACCTCGTTGCTGTTCATGTTGGACTGTGTACCGCTTCCGGTCTGCCATACAGCAAGCGGGAAGTGATCGTTGAGCTTTCCGCTGATCACATCATCTGCAGCCTGGCAGATTGCGTTCTTTCTCTCCTCGTCCAGCTTTCCAAGATTGTAGTTTGCGATTGCGGCACCCTTCTTTAAGATACCAAATGCATGTACAATTTCAGTTGGCATCTTCTCGATACCGATCTTGAAATTCTGATAGCTTCTCTGAGTCTGAGCAGCCCAGTAGCGGTCTGCAGGAACCTGCATCTCGCCCATGGAATCTCTTTCAATACGATACTCCATAGTAAGTAATCCTCCTTAAGTAAGTGTTTTACAAATTTTGATAAAATACAGTTCTACATGAACCTAGGCGGCGCCCCTCAAGGCCCCGCCAAAGGTCATCTGCTGCTTTTTTGTTTACTCGATATCCATTTCCTTGATAACAGCCTTCAGGGCATCTGCACTTGCACGGAACTTTGCAACTTCCTCGTCTGTCAGAGTTGCCTCGATCTTACCCTTTACACCGTTTGGTCCAATTACGGTCAGGCAGCTGGTGCAGACATCCTCTACACCATACTCGCCGTGCATCATGGATGATACAACGGTTACGAGATCCTGTGCGCCCATCAGTGCCTCACAGACATCAACAACGGAGTTGGAAACACCATAGAAGGTAGCACCCTTTCTCTTGATGATCTCACCACCGGACTTGCGGACATAAGTGATTACCTCATCTGGATCAAGATCCTTTGCCTCAATGCCAAGTCTTCTTGCACCTGCTGTATATTCATCAAGCTTAATGCCCTCAACCGTTACCATGCTCCACGGAACGAAGGAGGTGTCACCATGCTCACCAAATATATAGCCCTTGATGCTTCTCTGAGCAATTCCTAACTCCTGAGACAGCTTGTAGGTGAGACGAACGGTATCAAGCAGAGTACCGGAACCCAGTACCTGACTTTCCTTCATACCGGAATACTTTAAGAATGCATAAGTCAGTACATCTACCGGATTTGCTACGATGATGCACAGTGCATTTGGCGCATGCTTTGCTACCTGTGGTGCAATGCTCTTCATGATTGCAACATTGGTCTTTGCTAACTCGATACGGGTCTGGCCAGGCTTTCTTGCTACACCAGAGGTAACAATCACAATATCGGAGCCCTCTGCGTCCTCGTAGTCACCGGAAATCATGGAAATCGGATCTCTAAAACCGGTTCCCTGTGCCATATCCATGATCTCACCGTCTGCCTTATCCTTGAGGATATCGATCATGACGAGCTCTGATACATATGGCTTCAGTGATAAAATATGAGCAATAGTAGAACCAACGCTGCCTGCTCCAATAATCGTAATCTTACTTCCCATTATTAACTCCTTTCGTCTTTCGAGAGATTGATATTTCATTAACGAACTTGTTATAAATATAACAAATCCTGCGTCAAATATCAAGTAGATGCGCACAGTTTTTTATTTTTCTGTAAAAAGCACCGATACAGACGCGAAAATCCTGTTTATTATACTTCATTTTGCGGCATCACGCAAGCTTTTTTACCACTTATATGGCGTTGCCTGATATACGTAGAAGTTCAGCCAGTTTGTATACAATGTGTTTGCGTGTCCTCTCCAGGTCAAAAGCGGCGTTGTGGACGGATCATCGTTCTCATAATAGTGAACTGGTACCTCTGCATCCATACCCTTTGCCAAATCACGCTTATATTCTGCGTCGAGTGACATACGGTCATACTCCGGATGACCGAGCAGGTAAATATTTCCCTGATCATCCTTAATCAAATAACAGCCTGCCTCGTCTGACTCGGCAAGAAGCATCAGATGCGGGTTGGCAAGTACGTCTTCTCTTTTTACACCAAAATAACGGGAATGCGGCGCATAAAAGACATCGTCAAAGCTTCGAACGATCGGCTCACAGCGATCGAGCAGGCGATGGCGATACACACCGGAAAGCTTCTTTCCGGTCGGTGTTTTTTGAATATTATAATGATAATAAAGACCAGCGAGTGCACCCCAGCAGATGTGAAGTGTGCTTGTGACATTTGTCTTTGACCACTCCATGATGCTCTTTAATTCATCCCAGTAGGCAACTTCCTCAAACTCCATTGTCTCGACTGGCGCACCGGTGATAATCAAACCATCGAAATACATATCTTTAATAGTATCAAAGGTCGTATAAAATTTGTTAATGTGGCTGGCCGATGTGTGTTTGGACACATGGCTGCTCACATTCATGCAGGTAACGTTTACCTGCAAAGGAGTGTTGGACAGCGCTCGAAGCAGCTGAATCTCATAATCCTGCTTAAGCGGCATCAGATTCAGTATTACGATTTCAAGCGGACGGATCTGCTGCATGTCCGCGCGCTCCTCTCCCATCATAAAAATATTTTCAGACTCGAGTACCTCCCTTGCAGGCAGGTCATTGTCTACACGTATTGGCATAACTTACTCTCTTTTCATTTCTTTGTTTAACTTATTGTAACCCCATTAATTTATTCTTCGCCGGCTTCAAGCTTCTGACACAGGGAAAGAAAATCTTCTTCGGAAAGGATCGGGACTCCTAATTCCTTTGCCTTTTTGTTCTTAGACGAGGTGGATTCTTTATCGTTGTTGATCAGATAACTTGTCTTTGCGGACACACTTCCTGCCGCTTTGCCACCTCGCTTTTCAATATAGTTTTTCAGCTCAGTACGGTTTGCAAAGTGATTCACCGATCCGGTAATAACAAATGTGAGATTTGCAAGGTATGGCTGTTCATTGTTCTCTTCTTGAACTAGCTCTACTTCCTGCAATAGCGCGGATAGCTGTGTCTCTTTTTGTGGATCACGAAAATACGCACAGACGGCCTCTGCCATCACATCGCCGATTCCATCAATTTCGGTAAGCTGCTGTGCTGTGGTTGCTCGAAGCTCATCAAGATTTTGATGAAAGGCACGCGCAAGCACCTTCGCATTTGCTACACCAATACCTGGAATGCCGAGCGCATAGATAAATGCAGACAGCTGAACCTTTCTTGCCTTCTCAATGGAAGAAAGGAGGTTCGCACAGGACTTCTCACCAAAGCCATCCATCTGACAGATTTCGGCGGTATGCTCACGTAAACGGAAAATATCCGCAAAGCTGTGAATAAATCCACAGTCGATAAATTTCTCAAGCGTTGCCTCCGACAAGCCTTCCATATTCATCGCATTCCGGCTTACAAATAACTCAAATGCCTTTGTCTGCTTTACGGTACACTCCGGGTTTTCACAGTACAAACATTTTACTTCGTCGTTGACTACAATCTTTGTCGGACCACCGCAGACCGGACAGACAGACGGAATCGTCAAATTACTGCTCTGCGTCAGATTTTCTGCAATCTGCGGAATGATCATATTTGCCTTGTACACGGTAATCGTATCTCCGATGCCAAGCTTTAATCCTTCTACGATTGAAACGTTGTGAACACTCGCACGCGTTACCGTGGTACCCTCCAGCTCAACCGGATCAAATACAGCAACCGGATTGATCAGACCCGTGCGAGACGGACTCCAGTGAATTTCGCGAAGTGTCGTCTCTGCTGTCTCGTCTTTCCATTTAAATGCCATCGCATTGCGCGGAAATTTTGCGGTGCGGCCGAGGCTTTCGCCGTAGGCGATATCATCCATCAACAGAACTAAGCCGTCGGACGGCAGCTCATTAGACTCAATATGCTCAGAAAACCATTGAACATTCGAAGGTAGTGTTGATGACGTTACCATGCGATATGGTACCACATCAAAGCCTTGCGCTGCCAGCCACTCAAACTGATCGCGTCTGGAGTTGTGGAAGTCGACTACAGCATCTGTCTGTGCAGCCCTTGTTTCTGATGAAGCAGTTGTCGATGAAGCCACAGTTGCTGGTAACTCATTCATTGCCTTTTGTGTTTCTTCTGCAAAGACGAGCGCAAATGCAGTGAAACGCACATGGCGGTTCGCTGTCACCTGACTGTTTAGCTGGCGCACGGAACCAGCGCACAGATTTCTCGGATTTTTGTACTTTGCATCGGCATCCGGATTTTCCTCGTTAATCCGCTCAAAATCCTTATAGGAAATGACAGCCTCTCCTCGCAATACTAGGCGTCCTTTAAATGGAATGCGCGCCGGAAGATTTTCAAACTGTCTTGCATTTTGTGTGACTACCTCACCTGTAATGCCATTTCCGCGCGTAACCGCCTTTGCCAGTGTTCCATTTTCATAGGTCAGCACAATCGTAAGACCATCTAGTTTCCACGAAAGGACACCCGTCTGCTGCCCTAAAAAGGACTGTAACTGCGATACTTCCTTTGTCTTGTCGAGTGACAACATCGGGGACGGATGATCTTCCTTCGGAAGTGCACTTAATACCTCGTATCCTGCATGTGCAGTCGGACTCTTAGCGAGTACCGTCCCCGTCTTTTTTTCAAGCGCGGCAAGCTCATCATAGAGCGCATCGTATTCCTTGTTGCTCATCAGCTCTCTGCTCTCCTGATAATAGGCTCTCGCCGCCGCGTCGAGCTGCTCCACCAGCTCCTTCATACGATCAAAATCGGACATAATAAACCTGCCTTACTAATTATAAATCTTTTATCAGCTTATCAAACTCTGCATCGGTTACATTGCGGAAATTTCCCTGCGGAATGTTTCCCAGATGAATGTTCATGATACGAATACGCTTTAAGGTCTCTACGCGATATCCACAAGCTGCACACATACGACGAATCTGGCGATTTAAGCCCTGCTTTAAGATGATATGGAACTCTCTGTTTCCGGTTCTAGTGCAAACACAAGGCATCGTATCCGCATTTAACTCATCCAGATGCATTCCCTTTCTCATCTTATCAAGAAAGCTCTCTGTTACCTGATTGTTGACGGTAACTACATATTCCTTCTCGTGTGCATTGCTTGCCTTGGAGATTTCGTTTGCCAGTTCTCCAATATTTGTCATCAGAATCAGTCCCTCGGACTCCTTGTCCAAACGGCCAATCGGGTAAATTCTGGTCGGATACTTTACCATATCGACAATGTTTCGCTCACCCTCAAAGCGTGCTGTTGTACACACGATTCCTGCTGGCTTATTGACTGCGATCAGTACTGGCTTTACCTGCTTTGTGCTGACCTTCTTGCCATCAACAATGATTTCGTCTGCATTGCTGACCTTCTGACCCATAACGGCGCGCACACCGTTGACTGTAATTTTTCCCTCATCAACAAGACGATCCGCCTCGCGGCGGGAACAGATTCCTTTTTCGCTCAAAAATTTGTTTAAACGAACTGTTTCTTCCATATATATAGGCATCCTTTCCTTATAATTAGCGGTAACTATTAGTGAATAAACATCGCATCTCCGAAGGAGAAGAAACGATATTTCTTTTCTACGGCTTCCTTGTAGGCAGCTAAAATATGCTCTCTTCCAGCAAGTGCAGATACAAGCATTACAAGTGTAGATTTCGGCAGATGGAAGTTTGTGATTAACGCATCCACCATCTTAAAATGATAACCCGGATAGATGAAAATATCCGTCCATCCACTCTGTGCCTTTAAGACGCCATCTGGGGTAGAGGCAGACTCGAGTGTACGACAGCTCGTAGTTCCAACTGCGATGACACGCTTTCCTGCTCTCTTTGCGGCATTGATCTTCTTTGCCTCCTCTGGCTCAATGCGGTAGAACTCAGAGTGCATATGATGCTCTAACACATTCTCAACCTTAACTGGGCGGAAGGTTCCCAGACCAACATGAAGTGTTACACTTGCGATCACAACGCCCTTCTCCTCGATCTTTTTTAACAGTTCCTTTGTAAAATGAAGTCCGGCTGTTGGTGCAGCGGCAGATCCCTCATACTTTGCATAAACCGTCTGATAACGGTTCTTATCCTGTAACTGATGTGTGATATACGGCGGCAGCGGCATCTGTCCAAGTTCATCAAGAATCTCCTCGAAGATGCCCTGATAGGAGAAGCGAATCTTTCTATTTCCATCCTCTACAACCTCAAGAACCTCTGCCTTTAAACGACCATCGCCAAATGTAATCACAGCACCTGGCTTTGCCTTCTTACCCGGCTTTACCAGTACTTCCCAGACATCATCCTGCTCTCTCTTTAGCAAAAGTACCTCGATATGTGCGCCTGTATCTTCCTTTACACCCATCAGACGCGCCGGAATTACCTTTGTGTTATTGATAACCAGACAGTCACCCGGATTCAGCTCATCAATGATGTCTCTGAAGATTTTATCCTGTGTCTCGCCTGTCTTCTTGTCAAGCAAAAGAAGTCGTGAGCTGCTGCGATCCTCGATCGGATCCTGCGCGATCAGCTCCTGTGGCAGATCATAGTCAAAATCATTTATATCCATCACAGCTACTGGATGCGCTGCGGTCTCATTTGTTGTATTTACTTTTGTTTCTGTAGTTTCCATTCTTTATTGCCTCCAAATATAAAAAAGCCCTCTAATACTCCTGTAGCATATCATAATTTTTTCGTAAATACAAGCAAATCCCCTCTTTCGATTCCATAAAGAAAACTTTTTCCGAGTATTTTCGATTTTTCGTTGATTTGTGAGGGATGCAATGGTATGATGATTACAGTTCACTCGTCATGCTAGATCCAGACAAATCTTATGCCTGCATGAAGATTTGACGAATCAGCAGGACGAAGTGAGCGCCCGTTCATGAACAAAACACAGCGACGCACGGAACGTGCGGTTTTGCGAATGGGCGCATCGTGAACTGTAATATAAACACAATAGGGAGGTTTTCACTATGCCGAAACAAAGAATAGTTGTTGCTCTTGGCCGCAATGCATTCGGAAAGACGCTTCCAGAGCAAAAGACTGCTGTTAAAGCAGCCGCAAAAGCAATTGCTGACCTTGCAGAGTTAAAATATCAGATCGTTATCACTCACAGCAATGGTCCGCAGGTTGGTATGATCCACATGGCAATGACCGAATTTGGCAATGCTCATCAGGATTTTACTGTCGCACCTATGGCAGTCTGCAGTGCCATGAGCCAGGGTTACATCGGATTTGACCTTCAAAATGAAATCCGTACCGAGCTGCTTCGCAGAGGCATCTTCAACACGGTTTCCACGATTATCACACAGGTTAAGGTTGACCCATTTGATCATGCATTCAGCCATCCACTCAAATCCATTGGACGTGTTATGACAGCAGAACAGGCTCAGGCAGAGCGTGATAAGGGCAATTTTGTTCGTGAAGAGGAAGGCGGCTTCCGCCGTATCGTTGCCTCTCCTGCCCCGATTGAAATCTATGAAATTGATGCAATTCGCGCACTTGCCGATGCAGGACAGGTTGTTATCGCTGCCGGTGGCGGCGGTATTCCGGTTCTAGAGCAGGGACCTGTTTTAAAGGGTGCCAGCGCTGTTATTGAAAAAGATGCAACTGCTGCTAAGATGGCACACGAGTTAAATGCAGATGTTTTGCTGTTCTTATCTGCTACCGAGCGCTTTGTCATTCATGCCGATACGCCGCAGGAGTTCTCCCCGGATCATCTGTCCGTTGCAGATGCAATGGAACTGATCGACAGCGGAACCATGGCAAAGGAGACAAAGCTTCCGAAGCTTGCTTCTGCTGTAAGCTTTGTTGCTGCTGGTGAAAACCGCAAGGCAATCATCACCTCTCTTGACAAGGTAAAGGAAGCACTTGCCGGAAAAACTGGTACTTTAATTACCAAATAAAAAATAGACAGCGAAGAGGTCATGACCAAAGGACATGACCTCTTTTTTTTACGCTTATTTAATTTTCTCCAATGCGCACATGAAAAATGTATTGGCTCGTAACTTATTCGTAATAAACCGTCTGGAACAATCCAATACTTCCAAGAATTGTCGCTGCATAGGAAGCATCACCACCTGCATTGCCAGTACGGTATGCAGTCAATGCCTGATTCCAGCTGCCATATGTATAATAATATTCTGCAAGCAAATCAATTCCAACTAAGATGTTCGATGCTGGATCATACAGATTTGTTACACCGAGCTTTGCCATACGAGCTGCACTATATCTTGGAATGATCTGCATCAATCCCTGCGCACCCTTTCCACTTGTCGCACCTGCATTAAAATGACTCTCATGATACATAACAGAGAAGATAACGGAGCTATCCACACCATACTGACTACACAGGTTCAATGTGTACTGTGTCAAATCACTGCTAAGCGCCACGTTGCTGACACGAATATTTCCAGTTGGTGTCGTTTCAGATGGTGTCGTTTCCGGTACGGTTTCCGTTGGCTGTGTCTCAGTCGGCTGCGTCTCGGTCGGCTGTGTCTCTGGATTTGTAGGTTCGGTTGGCTGCGTTTCTGGTACGGTTTGTGTCGGCTGTGTCTCCGGGTTTGTAGGTTCCGTCGGCTGGGCGGACGATGCGGCTACTGCTGTTAATACAATATTAGAAGAAAATCCGCCATAGGAAAGTGTAATCACATTCTCACCTGCGTGAAGCATCATACCAATATCGTTGCTAGACCAGCCCTCAGTGATCGTAGCAAAATTGCCATCACTGTATGCGGCTACCACATAAACCTCGCTGCTAGAAACCACATCACCCTCCGTCTTGGTACCACCACCGTAAAATGCCTCAATACCAGTCAGTGTTACAGCCTCGCTAGATGGCTGTTCCGTTTCTGGGACACTTGGTTGTGGAGTCTCAGATGTCGGCTGCTGCACAGACTCAGACGGAACAATCGAACTCGTATTATCAGAAGAATCGGAATCTGCAATAGATGACGGCATTTCCGCAGATGCAGCCGATGTTTCAACCGTATTGTCGGATACGGTCGTTTCCTGTGATGCCATCTGTGCCGGTGAAAGCACACTCAACGCATCTCCCATCTTTGCCGATGCCACTGCAAAATTTTCGGCGCTGCTCTCATTTACTACAACACCAAGTAGTTTTGCATTTTTTTCTGTCAGTTCGATATCCGTATTGATCCAGGTCTCACCAAGAGAATAGGAAACAGCCATGCAGTCTGCAGAAAGGTAACCCTTCATCGGTCCATCGTATACACAGTATACCCAGCCGTCTTCTAGCATGCTAACCTCATATGCATCATACTCATATGCAACATCCAAGATATCAGCGGATGTGGACGGACGAAGACGAATGTTCATATTTGGAACGGTAACTCTCGCATAAAGTGTACCATTTTCCTGCATATACTCAGCTGCATCCTCTCCTATTAAAAGATATTCACTCTTAACCCAGCCCTCTACATCATCGATGCTGATCTTTGTCCAGTCACCTTCCTCTGCCAAAACAGAAACCAGATCCTCGCCACAAATGGTATTGACCACCTCAGCGCTCTCATCTGCCTGTGCACGAACATTCAGATAATTGCCGACTGAATCCGGATCAACCAATGCCTGATCGGAAAAATAATCAGCCAATGGACTCTTTGCGGATGCCGCACTAGATGAACCCTTCATATCTTCTGACTTCTCGTTATCCTGTGCGGTCGACTCGTTTGCTTCCTGCGTCGTTGTATTTGATGTAAGCTCATTCTCCCACAGCATACCAAGCTGATAACGGTCAGCGCTGATGAGTTCTGCATCGGCCTCGCTCTGCGGCTCCTGCTCTCTTGTCATCTCTTCCTGTGTTTCATCAAGCTCACGCGCGGCGAGAACATCGTTATTCTTTGTCTGGAGTGCACCTGTTGAAGAAAAGATCAGTCCGGCTGCAACTGCACCAGTTAAAAGCGTTGCTGCCGCTCCATTCACAAGAATTTTTACTCTAGCTTTCATAAACAACCTCTCCCAATTTTGATTTCACTCCCAAAGAGATCAAAAATCGACTCTCTGAGAGTGAAAAGTATCACAATTATGTAATATATGTCTTAACTTTATTAAACTTATTACAATTTTGTTACAGACGCATTGTAACATTTTTAATAAATCTTGTCAACTGCTTTCTGGAAGAGGTGATCGCGCTCATTTCATTCTTAGTTTCGTCTCTGTCTTGCCGCCTCAAACATCAAAACAGTCGCCGCCATCGCCGCATTTAGAGACTCCACTTTTCCTGCCATTGGAATTAAAATCTTACAATCGGCAAGCGCGGCAACCTCGTCGGAAAGACCATTTGCCTCGTTTCCGATCATGAATGCGCACGGATTTTTATAATTTGCTCCCTCATAGCTGATGGTTGCGCCTAGATGTGCCGCATAAGTGCTGACACCCGCCTTTTTTAAACGCTCAATATCACCTACAAAATCCTCTGATACAACAAATGGTACACGGTAAAGAGCCCCCATCGTGCTGCGGATTGTCTTTGGATTGTAACTATCAACACAGTCACTGCTCATTAAAATACCGGTTACGCCAGCTGCCTCTGCCGCACGCATAATGGTTCCTAAATTTCCTGGATCCTGTAAATGATCTAAAATAAGAAGGAAGGGCGGCGTATCTTTTCCAAGCAGATCTTCAAATGCATATGGCTGCTGCTTTACCACAGCAAGGATACCCTGCGGTGTCTTTGTATCCGAAAGTGTCTCGAAAATCGAATCACTTACGACATCAAATTTCTTTCCCTTAAGAAGTGCGGCTCCTTCCTTGCTCTTGCAAAAGGATTCGGATGCGACGATCATGGTCACACGATCGGCCGGAGCCTCCTCAAACATTTTTCTTCCCTCGATTACAAATGCCTGCTCGCGCTTTCGTTCTCTTGATTTGCGCTGCAAATTGATAATATATTTTTGCTGCTGATTCATAAACTGCCCTCATTTCTTATTTTTCTTATAAAGAGAGCCCACAGATCAAACTGCGGGCTTCTCACCATTGTTACACCTTATTCAATTCAAAATTTTTATCTAAGTCAAAAGACTGCTACCATTCAAATGCTTATCTGGAAAGCATTTTGCTTACTTCGTACTCATATGGAGAAATGGTCTTCTTCATTGCAAGTGCCTCGTTGATATCATAATCAACAAACTTGCCATCGCGGAATGCTACAACACGGTTGCTTGCGCCATCGCACAGAAGCTCAACTGCTCTTGCACCCATCATGGACGCATAGTAACGATCCAGACATGTCGGGCTTCCACCACGCTGCATATGACCAAGGATAGTTGCTCTAGTCTCGATACCGGTAGCTGCCTCAATTCTCTTTGCCATACTAGAAGAATGACCAACACCCTCTGCATTGATGATCAGATGATGCTTCTTTCCCTTCTTACGATTCTCAATGATCTGATTGATCAGTGCCTGCTCGTCGCCATCATAATACTCTGGCAGAAGGATGTTCTCTGCACCATTGGCAACACCACACCATAAAGCGATGTAACCTGCGCTTCTTCCCATAACCTCGATGATACTGCAGCGCTCATGAGAAGTAGAAGTATCTCTTACCTTATCAATTGCTTCCATTGCAGTATTGATTGCAGTGTCAAATCCGATGGTATAATCGGTACAGGCAATATCCTGATCGATGGTTCCCGGAAGACCAATGGTGTTGATTCCAAGATTTGCCAGCTTGCATGCTCCGTTAAAGGAACCGTCACCGCCGATTACAACGATGCCATCAATTCCGTGCTTTCTACAGATCTCTGCGCCAAGTTTCTGACCCTCCTCAGTACGGAACTCTGCACATCTTGCTGTATAAAGAATGGTACCGCCTCTCTGAATGATATCGGATACACTGCGGGAATCCATATCAACAATCTCTTCCTTCAGCAGTCCTGCGTAGCCTCTCATAATACCCTTAACATTCAGGCCCTTTGCAATACCAGTACGAACAACTGCACGGATCGCAGCGTTCATGCCTGGAGCATCTCCTCCACTTGTTAATACACCAATTGTCTTTACTTTATTTGCCATGACGTTTCCTCCTTGCTGTCTTGACATGTGTCTTATCATCTTGCTTTGCATTTTATGTTTTTCGTACTGTGTGGTAAAGTCTGTTAAAAATTTACCAATACCTATTCTAATTGATTTTCCCGAGTTTTTCAATACAAATTATAGCTTTTCCTTGATTTTTTTCAATGTTTTTATATTTTCTTTTCCAAATACCCGGTCAAGCTGATCAATAAGTTCAGGACAAATACCGACATTTCGGCTCGGCGGCAGCTTCTGATACTGTCTGACATTCGACAAATACACCACTACCGTATCCTTACCGTCCCACGGGGCAAGTAATGACAGCATCTCGCGCTCTCTTGACTGATACGTCTCAAAATCTGGAAACTGAATCCATAGTTCACCCGGAATCTCCGAGAACGCAACAATCTTTTCACAGATCAATTTGCCTTGTACCTCATCGCCAAGCGATACGCGCCCCTTGACGAAAATCTTCTGATCCGGACTTAAGATGGCACGATATTTTTCGTAGTCCTTTGGGAACACGATGATTTCAAGTGTGCCGCGCAAATCCTCAAGCGTCAAAAATGCCATCATCTGGTTTGTCTTTGTTGTCTTGACGGTCTTTGCAGCAATCATTCCAGCTACCGTGACAACGGCCTGATCGCGCACCTTCGCGATACCCGTCTCCTCGTCCCGAATGAAATCACTGCTGACAGCGGTGATGTTTTTTTCAATCAAATTTCGATCGGATTCAAGCGGATGACCACTGATATAAATGCCAAGCACTTCCTTTTCCATCGCAAGAAGTGCACCCGGCTCGTACTCGGACACCTTCGGGAAGGAAATCTTAAAATCATCCTTCTGCGGTCCCTCCAAAAAATCCATCAGGCTATACTGTCCTGTCATAGAGTGTTTCTGTTCTCGCGCTAGTTCATCCATGATGGATGAATACACCTCCATCTTTTGTCTGCGATTTCCTTCCAGACAATCCGTTGCACCCGATTTAATTAAATTTTCTACTGCGCGCTTATTTAATTCCCCACCATACATGCGCTCTAAGAAATTTTGTAAGCTGGTATAGGGGCCATTTTGCTCGCGCTCGCGAACTAGTCCTAAGATGACACTTCGGCCAATGCTCTTAATTGCAGACAATGCATAACAGATTTTTCCGTCGCGCACCGAAAAATCCCACTCACCTGCGTTGATATCCGGCGGAACAATCTGAATGCCCATCTTGCGGCAGACCTGAATGTAATCGGAAACCTTTCCAGAGTTTTCAATAACGGAGGTCATCAGTGCTGCCATATACTCGACCGGATAATAATACTTTAAGTAAGCGGTCTGGTAGGCAACCACAGCATATGCCGCCGCATGAGACTTATTGAACGCATAGCGTGCAAAATCAATCATCTCATCGTAAATATGGTTCGCGGTCTTCTCGTCAATTCCTCGTGAAATACAGCCCGGAACGCCCTCTTCTTCATTTCCGTAAACGAAGTTTTGGCGCTCCTTTTCCATTACAGCTGCCTTCTTTTTTGCCATCGCACGGCGAACCAGATCGCTTCGGCCAAGCGTGTATCCTGCCAGATCACGAACGATCTGCATAACCTGCTCCTGATACACGATACAGCCGTAGGTCGGCTCAAGGATTGGTTTTAACTGTGGGCACTCATAGGTGATTTTCTCTGGATTGTTCTTTCCCTCTAAATAACGTGGGATAAAATCCATCGGGCCCGGACGATACAATGAGATTCCGGCAATGATATCCTCGAGGCTGGTTGGCTTTAGCTCCTTCATGAAATTTTTCATACCGGCACTCTCAAGCTGGAAAATACCCTCGCAGTGACCGGTTCCGATGGAAGATAGCACCTGCGGATCGTTCATGTCGATGTGACCGATATCAATCGTGATTTTCTGGCTTCGTTTTACGTTCTTGACTGCGTTTTGGATAACCGTCAGCGTTCGAAGACCAAGGAAGTCCATTTTCAAAAGTCCAAGCTCCTCAAGCGCAGTCATCGTATACTGTGTGACGACCGCTCCATCACTTCCACGCGACAGCGGCACATATTCATCGACCGCACGCTGGCTGATAACAACGCCAGCCGCATGCATAGACGTATGGCGTGGCAATCCCTCTAGTCGCTTGGAAAGATCAATCAGCTTTTTAACCTGCGGATCGCTCTCATACAGAGAACGAAGCTCTGGGTTGACATTTAATGCGCGGTCAATTGTCATATTTAACTCTGCTGGGATCAGCTTTGCGATCGTGTCGCACAGCGAATACGGCAAATCAAGTGCGCGGCCGACATCGCGAATACAGTTCTTTGCAGCAAGCGTACCGAACGTAACAATCTGGACAACCTGATCCTTGCCGTACTTTTCTACGACATAATCAATGACCTCCTGACGGCGCTCGAAACAAAAATCCACGTCGATATCGGGCATGGAGACACGCTCTGGGTTTAAGAATCGCTCAAACAGAAGCTGATAGCGAAGCGGCTCGATATCGGTAATCTCAAGACTGTATGCGACAACGCTTCCGGCTGCCGAGCCTCGTCCCGGACCGACCATAATATCCTTTGACTTGGCAAAATGGATGAAGTCCCACACAATCAGGAAATAGTCGACATAGCCCATCTTCTTGATGACACCAAGCTCATAGTCAAGACGCGCCTCAACCTCGTGTGCTTGTTCCCCATAACGGCGAACCAATCCCTCACGACAAAGTTTTTCCAGATATTCTTCCGATGTGTAGCCGTCTGGCACCGAGAATTTTGGAAGCTTTGTCTTTCCAAACTCGATCTCGACGTTACAGCGCGCCGCAATCTTTGCGGTATTGTCAATGGCTTGCTGTGCGTAGCGAAACAGATCGCGCATCTCCTGTTCCGACTTTAAATAATACTGACCACCCGTGTAGCGCATACGATCTTCATCATTGACCTTCTTTCCGGTCTGAATGCATAACAGCACATCATGCGGCTCGGCATCGGCTGCATTGATATAGTGAATATCGTTTGTTGCGACAAGCTCGATTCCGGTCTCCTCGCTCATGCGAAGCAGCGCCTGATTCACCGTAGTCTGTGCGCTGATGCCGTGGTCCTGCAGCTCCAAAAAGAAGTTGCCCTTTCCAAAGATCTTTTCATAGGAAAGAGCAGCAGCCTTTGCGTCCTCGTATAGGCCTCTTGTGATGTTTCTTGCCACCTCACCGGCCAGACACGCACTCAATGCAATGACACCCTCATGATACGTCTCAAGAAGCTCCTTATCCACACGCGGCTTATAATAGTAGCCTTCGGTAAAACCTCTTGAGACAATCTTCATCAGGTTGTGATAACCAATGTCATTTTCAGCTAACAACACCAGATGATAATATCGATCATCACCCTGGCCTGCCGACTCACGGTCAAATCTAGAACCCGGCGCCACATAGACCTCACAGCCAATGATCGGTTTGATGCCTGCGGCAACTGCCGCTTTATAAAAATCAATCACACCGTACATGACGCCGTGATCCGTAATCGCCAGAGAATCCATCCCAAGCTCTTTTGCTCTATCAATTAATTCTTTTATCTTACATGAGCCGTCGAGCAGACTGTACTCTGTATGCACATGAAGATGTGTAAAAGCCATACCGTCCTCCTTCTTCTGTGGTAAAATGATACCATTTTCATCATACCATTTTTCGCTCTCAAAAGCAATAAGAGGAACCAATGGACTTTTGGGTGACTTTATGGTATACTCGTACAAAAGCGTTCGCGCAATTTTCATCTGTAAAATAGCTACAGGTGAAAGAAAGGTACAGGTACTCATATGGAGCAAAAAGATATTTCTGAGCAGGATAATAACCTGCAGATGGATGCTACAACAGACAGCGACGAAAAAGGAAAAACGAAAAAGGATGAAAACACATCGCCTATGCGCACAGTACTTGAGTATGTGATCAGCATCGGCATCGCGCTTGTTGCCGCACTTTTGATCAACAATTTCATCTTGTTAAATGCAAAAGTTCCGTCCGGTTCAATGGAAAATACGATCATGACAGGAGATCGACTATTTGGTTTTCGTCTGTCGTATCTGTTCTCTGATCCAGAGCGCGGTGATATTGTTATTTTCAAGTATCCAGACGATGAATCAATCAACTACATTAAGCGAATCATCGGTCTTCCAGGCGAAACTGTCACAATTGAAAATGGAAAGGTTTATATCAACCATTCTGATACACCTTTAAAGGAGGATTACCTGAAGGAAGAGTGGCTAATCGCCAATGATGGTATGGAATTTCAAGTTCCTGAGGGGTATTACTTTATGATGGGCGATAATCGAAATAACTCGAAGGATTCGCGCTATTGGCACAATACATACGTCGCGCGAGATAAAATCCTTGCCAAAGCAATTTTTCGATACTGGGGTGGTTTTAAACTTTTGACAAATACCGCAGATTATGAATAAAAAATCGAGTAAAAAAGAATCCTGCCTCATGACAGGATTCTTTTTTAGTTATGAATATATCATTTGTTATGCTCTCGCATTGATAACTGCTTTTCCAGTCAAATATGCTTCAATCTTATCTACGGCATCTGCCTCATCAGCACCGTCTGCATGTACCGTAACGGACTCACCAGCACGGAGTCCAAGTGTCATCAGTCCCATGATGCTCTTTGCATTTACCTTCTTGTTTCCGCTCTCTACGTAAATGCTGCTGCTATACTGATTCGCAACCTGAACGAGCACTGCTACCGGACGTACTTCCAATCCTGCTGGAATCTCAACTGTAATTTTCTTTGTTATCATAATCTTCCTCCTTGTTCTCTCATCTGATCCGCTAATGCCTTGAGTTTCTTAAAGCGATGATTAACACCAGATTTGCTTACTGGTGGGTCCATCAGTTTCCCCAGTTCTGTCAGAGAGGCGTCTGGCTTTTCAAGGCGCAGACGCGCGGCCTGTTTTAAATTTTCAGGTAGGCTTTCCAGGCCATAATATTCGCTGATATATTCAATATCCCTAACCTGTTCCAATGAGGCATTTGCCGTCTTATTTAAATTGGCGGCCTCACAGTTTACTTTGCGGTTCACACTGTTGCGGACATCCTTCAAAATGCGGATATTTTCAAACTCCATTCTGGCTTTTGGCGCTTCCATCAGACTTAACAAATCTGCAATCTGCTCTCCCTCCTTCGCATAGACCACATAATATTTCTTACGAACTACGGTCTTCGCTTCGATTCCACAGGAGTAAATTAACTGCTGCAGCTGCTGTGCCCGCGCCTCTGAAATGGTAACAATCTCAAAATGATACCCTTTTTGTGGTGCACTGATCGAGCCCGATGCCAGAAAACATCCCCGGATAAAAGCCCTGCGACAACAGTTACGAAGAAGCAGTCTGTTGTCTGCGATGCTTTCTTCCAAAGATTCCCCTTCGGAAAGCTTGACGGCCTGCAGAATGGTTTTTGTATCCTGTACATTCAGCCCCAAAGCATATCCGTTTCCCTTGTGTACACGCATTAGCTCTATATTAAATGTTTTTTGTACAAAAGTAAAGTACTTTCTTAAAACTGATTCATTTTCTGATTCAAACAGTAATGTTTCGTTTTCGCAACGTTCATTGCTTCTGTCCAAATTTTTAGTTGAATTTTTGTTCAAATTTCTAATTGATGGATTCAATGCATCCCCATCTATCAGCCTTCCGCAACAAAGAATTAGTGCAGATAGCTCTGCTAATTGACAATGACGCGCTGTTTTATACACACAAGAAAGCTCCTCCTTTACCTGCATGGAAAAGGAGGCTCCTTCTTTTTCTTTTTTATTTTCTTCTTGCATCTTTCTCAATATCCTTGTGATCGAGTCTCAGCCCGTAGCCTTCTTTGCCCTTTAATTTTTCATAAAGTGCATTTGCGATCGTGACGGAACGGTGTTTGCCTCCTGTACAGCCAATTGCAATGACGAGCTGGGATTTTCCCTCATCAATATAATGAGGAATCAGAAATGTCACCATATCGGTGAGCTTCTCCAAAAATACTTTTGCCGTATCTGAACTCATAACGTAGTCACGGACTGGTGCATCGTTTCCCGTTAATGGCCGCATTGATTCAAAATAATACGGATTTGGCAAAAAACGCACATCAAAAACAAGATCCGCATCGGTCGGAATTCCATATTTAAAGCCAAAGGAAAGTACCGTTACAAAAAGGCTCTTGTAATCAAAGCCTTTTAATAAAATGTCCTCTAGCTGAGTTTTCAGCTCCCTTGTTAAAAGCTGTGACGTGTTAATAACATAATCTGCCTGTGCGAGTAACCCTGCCATCAGCGTTCGCTCTTTTTCAATTCCAGCCTCCACGCGCTGTCCCTGTGACAACGGATGACTGCGGCGTGTTTCTTTGTAACGCTTGATTAAACATTCGTCAGATGCCTGCAAGAACAGTACCTTGCATTCGATATCCTCCTGCTTAAGCCGCTCGATTACCTCGCTCATCAGTCCGATAAACTCCGGATTACGGATATCAATGCCAAGAGCGATGTCCTTTGCCTCTGTGCCGCCACCTTGAATCAGCTCAACAAATTTTTCAATCAAACGAATCGGCAGGTTGTCAACGCAGTAAAAGCCCATATCCTCAAGCATCTTTAACGCGGTTGACTTTCCTGCACCACTCATTCCTGTTACAATTACAATTCTCATAGTATTGTTAGTCCTTATCTTGCTCGTCAAACGAACCCACCATCTGAATCTCTGGCTCAAGCTCCACGCCAAACTGTGCAAATACTTTCTTTCGCACCTCCTGGCAAAGATTCCAGATATCAGATGCCGTAGCCGTTCCGGTATTGATCACAAACCCAGCGTGCTTTTCAGAAACTTTCGCACCGCCAACCGTAAAGCCCTTCAGCCCTGCATCTTCGATCAGTTTTCCTGCAAAATAGCCAGTTGGACGCTTAAAGGTACTTCCTGCGCTCGGATATTCAAGCGGCTGTTTGTCTCTTCGTCTTCCATTAAAATCGTCCATCATCGCCTTAATTGCCTCTGGATTACCGTCTGCAAGCTGCATCGTGACAGAAAGAATTGTCTCCCCTGTCTTCATAAAGCTGCTCAGACGATGGTCAAGCGCCATCTCTTCGTTTAATACTCGACGAATTACGCCATCTTTTGTCATAACAGTTGCTTCTGTCACGATCTGCTTTAGCTCACCACCGTATGCACCGGCGTTCATAAACAGACCACCGCCCATCGTGCCTGGGATACCTGCGGCAAATTCTAGTCCGGTAAGCCCTGCTGATAGTGCTGCCTGCGATACGGCCGGCAGAGACGCCCCAGCCTCTGCCGTAATCGTTTTTGCTTTCTTGTCGGTTGTAATCGTATTAAAATGCTTTCGCAAATTGATCACGACACCAGCAAAGCCATTGTCGCTGACAAGCAGATTGCTGCCGCGTCCAAGGACAAAATATGGGGTAGTTGTCTCCTTGCAAATTTTTAAGATGATGCGAAGCTGCTGCTCATCCTCTGGCGCTGCCATCCATTTTGCCGGACCGCCCACACGAAATGTCGTGTAGCTCTTCATCGGCTCGTTAAAAAGCAGATCCTCTGGCTCTAAAATGGCCTGCAGCTGCTTCGTTACCTGTTCTGGTAGTTGTCTTTTCATTTCCATTAATCGTCATCTCTCCTGGCAAGATTTTGCTGTACACGGTTATACAGCTCTCTGGCTGCGTTGTAACCCATCTTCTTCTGACGGTAATTGACAGCCGCTGATTCTACAATAATCGCAAGATTTCTGCCCGGACGAATCGGAATGTTGTGGCAGACAATCTTATTTCCCAAGAATTCCGTATAATGATCCTCCAAGCCAAGGCGGTCATACTCCTTATCCTTATCCCAATCCTCCAGATTGATTACCATGTCGATTGCCTGTGTATTCTTAACCGCCTCAACACCAAACAGTGTCTTAACATCGATAATTCCGATGCCTCGAAGCTCGATAAAATGTCTGGTGATATCCGGTGCGCTTCCTACCAGCGTCTCGTCACTTACCTTGCGAATCTCAACAACATCATCCGATACCAGACGATGGCCTCTCTTGATTAATTCAAGCGCAGCCTCACTCTTTCCGATACCGCTCTCACCTGTAATTAACACACCTTCGCCATATACATCGACAAGTACGCCGTGGATGGAGATCGTTGGTGCCAGCTCAACATTTAGCCAACGAATGATCTCGGCCATCAACGGTGACGTTTTCTTCTCGGACAGCATAACCGGAACCTTATACTTACTTGCGATCTTTAAAAAAGTTTCTCCTGGTTTGTTATTGGTTGAAAAGATGATACATGGAATCTCACTTGAAAGCAGTCTTTCATAAGTTGCAAGACGTTGCTCCTCCGTCATTCGCTGCATGTAGGTGTACTCAACCACACCGATTAACTGTACACGCTCACGGTCAAAGTGCTCATAGTAGCCCGCAAGCTGCAGTGCCGGACGGTTGACATCCGGATGGTACAGCTTAATTTTATCGGTGTTGATCTCTTTTGTCAAAAGCTCCAAATTCATTTTTTTAATCAGTGCTGAAATCGTAACTCCGCTCATAGATTTTTCTCCTTTTTTTTGGATTATCGTTTTTTGGAATTTCTTTTTTCTGCCTTTATTGTATCAATTGATGCCGTGTTTGTAAACTCCCAGAAAAAAATTGTTGCAACTCGTCTCACCGCCATTGTTACAGTTTACGGGCAGGGCTGCGAAAAAACTCATATACCGCCTCAGCAGCGCGCTCGTTCATGCCCTCGACATCCGCTAACTGCGCGACGGTGGCCTCGCGGATCGCATAGAGATCGCCAAACTGGCGCATTAATGCAAGGCGGCGCTTCGGGCCGATACCTGGAATGTCATCGAGGATGGAGTGAATCTCCTTTTTGCCGCGTAAGCTCTTATGGTACTCGATAGCAAAACGATGGGCCTCGTCCTGCACGCGCGTGATCAGATGAAAACCCTCGGAATGTGTGTCAATTGGCAGCTCTACGTTATTGTAATACAACCCTCTCGTGCGGTGATGATCGTCTTTTACCATACCACAAACTGGAATGGAAAGACCTAATTTGTCAAGCACTTCAAGCGCCATATTGACTTGACCTCGACCTCCATCCATCATGATGACATCTGGAAGACGTGAGAAGCCCTCACTATTTTTAATTGCACGCTCGAAGCGCCTTGTCAGCACCTCGTACATGGATGCATAATCATTTGGTCCCTGTACCGTGCGAATCTTAAATTTGCGGTAATCGTTTCGTTTGGGCTTTCCGCCCTCGAAGACAACCATCGAACCAACAGACTCCATTCCGCTTGTGTTGGAAATATCATATGCTTCCACACGATAAATATGCGGTAAATTCAGCCATCCTTCAATTTCCTTAAGCGCGCCTGTTGTTCGCTCCTCTTCTCGCTTGATGCGATCCTTGTCCTGACGCAGTACAATCTTTGCATTCTGCGCCGCAAGCTCTAGCATTTTTTCCTTGCGGCCGCGCTTTGGCACGAGAAGCGCTACCTTTTTGCCGCGCTTTTTCGTAAGCCAGCTGCTTATGATTTCCATATCCTCAAGCTCACACGGAATATAAATTTCACCTGGAAGAAATGGTGTTCCAGCGTAGTACTGCTTGATAAAGCTGCTCAAAACGTCTGCCTCGGTGTCGCCACCTGCCACGCTGACATGGTAATGATCGCGCCCGATCAGCTTGCCTTCACGGACAAAAAAGACCTGAACAACCGCATCCGCTCCCTCGATTGCGCTTGCAATTACATCGCGATCGTTTAATGAACTGCTGTCGGTGATCTTTTGCTGCTGGGCAATCTTTGTGATTCCCTCTGCGAGATCGCGGTATTTTGCCGCTGTCTCAAACTCGAGTTCTGCTGCTGCCGCCTTCATTTTTTCCTCAAGCTCTTTTCGCAGCTGCATATAATTTCCATTCAATAATGAAATCACACGATCAATCTGCTTGCCATATTCTTCCTTTGTGACATAGCCCTGACACGGTCCCATGCACTGACCAATGTGATAATTTAAACAAGGACGCTCCTTGCCCTGATCGCGCGGCAATACACGGTTGCAGGTGCGAATGCCAAACAACTTATGAACGAGCTCAATGGTGTCCTTTACGGCCAAGCCGCTCGGATAGGGGCCAAAATAACGGCTCTTATCGCGTACCTGCTTATGCGCTAACATCACTCTTGGGAAATCCTCATCCACGGTAATGCGAATATACGGATATGCCTTGTCGTCCATCAGCATCGTGTTGTAGCGTGGACGGTGTTTTTTGATCAGGTTGCACTCAAGAATCAGTGCCTCCATCTCGGAGTCTGTCACAATATATTCAAAATAGGCGACATGTGAAACCATCTGCTCGATCTTGGCGGATGGTTTCTTGCTGCGCTGAAAATATTGGCGCACCCGGTTGCAAAGCTTAATTGCCTTTCCTACATAGATGATCTCATCTGACGCATCATGCATTAAATAGACACCGGGCTTTGCTGGAAGCTTTTTTAGTTCATTTTCAATATTAAATTCTTTGAAATTCTTTGCCGAATTGTGGTTTAAAATCTGCTCTTTTCGGTCAAGAAACTCGTCTTGGTTCATACACACTCCTTAAAAAACGCCCATTCATAAGCAAAGCAAACTCAACATCAAATTGTGCTTCTTTTATAAATGGGCGTCCCATGGACAAAAATTAGAATTGTCTATCTTTTTTGTTACTTATTCGTTTGTGTTATTCGATGCATCTGCAATCGGACTGCCATCAGCTGCGGTTGCCTGTGCAGCTTCTGTTTTCTTTAAACTTACAGAGGACGGCGACTCTGTTTTTTCCTGTGAATCTGCTACTGATACACGATCCATTCCAACCTGATGCTCCATCTGCTCCAGACGACATTTATGGAAGATTTCCATGAACTCTTTTCCGGTAATTGTCTCTTCTTTAATTAAGAACTCTGCCAGATGGTCCATGACCTCTCGATTTTCCGAAAGCAGCTGCTTTGCCTGCTCATAGCATTTCTTAAGCGTTTCCTTTACTACCTGATCAATTTGAGCGGCCGTTGCATCAGCACAATTTAGCACTCTGCGTCCATCCAAGTACTGGTTTTCTACTGTCTCGAGTGCCATCAGACCAAACTCTTCTGACATGCCATACATTGTGATCATGTCTCTTACATAGGCAGTTGCCTGCTCAATATCATTTGATGCACCAGTTGTCACGCTGTTAAAGACAAGTTCCTCTGCGGCACGTCCTCCAAGCGCCATGACAACCATGTTTAAGATTTCTTCCTTGGAGTCTAGGAATTTTTCCTCTGCCGGTGTCTGCATTACATAGCCGAGCGCACCCATTGTTCTTGGTACAATTGTGATTTTCTGTACAGGTTCTGAATCCTTTTGAAGTGCACTGATCAGTGCATGGCCAACCTCATGATAGGAAACGATACGTCTTTCTTTCTGATTCATGACGCGGTCCTTCTTTTCCTTACCGACAAGGACAACCTCGACTGCCTCAAGAAGATCCTTCTGAGATACCACCTGACTTCCTCTTTTTACTGCAGTTATTGCTGCCTCGTTGATCATATTAGCAAGATCTGAACCTACAGCACCGCTTGTTGCAAGCGCAATTGCCTCTAAATCAACAGAATCATCCATGCGCACATCCTTTGCATGAACCTTTAAGATTGCGATACGTCCTTTCAGATCCGGCTTGTCTACGATAACACGACGGTCAAATCGACCCGGACGAAGCAGCGCCTTGTCCAAAATCTCCGGACGGTTTGTCGCTGCCATAACAAGTACGCCCTTGGAAGCATCAAATCCATCCATCTCGGAGAGCAGCTGGTTTAAGGTCTGCTCGCGCTCATCATTTCCGCCGTAGCGAGTATCTCTTGTCTTACCGATTGCATCAATCTCGTCGATGAAAATGATACACGGCGCATTCTGCTGTGCGGTCTTAAACAGATCACGCACTCTCGATGCACCAACACCGACAAACATTTCCACAAAATCAGAACCAGACAGTGAGAAGAACGGCACCTTCGCCTCTCCTGCAACGGCTCTTGCAAGAAGCGTTTTACCAGTTCCTGGCGGGCCTACAAGAAGCGCACCCTTTGGCAGCTTTGCACCAATCTGCACATATTTCTGTGGGTTGTGCAAGAAGTCAACAATCTCGGTTAACGATTCCTTTGCTTCATCCTCACCAGCCACATCAGCAAATGTCACACCAGTCGCACGACTCATATTGGTCGCTGTGTTTGCCTTTCCAATGCCCATCATACCACCAGAACCGCCTCCGATGCGTCTCATCAAAAAGCCCATGAAAATCCAGATCAATGCAAACGGAAGGATATACACTAAAATAAATTCTAAGATTGCCGAACCAGAGCTATCCTCTATACCCGTATACTCCACACCAGCCTCGTTTAACATTGGAAGCAGGTTAGAATCTGGAAGATACGGTGTGTAATACGTCATCCGAAGATCATTCTTCAGCGTAAAGGTAACTCTCGAGCTTGAGATCTTTACGGTATCCACATTTCCCTCTTCTACTGCTGTTACAAATTCATCGTACGTTACCTTTTTGGTCGTACTGCTTTTGACTAGAGAATCCAGTCCGGTTATCAGTGCAATCGTGACGGCTGCCACAATGGCTAATATCACATACAGCTGAAAATTTGGTTTCTTATTCTTACTGTTTCTGTTATTCCTGTTATCAGGTTTTCTTTCCCTGTCGTCCATTCGTTCCTCACCTTTCCTAATTTTCAGTACCACCTACACATGTATACATAGTAGGTAAACTGTAACTATTATATAATTGAACCTTTAATATTGCAAGAAAATTTCTGTGAAATAATAGTGGCGCAGAAAAAAAAATGGTTGTATAATAAGTCTGTTTTTGTTATAGTTTATCCATGCATCATTTACTGTTGACAATTTTATTTTTTTCTTCAGAGGAGGTAATTATGCCTGTTAAGTACGTATTTGTCACCGGAGGCGTTGTATCCGGACTTGGAAAAGGAATCACTGCCGCATCACTTGGCCGTCTGTTAAAGGCCCGCGGCTACACCGTGACCATGCAGAAGTTTGACCCTTATATCAACATTGACCCGGGAACGATGAACCCGGTTCAGCACGGAGAGGTTTTCGTCACCGATGATGGTGCAGAGACCGACCTGGATCTTGGCCACTATGAGCGCTTTATCGATGAGAGCCTCACCCGCAATTCCAATGTTACCACTGGAAAGGTTTACTGGAGCGTACTGCAGCGCGAGCGCCGCGGCGATTACGGTGGCGGTACCGTACAGGTAATTCCTCACATCACAAATGAAATCAAGGATCGTTTCTACCGCAATTTCACAACCGATAAGACCGAGATCGCCATCATCGAGGTCGGCGGTACCGTCGGCGATATCGAAAGTCAGCCATTCTTGGAGTCCATCCGCCAGTTCCAGCACGAGATTGGCCGTGGCAATTCGATGTTAATCCATGTTACCCTGATTCCGTATCTGTCTGCTTCTCAGGAATTAAAGACAAAGCCAACGCAGGCCAGCGTCAAGGAACTTCAGGGTATGGGTCTTCAGCCAGATATTATCATGTGCCGCAGTGATTACCCGATGGGCGATCAGATGAAGGCAAAGATCGGTCTGTTCTGTAATGTTCCAGTCAGCCACGTTTTGGAGAACTTAAACTGTGACGTTTTATATGAGGTTCCGTTAATGCTTGAGGAAGAGCATCTGGCCGATGTTGCCTGTGAATGTCTTGGTCTGGAAAGTCCAAAGCCGGATCTGGACGATTGGAAGGCTATGGTTGATGCATGGAAGAACCCAACCAGCTCTGTAACCGTTGCTCTTGTCGGAAAGTATACCGCTCTTCACGATGCATATATCAGTGTTGTTGAGGCTCTTAAGCACGGCGGCGTTGCTCATCATGCAAGTGTCAACATCAAGTGGGTGGATTCCGAGCAGGTAACACCGAAAAATGTCGATGAGATTTTAAAGGATGTATCTGGTGTCATCGTTCCTGGAGGATTTGGCGATCGTGGTATCGAGGGTATGATTACTTCCATCCGCTATGCACGTGAACACAAGATTCCGTTCCTCGGCCTGTGCCTTGGTATGCAGATGGCAATCGTTGAGTTTGCTCGCCACGTACTGGATATCCGCGATGCCCACAGCATTGAGCTTGATCCGCAGACTGCTCATCCGGTTATCCATCTGATGCCAGATCAAAATGGCGTCACCGATCTGGGCGGTACCCTACGTCTTGGCTCCTATCCATGCATCTTAGGAAAGGATACAAAGGCTTACGAGCTTTACGGAACCGAGAAGATTGCAGAGCGCCATCGTCACCGCTACGAGGTTAACAACGATTATCGTGCTGCCCTCACCTCTCACGGCATGACCCTCTCCGGTATCTCACCGGATGGCCGCATCGTTGAGATGATCGAGCTTCCAAATCATCCGTGGTTTATCGGTACTCAGGCTCATCCAGAGTTAAAGTCCAGACCGAACCGCCCGCATCCATTATTCAAGGGCTTCATCGGTGCTGCACTGGAGTATCAGGAAAATAACAAATAAGCGATTCTGAATCGTTACTTATTTTATTTAATTGTTTAATTGCTCAAAAGAGGCAACCCGCATCAATTTGGATTGCCTCTTTTTTCTTGCTTTTGTACTCGTTTTTATTTTACTTTCTTATTTTGTTCTTTTGCTTTGACTTTTGTTCTTTTGTTTCGACCTTTTTCACACTTATTCTTCCGTATCGTTTGCCCAAAAAAGTGCACAGCGGACAGCCTTTCTCCATCCCTTTAGCTTCTGCTTACGCTGTTTCTCGCCAATTGATGAATGAAATGCGCGCTGCAACTGCCAATTTGCACGAATTTCTTCCTTGTCCTTCCAGTAACCAGTTGCAAGACCTGCCAGGTAAGCTGCGCCGAGCGCTGTAGTCTCGATACATCCTGGGCGTTCTACCTGCGCATCTAGTATGTCTGCCTGAAACTGCAGCAGAAAATTATTGGCACTTGCACCACCATCTGCCTTTAACGTCTGGATTAAATAACCACTGTCCTGCTCCATCGCCTCAAGCACATCATGCACCTGATAGGCCAATGATTCCACCGCTGCCCGCACAAAATGAGCGCGACTGACACCTCTTGTTAGTCCCACGAATGTACCTCTTGCATACTGATTCCAATACGGTGCGCCGAGTCCTGTAAATGCTGGAACCAGATAGGCACCTGCCGTATCCTCAACCGACTGACACAATCCTTCTGTCTCTGCCGCGCTTCGGATCATCCACAGCTCATCGCGAAGCCACTGAATTGTCGCACCTGCCACAAATACACTTCCCTCAAGTGCATATTGTACCTCGCCCGGTGAGCCCGCCGCAATTGTCGTGACAAGACCATGCTCAGAGCTTACCGGTTCTGCACCTGTATTCATCAAAAGGAAGCATCCAGTTCCATATGTATTTTTTACATCACCTGGCTCAAAACAGCACTGTCCAAAAAGCGCTGCCTGCTGATCTCCTGCGATACCTGCGATTGGAATTGCGCCTCCAGTAATTTCTGGATCCGTCTTTCCGTAAATGCAGCTACTCGGAAGCACCTTTGGCAGCATTGCTTTCGGAATACGAAAATAAGTTAAAAGTTCATCGTCCCACGCTAATGTATGAATGTTAAACAGCATGGTTCGTGATGCATTGGTATAGTCGGTCGCATGAACGACACCACCAGTCAGCTTCCAGACAAGCCAACAGTCGACCGTTCCAAAGAGAAGTTCACCTGCCTCGGCACGCTTTCTTGCACCCGGTACCTGATCAAGAATCCACTCGATTTTGGTTGCAGAAAAATACGCATCTGGTACCAATCCTGTCTTTTCCTGAACGGTGTCGGTCATTCCCTCTGCCATCAGACGATCAATCCGCTCGCTTGTACGACGACATTGCCATACAATCGCCGGATAAATCGGCCGGCCTGTCTTTTTGTCCCAAATGATCGTGGTCTCTCGCTGATTGGTAATGCCGATTGCATGAATCTGCTCTGGCAGTGCATCAATCTTGTTCATTGCCTCCGACATCACGCTCACCTGCGATGCCCAAATCTCCATCGGGTCATGCTCTACCCAACCCGGCTTTGGGTAATGCTGTTCAAATTCTTTTTGCGCTACACTGCAAATGCTTCCGTTGCGGTCAAACAAAATGCAGCGTGAACTCGTTGTGCCTTGGTCAAGCGCCATCATATACTTTTCCATTGTGTCCTCCTTTTGTTTCGCAAATCAGTTCGTTTTCTTATGCTCATGCTGCTATTATAGCTGATCATAATAGGACTGTAAATGGTAGATTTGCCGATCGGATGACCCGGTATATTATAACGCTTTTATTTTTTGAGCTTTGGATGACTGAGTAGCGACGCTAGATAGCCAAATACCATTGCCGCACAGATACCTGCGGAGCTAGCAGTCAGGCCACCCTTAAAGATGCCAAGCAATCCTTCTTCATCGACTGCCTTTTTGACACCTTTCCAGAGTGTATTGCCAAAACCAAGAAGCGGCACACTCGCACCGGCTCCTGCCCACTCTTTAAATGGTTCATAGATGCCAAACGCACCTAAAAATACACCTGTCACCACGAGAATCACCATAACGCGACCTGGCATCAGCTTTGTTTTATCCATTAGAAGCTGAGACAATGCACAGATGATACCGCCGATAGCGAATGCAATCAGATAGTCTTGCATGAAATGCCTCCTTTTGCGAATAGCGCAGCCTTTTTCTTTTCTTCTTCGTTCTTTTTTCTTTTTTCATTTGCATCAAAATGATCGTCAAATGAATCAAGCGCTTCGATGGCAACTGCATGCGCGATGCCCGGAATGCTTGCACCTTCGTTAAAGGAAATCTTTGACAGAAGCGCGCCTGTCGGAACGAAAAGCACACGTTTCCAAATTTTCTTCTGAATTTGAGGCAAGATATATGCAGCCAATATCACGGCACTGCAGCCACATCCGCTTCCACCTGCATGAACATCCTGTTCTTTTCGCTCAAAAATTTCTAGTCCGCAGTCCATATGACGATCGGATATATCAATCTGCTTTTCGCGGAGTAAATCAAGTAATAGTTTGCTTCCAACCTGGCTAAGATCACCTGTGATGATCTTGTCGTAATCGGTCGGTTTTGTCTTAAAATCTTCGAAATGCTGCGCAATCGTATCGCAGGCTGCAGGTGCCATCGCCGCTCCCATATTCATCGAATCGGTAATTCCATAATCCACGATTTTTCCCGTTGTGATTCCTGTAATTTTTGCAAGCGGAAGATCGAGTGGAGTTGTCGTGTGTGCCTTAACACTTTCAAGTACAACAGCACCAGCTCCTGTTACCGTCCATTCTGCACTGAGCGGTCTCTGGTTTCCATAATCAGATGGGAAACGAAACTGCCTCTCGGCTGAAGCATAATGACTGCTTGTCACGCACAGTACATGATCGGCATAGTCTGCGTTGACAAGCATTGCACCTGTCGCGAGTGTAAGTCCCATCGTGGAGCAAGCACCATACATGCCGATTGTTGGACAATTCAGCTCACTGATGCCAAAGCTACTTGCGATACACTGACCAAGCAGATCACCTGCCAGCACATAGCGAATTTGCTTCGACGAAAGATGTGCCTTCTCGAGTACCTTCTTTGCGGCACGCTTTTGAAGCTCACTCTCTGCCTGTTCCCAGCTGTCCTGTCCACAGGTTCCATCCGGGTCGATTTCATCAAATAGGGCACCAAATGGTCCCTCTGCCTCTTTCGGGCCAACAACAGAGGCCGCCTGCAGAATGCGGGGCGGCCTCTCAAATCGAATACTTGCTGTTCCTGTCTGCATAATCGCTCCTTAGTTTAATAATACCATTTCCAGATATCCATCCATACTTTTTATACATATTTCTTATGAATGAAGAACTCTGTAATTGGTAGCTTTTTATTCTAAGGCTACTTTACCCAGATCAGTCAAAAACTATTCGTGCTATTTTTTTGTGTTACTATGAAACTTGTTGATTTTAAAAAATAAAATAAATTAAAACACCACTTGCAAAATCACCCAGATAAAGCTTACGCAAACAGTTCCTTCACCATTGCCTCATCATAGGTAACATTCTTTACCTTGTTGACCTCGATGCGGTACAGTGCATTTGCTGCGATATGCTCTGCTGCCTGCTCCAGATCACGGATACCAGTTGTATGTGCATAAAGATCAACGACAGTCTCAACCGCCTCTGGTGTGACGATGCACTCGCCCTCACGAAGACCCATGCGGCGCAATACCTTTGGCAGTGCAAAACGTGTGAAAATGATCTTCTTTTCTTTTTTTGTGTAATCCGGAATGTCGATTACGGCAAAACGGGACATAAGCGGTGCACTGATCTGATCCTTGTTGTTGGCAGTTGCGATCGGGTAAACACCGCCAGTCGGAACCATACACTCCATATAATTATCGGTAAAGCCAAGGTTATCAAGAAGGGTCAGAAGTACATCGGCCGGGTTGCCGCTGCCCTTGCTGGATGCTGCCTTATCAAGCTCGTTGATAATAAAGACAAGGTTAGACTCACGTGCTGCGGAGAATGCTTCCATGATGATACCTGGCTTTGCGTTTGCATAAATACGAGAGCTTCCTGTTAACTGCTCTGGGTCATTGATAGAGCTCATATCGAGTGTCGTCCACGGCAGCTTCAGGATTCTGGCAACCGCATACGCGATCTGAGATTTTCCGGTACCAGCTGGGCCAACAAGCAGCAGACCATATGCCGGCAGGGTGTGCGTACGGTTAATCTGAATAATCGTCTCGATGATTCTTTGCTTTACGCGCTCCATACCGTACAGCTCCTCATCAAGTACCTGACGGGCATACGCCGGATCAATTGCCTCAAAATAGTTGCTCTTCCACTGAATATTCATCATAATGGAAAGAGCTCGCTGCGCATGGCGCTTTTCCTCCGGGGAAACCTCGTGAGAACGCGCTACTGCCAAATTTCGTCTCGCCCAAAGACGGATATTGTCTGGAAGGGTCTTTCCTGCACAGGTCAAAAAGTCGGTGATGCTCTGAAGACTGGTGATCTTCATATCATCGCCAAGTTCTTCCTTCTCCTCGTCCTCAACCTCCTCTGCCGGTGCATCACTTGCAAGCAGACGATCAATCATAAACTGTAAGAAGCCATCCTCTGCGGAAAGCTTTGTGCCACCGCCAAATGCGATTTCACGAATCTTATAAACGGCATATCCTTCTGATGTATTCTTACCGGACAGGCGCACATTGATATGGTTATCGCCCAGCCAACGCACAAGTCCGACAAAACGTGAATCCACCTTCAGAATATCGGCGGTATAGGACTCTTTTGAATCCTCTTCCTTAAACTCAAATGCGGTTTTCTTTGTCGGATTGGTAAAAAATCCCGCGGAATGATGCGCATGCTCTTTGTCTTTATTGTCCAGAATCAAAATCGGATGCTCCGGTGTGGAGATCTCCTCATTGGAACGAAATGTCGTGTAGGTGCACTCCGGATTGACCTTCTCTTCTGTCTGGTTACTGAAATCAAAAACTCTCATTTTCTCCCTCACTTGCTCGATGTCGTTGCTGATGAATCCAAATGGCAGGCCATATGCCATGTGCGTTTTATAAATCATATGCATTACACACGTTGTATACATTTCATCCAACTGCCGATTGGATTCGTCATGGTTTCAGTATAGCGCATCTGCACGCTTCGGTCAATTGCAAAACATAGTAAAGACACCTTCCGATTGCCCTTCGTTCCCCTTCCGGGTGGCCATCACTCACAGTGGCTGCACTCCCCATGTCCGGTACACTTATTATCCTTAAGCATCTCCTCCATGGTATGCCATCCGAGTACTGCACACTTTACACGTGCCGGCATATGCGCAATATCCTCGAGCGCAGACGCTTCCTCAAGGCTCTCGATTTCTTCCTCGGTAGCAGTTCCCTTGATCATCTTTAAGAAGCTGTCGGCAAGTTCCTGTGCCTTTTCTACCTTCTGTCCGATGATCAAATCGAGCATCATATCTGCGGAGGCCTGAGAAACAGCGCATCCCTCGCCTACGAAGGAGCCATCCACGATCACGCCATCCTCAACCTTGAGTTTCAGCCAAATGTGATCGCCGCAGGTCGGGTTTAAGCCTTCCATCACCATATTTGCATCGTCTAAATCATGCTTATGACCCGGATGCATATTGTGATCGATTAAAATTTCATTGTAAAAGGTTTTGTTTGTATTAGTCAACGTAACCCATCCTCCTTCTTACCTGAGCGAGGCTCTCTGCCAACGCATCAACTTCTTCCATTGTATTATAAAATGCAAAGCTTGCACGAGTAGTTGCAGAAACATTTAAATGCTGCAGCAGCGGCTGTGCACAGTGATGACCGGCACGCACGGCGATGTGATCCATATCAAGAATGGATGCGACATCATGCGGATGCACATTGTCGACAAGGAAGGTTACGATGCTGTGATGCTCCTTCGGATCCTGTGAGCCAAGGATGTGAACTCCCGGAATTGCCTTCAGACGCTCTACCGCATACTCGGTAAGCTCTGCTTCACGTCTCTCGATCGTGTCAAATCCGATCTCCTTTAAGTAGCGAATTGCTGCCATCAGTCCAACAGCTCCTGCTGCATTGACGGTACCAGCCTCAAACTTATGCGGAACTGGTGCGTAAACAGCACCGTCTCTTGTGACGGTGTCGATCATCTCGCCTCCACATAAAAACGGCGGCATTGCCTCTAACAGCTCCTTCTTTCCATACAGAGCACCAATTCCCATCGGGCCCATCATCTTATGACCAGAGAATGCAAGGAAATCAACATCAAGTGCCTTGACGTCAACCTCGATATGAGGAACGCTCTGTGCGCCATCAGCTACAATCAGACAGCCCTTTCTGTGACAGGCCTCTGCAAATGCTTTGATATCATTCTTCCATCCAAGTACATTTGAAATCTGTGTCACAGCAAAGATCTTTGTCTTATCGGTGATCGCAGCCTCTACCATCTCGGTAGTAATCTTTCCATCCTGTGTGCAGTCCAAATAGCGAAGCGTCGCGCCTGTGCGCTTTGCAGCCTGCTGCCATACAAGAAGATTGCTGTGATGCTCCATAATGCTGACAAGCACCTCATCGCCCGGACGAAGCACCAGATCACCCAAACTGTAGGCGATCAGATTTAAGCTCTCTGTTGCATTTCTGGTGAAAACGATCTCGTCTGCATTTGCATGAAGAAGCTTTGCAACAGCGGCTCTTGCTTCCTCATACTGCTCAGTCGCTGCCTCTGCCAACTCATAGACACCACGAAACGGATTTGCATTGTATTTTTGGTAAAACTCAGCCTCTGCCTGAATCACGCAGGACGGCTTCTGTGTCGTCGCTGCGTTATCCAGATAGATCAGCTCAGAATTGTCTGCAAACAACGGGTACGCTGCACGAAAGCGTGCGTCTTCTGCCTTTCTTTCTTCTGCTGTCATCTTACTGCTCCTCTCCCTCAGATTCGTCACCATCTAACATCTCTTCTAACTCTGCGCGAAGACCGTCTACTGGAATCTTCTTGCATACAGCCTTTAATCTGGCCTTTGCCATCAGCTCATAAGCGGCTTCCTCACTGATTCCTCTCGACTCCAGATAGAAAATCAGCTCATCATCCAAACTTCCGATGGATGCGCCGTGATTTCCTTCTACATCTTCCTCCGCGCACAGGATTAACGGAATGGTCTGATTCTGAACGCCGTCATCAAGAAGAAGGACATCCTCTAACTCATCGCCCTTTGCGCCTGCTGCGCCCTTCTTAAAGTCGATGGTACCACGAAACAGCTTCTTTGCGCAGTCGCGAAGCACACCATTTGCAGTCATGCTGCTCGTTGTCTTCTTCCCCTCATGAACAGCATTGTAATTCATGTCCAGACGATGATCGCCCGTTACCTGATAGCCGATTGCAGCAGTAAAATCTGCTTCCTTTCCAGCCAGTGTAGTCTCTGCGCCCATCCAAACATTCTTTCCACCGATCACAAGCTGTACCAACTCAACACCTGCGCCGTCTGCACAGTATGCACCGATGTCGTTCATGCAATCATATCCTGCGCCAAGACGCTCGATCTGGATCAGCTTTAACTTTGCATTCTTTTCTGCATGAATCTTTGTCTGAATCGCTGCGGTACCAACGCCCTCGTTGCTGTGGTAATCCATAACAACGGTCATCTCACTGTTTTCCTTCAGGTAAAGATCCACAATGTTGCCCTTTCGGTCACCATCCTGATAACCAAAGGAAAGAGTCACTGGTGTATTTTCCTTTACATCCGCCTCAGCGGTAAAGGAAATCGCCTCTGTACCAGACTCGTTTAACAGGCGAGTCATATCCTCGCCCATACCGGTTGTAATCTTCTCAAATGTATTCTCTGCTGCCTTTGTCTGTACAAGGGATGCCGGACACTGAACCTGTACTGGGCACTGTGCAAGATTGGCTTCCTGCTCAATGCGGGTATCGTTCATGTGCAGCCATCTCCATGTTCCGGACGGCAGTTTATTGATCTTCATTTCCAAAACGTGTTCACCTCTCTTTATTATCCGATGCTGCCCTTCATCTCCAGACGGATCAAATTATTCATCTCCATTGCATACTCAAGCGGCAGCTCCTTTGATACCTCATCTGCAAAACCGCTTACGATCATTGCTCTTGCATCCTCTTCTGAAATACCTCTTGACATTAAGTAGAATACAGCCTCATCGCTGATTCGACCGATTCTTGCCTCATGACCGATATTGGCATCCTTTGTGCGGATATCCATAGCCGGAATGGTATCGGAACGAGAAATGTCATCGAGCATCAGAGACTGGCAGGAGACAGCGGACTTGCTGTGCTTTGCCTTGCTGTTTACAACGACAGCACTTCTGAAGGTGCTCACACCACCGTCCTTGGAAATGGACTTGGTGTTGACATAAGATGACGTATTCGGTGCATTGTGAACGACCTTTGTACCGGTATCCAAGTTCTGACCCTTTCCGGCAAAGGTGATTCCGGTGAACTCTGCGCTTGCGCCCTCACCGTTTAAGATGCTCATCGGGTACAGGTAAGATACATGGGAACCGAAGGAACCGGATACCCACTCGATCTTTCCACCTTCCTCGACTCTTGCACGCTTTGTATTTAAGTTGTACATGTTCTTGGACCAGTTCTCAATTGTGGAATAGCGAAGAGTCGCATTCTTTCCAACAAATAGCTCAACACAGCCTGCGTGAAGGTTGGCTACGTTGTACTTTGGTGCAGAACATCCCTCGATAAAGTGCAAATAAGCGCCCTCATCGACAATGATCAGGGTGTGCTCAAACTGACCTGCGCCCGGCGCATTCAGTCTGAAGTAAGACTGTAACGGAATGGTAACCGATACCCCCTTTGGAACATAGACGAAGGAACCACCAGACCATACAGCACCATGCAGTGCAGCAAACTTGTGATCGGTCGGAGGAACCAGCTTCATGAAATGCTTGCGCACCATGTCTGCATACTCGCCGTTTAACGCACTCTCCATATCAGTATAGACAACGCCCTGTGCGGCTACCTCTTCCTTTACATTGTGGTAAACAAGCTCGGAGTCGTACTGAGCGCCGACACCAGCCAGAGACTCACGCTCTGCCTTCGGGATACCGAGCTTTTCAAATGTGTCCTTGATCTCCTCCGGGACCTCAGACCACTTTGCTGCCATATGGGTGTTTGGACGGACATAGGTTACGATGTTATCCATATCCAGTCCCTCGATGGATGGACCCCACTCATCTGGCATTTTTGTCTCGTTAAAGATCTGAAGGGATTCCAGGCGAAACAGCTTCATCCATTCCGGATCATGCTTTTCACGAGAGATCTGCTCTACGATGGCTGGATTCAGACCTTCCTTTACTTTATACGCATCTTTGTCTTCGTTTCTAAAGTCATACATGCTTCTATCGACATCTTCTACATAAGTCTTTTCTTTCATAATCGCGCTGCGTCTCCTTCTATCCTATTACAGAAAACGCTCAAAACCGTTTTCATTGATCTCATCTACTAAAGATGCATCTCCAGATGCCACAATGCGGCCATCTACCAGAACGTGAGTGGCATCTACATGAAGAGACTCTAAGATTCTGGTGCTGTGGGTGATGATCAAAAGTCCGCCGTGGATGCTCTTTTGATACTCCTCTACACCGCTGGATACGGTTCTTACTGCGTCAACGTCCAGACCAGAGTCGGTCTCATCAAGGATGGCAAAGGATGGCTTGAGCATTAACATCTGTAAGATCTCTGCCTTCTTCTTCTCACCACCGGAAAAGCCTACATTTAAATCTCTCTCTGCATAGGACGGATCCATTTGCAGAACCTTCATCATTTCCTCAAGCTCCTTCTTGTATGCGAAGAAACGAATTCTCTTTCCAGTGCGCTGCTCTACGCCACTGCGGATGAAATTGCTTAAGGATACGCCTGGAATCTCGATCGGATTCTGGAAAGATAAGAACATGCCGTCCTTTGCTCTCTTATCCGGTGTCTCCTCGGAAATATCCTTGCCCTCAAAAAGAATCTTTCCACCAGTTACCTGGTACTTTGGATTTCCCATCAGTGCATAACCAAGTGTGGACTTTCCTGCTCCGTTTGGTCCCATCAAAACGTGGGTCTCTCCCTTTTTAATCTGAAGATCGATTCCGTGCAGAATCTCTTTGTCCTCTACGCGAACGGATAATCCTTCTATCTGTAATAATGGTGCTGACATCGCTGTGCCTCCTCAATAAAAAAATAAATAAGAGGAGGCACAGCGATATCAG
>DAVZID010000014.1:0-52727 GCA_052273485.1 Lachnospiraceae bacterium
AGTGTATCAGAAAAATATGGGCGCTAACAGATACGGATGATTACCTACTTACATTTGTTCTGCCACGTTCTAAGTCGTTCCATTATCACAGAGATTACAAATGTTAAAATTAATATAATTATAATCTCACTCCATGCCACAGCAATTGAGCCAATTCCCATTCTTTGAATAACAAAATCCACATACATACGAATTAGCCAATGTGTAATAAAAATGTACATACTTATATTTCCGAGATAAACCATATATTTGTTTTTTAGTAATCCTGAAAAAAATCCTTTTCCTAATGCTAGAAGATACAAATCAACAGCAACAATCAACATATCAGAAATGTATATAAATGATCCAATAGTTTCATATATCGAATTACGCAAAAAAAAGTATAACAACGTTAACAAGATACATATATTTTCCATTTTCAACATAAGACTTTTTAAACAAACATTTTTTCTAAAACTGTACAACTGTGCAATCAACATTCCTGCGATTACATAAAAAACTCGTCTATATGGAGATCCATAACATAAGTCATCAAACAATGTATGTGCTTCTATTGTTGTCAAAATAATTGCTAGTATAAATGAACAACCTATAGAAACCCATAGCCCCCAAATAGCTTGCTTCTCGTTTTTTACATGTAATTTTAACCATTTCATTGCAATTGGGCTAACCAAATATATGCAAAATAAAGACGATAAAAACCAAGAAACACCATTTAACGAATGACTTAAATTAGTAATACCTGTACATGACTGCAATAATGTCATGTCCATTATAAGATATGCAGCTGCTTGCAGAACACCTGCAGCAACTTTTTTTCCATATTCAAAGTATCCAATCATTAAATAGTATGGGATACCTAATATCAACATCATAATATATATCGGATATATTTTGCTGACATGGCTTTGTGCAAACGCTATGAGCTTTTTTACATTCATAGAATTTGCTTTTGCGTTTGGCTCTCGCTTAATGCTGCTTAGCATCATTCCAAAACCTGACAACATAAAGAAGAAATCCACACCTATTGTTGCAGAATGAAAAAATCTTAAATAAATTTCTCCTAATTTACCGTACTGCTCCAAAAATTCAAAGTGATTTATTACAATCATCATAATGGCTATAAATCTCGCTCCTGTTAAACTATCTATACGTTTGGATCTACTTGCAGTTATCTTTTCCATATAATCAGCCTCCCTCATATCATTACATAAGTGCCTCAAACAATAATATAGTTCTTGTAGCAGATTCACTCCTGTTTTACGCTACGTCTTGTTTTAAGGCACTTACTATTTGTCACCATTTTTGCACACATTTTTTAACGCATATACACTTTATACTCATGATGTGGAACTTGTTCCTCTTTTGGTGGCAATTTCATATAATCACCATAATGACACCGTAAAAACGCATCATAACCAATAGGGACTTTTACTTTTAGATTTTCAAAATCCATAAGAAAATCGTAAGGGTCGAGTAGACACTGGGCGCACGGGTCAGACCCCTTCATTTATTTAATTTCCGCTTGCAACTCCGGCAAGTTTTACTGTCACATCATAAGTAGATGGATCATCTTCAACAGATTTTCCGTTGACACAATCAGCGTCTGTTCCTTCCATCCAGATATACACATGTACGGCAATTCCATCATATCCGACATTTGTTGCAATTGCTTCTGAATTGGTTGGAATCGTAAAGTTTTCGCCATCCTTTGTTGCAGCCCAATTCTTCGCACCGGTTATCCTTTGATCAGTATAATATCCTGTGTAAACATATGGATATGTAACTGTATCAAGTTTCGGCTTTCCGTTTACCTTCTGAATACTTGTCCATCCGGCCTTGGCAGTGCTGTCATTACCTTCTCCTGTTTCATTATCTTTTGCGTATACGATACGGAGCGTTTCTTCTCCAACAGGAGTCTTTCCGTCTGCCGCGACTGCCTGCGTAGTGATCGCAACACGCATAGAATCCGTAACTGTCTTGGAACCGTCGCCGCCTTTTGCTGTAATTGTGACAGGGGCACCATCGCTGGCATCCAGATATACATCTGCCGTACCAGTCTCTGTAATCGTATAAACAATATAATCACTTTTTATAAATGCAAAATAATCCTTATCATAATTGCCTGGTATGGCATTTGCTCCTGTCGCAAAAGCTGGCTCAGAATAGTCGGTAACAAGACCTTGATTATTGAAACTCTGACACACATACCAATTTTTCAGATCATCCGTAGATGCCGGACTTAAAGTTGCTCCTTTGGAAGTTGCTTCCAGAGATTTCTGTTCTCCACCATGCTGTGCACCTTTTGACAATTCACCAATTTGAAGAATAAATCCATTGGTTGTAGCACTGATGGTAGATGTCGTTCCTTCTACTTTGTTGTTTGTCACAAACCAGGCATAAGTCGCTGATGATAATGCAACTGCGGTAACTACTACAGACAGGCCTGCTGCTGCCAATTCCCTTTTTAATTGTTGTATATTCTTCATATTCTCACTCCTGACAGTTAAAACATTTTAAAAAGCAGAAGCCGGAAGATTCTTCTTTTTGAAATGTCCCCCACGCCACAACCGTGGGGACATATCTCACATATAACACAGGTTATCTCTTATGCACCTGTTGCTTCGTTATTTGCATTTACATCATTTCCGTCTGTGTTAACAGGTGTAGCTGTAAATGTAACTGTTGCTCCAAGAGCTGTTAACTTGCCAGCACTGTAGTTATCTGTATGGACTTGTTCTTCAGAGCCATCATAGAATACATAGCAATCAACACTTACTGAACCTGCTGCTGCGATGGTTGTAGCTAAAACGCCATTGGTATTATTTCCAACTGCACTGATATTATCGTAATACTTTTCGAGAACTGCACCATCGTTACTTGCTTTATAAACTGCCCACTGATCGCCGCATACAATCAGGACGGATAATGCATCTGTAAGTTTGCTTGAAGTTGTCGCACCAGTCAGTTCAACTTTGGAAACTTTCAGATCTTTGAAAGAACCTGCTTTATCATCCGTTGTTCCAATAACAAACGACTGCTTAATTGCATATTTACCGGTAACAGCTTTCTCCACATCGCCTACATCAAATCGAGAATTCGAAAGCTCTGTCGAAGCACTCTTGGATGATGCATAAGCAGATTGGAATTTTGGTGCTGTACCATTTGCAACGACTTCTGCCGGATAAAGAGCGACACTTGACTCATCTGCTCGTGTTGCAACCGTTGTTGAGCTTTCTGTCAGTGAATCTTTGTCAATTTTCAGGAACGGCGCATTACTCTGCGCACTAATTGTTGTTGTTGTTGCTTTAACCGTATTGTTACTTACAAACCAAGCATATGTACTTGATCCCAGCGCTACAGCGGCAACGCATACCATGGCAACCGCTGCGCCAAGCTGTTTTTTCAGCGCTTTCACACTATTATTTACATTGTCTTTCTTCACTTTTACTTTCCTCCTATCTTTCACAGCTGAAAGACGTTTTCCTTTTGCAATTGAACTCAAAATATTAATTTTTTTACTTTTTACTTTTTTATTTTTAATTTCTTAATTTCTTATTTTTTCTTCGCGCCTCTGCTTCTCGCTCTATACTCAGATCAAGCTCCCACCGGGCCCGGTTAAAAGAGTTTTTCTCCTCTGCCGTTTCCGGTGAGGATATGATCTCAATACAGCCCAAAGAACAAATTTGCTAATTTTTCAATATTTCTTGTTTTCTCTTCAGTATTTTCATTTTTCAGCTGTAGGAAAATTCCCCTCTAAAGAACTTCCCTGCCCACCTTTGCAATACACACCTTAGCTCTATGACACAGATACACACTTTCTCCTGTCATTCTTTTCGCTTGCTTTCCGCGTACTTGTTCGTTTACTTTTCGGTTACGTAACGCAAATTCAGGACTTATTTTCTTACTTTTTATTTATATAATCGGCGGTTGTGGCGCCGGTCATACCACATTAATACATACGCGCTACTTGTTTCTTCGATTATCCCAAGTAATTACTCGGTCACTATAGTAGCTGTCGTTCGGTGCCTCGTTTCCGGCGGCATCGATCGGCTTGTCATCAAACAGCGTATCCTTGATATCGGTGACAAACTTCCAAAGCAAACTCGTCTGGTCATCGTAGTCGGCATCGATGTGCATGCTAAACTCAACACTACCTCCAATGATGCGGTCAACGCACTCCGGATCATCGCCCTCCATCCAGATGACGATGGTGTATTTGTCTACATTTCCGACAAGGAAATCGGATTCCTCATACGTACACACAACCGTGTCCGACTCAAAGTTTACGCAGCCATCCTCAGGTTCTCCATCCGCAGCTGGTTCTGCATACACCGTGCGCTTTCCATTTCGCCAAACTGCCACGCGAACTGCTTCCTCGGCGCCCTTTGCACACGAGTCAATCGTAATAGAGGCGACATAGCCCAAATCTTCCTTACCTGCATTTCTTAGATAATAGGTGTATGCCATATAATTTTTTCCATTGTGGCCACCCTCAATGTCATCGACATTATCTGGGATATCATCAATGGAAATATTGGTGGCATCCTTGACAGTACTTGCCGAAAGTCTTGCGGTTGCACCCTTGAAATCCCCGGTATCGGCGATGCTGACACCTTTTCGGTATAATTCCAATCGGTTCAGGTTGATGGTAAAATTACCCATTTTCTCCTGCATGAATGCAGTGATAAAGAGGATGCAGACTACAAGCATTAACGTTAGCAGCAAAAGATGCATTTTGTCCAAACGAAGAAGGGCAGCTCCGAGTTTTCGACGTTTTCGATGTGGCATATACATGCTGACGATATCTTCCATATCTTCTGGCTTGATATTGTCGCCATACTTTTGCATCAATGCCTCAAGTTCTTCAATTCGAATGATCTGATCAGTCTTCTGCTTTTTTCCAAAATGTTTACGTTTTTTCTTTGTCTTTGCATTCTCAAGAGTTTGTGCTTCTTGCACTTCTTGTGCTTCCTGATTCTCTTTCTGCGCTTCTTGTGCTTCCTCTTGCTTCTTCTCCTGCTTTTCTTCCTGCTCGATTGGTTTCTTCTTTTTTCCTTTTCCTATTCCTATGCTCATAATAATTACAGCTTATACCTTTTCTTTACATAAGCCACATATTCCTGCATCTGTTTGCGCTCTTCAAGGTCTGCAAAGCGCAGCTGAATACCTGCTACAAAACGAAAAGCACCGCCTTTTGGCAGTTCACGCATCCAGCAGACAACTCCGACCACATCATGTGATTTCTGTCCAGCTGATACCGTTCCTATTCGTGGCAGCGTGAAGATACAGCTTTCTCCAACATCAAACCAATGGTTCATGTAAACTGCAAGACCATTGTTGGAGATATCCATTGTCTGCCCCTGCTCCTTATCGATCTCTCCGTCTGCGTTAAGCGCCCATGTATCCTGCATATACTGGATCGGAAGCTCAACTTTCATACGGACATCGATACGTTTGATGAGCTGTCTTTGCTCAGTGACACGGCGCACCTTCCAGTATCGACGGATACCTTCCTTTACGGTATCATCAACATAGCCTGCAATGATCTGCGCGTCATCGCCGTCACCATACTCAAACAGCATTTTCTGAGTGTCATCTGGCACCAGTGCTTTTCCTCCAACCATTGGAATCGAGACAAGAAACGCTGACTCATCAATCGCCTTATTAAATGTACATATCATATTAAATTTCGGTTCCTGACCAACCGGCGCGTCATATGCAAGGCGCATTTTTGTTCCATGTTTGACCTTTAATGTTCCTGCCATTATTCTTTAGCTCCTTGTCTGATTTGAGAATTTCCTGTCTGACTGTTCAAAGCTGTTTTACCCAGAACTCAATTTTCTAAAAGTGTCATTTTCCGCTGTTTTAGGCGGTTTGCGGCACTTTTCACGGCTTCATTTTAACACATAAACATTAGAAAGTCCACTATATTTTTCGTTTCAAAAAAGAACAGACATGGGATTCCCTGCCTGCTCTTTTTATTTTTGACATACTCCCACGGTTAAAACCGTGGGCTTTCCCGTCCGACTTTTGTAAATATTACTTTAACTTCGTCTCTCTGTGGATGATCTCGTCTCTTCCCGGTCCATTGGATACCAGTGTGATCGGAACCTGAATCTCCTGCTCGATGGTATCGATATAGTTGCGGCAAGCCTCCGGCAGATCCTCATACTTGCGGATTCCGCGGATATCGCAATTCCAGCCTGGCAGTACCTTATATACTGGCTTTGCCTTCTCCAGCTTCTGAGTAGTCGGGAAATCCTTTGTTACAACGCCGTCGATCTCATAGCCTACGCACATCGGAATCTCCTTTAAGTAGCCTAACGGGTCAAGCACGGTCAGTGCAACGTTTGTTGCGCCCTGCATACGGCAGCCATATCTTGTTGCAACTGCATCAAACCAGCCAACACGTCTCGGACGGCCTGTGGTTGCACCAAACTCACCCTTGTCACCGCCGCGCTTACGAAGCTCGTCTGCCTCTTCGCCGAAAATCTCGCTGACGAATGCACCAGCACCTACTGCACTGGAGTATGCCTTTGCAACTGTGGTGATCTCCTTAATCTCATATGGCGGAATACCTGCGCCGATTGCGCCGTATGCTGCCAGTGGAGAAGAAGAGGTTACCATCGGGTAGATACCGTGATCTGGATCCTTTAAGGTACCAAGCTGTCCCTCTAACAAAATCTTCTTGCCTTCCTTGATTGCCTGATGCAGGTACAGACCTGTATCGGCTACGTAAGGAGCGATCATCTCCTTGTACTCCATAAGAGTATTAAAGATATCCTCAGCCTTTAATGGCTCCTTGTGGTACAGATGAACAAGCATAACGTTCTTTAAGGTACAGATGCGCTCGCACTTATCCTTTAACTCGTCCATATTTCCGAACAGCTCACTTACCTGGAAGCCGATCTTTGCATACTTGTCAGAGTAGAACGGAGCGATACCGGAACGGGTGGATCCGAAGGACTTTCCTGCCAGACGCTCTTCCTCGTAGGTATCCAGTGCCACATGATATGGCATAAGGATCTGTGCACGATCAGAAACTAAGATATGCGGCTTCGGAACGCCCTGCTCAATTAAGCTGTTTAACTCCTTTACGAAATATGGAATGTTCAGCGCTACGCCGTTTCCGATGATGTTTACGGTGTGCTGGGAGAATACACCGGATGGAAGAAGATGCATTGCAAATCTTCCGTAGTTATTGATGATTGTATGTCCAGCGTTGCTTCCGCCCTGGAAACGGATTACAATGTCAGACTCCTGTGCTAACATATCCGTAATTTTACCTTTGCCCTCGTCGCCCCAGTTGGCGCCTACAATTGCTCTTGCCATATCAGTTACCTAACCTTTCTTATAAAACATTCGTACAACGATTCTTGGCGCATGAAACATTGAGTTCCATGCGCTGTCTTAAAATTTATGAAATTGTTATACGTTGATCTCTGCTGTCATTCCAAGATCCTTCTTATTTTCCTCAAGAATCGGAGAAACAACATCCTTTAAGAAGTCCTCTACCTGCTCCTTTGCACGTCCGGTATAACGCTCCGGCTTCATGCACTGCTGCAGCTGCTCCTTTGTCAAATGGAAGGTGTCATCTGCTGCGATCAGCTCGAGCAGGTTGTTGTCTAGACCCTTCTCCTTGACGTTGCGTCCAGCCTCCATGGACAGCTGGCGGATCTTCTCGTGCAGCTCCTGACGGTCTCCGCCTTCCTTTACGGCATCCATCATGATGTTCTCGGTTGCCATAAATGGAAGCTCTGCCATCAGATGCTTGTGAATTACCTTCTCGTAAACAACCATGCCGTCTACGATATTCAGATACAGATCCAAAATACCGTCGATTGCAAGGAATCCCTCTGGAATGCTGATTCGCTTATTTGCAGAATCATCCAGTGTGCGCTCAAACCACTGAGTAGAAGCGACAAGCATCGGATTCATGGCATCGGAGATCACATAATCTGCTAAAGACGCGATACGCTCACTTCTCATCGGGTTTCTCTTGTATGCCATTGCGGAAGAACCGATCTGATGCTTCTCAAATGGCTCCTCAACCTCCTTTAAGTGCTGCAGAAGACGCACATCGTTTGTAAACTTGTGTGCGCTCATTGCAATGCCAGCCAATACGTTTAACACACGGCTGTCCACCTTACGGGAGTAGGTCTGTCCAGAAACTGGATAAACACCTGCAAAGCCCATCTTGTCTGCGATCATCTGATCGAGCTTACGGATCTTGTCATGATCACCGTCAAACAGCTCCATAAAGGATGCCTGTGTACCGGTGGTTCCCTTAGAGCCAAGAAGCTTTAAGGAATCAATGACATAGCAGATATCCTCATAGTCCTGTACCAGATCCATCATCCAAAGCGTTGCACGCTTACCAACTGTGGTCGGCTGTGCCGGCTGGAAATGGGTAAATGCCAATGTCGGAAGTGCCTTGTAGCGGTCTGCAAACTTGGACAGCTCGGCAATGACATTGACTAACTTCTTCTTAACAAGCTCAAGACCCTCGCGCATGATGATCATATCGGTGTTGTCGCCTACGTAGCAGCTGGTTGCACCCAGATGGATGATACCCTTTGCCTTTGGACACTGCACACCGTATGCGTATACGTGAGACATAACGTCGTGACGAACTTCCTTCTCTCTTGCCTTTGCAACATCATAATTGATGTCATTCTGATGCTCTTTGAGCTCTGCGATCTGCTCGTCGGTAATATTTAATCCCAGCTCTTTCTCGCTCTCTGCGAGTGCAATCCAAAGCTTTCTCCATGTGGTAAACTTCTTATCCTGTGAAAAAATATACTGCATTTCCTTGCTGGCGTAGCGCTCGGAAAGCGGGCTTGTATAACGATCTGTTGCCATAGTAAACCAACCTTTCTTTCATATAGAAGTTCAGACTTCGTGTATTTTATTTCTGATATTCGCCGCGGATATCCTCGGTCGGCGGATCCATCGGATACTTGCCATTGAAGCAGCCGGTACAGATGCCAAGTCCTTTGGACATCTCTAACAGACATTCCTCATCCAAATATGCGAGGGAATCGGCTCCGATGATCTTACAGATATCATCGACGCTTCTATTGTGCGCAATCAGCTGATCCTCGGACGGGATATCGGTTCCAAAATAACATGGATGCTTAAATGGCGGTGAGGAGATTCTTACATGAACTTCCTTTGCACCGGCCTCACGCAGCATACCGACAATACGGTCGCTCGTAGTTCCACGCACGATGGAGTCATCAATCATAATGACACGCTTGCCCTTTACAGCCTCGGTCAGCACGTTTAACTTAACGCGCACGCTTGACTCACGGCTGCTTTGCTTTGGCTTGATGAAAGTACGTCCGACATAACTATTCTTTACAAATGCCATGCCATATGGGATACCGCTCTCCATCGCATAACCCATGGCTGCGACATTGCCGGACTCCGGTACGCCGACAACCAGATCGGCATCGACTGGATGGTATTTCGCTAATGAACGACCGGCGATCAGACGGCTCTCATAGACGCTCACGCCGTCGATATACGCATCTGGACGCGCAAAATAAATATATTCAAAAATACATCTTGCATGCTGCTCCTTCGGGATGCACATGCTGCGGTTTGATTCAATTCCTTTTTGTGTGATGGTGACGATCTCGCCCGGCTCTACGTCACGGACAAATTCGGCGCCAATGGTGTCAAGTGCACAGGTCTCGGATGCCAGTATATAGGCATTGCCGCGTTTTCCGATACACAGCGGGCGGAATCCATACGGGTCTCTCGCACCAATGAGTTTTCTCGGACTCATAACGACAAGGGAATACGCTCCTTTGATTTTCTTCATAGCCTCTGCGACAGCTGCCTGTACGGTAGGCTGTTCCACTCTGGCCCTTGCAATCATGTACGCGATTACCTCAGAGTCAATCGTTGTCTGGAAAATCGCACCGGTTTTTGCAAGCTCCTGGCGCAGCTGCGGCGTGTTGATTAGGTTGCCGTTGTGTGCCATGCCAAGTGTTCCTTTGATATAGTTTAATACAAGCGGCTGTGCATTCTCTCTGGTGGAACTGCCTGCCGTCGAGTATCTTGTGTGGCCTACACCGATGTTTCCTTTCATTGACTCTAAGTCTTCCGGGGTAAACACCTCGTTGCACAGGCCCATTCCTTTGTGGCTCAGTACAAGGCCTTTAGGACCATCGGTATCGCTGACTGCAATACCACAGCTCTCCTGACCTCTGTGCTGCAGAGCAAAAAGACCATAATAAATAGTCGACGCTACGTCATTGCCATCCATGTCGTAAATGCCGAAAACACCGCATTCTTCATGAAGATGATCATCTACTTCGTATTGCTGATGTATCATTTGTCTTTTCCTTCCTGTTATTGTGACATTCTCCACCGCTTTAAAAGCAGAGGAGTTTTTACCTATTGGGATTAAATGGCTTTTTTTATACATAAAAATCGCCACACGGACACCAGTTTTAATTATATATGACCACCTGTCGAAAATCAAGATAAAATTAACTGAAATTAGTATCCGAAGGTACCCTCCAATGATTCATCATTTTCAATCCAGTCTGCAACCTTTACCACGCGGTAGTGATCCTTGTCGTCGCGCACATAAACGGTCTCAATACCGGCGTTGATGATCATACGCTTGCACATAGAGCAGCTGTTGGAATTTTTTACGTACTCGCCCGTATTGGCCTCGACTCCTGTCAGATACAGGGAGCTTCCAATCATCTGGTCTCTGGACGCACTGATGATGGCGTTTGCCTCGGCGTGAACGCTTCTGCACAGCTCATAGCGCTCACCTCTTGGAATCTTTAACTGCTGACGAATGCAGTAGCCAAGATCGGTGCAGTTTTTACGTCCTCGTGGAGAACCGACATAGCCAGTCGATACCACCTCATCATTTTTTACGATAACGGCACCGTAGCGGCGTCGAAGGCAGGTGCCCCTCTGGGATACGATCTCTGCCAGATCCAAATAGTAATTGATTTTATCACGTCTCATTCGATTCCCTTCTTTCTTTAATGTCTTCGTTTCTTACGGCTATCATACACGAAAAAGAGACCGCCTGTCAACTCTGACAGACGGCCTCAAATATTTTATGTATCTTCCAAAAACCATCGTTACGTAAATGGTGCCAAGATGCATGTGTTTTACGAGATGGAACGTTGTAGCGGGACTTTCAAAAGAAAATATGATAATACATACTGTAACAGGTGCCCGCGGAAAAGTGACATCGACAAAACCATCATCGAGGCACCTTCCTTAAACTTCCGGGTCACATCACACAAGACGACGATATCCGATCGGCTGCTTGTTGTAGAATACTGGGTCAACTACGATACCTCTGGTCTCACTTGCTGCATGAACCATCATGCCGCCACCGATGTAGATTGCTACATGGCCACTGAAGCAGATCAGATCACCTGGCTGCAGCTGCTCATAGGAGATAGCCTGTCCATAGTTGATCTGTGCGCCGGAGTAGTGCGGAAGGCTGATACCGAATGCTGCGTATACGTTCATGGTAAATCCAGAACAGTCAACACCGCCTCCTGGTGTCAGGTTGGTACCGCCCCATACATAATTACACTGTCCTACCCACTGCATTGCATAGTCTACGATAGACTGTCCATTACCGCTTGGAGCTGGTGCCGGTGCCTGAGTCTCAGTTGGTGCCGGTGCCGGAGTCTCAGTTGGTGCCGGTGCCTGGGTCTCAGTTGGTGCCGGTGCCGGAGTCTCAGTCGGTGCCGGTGCCTGGGTCTCAGTCGGTGCCGGTGCCTGGGTCTCAGTTGGTGCCGGTGCCTGGGTCTCAGTCGGTGCTGGTGCCTGGGTCTCAGTTGGTGCCGGTGCCGGTGTTTCGGTCGGCTGAACCGGTGCCGGATTTGCGTATACTTCAAGGTTGGAACTAAAGTCACCATAGTACATGGTAACCGTGTTGTATCCTTCCTGCTTTAAGGTCATACCTACCTGAGGAGAATACCATCCATCGTAAACATCCTTAACAGTGCCATCACTGTAGCTTACTCTTACAAACAGCTCTGCAGTGTACACAACATCGCCTACATACTTGATGCCACCCTGATAGCAAGCCTCAATTCCAGTAACTGTTGCAACAGTCGGAACCTCAACACTGATTGTCTCGGTGGAAGCTGCGCTGCTCGGTGCAGTAGCATCCGATGTAGCAGCTGCGTTTGCATCTGTATTTCCTTCTGTATTTCCATTTGTAGAAGCGTCTGTGGACGGCTGTGCGGAAGTTTCCGGTACGGTCTCAGTAGCAGCTGCCTCGCTAGATGCAACGGACTCAGCAACCTGAGTAAAGTAACCAGCATCAGATGCAAGCTGATATGCGGCATCTGCAAGTGCAAGTGCACTGTCCTGCTCCTGCTTGGAGGTCTCTGCCAGATCAGCTAATCCAGAATCGGATGCGAAATCGCTGTAGTAGCCAAGAAGCTCTGCTGCATAAACAATCGCTGCATATGCACGATAATAACCCTCACCGGTACCTTCTGCCATCGCCTGCTCGTATACATTTCTGGAGTAGTTGATATCGATCATGAAGTTGTCCAGTTCCTGAGATACAAACTCATCGTCAACCTTCTGAGCCTGTGCAAACTGAGTCTTGATGGTGATGCCAGACTTAGAAACATATCCAACCTCATCATTTGAAATATGTATTTTTACGAAATCACCCTGATCCTCAATGATTGCATATTCTTCATCCTTATATACAGTTCCAACGACCTTTGCACTATCAGATGCACTATCGCGGACGTTTAACTGATCTGCAGTGACCACTGCATAACGGTTCTGAATGTTGTCCTCAGCGGTCTTTGCTGCGGTACCTACTAATACGTAAGATGCACTTACATAACCTTCAACATCACCACAAGTGATGTGATACCAACTGCCCTCGCTGTTGTTTACAGAATCAAGGATTACAACCTGACAGTTGCTGAACAGTCTGCCGACTGTCACACTGCCGGTGGACGGCTGCTCACGCACATTTAAGTAACCAGCTGCGCTTACCAGACCTACATTGGAAGCATCCGACTCAATGGCAACAGTAGCAGCCATAACGGTTTTCGGCTCCTCGGTTTCTGTTTCACTCTCGGTATCAGCCTCAGATGTTGCCTGAGCTAACGGAACGAGATAATCCAGAATGCCTTCATCCGGAGTTTCCTCTCCTGCATAATAGTTATTCAATGTAACAGCCATGCCTGCGATTGCGCTCTCACCCTCAAGCTCACCTGCAGATGCCGGAACAAAACACATACCGGACAGCATAGATGCTGCTAAAATTGATGTAACCAATCTGTTTCCTTTGATCTTCATATAACCAAGCCTTTCTTATAATCTATTTCTTAGCAATAAATATTACAAAATTATTACACTTCGATGGGCATTATAACAAAATTATTACATGCTGTCAAGTAAAATCCGCTTAATGCGCGAGAAAGAGCTCGCATTTTTCGCGTAAAAGGCCTCTCTAAGCCCTCAAAAAGCGGGGAAACAGTGAATTTTTCCGTTTCCCCGCCTTTACTCTTTATAATTTAATACATTAACGAGATCCATTCTCGGAAGATGCCTCTTCGGAAGAAATCTCCTCTGATCCATTCTCGGAGGATGCCTCTTCAGAAGAAATCTCTTCTGATCCATTCTCGGAAGATGCCTCTTCAGAAGAAATCTCCTCTGATGCATTTTCAGTAGTGTCCTCCTCGGTCGGTGCTACGTAAACCGGAGTGGTAAAGCGAATGGTGTCGATTACATCCTGGTCTACCTTAAACTTGGAAGAAGCGTCCTGAATCTCAGCGTACTTCTCCTCAAACAGAGCGGTCTTTCTGCTCTCAATTTCGGAATCAATCGCGCTCTGGCGAGCCTCCTCGTCGTTGTCATCAAGGCAGCGGATGATATAGATGCTGCCGTCATCGCTGTTATAAACAGTACACTCATCGGTGGACAGTGCCCATGCAGCTGCGTTGTATACGGCTGTTCCTTCCTCGCTGATGGAGATCTCGGAGTTGGTTGCGGTAAAGTGACTGTCATTCTGATAATCACTGATGAAATCTGCTGCATCATTTCCATCCTCAAATTCCTTCAGGATCTTGTCTGCTGCATCGTTCATTGCATCCTGACGCTCCTTCTCCTCTTCGGAAAGAGTCTCAGCCTCGGTGGATTCCTCAGAACCGTTTGAAACCTCGGTATCGCTTTCACTCTTGCTCTCGGCTTCTGTAGCAGCTTCTGTGACAGCTTCTGTGACAGCCTCTGTATCAAAAGCACTCTCGGTCTCAGTTTCTGTCTCTTTCTCCGTAGAAGCCTCTTCGGTGCTGTCTGCTTCGCTAGAAACATTCTCACTAGATGCTTCCTCTGCTTCCTCTGCTGCTGTCGTCTCAGTCAGCTCGCTCGGTGTCAGCTTTACATATGCGATCTTCTTACGAAGAAACTCATCATCGCCAACGGTTGTATCCACATCGGCAACGAGATCCATATAGACAAGATTTGCAATGGCATTCTCGGTATACGTCTTCTCAATCAGTTCATCCGTTGCACCAACTGCATTCAGATACTCCTCACCCTCTGCCTGCAGCTTTTCGATTGCATCGTCTACCTTTGTCTTCTGAGCATCATTTAACTCGATGCCATTTTGCTTTGCATACTCGTTTAATACAAGTGTCTGACGAAGCTGTGACAGAGACATCTGCTTGATGTAATCGCCAACGGTCATGCCAGAGCCATCACCCATGTCATTGCCACAGATATTTGAGCCGAAATAGGACTCATAGGTATACTCCATGGAACGTATCATATAAGCAACCTCATCCAGCATAATATTCGTATCGCCAAATGTTACAGCAACGGTATCCTCCGGAGTCTTCTGCTCTAACTGTTCGCATCCGCCTAATGTACTAACGGCAGTAGCTGCTGCGAGCGCTGCTGCTGCATACTTCATAAAACGATTCATTTAAACTACCTCACTCAAGCTTTCGCCTGTTTCCTATTTCTTTATCTTCATTATCTTAGCATGATTTTAAGAAACAATCAACTTTTTTATATCGGTTAACAGATTTTTCAAAATCTTTAAATCTAGCGTTTTTTCCCGGATTGCGCCATCTCCTGCACGCAATAAAAAATATGGATTGTCCTTGTCAAGCAAACGAAGCGCGCCGCGGTAGGACGCAATCAATTCTGGCACGCGCATCGTGTCAAATTTCGCCTTCGGATGCATAAACAGACGAACCTCTGTCTGCGATGCCTTGATCTCTTTAATATAGAGGGAATGCGCTTCGGCGCGCAGGATAGACACCTCAAGCAGGTTGGTGACTGACTTTGGCACGGTGCCAAAACGGTCGATCAGCTCGTCGATCATATCCATCGACTCCTCCTCGTTCTCAACTGCAGCAATGCGCTTGTAAATTTCCATACGCTCTGCCTCGCTGCGAATATAGCTGTCTGGAATATAGGCACTGATCGGAATGTCGACCGTGGTCTCGAACGTTTCCTCCATCTCGAGCTCGCCCTTTTCCTTCTTGACTGCCATATTTAACATCTTGCAGTACAGATCGTAACCGACCGCCTCCATGTGACCATGCTGCTCGCTGCCAAGTAAATTTCCGGCACCGCGAATCTCAAGGTCTCGCATCGCAATCTTGATACCGGAGCCAAGATCCGTGTACTCACGAATCGCCTGAAGACGCTTTTCGGCATCCTCCTTTAAGATTTTGTTTCGCTGGTACATGATAAAGGCATACGAAGTGCGGTTGGATCGTCCGACACGGCCTCGTAACTGATAAAGCTGTGAAAGTCCATAGCGATCCGAATCATGGATGATGATCGTGTTGACGTTGGGGATATTTAATCCAGTCTCAATGATCGTTGTGGATACAAGCACATCAACATCGCCATTGACAAAATCCATCATGATCTGCTCAAGGTGGCGCTCGGACATCTGACCGTGTGCGAATGCGACATTGGCATCCGGCACGAGCTTTGCGATCTGCGCGGTGATCTGGTCAATGTCCTTTACGCGATTGTACACGTAGTAGACCTGTCCGTCACGGGCAAGCTCACGGTTGATCGCTTCACGCACCAATTCCATGTTCATCTCCATGACATAGGTCTGAATCGGACGGCGCTCATACGGTGCTTCCTCAAGTACGCTCATGTCGCGCACGCCGATCATACTCATGTGGAGCGTTCGCGGAATCGGCGTTGCGGTAAGTGTCAGCACATCGACATCTTTCTTTAGCTGCTTGATCTTTTCTTTATGAGTGACACCAAAGCGCTGCTCCTCGTCGATGATGAGTAAGCCAAGATCCTTAAAGACAACGTCCTTTGAGAGGACGCGGTGCGTTCCGATCACGATATCGGCCAAGCCTTTTTTCACTCGGTCAAGCGATGCCTTAATCTGTGCAGCGGTGCGAAAACGCGACAATAGTTCAATTCGGATCGGATAATCCTTCATTCGCTCAACAAATGTGTTGTAGTGCTGCTGGGCAAGAATCGTGGTCGGCACGAGAAATACGACCTGCTTGCTGTCCTGTACAGCCTTGAATGCAGCACGAATCGCAATTTCTGTTTTTCCGTAACCGACATCTCCGCAGACGAGTCGATCCATGATCTTTCTGCTCTCCATGTCTGCCTTTGTCGCATCAATCGCGGCAAGCTGGTCTGCTGTCTCCTCGAATGGGACAAGCTCTTCAAATTCTTTCTGCCATACCGTATCTGGCCCATACTGATAGCCATGACCGTTCTGGCGTGCCGCATACAGCTCAACAAGTTCCTTTGCGATGTTGGAGACCGCCTTTTGCACGCGGCTTTTTGTCTTTGTCCACTCCTGACCACTTAATTTGTTGAGCTTTGGCTGCTTGGACTCGGCATCGGCGTACTTTTGAATCATGTGAAGCTGCGTGACCGGAAAATACAGCTTTCCGCCGTCGCCGTACTCGATCTTGATGTAATCCTTTGTCACCTTGTCCACAACCTGACGCTCCGTTCCACGGTAAATACCCAGTCCATAATTTTCATGCACAACATAATCGCCTGGCTTTAGCTGCGCAAAATCGCTGATTCGCTGACCTTGGTAGCGGCTCTTCTTTTCTTTTTTCTTTTTCTTGACGCCAAAGATATCGCTCTCTGTGATAACTGCAAACTTTAACATCGGATACAAAAAGCCACGGTGCAAGTTTCCGTAGGTGACCATAATCTCGCCCGGATTTACCTTTTTATCCTCTTCCTCGCTGTAATAAGCCAATAAGTCGTACTCAAGCAGCTGGTTTACGATACGATTTCCACGAGTGCGGGATGGACACAGTAAGACGATACGGTACTTTTCCTTTTTCCATCTGGTCAGATCTTTGATTAGAAGCTCAAAGCCCTCGCGATAGGTGTTCATGTTCTGAACGTTGATTGCGTAACTGTTGATTACCGTAAAATCGCTCATTCGGCTGTCGAGTGCGGACAGTGCGGCGACCTGACCATGTTCAAATGTGGCGAGCACATGCTTTGCTGGTGTCAAAAGATTGGTCTGCCCTGGCAGTAAAAATCCCTGCTCAAGACGATTTTTCATGCTCTCCTCAAACTCAGCCTGCACGCCGTCACCGCGCTCGGTTAAGCGCATCGGCTCATCGAGAAAGACAAGCGTTTTCTTCTCGTCAAAGTAATCGGAAAGAAGCCCTGCTTTCGGATAAAAATATCGGATAAAGCTGTCTGGCGCCTCTAAGACTACATCCTCGGTGAGTGCTTCGAGCATTCGATTTGTCTCTTCGCGAAGGCGCTTTGCCTTGTCACCCTCTTTTGCCTTTTTAAAGACAGCGACCTGCGCCTCGAGTTCTTTTTTGATTGCCTCGGCGGCACGAAGGCGTGTCGTACTGTCCGCAATCACCTCTGCTGCCGGGAAAATTCTGACTTTTTCTAACTGATCCATCGAGCGCTGGCTCTGCGGTTCAAAGCAACGGATTGTATCGATCTCATCGCCCCACAGCTCGATTCGAACTGGCACGTCCGATGTCAGCGGATAAATATCTGCGATGCCACCGTGAACGGTAAACTGGCCCGGCTCCTCGACACGACCGACGCGCTCATAGCCCATCACGGTCAATCTTGTCTTTAGATTTTCTAAATCAAGCTCGCCGCCCTCTTTTAGCTCAATCACATTCCCCATCAGCTGGTCAAACGGCACAGCAGCACTCATCAGCGCATCCATTGTCGTGATGATGACCTCTGCCTCGTTTTCATATAGTGCTCTAAATGCCTTCATACGCTCTGCAACGATGGCATTTCCCTGCAGATCTGCGTTAAAAAAGATCAGGTCACGCGGTGGAATCACATAGACCTGACTGCAAAACAATTTATAATCCTCTTCAATTTCCTTTGCACGCTGTTCATTGTATGTCACAACGAGCTGCACCTTGTTCTGACCGAGGAAAGTACTCATTAAATGCACCTTCTCGGAGTCGATGCAGCCCGTCATGCCTACTGGATCGGTTCCCTTTCGGAAATCTCGCGAGAAGTCCTCGTACTCCAGCAGGTCTAGCAGCGGATTTGCAAAAATACCCACGATTACCCTCCTTAATGATTTGTTTTTTTCTGATTATAATGGTTCATCGTCGCCTCAAGTCCATCGTTCATTAGCGAGCAGACGGCTGCGGCTGCGTCCTTGTAACCTTCTTCCATGGCCTGCTTTTCCTCTCCTTGAAAATGGCTGAGTACAAAATCAGCAAGATCCATTCTCGGTGGCTTAGCACCGATTCCGACGCGCACTCTCGGGAAGTCCTGAGAATTGCAGTGCAGGATGATGTTTTTCATGCCGTTGTGACCGCCTGCGCTTCCCTTGCCGCGCACGCGAAGCTGACCTGGCTCTAAGTTGATGTCATCGTACACGACAATCAGCTCGGAGATGTCGGTCTTATAGTAGTTCATGACCTCCTGAATACACTCACCACTTAAGTTCATGTAGGTCTGTGGCTTTACAAGAACGACCTTTTGTCCCTCAATGATGCCAGTTCCGATTAAGCCTTTGAATTTATTTGTGGTTACATCAATATTATATTTGTCGGCAAGGTAGTCGATTACCTCGAAGCCGACGTTATGTCTTGTTCCTTTATACTGTGCGGTTGGGTTGCCTAAGCCTGCTATGATATACATGTTTTTCTCCTCTATATATTGGTTAATTTGTTAAGCGATCACTCATCCCGAGCGAATCGGCGAGTGCCTGTAAGTCAAAATCTTCTGGCAGTGTGACTCCGCTTACCGGAAGCGGACGGTGACGATCGAATACGTCATACACATCAAATAGATCGCTTGTCAGTGTCTTCTCCGGATAGACCATCTGCTTAAACATCATCTGACCATCCATGTTGCGGCGGCCCTGACGCATGTAATTGGAGCCGTACTGGAGCCAATACTGGGTGCTGTCGACGTTACAAAAATATCGAAAACCTGCATCCCAGAGCTTTTTAAATTTCTCGTTTTCGAAGGTATACTGAGACGGTCTCCAGTCTCCGACATCGGCACCGAGCGGGTACAGAATGATATCCGTATCTCCGATGATGGATTCAACCTCGCGCTCCCACATATCGGTATCCCACACAAGATGCTCATAGCTGGTGCTTGTCATATTCAAATGACCCCAGCTATGGCTGGCAAGCTCCCAGCCGAGATCGCGAATTGCCTGTGCAACCTCGCGTGCCGTCTGCTTATCCTGCTCGATATTTAAGTTTGGCGTCGTGTGATCCTCTCTCTTTTCCTTGTCGTTTGCCGGCGTGGAAACGTAATAGTCACAATTGTCATTATACCAGAAATCACTGGTTCGATAGCCCAAAATGCCATCGTATCCGGTAAAGGCAAGAATGCCCTTTGAACCCTGATAGGAAAAATCAGGATGCTCGGCAATGAAATCCTCGAGAACCGTCAGCACATCATAGGAGCCATAAGACACGCTTCCATCGCGCTCTACATACTCGTTTACGACTTTGCCATTTTCATCGAGGCATAGCTTTGTCGCAAAGCCAGTTCCTGTCATATATTCGTAATAGCACACGTCATCCTCAGACAATACAAATGGCTTTTTTCCACGAGGAAGATAGATCGGCTGCTGTACCATCTGCTCAGTGCCATCTGGCTGCGTCTCCATCTTGGCAATCTTATGCAGGCTGATCAGCACGTAGCCCTTATCATACATGGACTGCATGATATCTTTAAACTCGTCAATCGTGGTCATTACCTGATTGTAATCGCTGCTCTTGTAGCTGTCAAATGCAAGTTCACTGTCTGCAACCAAAATGTGAAAAAAGATGTGGGTAATCTTGTCGTAATCGGTCCACTGTACGGCCTGAGACTTTAAGCTCTCGTAGCTTTGAATGCAGTTATTATAAGTCTCATTGTCCGCATACCCCGGAACGGACTGAATCTGCGCGATCGCACCGTCGTAGTCGTACTGCATCGCTTTCAGGTTTGCTGCCTGCACAACAGGATCATCGCTCTGCACAAGTGCACCGTCCGCTGCGGCCTCAGTTGCCTTCCATGTCTCATATTCCTGCTGCGTTGTCTGGGCAGCCTGATCGACGGGCACATGTGGTAGTGTTACTGGGCGCAGACACACCCATGCTACGACTCCGAGTCCCACGCAGGCAATCACAAGCAACACCAAAAGGATAATGACGGGCGCACCCGATCTGCCTTTTTTCATTTTCTTTTCATGATATTCTTCCCAGCTGCGTCGTTTTTTCGCCATTTATTCTTCCTTTCCTCCTAATTCGCGAGCCACTGGCTCCTCTTTCTATTTTTCTCAGGCACATTATACCGAATGCACAGGAGAATTGCAAGAGCAGGAAAGACTGCCCGAAGGCAGTCTTTCACATGTTATTTATTATTTTATTTAACTAGCATTTTTGCAATTCATATATCCCTATACGACAATCAACTCTTATTACTCGATTTCCTGCTTTACGCTTCCTGCAGCGCTTCCTCGTATTTCTCGAGGATGATCTTCTGCACATAATCTCTTGTTTCTGAATTGATGGGATGTGCGATATCACGATATTCTCCTGTTGCCGACTTACGGCTTGGCATCGCAACAAATACTCCCTTTTCCCCCTCGATCACCTTGATATCGTGAACCACAAATTCATTGTCCAGTGTAATAGAGACGATCGCTCTCATCTTGCCATCCAGTGCGACCTTTCGCACTCTCACATCTGTAATTTCCATCCCACTATTGCCTTTCCGTCTCTGCACGCCTTTGTGCAGCTCATTTTCTTTCTTCTATTTTACTTATACGCATTATTTACATTGATAATACCCAGGTCAGAAGCCACTTCTGACAAGCATCATCCGCTTCTGACTTTGATCCTCTGGTAGTATCAAATGATGAAACGATCTTTCTTCTCCACAACGATGCGAATATCACCCGGCTCTGCTTTGTAGCAAGCATTTGCCTCGATGGTTCCTCTGCTCTCAACGATACAGTTTTCGATCACTGCATTGTCGCCAATATAAACATCGTTCATGATAATGGAGTTCTTGATCACCGTATTGTTTCCAATATAAGCCTTCTTAAAGACAACGGAGTTCTCAACCGTACCGTTCACAATACTTCCACATGCAATCAGGCTGTTTGAAATAGTAGCGCCTGGATTGTACTTTGCCGGCGGCAGATCGTCTACCTTTGTGAATACGCTGTCACCTTCTTTAAAGAAGTAATTGCGAACATCTCTCTTTAAGAAATCCATGTTGGTCTTATAATAAGCCTCAACGGAAGAGATATTGTTCCAGTAGGTCTCAATCTGATATGCATAGATTCTCTTGATATCCTTGTAACGAATTAAAATATCTTTTACAAGATCATATCGATCTTCCTCTGCTGCACGCTCGATTAACTCGATCAACAGACGTCTTCTGATGACATAGATACCGCAGGATACATTTCGAGAAGTTGTCACAACCGGCTTTTCCTCGTAGTCACGGATTCTTCCATCATCATCTGTCTTTACCTGTCCGAAGCGTCCAAGATCCTCGCCCTCTGGCATCTCTTTGCAGACAACGGTGATATCTGCGCGCTTCTGAATGTGATATTCCAGAACCTTGTTGTAATCGAGCTTATAAATTCCATCGCCGGAAGCCAGAACCACGTATGGTTCATGGCTTCTTTTGAGGAAATGCAGGTTCTGATACAGGGCATCGGCTGTACCCCGATACCAGTTGCTATTTTCAGCGGTTATCGTAGGGGTGAATACATATAAACCGCCCTGCTTTCTTCCAAAATCCCACCACTTTGAAGAGTTTAAATGCTCATTCAAGGATACGGTGTTGTACTGTGTTAAAACAGCTACCTTCTGAATACGGGAGTTTGACATATTGCTGAGCGCGAAGTCAATGCTGCGGTAGATTCCTACCATTGGCATAGCAGCGATCGCACGATTGTATGACAGCTCCTTCATTCTCTTATTGTTTCCGCCAGCTAAAATGATACCAATCGCTTTCATTCTTCCTCGCCTCCCTTGATGATATATCCGCCGCTTACAAGATTTCCATCTGGATAATCTTCTGCGGCAGTCTTTCCGGCAATCGCTACATTCTTTCCAATGGTAACGCCATCCGGAATCTCGGAGCCTTCTGCAACGGTGACAAGGTCACTGCAGTATACCTTCTTATTATACTGGCTGTCTGCATACTCACCGACACCAATCGTACAATTCTCACCAACCACTACATCCTGTGCAATGATGGACTTATAGATCTTGGTTCCCTTCTTGACTACAGTACCCTGCATCAAAATGGAATCATAAACCTCTGCGCCTTCTTCAACGGTAACATTTGGTCCAATAACGCAATTTCGCACTTTGCCGTAAATCTCAGATCCATCGTCGATGATACAGCGCTCAATCTGTGCGGATTCTCCAATATACTGCGGTGGCTGGTTGTCCGACTTGGTATAAATCTTCCAGAACTCCTCATATAAATTAAAGACAGGAACAATGTCGATTAACTCCATGTTTGCTTCCCAGTAAGAATGAAGGGTTCCAACATCCTTCCAATATCCGTTAAATTCGTAGCAGAATACGCGGTCGCCGCGCTTATGGCAATACGGAATGACATGCATACCAAAGTCACAGTTCGGGATATCTTTATTGGTGATCAGTGCCTCACGAAGCACAGACCATGTAAATATGTAAATACCCATGGAAGCAAGATTGCTTCTTGGATGTGCAGGCTTCTCCTCGAAATCGGTGATACGGCCTGTATCATCAGTGATCAACACGCCAAATCGACTTGCTTCCTCGATCGGAACTGGCATCGCAGCCATCGTAACGTCTGCATTGTTTGCCTTATGATAATCGAGCATCACCTGGTAATCCATCTTATAAATATGGTCGCCGCCCAGAATCAATACATACTCTGGATTGAAGCTGTCGATGTAGCGAATATTCTGATAGATCGCATTTGCAGTGCCAGTGTACCAATCACTATTCTCGTTCGCCTCATACGGAGAAAGAATCGTTACACCACCATAGTTTCGGTCAAGATCCCACGGAATACCAATGCCGATGTGGGTATTCAGACGAAGTGGCTGATACTGTGTCAATACACCAACCGTATCCACCCCTGAATTAATGCAGTTACTTAATGGGAAGTCAATAATGCTGTATTTCCCGCCGAAGGATACAGCTGGCTTCGCTACTTCTGAAGTCAAAACACCAAGGCGGCTTCCCTGTCCGCCCGCCAATAACATGGCGATCATTTCCTTTCTAACCACAAAATCACCCCTCTGTTCTTGTTAGTATTACTAGTTCACCTGCCAAACGAATGAATATTTCCGATTCATTTTGTGAACTGTAACCATGTAGTACTTGTCGTCATTATAGCACATCTTTTTCAAAAAGTGAACAATCTGCCGAAAAAATTTTATAAATTTTCATTTATTTATTACACCTTGTTTATATGGTTTTTCATTGTCTTTACACGTTTTCGATCATTTTGTCCAATTGTGCCATTTTTTGTAATTACAAGTCAACATAAAGTCTCCACGCCCATGCAATGCATCGTTTCTATAGATGTGATACTCTTCCTGATTTGATAAACGTCTGCAATGGTAACGAACTGGAACTTTCTGATAGCTGCCTGCAACATTTGCGCTTTACAATCCTTCAAAATCGAGTATACTTAAATTAAAATAACGATTCACCTTTATTTCTTAATCTCGTTCGTTATTCATTTGATTATTCGGAGGAATTACCATGTATCATATTAATTTTAAAAAACCATGCCACATTTATTTTATCGGCATCGGTGGCATCAGCATGAGCGGACTTGCTGAGGTTTTAATGAAGGAGGGCTTTACCGTAAGCGGTTCTGACTCAAAAGAATCTCCACTAACCGATCATCTTTCTTCACTCGGCGCTACGATTTTTTATGACCAGTCCGTCTCCCATATTCCTGAAGACACGGATGTCGTAGTTTACACCGCTGCAATCCATGCTGAGCATCCAGAGATTGTGGACGCAAATACACGCAATATTCCGCTTCTTACAAGAGCAGAGCTTCTTGGCCAGCTGATGCGAAACTATAAGGTTGCCGTAAACATTGCTGGTACCCACGGAAAGACTACCACGACCTCTATGGTAACAGAGATCCTGTTGGCTGCAGATACCGACCCGACCATCTCTGTCGGCGGAATCCTTCCAACCATCGGCGGCAACATCCGCGTGGGCGGCTCTGATCTTTTTGTCACCGAGGCCTGTGAGTACACAAATAGCTTCTTATCCTTCTATCCAACGATGGAAGTCATCCTTAATATAGAAGCAGACCATCTCGATTTCTTTAAGGACATCGACGATATCCGCCACTCCTTCCGTCTGTTTATGGAGAAGCTGCCAAAGGACGGCGTCCTTGTTATCAATGGTGATATCCGTAATTTATCTGAGCTGACCGATGGACTGACGTGTGAAATTATCACAGTTGGACACGGCAAATCTTGCGACTACCGTGCCACCAATATTGCATACAACGAGTTCGCTCAGGCATCCTTTGATGTCACGGACGCACAGGATGCGATTCTCGGCCATATCCAATTAAGCGTTCCGGGCGAGCATAATGTTTACAATGCACTCGCCGCGGTTGCCCTTTGTAAGAAGCTTGGCCTTACAATGGATCAGATCGCAGCTGGACTTTTCAATTTCCATGGCACACAGAGACGTTTCGAGAAGAAGGGCGTGGTAAATGGCATCACCATTATTGATGATTATGCCCATCATCCACAGGAGATCACCGCGACACTGACCGCTGCAAAGAAATATCCACATAAGAAGATCTGGTGCATCTTCCAGCCGCACACTTACACAAGAACGAAGGCGTTGCTTAGTGACTTTGCAAAAGCACTCTCTTTAGCCGACGAAGTCGTTTTGGCAAAGATTTACCCGGCAAGAGAGACCGATGATTTGGGCATTAGCTCCGATAACATCCGTGTTTTACTGGAGCAGGCAGGCACAAAAGCCCACTATCTGGAAACCTTTGAAGAAATTGAAAAATTTATTTTAGAAAATGCTATCCCCGGTGATTTGGTGATAACTATGGGTGCCGGAGATGTAGTAAAAATCGGAGAAAACCTCATTTCTAAGTAAAATTCAAGCAAGTTATCCACATTATCCCCAATTTATCCCCAACCCCCTTGGGGATAACTATGGGGATAACTTTTTCTTATTTCACCTTTAAAAAATGGCTTATTTCCGCCATTTTCCCGCATTCATTCGCACGCTTTTCTGAGTTATCCACATTATCCCCAAAAAGCTTTGCATACCCCTGTTTTTTTACGAACGGCTTTTCAAAAAATGCAAATTGTGCTATACTTCACTTTACTAACACAGGTGAAAAATTTACTGTAATACGTACTATTTGATACATGATACGATTTTGGAGGTTTTTTATGTCCTTTCTTTTACTGGAGAACCGGCTCAGCATTGACACTCTTGTTGTTCCCGGCTATTTTATAGACCGTTTTCTTCCTGCCGCCTCCGGTACGGATGTAAAGGTTTACCTATATTTGCTGCGCGCCGTCTCGACAGCAACCCAAGGGCTTAGCAGCGCTTCGATCAGTGATCATCTTGAAATTTCAGAGCGTGAAGTCCTGCGTTCTCTTAGCTACTGGGAAAAAGCAGGGCTTCTTCGCCTTAGCTTTACCTCTGAGCATGAATTATCGGGTGTTGCGTTTACCGACCCACCATTACAGACCACTTCCGATCTGACCGCGGCTGCTAATTCAGTTGGCAATGTAACTTCGACAGTCCCCGATAAAATGGCTCCGGCGTCTGCTATGACTGCTTCTAGTACAAGCACTTCCGCCGGCACAATGACACCATCCGGCAATGCTAGTACCACTTCCACACCGTCTGGCTCTATGTCTAGTCAAACACCTGTCATTTCGGGTACAATGCCGCCACTTCATCTTTCTCAGGAGGAACAAATTCTTCTGGAAAATGATCCGGAATTTAACATGTATATGTCGGCATGGTCTCAATATTTCTCGCACCCACTCACCTATTCAGATACGGAATCCTTCGGCTACTGGTATTTGCAGTTTAACCGCTCGACTGACATGATTGATTATCTGGTCGACTACTGTGCCAATCACTGCAAAGGCAAGCTGAACATGAAATTTATTGATTCTGTGGCACAGTCCTGGCACAAAAAAGGACTTCTCACGGTCGATGCCATCCGCGAATACAATCAGATGCACAATGACACTGTCTATGCGGTCATGAGGGCCTATGGCCTGTATGATCAAGCGCCTTCGCCGTCACAGATAAATAATATTAACAAGTGGATCCGAGACTATGGATTTTCCTCAGATATTTTTGCCTATGCGTGTGACATCACAATGCTAAAATGTCAGCGGCCAAGCGTGAACTTTACAGAAAGTGTTCTCAAGCGTTGGAAAGAGGAACATGTAAAAACACTTGATGATGCGAAAGCCTCTGAGCAAAAGCGTGAGCAGGATCAGAAGGCAAAAGCCTCCGCCAAGCGAAGCAATGCAAATCGTGCCTCTTCCAATCACGTATCCTCCTCTGTTGCAAAGGGCACGCAGCAGTTTCGTAATTTCACGGAACGCCAAACTAACAACTACATGGAAAAAATTTTGAAGCAATATAGCCAGGACCCGAAAAACTAAGAATACAAGCTTCCAATTGAAACGGGAAAACGAACATCAAAAATCAATGAATACAAGATAAGAAAGTAAGAAAGGATTGACACATTATGGCTCTGACCAATTCACAATACAATGAACTAATGCGCCGCTACAGCCGCACACGTTTTCAACACCAACATGAAATGGAAGAACGTCTCCGCCATATTTATGCGAAATGTCCAAGACTTCTTGAAATTTCTAAGCTTCTTCCGACTGCCAGCGCTTCTCTTGCCAAGGCAAAGATTACAGGAAACGCCAATGAAGCCGCAAAAGCACAAGCTGCTATCGACTCGCTGAGAAAGGAGCGTACATCACTTTTGGCATCGCTTCATTACACGCTCGAGGATCTTCAGCCTAAATACAGCTGCCCAGACTGCAAGGACACCGGGTATCTTGATGGCAATCGCAAATGCCATTGCTTCGAGCAGGCCGGTATCAGTTTACTCTATGAGCAGTCTGGCATTCGTGATCGTCTTGAAAAAGAAAATTTTAGCACTTTCGACATTAACCGTTACTCAGACGCGCCAAATCCGATTCTTGGTGGCATGAGCAACCGCACCCATATGCAGCGCATTCGCCTGATCTATGAAAAGTATGCCTACCAATTTAAAGATGGCAGCCCAAGCCTTTTAATTTTTGGAAATCCAGGTGTCGGAAAAACATTTCTTTGCAACTGTATTGCAAAGGTTGTGCTAGATCGTGGCTTTTCTGTTTTGTATATGACCGCTCCAGAATTTTTTGAATCTGCCATGCAGCGTTTTCATTCGAACAATAACGATGATTCAAATGACAATGATTCCTATGCGCTCACTTGCAGCCTGTTAATCATTGATGATCTTGGAACCGAAAACTTGACTCCTTTTGTAATCAGCCAGCTATTTCATGTGATCAACTCACGCGATCTGGCAAATAAAACCACGATTATTTCAACCAATCTAGGACCAGATGATCTAAAAACAGTCTACACGGAGCGTATCTCATCGCGCCTGATGGGCCAGTATACGGCGATTCCTATTTTTGGAGATGATCTGAGAAATTCATAACTTTTTCCGGAAGTTTCTTTTTCTTGTGGAAGTTTTTATTTCGTCCCGAAAATTCTGTGATTGGCGGTTATCTTCGATCATCTAGTACCATCATGTCATTTTTGCACAAAATTTTCCATGATTTTACACAATATTCTTTTTTATCCATTTCGACGGAAGCCTTGAATCTTCGACAGCTTCATGCTATGATTATTTAAGGTTCGTATTTTTGGACGCAGGTAAGCTGCGTCTCACTATCATGGAGGTCATCATGCCAAACGAAAAGAATCTGAACACGATACCAGTTGGAACACTGGGTCTTATCCCGCTTGAGAGCTGTGCAACCCTTGGACAAAAGGTAAACAACTACCTGACACAGTGGCGCTCTGACAGAAGCCATGCGGAGTCTACTGCACTTCACTTTTCCGAGTACAGCAAGGACAGCTACATCATCAAAGCAAAAACGCCGAGATTTGGTTCCGGTGAAGCAAAGGGCGTTATCGAAGAATCCGTCCGCGGCTGCGATCTGTACATCATGCTGGATGTCTGCAACTATAGCCAGACCTACTCCCTGTGCGGATATGTAAATCATATGTCACCAGATGATCATTATCAGGATCTGAAGCGTATCATCGCCGCAGTGGAAGGCAAGGCGCGCCGTATCAATGTTATTATGCCGTTCCTTTACGAGAGCCGCCAGCACAAGCGCACTTCCCGTGAGTCTCTTGACTGCGCTATGGCTCTTCAGGAGCTTACCAAGATGGGTGTTTCCAACATCATCACCTTTGATGCCCACGATGCTCGTGTTCAGAACGCAATTCCGCGCGACGGATTTGAGAGCGTTCCGTGCGTATACCAGTTTATCAAAGCACTTCTTCGTGTAGAGCCAGATCTTCAGGTGGACAATGATCACCTGATGGTTATCAGCCCAGATGAGGGAGGTATGGGTCGTGCCATTCAGCTGACCAACTACCTTGGTGTTGATATGGGTATGTTCTACAAGCGCCGCGACTACACACGCATCGTAGACGGAAAGAATCCAATCGTTGCTCACGAGTTCCTTGGAACAAATGTAGAAGGAAAGGATGTCATCATCATCGACGATATGATCTCCTCCGGTGACAGTATTCTGGATGTTGCACGTGAATTAAAGCGCCGCAAGGCACGCAAGGTTTACGCTGCTGCTACCTTTGGTCTGTTTACAAATGGACTGGCAAAGTTTGATGCTGCATATGAGCAGGGTATCATCGACCATATCCTGACCACAAACCTAGTATACCAAAGACCTGAGCTTTTATCTCGTCCTTACTATGTAAATGTTGACCTCAGCAAGTACATTGCGCTTCTGATCGATCATCTGAACCACAATGTATCCATTCATGAGCTGTTAAATCCGACCGATCGAATTAACCGCATCCTTGAGAAGCATCGCGCTCAGTTAGCTGCTAAGGCTGAAGCTGCCGCCGCTACCACTACCACTACCGAGGACGCGCAAAACTAAATAAAATTACAAAGTTAATTTAATACTATTAAAAAATCCCCTGAGAGTCATCTGTTAAAGCGATGTACCTCAAGGGATTTTTTCAACAGCCAAATAATCGTACCTATCTTCGGACGAATCTAAGTACTCTTTTTGTCAACTATGCCACCCTTTCCAGGCCTATCGAGTGGCCAGTCCACACACAGTTCCATCGGCTGCTGCCGTCGTCAGCTGTCTGACCGCCTTCTTTCGGCAATCTCCTGCCACATAAACGCCCGGCGTCTTTGTCTTGCAGTCCTCACCTGCAATCACATATCCGGCATCGTCAAGATCCACAAGCTCTGCAAATGCTTCATTGTGCGGCTCCATTCCGATTGCGACAAACAAGCCGTCGATTTCAATCGTCTGCTTAGTGCCTGCAGTATTTGTAACCTCAAGTGCTGTCAGCTTCGGCTCACCGATCAGTGCGGTGACACGACTTTCCATCACACACTCGATATTCGCCGTGTTTCTTACCTGATTAATAAGACTCTTCTCTGCGCGGAACGTATCTCTTCTGTGAATCAGATATACCTTGCTGCAAATGCCGGCTAAATACAGTGCGTCCTGAAGTGCCGCACTTCCGCCGCCAACAACAGCGGCTGTTTTTCCCCTGAAAAATGGGCCATCACATACCGCACAGTAGGACACACCCTTTCCAATCAGATCTTCCTCGCGCTCAATTCCTAAATGGCGATGTGCCGCACCGGACGCAATGACAAGAATCTTTCCCTCATAAGTCTCGCCGTCCTCGGTGCGCACCTCAAAACCATTCTCGGTCTTTCGTGATGAAATCACCTTTCCGTAGGTAACCTCACCGCCAAGATCCGTTAACTGTGCCATCAGTCCATCTGCAAACTCCATTCCACTAATCTTTGCAATTCCCGGATAGTTTTCCACGCATGGGGACAATGTAATCTGTCCACCCATCACTTCACACTCCAAAATAAGCGGCTTAATGCCGGAGCGAAGTGCATAAATACCTGCGGTCAGTCCAGCTGTGCCCGCACCTACTATAATCATATCGTAAATCATAATCTTTCTTCCTCTCTTTTATCGAATAAAAACTTCACTAAGGCAGCACCGAGGATGCCTTTTGTAACCTTTGGGGGTGCAACCTTAATGAATAAATTTCGAGATAAAATCTCTCACCAGTCGGCGCGTCTCATCGATGCCATCGGCATGACCAAACTTGCGCTCCGGGTGCCACTGAACACCTAAAATCTTCATTGACTCGGACTGGTATGCCTCAATCGTATGATTATCCTCGTCGATTGCAAGCGGTTCGAAACAGTCTGCAAGTGCATCCTCAAAGATGACGTCCTTGTGGTAATTATTAACGTAAATGCTTCGATTTTCCTTTAACAGACGAACCTTATGGTCTTCGCCACGCTCCCTCGGGCATGGAAGATCCGGATGATAGGCCAGCCTTCCACCAAAAAGAACGTTCATATACTGCATACCACGGCAAGTTCCAATAATCGGAATCCCATGATTCACGCAATAATGAATCAGTTTTTCCTCCATCTTGTCGCGGTATGGCTGCACCTTCTCCTCATGTGGATGATCATACCACTGTGGGCCGAGTGCGCCGCCGCCAACGACGATCAAAAGATCAATCTTCTCATCAAACAGACGCTCAAAATTCTTTGTATGGTTTGCAACTGGGCGCGGAATAAATCCGATGGACTCATAAAACTCGACATAACCAGCCTCCAAAATATCGGTCGGATCGCCGTAGTCGTTGACACCCTCTCGCTGCGTGATCAGCGCATGAAGATTCGTGTACTGAATGCCCTCTTTGATTAAGCCATTTCGACAGTCCATCTCCAGATAGTCAAGCTGTGACACGGTATCGTAAATCTTCTCACCGCAGCCGATTGCCGCTGGAATATTAAACTCGGCACAGCGAATTGCCATGTGGGATGCGGCTCCGCCGTATTTTGTGATAAAGCCCTTGATATTCTTTGTAAAAATCCACTCGTAGCCCGGGTCAGCCTTTGGAACGACAACGATTTTTCCAGTGATATCGGCATCCGGCTCCTCATCGAGTAACACTACCTCACCCTCAACGGTCTTTGCCGTAATGAAGTTTGGACGCGCCTCATACACTGGAATCACATCGACACTTGCGCCAGAAAGAATCACTTCTGGAAGAAGAATCAGACGGCTGTCGTGATTGAGTCTTCGACGCTTCGTGATTAACTTCATCCAAAGCTTCTTTAACTCTTCTGGGTTGCAGCCGGACTCATACAACTTGAAATCATCCACGCAAAGCCAAGACAAATCCATCGTGCGAATCTCAAGGATTGAGCCGAGCTTTCGAATTAGCTCTAAGACCATACTAAGTGATTTTGTAAATTCAAATTTAAAATACTCACGCTGCTCGATCGCACTTGTCCAGAATTTTGCCATGCGCTCTGCGGATACGTCAATCTGTGAATCCTCAAGTGCCTGTGTTAAGATGCTGATATCAAGTTCGCGATGAATATTCGTCTTCTCCTTTTTAATACGCGACGGAGCTGGGCGAAAATTCATTGCATCGTAGCGGTCGGAACGAATGTCGTATGTGCCGCTGCGCAGATGACCATACTTAAAGTTAAACTCTTCTCTGCTGATTAAGCCCTGTGAGAAGCGCTCAAAGTCATCATTAAATTCGGAGGATACCGTGGAAATACCCTGCATGAACGTGTCCACATTTTCGCTGCTGTAGTATCCTGCATCGACAAGGGTTCGAAGGAATGCCCTTGCAATGAATGCCAGTCTTGCCTGACGCGCAAACTGTGGTGTACCATTTGTGCGAATCTCTTTTAAGAGTGTCAAAATACCTTCGACAAGTTTGTCGATCGATACTTCCTGATAGAGCAGCTTCTCGATCTCCTCGCGGCGATTTTCAAGGCGCTTTAACGCTTCAAGATCGGTCTTTAAAATCTCCTCCTGATGCGTCACCGCGTCAATCGTCAGCTTCTTTACCTCGCGCACGAGAAGCTGTCTTTCTTCCTCGGTAAAGCCGTAGCGAAGCATTCGCTTTGAATTTTCCTCCGTCATAAAATCGTAGCTGCTGAAAATAATCTCAAACTCGATTTTATCATGTGCGGAAAGATCCTCTTCGAGTCTTGTCTGATAATACTGAACGAGTCGAAGCGCAAGCGGCTCTGGGATTGTTGCCGGAATCAGCGAATAGTAGGAGTAAGTCAGGTTAATGTACGGCTTATTTCCGACCTGATACATCAAATCCTCGTTAAATGAACAATAGCCAAGCTCACGGATGCCCTCGTTCCATGCGTGGTGCGTGATAATTTCGCGGTACAGCGAATAGTCAAGCGCCCTCGGATTGCTTCCAATGATCTCAGACGGATTCCAAAACGCCATGTCAGACAGTTTCATCGGTTTTCCTGTAATTACGTCCAGACGCTCCTCGTACTCTTGGCGAATCTGACCCTTTCTTGCGAAGAAAGTATAATCGTCAATGTAACGGCCCTCACGGTAGCCCGCCGCAAGCGGACGAACCTGAAACAAAATGACCTGATTGTGGCTGTCAATCGCAAACTCGATATCGAGTGGAATGTCCTCGATGATGCTTTCCACCTCCGCCACGGCCGCGATTAGATTGTGCCAGCGCTCATCGAGCTGATACAGCGATACATTTCGCGCAATCCAAAGCGTTTTTCCGCCACGGCCACTCGTGACGCTGTCCGTAGAACCAAGGTCATCGTAATTGACAAGATAGTAGGGGCGCTTTCCCTTTAAATCTCGTGAAAAAACGACACCGCTGACGCACACATCCATCGCCTGGCGCTGAATTAACACCTGCTCGTTTGAGATTCCCTTGATATCCTTCTCGTAGGACTGGATAACCGCCTCAATCGACTCGACGATCTGCGCACGGCTTGCGGAATCGACATCGAGAATACTCTTATAATGTCCTGCATTCGAGGACTTCATACAATCTTCCTGCGTGGAGGAGCTTCGCACAACAATTCGGCATCCACCGAACTTTTCCATAATCTCTGTGCAGACCTGATTTTTGTTGCGCCAGAAATCCTCTACCCTAAGGATATACATTTCTTCAATGTGCGCCTTTTTGATCAGATTTTTCATTGCATAAAGTGTATTTGCTTTTGTCGAAATAATCTTATTGATGTTATCCGCCATACTGCGTGTCCTCCCTTGTGATTGATCTCTTCTATCGTTTAGCTGTCCATTCTTCTTTGCCTTGCTGGTTGACAACCTGTTTCCTGTAGATTCAGTGTATCACAATTTGGGCAATCTTTCCACAAAAAAACCGCCCTTTCGGGCGGTAAAAAAAGGAGGGGACGGAACCCTCATCGGTTCCAATGAAAAAAATGAAAAAGAGTACAACTTTATCTATATATAAATTGCCAACGATGGGCAGATAGTAGATGTAGAAGCCACTTGATAAATTCATTCAATGAATTTGCTCGCCAAACTTATGTATTGCTTTGTTGTAGTTCTTGGCTTCCTCTGTTCAACTGTCTATATCGTACCAGAAGCTTGTGTGCAAATTGTGTTTAAAAAAGAAAGAAACTATGAAGTAGACCTTAAGAACATCTTAAGCTGACAAAAAGAGGGCAGTATTTCTCTGCCCTCTGAAACTTACTTGTAGTTTAAATTTTTTACTGAATTTCCTGCTGTTTCTTTTCAACCAGTGCACGAATCGCCTCAAGATCTGCGGCTGTCAGCTCCTGGCTGTCAAGATATGCACGAATGAAATCGACTGCAGAACCGCTAAAGCTGGTCTTCTGATAGCGCTTCATCAGTTCTTTCTGGTAGTCCTGCTCTGAGATCAATGGCTTATAGACATATGCATGACTTCTCTTCTCATAGGTTACATACCCTTTGTCACGCAGGTAGGACATAAATACGCTAATAGTGGTTCTCGCATACTCTTTGCCATACTCTGTCTTCAGACGCTCTAATAAGTCTGCTACAGCTACATTATCACCAATTTCCCAGATACATTTCATAATCACTTGTTCTGTGTTCGTTAATTCTAGCATCGCGATAATCCCTTTCTGTACCTTAAGTAAAACAACTATATCTTCTGTTTTTTTACAGCTGTTTCCATGCTCTGAGGAAGCTTCCCCTGCCGTGTACGGCAATAATTTCTAAGGCAACGAGATTATACTATCGCATTTTCTGAATAAATACAATGAATAAAATTAGCATTTTATTAACTTGTTGTACTTTTTTTGATCAAGAAAGCGGTTATAAATCTAATCTTGGTCATAAACGCAGTCAATTTCCTTCAATCTGTGACGAAATTTGTGCCTGATCCTGTGCCACAACTGGAGCACGATTTAAGATCTCCATAAACTCCTCACCGGTGATGGTTTCATGCTCATACAAAAACTTTGAAATCTCATGAAGCTTGTCCATATGACTGCTTAAAAGACCTTTTGCCTTTTCATACTCCTTCTGTACCAATGCTACCACAAGCTCATCGATCTTTGTGGCTGTTTCCTGCGAACAGCTCATACTCGTATCGCCGCCTAGATAAACATTGTTCATGCTTTCCATCGCCACCATACCAAACTCACTCATACCATAGCGGGTGATAATGGCACGCGCCAGCTTTGTCGCCTGCTCAATATCATTCGATGCACCTGTTGTCACATCACCGAACACAAGCTCCTCTGCCACACGGCCTCCGGTAAAGGTTGCAATCTTATTTTCAAGTTCCTCTTTTGTCATCAGATACTTCTCACCCTCATCGACCTGCATCGTGAAGCCAAGCGCACCGGATGTACGCGGAATAATCGTAATCTTCTGTACCGGTGCAGAATTGGTCTGCAGTGCTGCTACAAGCGCATGTCCGACCTCGTGATAGGAAACAATCAGCTTTTCCTTCGTGGAAAGGATGCGATTCTTCTTTTGATAACCGGCAATGACAACCTCGACGCTCTCCATCAGGTCCGTCTGTGTTGCAAACTTTCTGCCATCACGAACGGCACGAAGTGCGGCCTCATTGACGATATTGGCAAGCTCTGCACCAGATGCACCTGCTGCGGTACGCGCGATCGCATTGAAATCAACATTGTCTGCAATCTTGATCTTTGCCGCATGTACCTTTAAGATGTCCTCACGACCCTTAAGATCTGGCAGCTCAACTGGAATACGGCGGTCGAAACGGCCCGGACGAAGAAGTGCCGGATCCAAGGACTCTGGACGGTTGGTAGCGGCAAGGATGACAACACCCTTAGAACCATCAAAACCATCCATCTCAGAAAGCAGCTGATTTAACGTCTGCTCTCGCTCGTCGTTTCCGCCGATCTGTCCGCCGTCTCGCTTCTTTCCGACTGCATCAATCTCATCGATGAAGACGATACATGGTGCCTTTTCATTCGCCTGCTTGAACAGGTCACGCACCTTTGCTGCGCCCATACCAACGAACATCTCAACAAACTCAGAACCTGAAATGGAGAAGAACGGAACGTCTGCCTCACCTGCTACGGCCTTCGCAAGCATTGTCTTACCAGTTCCAGGAGGGCCTACAAGAAGAGCACCTTTTGGCATCTTTGCACCGATCTCACGGTACTTCTGTGGATTGTGAAGGAAATCAACGATCTCCTGAAGAAGCTCCTTGGCCTCCTCCTCTCCGGCAACATCCTTAAACTTGATACCATCAACCGACTTGACATATACCTTCGCATTGCTCTTTGAACCACCGCCCATGCCGAAGGTCATCATGCTCTCTCCATCGCCCATCTTGCTCATCATTTTTCTGGAAAGGAACCATCCTAGAAGAACAAAAAGCGCAATTGGAAGAATATAGCTTAACAGCATATATTCGAGCATGCCCATCTGCTGAACGATTGGCTTGCTAAACTCAGCACCTGCTGCCTCAAGACGATTTACAAGATCAGGATCATTCATTGTTCCGGTCTTGTAAATGTGCTCCCCACTTTTATCTGAGAAGGTGATTTGTGTATCCTCCACACTGACTTCTCCGATGTTTTTCTCCTCGATCATCTGGAGAAACGTACTGTAATCCGTCTGCTCAACCTGTCTTCGAAACAGATTTGGAAATACAAATGTATTCAAAAGCAAAAACACAATGATGGCAATGACCCAATAGGTCAGCATCGGTTTTTTCGGCCTGTTCGGCCTGTCATCTACTTCCATAAGCACCTCACATTCTGCTCCAGTATCTCTGGAGCACATGGCATCTATCCTATTAGATCGTATGCCTAATCGTATGATACCCCTTTTTATTAGCACTGTCAAGCCGAGAGTGCTAAACTTTGTATAAAATAAATATGAAATCTGTCTTTTTTCCGACGGTTCAGCACGAACTTCAGGCATCCTTTTTGCGCTCATAATAAAATAGGTACTGCTGTAAGACTCCTGCAAAGCCTTCATACTTCTCCACTGGAAAATGGCCATTGTAGTATGTTTTCTGGATACGATCAATCCAAACATCCACCGGAAATGCGCCAATGCGGTGGTATCCAAACAGCGCCACACAATTGGCCACCTTTTCTCCGACGCCATAGCAGGAACGAAGTATTTTGTTCAGATCAGCGTCGGATAGCGTGTTCCATTGCATAAGGGCAAGTGTACCGTCTGCGACCTGTTTTGTGGTCTCATAAATATATTTTGCGCGATATCCAAGGGAAAGAGCCTGAAGATCTGACAAAGTAAGCATTGATAGCTGCGTTGGTGTCGGAAATGCATAAATTTCATTTTCTTTGTCAATGCAGGTGCCACATTTTTTTGATAGCGCTTCCACGGCCTGACGGATGGCCGGAATATTTTTGCGCTGTGAAATGATAAAGGTAATCAACATCTCCCACGGATCTTGATTTAAGATACGAATGCCGCTTCCGAAGGCAAATGCAGACTGCAGATACGTATCTGCGGTGTCGATTGCTGCCTCGTATTGGTGATAATTCGTCTCGAAATCAAAATAATGACACCAGAATTGTTCGTATTCATCTAGACTGCAAAAAAAGGTGAGACGGCGCAGCTTATTTTGAGGATTTGGGAAATCGTCTTGAGAATTTTCCATACAATGATTCGAAGCTTTCTTCTGATTGGACAACGTATTCAAACTCTCCTGGCAAATCAAAACCGTATGATCTGCGGCAGTTGCACGATAAAATATGCCTAAGCCACCAAATGCATTGATATTACGTGCTTTTAACGTCATACTCCGAGCAATTTCTTCCGTGCTCACCCTATAAATTCGAAAGCACTGGCCGCTCTCCATGATCTGCTCAAGATCGAAGCAGTCTACTTCAATCTGCACACCATTTGATTGGACCAGTGCTGTCTGTGCATTCACCTGTATCGGTTCACCTGTGATCTGCTGCCCATTTGTATTTACTGGCACAGCTGTGCAACCACCTGATTAATTACTTTTCCGTCAGCTTTTCCCTTTAATTCTGCCATAACTGCCTTCATGATCTGACCTTTATTCTTTGTTGCAATCACATCGGCAAATTTGGTTGTCAGGATTTCCTTTACTTCATCTGCAGACAGCAGCTTTGGCGCATACTCGCTGATGACATCGTATCTTGCCTGATACTCCTCCTTGAGCTCGGTACGGTCTGCTGGACAGGAGTCGATCTGCTCTTTTGCGGTCTTTAATTCCTTTAAGATAACACTGTCAACCAGTTCCTCTGTAATGTTATCACGACATCCCTTATCAATTGCGGCCTTCTTTACTGCAGAAATCAGCGCAGAGATGGACTCCTTTCTTGGCTTATCCTTTGCCTTCATTGCGGCAATCATATCTTTTTGAAGCTTCTCAAACTGCATGATACATTCTTCCTTTCTGCGGTGTGGCTTTTGCCTCACGCGTTAGTATCATGATAGTTCAATTAGGAGCGTCTGTCAAGGTCGTCAAGGTTGATGCGATCCACAAAAATTCCCACGCCCATTTCTTAAATTCACTATTTCGGTGCACAAAAAAAGAACGCACTCTCGTGCGCTCCTTTTATTATCCGGTGTAACACCGGGTTTTCTATTCTTTCAGTTGTTCAACTTTTCTATCGAATCCTATTCGAATACGACTGCAAATGCGTTTGCGAATCGGTATCGGATTAGTCTACGGTATATGGCATAAGTGCGATATGACGAGCTCTCTTGATCGCTACAGTCATTGCTCTCTGATGCTTTGCGCAGGTTCCGGTAATTCTTCTCGGAAGGATCTTTCCTCTCTCGGAAACATACTTCTTTAACATTGCAACGTTCTTGTAATCGATAACACCGTTGTTCTCTCCACAGAATACGCAAACCTTCTTTCTTCTGCGAGGTGCTCTTCTCTTCATGGAGGAATCAGTTTTTTCTGCCTTATTGTAAGCCATGTTCTTCTCTCCTTTTTGATCTTCTATCTGTCAGACCTTTCGGTTCCTGACTATGGACGTTTCTCTCCGTCTGTCTTTGACATCATTAGTTAAATGGAAGTCCTTCGTCTTCTACGCCATCCGGAATGTTCATGAATCCACTTGCAACTGCGCTAGCTGGCTCAGGTCTGGACTGAGACATTGCCGGTCTATAACCGCCATTGTCGGATCCTGCACTGGCTGCCTTGCTCTCTGCAAACTCCTGATCCTCAACAATCACATCGGTCGTATAAACTTTCTGGCCATCCTTATTGGTGTAGCTGCCGGTCTGAATACGTCCGGTAACCACAAGCTTGGTTCCCTGATGGAAATACTTCTCAGCGAACTCTGCTGAACGGTCAAATGCCACACACTGAATAAAGTCAGCTGTCTGCTCACCATTGGAAGCGTTTGAGCGTCCTCTGCGATCTACAGCCAGGGTGTATCTTGCAATAGCCATCTGGCGCTCGCCCTGTGAGTAACGAACTTCTGGGTCTCGGGTAAGTCTTCCCATTAAAATAACTTTATTCATAGTTAATAACCATGCCCTTTCTAAAATGCTTAAGCAAAATGCCTAAGCGTCCTGCTTACGCTTCCTGCTTAACGCAAAGATATCTGACAACCGGTTCCATAATGCGAACGTGTCTCTCAACTTCGTTTGGACACTCTGCATCAGCATCAAACTGGATGAAGTAATAGTAAGCCTCTTTGGACTTCTGAATCTCATAAGCCAGTCTCTTCTTACCCCAATCATCAACGTTGGTAACAACGCCGTTGTAACGGGTGATGTAGCCCTGTACCTTCTCGATTGCTGCAGCTCTCTCTTCTTCCTCAAGCTTTGCACTTAATACAACTGCTAACTCGTACTTATTCATGTTTCTACCTCCTTCTGGTCTCTGGCCCTCCACTTACTGAAGAGCAAGGATATGACATTACATCACAGTTTTTTACTCTACCATATTTTCGCAGAAAAAGCAAGCATTTTTTATAAAAAGTTTATTCTGCCTTTTTGATACTTTTCGTATTCTTCTCCACCAATTTTCTCGGCACTAGAATCTGATGGTCACAACCACAGCAGCGAAGGCGAAAATCCATTCCGACACGCAAAATCTCCCATTCCTTGCTTCCACACGGATGTGGTTTTTTCATCGTGATTCTGTCTCCAACCTCAAAATCCATTTTCATACAATTTATAACTCCTCAGGTCAGGCGCACCGGACAATTACTCAACTACCTCGGCAAGTGCCTCTCCTATTTTTCTTTTTATAATCAAATCTGCCATGCCATCCTTCACTGTCGCTGCCATATTGATTAAAACAAGCTTGTTTCCCCGGTAATAATCAATCAGTCCTGCCGCTGGGTATACTGTCAGCGATGTTCCGCCTACAATTAGCACGTCAGCCTGATTAATATAGCGCACAGATTGTTCCAATGTCTTCTGGTTTAGACTCTCCTCATACAAAACCACATCTGGTTTAATGATTCCGCCGCAGCCACACTTTGGCACTAACTCTTTCTTTTCCATAATATCTTCCAGGCTATAGAATCTGCCGCACCGCTCGCAATAATTTCGAAGTACGCTTCCATGAAGCTCTAGCACTTCCCTGCTTCCTGCCTTTTGATGCAGACCATCAATGTTTTGTGTGATCACTGCCTTTAATTTTCCCTGCTGCTCCAGCCTTGCAAGCGCTTTGTGCGCTGCATTTGGCTGTGCATTTGGAAATAGCATTTTGTTTCGATAAAACCTAAAAAACTCCTCCGGCTTTTTTTTGTAAAAGCTGTGACTAAGAATTGTTTCAGGCGGATAGGCGTATTCCTGATTGTACAAACCGTCTGTGCTTCTAAAATCTGGGATATTGCTCTCGGTTGACACGCCTGCCCCTCCGAAAAATACAATGTTTTTGCTTGTCTTTATCCATTCTTTTAAAAGTTCCATCTCGTCTGCCATAAAATCACACCTTTCTTAAATCAGACCTTAATTTAGCTTAAATCCCTTAAGCAGTGCGCCAAGACCAGTTGCTGCTGCACCGTTATCCTCATACTCAGCTGGTCCTTCCTCCTCTACCTCGCGGCTTGTAAGCTCAGCCGCCTCACGGATACTTAAGGAAATCTTATTGTTTTCGATCTTTATAATCTTTACCTTAACCTTATCACCTTCTTTTAATACCTGACTTGGATGCTTTAATCTTCTGTCGCTGATCTGTGAAATATGAACCAGTCCTGTAATTCCATCACCAATATTTACAAATGCACCGTAATCTTTTAACTGTTCAACTGTTCCTTCCATAACAGTGCCAACTGTATATTTGTTAATCTTCTTGTTCTTTTCTTCCATAACTTTCGCCAGAAGAAGTTCCTTTGCAGACAGAACTACTCTCTTTGCATCCTCATCCACTGAGATTACCTGAACATCAAGCTCCTTATTTAAGTAATCTGCCGGCTCCTCTACATATTCTAATGCAAGCTTCGATGCCGGGATGAATCCGCGCACACCTTCTACATAAGCTACGCATCCGCCATTTACAGCACCTGCCGCCTTTACATGGTAAACCTTCTTTGTTTTCTGTGCTTCCTGCAGTTTATCCCATGCCAACTCCTCAGCTGCATCCTTGCAGGAAAGAAGCATATTTCCAGCACCATCATCTGTCTTTACAACTGTTGCAGTAAGTGTATCACCAACTGCGATATTTTCCAGTACCTGATATGTCGGATCATCGCTTAACTCAGCTACCGGGATTCTGCCCGGTGCATAGTAATTAAAATCAATTGTCACATCCTGATCATTTACATCGATAACTGTTCCTGTCACGATATCACCTGGACGGATTCTGCGATATGATGCCTCAAGTGCCTCCTTGTAATCCTCCATTGTTTCAATTGTTCCCATAGTTGTATTCTTTTCTCCCATGATCTATTCTCCCTTATTATTTAATGATACCAGGGTCAAAAGCTCCAAAAGCCGTTCGTGCTTGCACGATTAGGTTTTGGAGCTTGGGACCCGCAAAAACATGAGGATGCAGCGATTTTCAAGGAAAATCAGCGAATCCGAATGGTTTTAGAATTGCGAAAGTTGCATAGCAACGGAGCAATTCGTGGATATCAGTTGGGGGCAAAATACCTTTTGACCCCAACATCGTTTAATTCGTAATTATTCAAACCAGAAATAGCTGATTCCCATAGCGCCCTTCATCGATAACTTCAATGTGATAATCTCATCCACATAGCCCCACATTGCCATCTCCTTTGACAGATTGATACAGACCTCCTGCATCGTTCCCTGCGTGTTTAATGCAAACATCTGGGAATCTTTATCATTGATGGTAATCTTAAGCTTACTGCCCTCCGTCGCATAGAGTTTTAGGTGAAGCTCGCTTCCAAGGCTGTCATTGTCCCCCATCGTATACTCCATCATGGCTTCCTGCGTCTTATTTCCGACACTGACAACCTGCGCACCCTCCTTTCGACTAATGCTCACATTCCGGCACTCATCGTACAACCATGCGCCTGTAATATTTGCAAAATCGCGTCGCATGCGAATGTCTCCCTCGAGACATATCACTGCCTCTGCCGGACACTTCGTTCCATCACTCTCTACGATCTGTGCTGGTGCATCCGCATCCTCACCAATCCAGATGCGATAGCTGCCATCTGCAAGCATCATACTCTCAGTAATTACATCATAGATCATTAACTCCCGATATGGAATCGGAATCGTCACTTCCTTCGCCTCACCCGCATGTAACATGACAAATGCAAAACCGACAAGCTTTTTATCAGGAAGCGTAAGTGTTGATTCCTCTTTTGCTGCATAGATCTGAACCACTTGAGCACCATCACAGTTTCCTGTATTTCGCACACGTAACACGGCCTTAAGCTGTTCCTTTTCCTGCTCAACAGCAAAAATATCATAGGCAAATGAGGTATAGGACAAACCATATCCAAATGGAAACTGCTTTTCGCCCCTATAGTACTGATACGTCTGACGGGTGCGAATAATATCGCATTCATTTTTTGCAGGAAGACTCTCAAAGGATGGATACCAGGTCATGTTTAGTCTGCCAGATGGGTTGTACGCACCGGACAATACGTCCGCAATTGCGTGACCCATCTCCTGACAACCAGATGGACTAAAGAGAATTGCTTTTGCCTCCTGCAGCGCTGAAAGATCATGCGGATAATTGCTCACAACGACAACAATCACCTGCGAATTTACATTTTTTACAGCTGCAAAAAGCTCAAGCTGTGCCTTCGGCAGCGCATACTGTTCCCTGTCCTGTCCGATCTGACCATTGATTACTGGATTTGTACCAAGCACGACAATCACTTTATCTGCCTCTGTGGCCAATGTTACCGCGCGTGCCGTGCCATCCCAAGTCTGTTCAATGCCAAACAGTGCACGGTTCTCACCTGGCCAACCAATGCCGACCTGCTCATCCGTCGCTGCACGAAGCATTCCCTCACTGTCCCAGTAAACATCTCTTCCTCGCCACGTTGTCAAGCGGAAACGACCATCTGACTGCATCTCCACGCGGAAACATTCCTTTACATGACGGCCAAACGCTTCTCTACGACTTGCAAACAACTTACCATCTTCGTCTACGCTTGTAAGATAGCAACCAGTCGAGGCTGCTTGCAGATTCATCTTGCCCTGCCCCCAGTCGGTAATAACAAACTCCTCGGCCTCGGAGCGTGATCCCAATGCCAGACGTCCTTCCTGTGTCAGACACACATAGCGTTCTCCACAGCGCAGGCAAAGTCTGCGCTTGCCATCTGTGTAGGTCACATTTTCTGGTGCAAATGCTTCACGGATACCATCATACGGAGTAATCCGATATGGCGGAATTCCTCCATTCCAATCCTTTAACCATTCATTGGCAAGAGGGCCAATCACCGCAATTTTTTCTTTTTTCTGCGGATCAAACGGCAAAATGTGTTCTTCATTCTTTAGAAGAACAATCGATTCGCGTCCAGCCTGACGTGACAGGCTCGCATGTACATCTCCACCAAGAAGAGACTCATCCGGGTTTGCAAATGGATCGTCTTCCTTCTTATTAAACATACCAAGACGGATCCTCGTCGCAAAGCTGCGTCGCACGGCCTGATTAATGTCCTGCATAGTAAGGAGTCCTCTATCGTAGGCACTGCGCACAGCACCTGCTACGTATTCTGGCTCATCCGCAAAGCAGTCCACTCCAGCCTTTACTGCAAGCGCAGCTGTCTTTGCGATATCCGAAAAGCGCTCATCCTGGCACAACTCGGCAAGGGAGCACTCGTTTCCAACAATGTGGCCAGTAAAACGCCACTCGTTACGAAGCACCTCCTGCAACTGATCACACAAAAGAGACGGAACACCATTGATCGTGCTGCTTGCAGTCATAACCCCTTCTGCTTTGCCCTCGGTGATACACCTGCGGTACGGTTCCAGGTAATATTCATAGAAGCTGCGCGGATCAATCGACACGCGAAGCGGACGGTCCTCAGAATTACAGCCCGTAAAATATTTTAGAGTAGCCGCCGTCTTAATGTACTTCGGGTCATTTCCTCTCATTCCTCTGATATAGGAGGATGCCATACGTCCACCCAGATAGGGGTCTTCACCATAGCCTTCTTCTGTCCGTCCAAAGCGCGGATCGCGCTCCGGCTCTGCCATTGGTGCCCAACGACACAATCCGCCATGCTCTCCCTCACGGTAATAAAGAATTCTTGCCTCATTTCCAACTGCCTCACCGATCTTTTCCATCAGGTTGGTATCCCATGTCTGGCTCATACCAAACGGCTGTGGAAATGTTGTGGTCGGCTTCGGTGCCCCCCAGTTCACGCTCCTGTCGTGCTTTGCTTCCACACCATGAGCGGCTTCCTCGCCCAGATAGGTGCTGCGTATTCCAAGACGCGCTACCTCTGGTGTGAGTGTTGACAGCATTCTGCATTTCTCATCCAGATTTAACGCCTCAAGCAGCCAGTCTAGTCGCTCCCCAATATCAAGCGAGGCATCCCACAATGGTGTATTCCGGTTTTCCATAATTTTCTCAGATCCTTTCACCAAATGACAAAGATGCTGCAGATATCCCCTGCAGCATCTTTCTTACTTCTTTTCAAGCTCCTTTACGGCAGCTACGATTTCAGCCGCATTCTTTTTTGAAATTCCTTTGGCCGAGCATGCATACTGCACTAACTCACTGAGAGATCCATCACACCAGAAATTCATAAACTGCTTTACCTGTGCTTCTAAAAACTTCTTATCATTGATTGCGGAAGAGTAATAGAACACGCGTCCCTCTCTTCTTGCATTTACATACCCTTTATCAATCAAATGTGCAATAAATGTGCACACGGTTGACCGCTTCCAATCCTTCTGATACTTCTTTTCAAGTTCATCCATAATGCCAAGTAAACTAATTTCTTTGTCGGCTTCCTGAATGCACCGGTAAACTAACATCTCACAATCCGTAATATCCGAAAACAGCATAACGTCTCCCTCTCTTTCTCTCTTGATTGCCGCCTATAATTTTTCATTATAATTCACGCCACTTCAATGTGAGCTAACCATCATAAGCCCCACGAAAATCAAGACAAAGCAAGCCATAAGCAAAATTGCTTTAATCTTTCCGACCTCATTATTTATGTAAAATAATACGCCAAACACAACAATCGCTGCCACACAGACAAGAAGCAAATAAGCCCCTGCAAAAGTAACGGTAATGGGAGAGATCACAGCCGTCAGCCCAACCATCAAAAGAAGCCCCAAGTTGCCTGTTGCAAGCGTTGCATGCATAGCGATCGGCTTCTGTGTATTCATCCAAAATTTTCTGGCTACACGCACATATTCTGGAATCACTAGTCCCACACCGATCACAGCAAAGCCAAGCACACCCTGTTCTAAATTCAGACTATAGGTGATCGCTGCCGTGTTATTCATAAGAAGCACACCGCCAAGCCCTGCAAATGCAAGTCCCACAAGCGTAAAAACAACTGCCGGCACAAAATTTGTACCTGGACGACGCTGAAGCTTATGACTCTTTCCTGTAAAATAAGGAAGCGTCCATACCGTAAAGCCTGCGGCTAAAACCAATAGAAAGATGCCTGCCCCGCGAGAGATCATGCTGGCCGGATGGCCCTTGCTCCACGTATAATTGGTGAAGACAATCAGAATCACGACGCATACTAAAAGGATCACGAGATCACGAAGTGCATTCCCCGCCAGACGATACGTTCCGGCAAGACCAAGCATTCCATAGATCAGAAGAAGCTGCAACACACCAGCTGTCAATGCAGCCGCAAATACCATGTTTCCCAGGCCAAACACACCGCCTGCAATCGCAACGCTCAAAAACGGCATCAGGCTAAGCGCAAACCAGGAAAAGATCCTCTCCTGTGCATCGGACGTTGGCTTCTTTCTCATGATGGATATTCCGCCTTCATTCACCAGTCTTGTACTGATGAGTAACAATACATATCCAAGTATTGCCAAAAAAACATTTGTTATCCCCATAATTGTTTTCAACTAACCTCCGGAAGATTTACACATATACATTTATTTTACCTTTATCTACAGTTGATTGTCAAGTAAAAAGATAGCTGTCCGAAGAAAAACCTCCGGACAGCCATAGATTCTTTTTTTTCGCTTTCTATATCGTTATAGCACCAAATTGCTCCGTGCTTCGCACTTACAATCTTCAAAAAATGATTCTGGTGTTATCAAATTTCAAATAACAGATCGCCATAGGTTGGCATTGGCCATACCTTACGCTCTACTAATACCTCAAGCTTATCAACCGGTGCACGCAGCTCATCCATTGCTTCCTTTACAACATTCTTATAATAGAATGCCTGCTCCTTGCCTTCCATAGCAACAGCCTTTGTGTGAACCTCGCTTAACTTCTTTAATGCCTGATAGGTCTCACCTAAAAGCTCTGCAATCTCATGAAGCATACCTTCCTGAGTGGAGATGTTTGCTGCTGCGTATGCAGACTTGATGGTATTTACAGATGCAGCCAGGTTGTTCTCATACTTGATAACAGCCGGGATGATCTTCTTTGTTACCATATCAATCATGGTGCCTGCCTCAATGTTTAAGGTCTTGCTGTATGTCTCATAGAAGACCTCTGCACGAGCCTCAAGCTCTCTCTTTGTCAGGATATGGAACTTCTCATACATTGCAACAGTAGTCGGTGCGGTCACAGACTCAATGGACTCAACCCATGTCTTTACATTTGGAAGTCCTCTTCTTGCAGCCTCAGCTACCCACTCATCGGTGTAGCCGTTGCCATTGAAGTAGATATCCTTGTTCTCACGGATAAACTCTGCAGTCACTTCACGAACAGCAACATCTGTGTGCTTTCCTTCTCTAAGCTTTGCCTCAATTGCATCTGCTGCATCGGAGAATGCCTCTGCCATCATTGCATTTAATACAGTGTTTGGCTCTGCAATGTTGCAGGAGGAAGCTACCATTCTAAACTCGAAACGGTTTCCAGTGAAGGCAAATGGTGATGTACGGTTACGATCGGTTGGATCCTTATCGACAGCCGGGCACTCCTTAACACCAAGGTCAAGTGTTCCTGCTGGAATAGAAGAATCTGCATATCCCTTTTCGATAATCTGGTCGATTACGCCACCGACCTGATCGCCAAGGAAGATGGAGATGATTGCTGGCGGTGCCTCATTTGCACCCAGACGATGATCATTTCCTGGGTTGGAAGCAGCGGTACGAAGAAGAAGTGCATGCTTCTTTACTGCCTTCATAACACAGCCGACGATTAACTGGAAACGTGTATCGGTCTCTGGTGTCTTGCTTGGCTTAAACAGGTTAATGCCATCATCTGTGGAAAGAGACCAGTTGTTATGCTTACCAGAACCATTTACACCTGCGAATGGCTTCTCGTGAAGCAGGCATACAAGACCGTGACGGGTTGCCACCTTCTTTAAGGTATCCATCAAAAGCAGGTTGCTGTCTGCTGCTACGTTGCTGACGGAGAAGATTGGCGCAACCTCATGCTGTCCTGGTGCTACCTCGTTGTGCTGTGTCTTTGCGGTGATACCAAATCTCCACAGCTCCTCGTTTAATTCCTTCATGAAGGAACCAACACGCTCCGGAATGACACCGAAATACTGGTCATCAAGCTCCTGGCCCTTTGGTGCTGGTGCACCAAATAAGGTACGTCCAGTAAATACAAGGTCATCTCTCTGTAAATATTTATCTCTGTCTACGATGAAATACTCCTGCTCTGGTCCAACACCTGCACTAACCTTTGTGGAGGTTGTATTTCCAAGGAGACGAAGAAGTCTAATACCCTGCTCGCTAACTGCGTCCATGGAACGAAGAAGTGGCGTCTTTGCATCAAGTGCCTCACCTGTGTAGGAGCAGAACGCTGCTGGAATACAAAGAATGGTTCCGATTGCATCTTCCTTTACATAGATTGGAGATGTCATATCCCAAGAAGTATAAGATCTTGCACGGGAGGTATCACGGATACCACCTGACGGGAAGGATGAACCATCCGGCTCAGACTCACACAATTCTTTTCCGGTAAAGTCCATCATAACCTTACCGTCTTCATCTGGAAGAGAAACAAAGGAGTCATGCTTCTCTGCAGTAAGCATGGTCAATGGCTCAAATACGTGTGTAAAGTGTGTTGCACCCTTCTCAATTGCCCAATCTCTTACTGCCTGTGCAACGATGTCTGCAGATCCCTTCTCCAGCTTGCATGCCTTAACTTCATTATAAACCTTCTTAGGAAGGCGAGCTTTCATCTCAGCATCTGTAAAAACATTGTTGTTAAATAACTCTGTAATTCTGCCGCTCATGTTTTCAACCCTCTCATTCTATACTGATATGCAGCTCTGTCTGTTGTCTTTTCTTTGCTGTGTCATTGCCGCAGAGCCGCCCAACCGAAGTTTCAATCACCAATCGCTTTACAGCGATAAAGTAAAAAAAGAGCGCCCTTATCAAAGATAAGAACGCCCTTGTTCCGGTCAGATCGTGATCGCTCATCGCCATCACCGATGACAATAAAATACCTCATTTCAATCGGAAAAGCAAGTGTTTTTTGGGAATCCGTTCACTTTTGTGAAATATCCCCTTTTTTCACGGCAAACCCGAAAAATATTTGACACTCTGTCTATTTTGCCATATGCTTCGTTAAGCATATGGCAATTCGCTCATGTGCCTAATTGTCTTTCTGTCCAGAACCGCACTCTCAAATCTTAATTTGCTATTAATTGATTCAAGCCTTGCCTACAGAACCGAACAGCTCCATCTTTTCCTTAACAGTAGCCTTGATTGCCTCAGCACCTGGTGCTAACAGCTTTCTTGGGTCAAATCCCTTGCCCTTCTGATCCTTACCAGCCTCGATATACTCACGAGTAGCTGCTGCGAAGGATAACTGGCACTCGGTGTTTACATTGATCTTGGAAACGCCCAGAGAGATTGCCTTCTTGATCATGTCAGCCGGGATACCTGTACCACCGTGAAGAACGAGTGGCATGTCACCAACCTTCTCACTTACTGCTGCTAATGTCTCGAAGCTCAGTCCCTTCCAGTTAGCCGGATATACACCGTGGATGTTACCGATACCTGCTGCCAGCATAGTTACGCCCAGATCAGCAATTCTTTTGCACTCTTCCGGATCTGCACACTCGCCCATACCTACAACGCCGTCTTCCTCGCCGCCAATGGAACCAACCTCTGCCTCAAGAGACATTCCCATACCCTTGCATACAGCAACCAGCTCCTTGGTCTTCTCGATATTCTCTTCGATCGGAAGATGAGATCCGTCGAACATGATGGAGGAGAAACCAGCCTTGATGCACTTGTAGCATCCTTCGTAGGTTCCGTGATCCAGATGCAGAGCAACCGGAACGGTGATGTTCATTTCCTCGATCATAGCCTTTACCATAGCTGCTACTGTACCAAAACCGGTCATATACTTTCCTGCACCCTCGGAAACACCAAGGATAACCGGGCTCTGAAGCTCCTGTGCGGTTGCAAGGATTGCCTTGGTCCACTCCAGGTTATTGATATTGAACTGGCCTACTGCATACTTGCCGGCCTTTGCTTTCTTAAGCATCTCTTCAGCTGTTACTAACATTGAAGTACCTCCTTTAATTGCTTATGGTTGCTTGTGATTGCTTGTGTGATTATTTTTTCACAATCTTCTGTAAGTATATCATCTTCGGCAGGATTTTTCAACTGGATTTTTTGTGACCCGGTAAGTTTACGTGTGCTATGGTTACAGTTCACGGATCAACCAATGTTTATGGCAAAGTCCTGAGATGACCGGCTTTCACGAAGGCGCTAACGTCTCAATAAAACACATTCGTCTCACCGCTAATCTAAGTTACGAGCGTTTCCCACAAGCTATGGCAATTATAAAAATTTTATATTTGCAGACTTGTGGCTCTTATTGACTTTTCTATGCTTGCACGGTATCATTTTAATTAAAAATAATATTCGCAGAAAGGCAAAATTATGAAATTTAGCATGAAGAAGGATTCTCCCTTCCGCAACAACATTTTTCCCTGGATCATGTACGGCATTGGAACTGCCGCTTATGTGCTCATCCTAATCATAAAAATGATCAAGCGTCCTGAACTTTTATCCCCGTGGCTTACAATTTTGCTAGCTGTCGCAGGTATCGCACTGGGCGCAGTTTACATGATGTATCTCAAAAAGAAGGTGACAAACCGCCGTCCGTATCTAGCATTAAAGCAGGGCATGGTAGTCGTATGGGTCGTTGGCCTAATCGGTGTAACCTTAACCCAGGTCGCTCACTGGACTTACTGGTTGTGCATCTTTCTGGCCGGAATGAGTGTCGGTTACTTCTTTATTTATATTCCAAAGTTTATCGAGATCAAGAATTATCTGACAGATTTGATGAACGACTATAAAGCAGAAAAGTAATTTACTGGAACAACACTGGCTCTGACCGATATTCGATTTTAATGACCGCGTATGGATAGCTGATATTGGCTGGCTCCTCTCCTTCTGGGCCAAGCAGCACACTTGTGACCACGATATTCTCTTTCGTTAAATACACATCTGGAAACTGAATGCTGTAGCCGCCTGTCAATTGCTTTCCATAACCAACTACTATGTAGAGTTCATCCTGATCGGCATAGGTCAGCTTGAACTCTCCTGTTTTTTTCTGGTCAATGATTGTTTTTAATTCGTCTGGAATTTCGGCGTCATCGATCACAGTAAAATCGATGTCCTGCAAGCGATCTTCCTTTTTGGATGTGCAACCCGTGTCTATACACAGCATTGCGCATAGACACAGGAAGATGACCAAGAATAACCGTTGATGATTAAAATACCGTTGATTGGAACGACGCAGCCGGCGATTACACATTACTCTCTTTTTGCTTACAGTGGGCATAAAAAACCTCCATAAATATGATGTCTATCTCATATTTATGGAGGTTTTTCTTAAATATGACAGTCAAAGGATCAATACTTACCTTTGCTATTTTAATCTTAGTTGCTTGGAATCTCCTCACCCTGCTTCACATAGCTGCCTGGATTTCTCTTATAGGTGACAGTCTGTCCCTTCTCCGGATACATCATTCCTAACTCCTGTGTCGCATACTCATAGATTCTCTGATAGTCAATTGATCCATCAATTGCACTGCTTCTTGCATTGTTATCCTCAACAAGTGTTGCATAGGTCTTCTGCAAGGATGCAAGCTGATTTCTGCTTTTGTTCAGCTTTGCCTGCTGACCCACGTAAAAAATACACGCAACTAAAAGCACTGCACACAAAACTCCTACTACGGCCGCCTCTGCAGAGGTCAGTGCATTTGCTCGTCTTCTGCGTTCTTCGAACTCTTTTTGTACTGCGCGTTTATGAATCTGCTTTTCCCAGCGTCTCTGGCGCTCCCGTTGGCGCTCAAGCTGTTCTTGCTGGTAGCGATCCAGATAAGGAACTGCCTTACGCACGGTATTATCGCCGGATACGTGTGTATCAAATTGTCTGTGAAAACTTGGCCGAATTATATTGTCTTTTGGCTCCATGGCGTCCTCATCTCTTCCTATATGTTACTTTGCTCTCACAGCCTTTCGCTGCTGCCTTATAAGCTGCACCACACGCCATGATCACAAAATTATTCCATCTTATACATTAGTTTATTGTACTTCATAAACGCGGTATTGTCAATGATATTTTACAAACTATGCACATTATATATGATTTATTTTGAGAACACTGCATCATTTCTGGAAAGAAGGTACACACAATACTGATTCATGCTGATTCATGCTGATTCATGCTGATTCATGCTGATTCATGCTGATTCCTTCTCTCTGAGAATGTTCTGCCAGTGATCTGTTTTTCAAAAACGTGAGAATATAGTTGACTACACTTATATTATACGATAGAATATAAGTAAAATCAAGCAATATATGAACTTTTTTGAATTGTTTTATTTTAAAACGAGAGAGGTACTATTATGAGAACAAATAAGAATGGTGTCAACAAAGACCAAAAGGACAAAGTAAAGAAAGACGGGTATAACAGGGGACAGCATTGTGTTTACTGTCTTACCTATAATTTATCCTCGTTTCACTGCTGCATTTTTTCCACGAAAAGCAATGCCTATTTTAACAATCTCCTCAACACCTGCATTTCGTAGCTCCGTGTCATACTTTTTTTCATCAATCTGCCGAAGCGCAC